>JBBQJA010000059.1:0-21724 GCA_038325465.1 Hyphomicrobiales bacterium | reverse complement strand
GCTGGGCCTACGCCTATGATGATCTCGACCAGCTGCTGGTGGCCAACAATCTGGGCGACACTACGCTTGACGAGACCTTCACCTACAACAACGGCGGCAACATGCTGTCGCGGTCCTCGGTGGGCGTCTATACCTATCCCTTCGCCACCAGCGCCCAGCCGCCGGAAATAGTCGCCGCTATAGCCGCATCGGACGACCACTGTGCCCGACTTTTGGCGGCTGACGCGCCACCGCGCCGCGCATCCAATCGGATGCGTGAAGGCCGCTGTAAAACATTGAATGAATGCATGTGCGTTGTCGCACGAGTGAATCCATCTGTGCGCGACATGCATTAGTGATGGGTGCGCCGATTTACAATTTTGGAATTCCCTCGACACTGAAGGCTTTCCTCGACCATATCTCACGCGGCGGCTCCACCTTTATAGCAGATGAAACAGGGACACATGGGCAGCTTGGCGATAAAAAGATTGCTTGTTTTACGGCGGCCGGGGGTGATGACTCGGCTGGTGCACCGTTCGAAGGGATGGACCACCTGACCCCGCATCTCTCAGCCGTGTTCCGATTCCTTGGAATTACCGACCTGACGTTCATCGAAGTCTGGCCCACAATGCACGCGGTACCGCAGCGGGCCGTCTCACTCCGTCAGCAAGCCACTGACGCGATCGATGTCCTCGCCCGGAAATGGAGTGCATGACGATGAATATGACCTCTGTCGAACGGGCGCAGAGCCTTGGTGCGGTGATGGTGCACATGATGGGGATCGGCCTGACGCTTGGGCTGACGTTTCCACTGACGTCACTCACACTGGACGCTTGGAACAGTCCTGGCTGGGTGATCGGATTGGCCTCGTCAATGGCTCCGCTCGCGATCCTGATCTTCATGCCGGTCTTGCCACGCATCGCGAAAAGCCTCGGGTCGGTTCGTGCAATGGTGCTCGGCTGCCTTATCGGAGCGGCTGGACTGACAGTGATGTATCTCGTCCCGAATGCATCGGTCTGGATAGCGGCCCGATTTGTGATCGGTGCAGGGCTCGCTTTACCATGGCTTGTCGGCGATGTCTGGATCAACTCGGTCGCACGCGAGGACAGTCGAGGACGGGTGATTGCGTGTTACGTGACTTGCCTGTTCGTGGGGTTTTCGATGGGACCATTGGCTCTCGACTCGGTGGGAATTGATGGAGTCGCGCCCTACCTGCTCGGTTACGGGGCTTTGGCACTGGCAGTGCTGCCCCTCATGGCCGTCGGCCGCCTTGCGCCGCCTTTCGAAACGCAAGGGGAAGACAATGTGCTTTCGGCAGCGCGTGCTGTTCCGATCGTGGCGGCAGGTGCCTTCCTGGCTGGGTTCACAGAGGCACTGATATTCTCGCTGCTGACCATATGGGGCCTTGAAGTCGGGCTGGATGAATCAGGAACCCTGCGTCTGCTCACGACCTGCGTGATCGGAGGAGTTTTGCTTCAACCGGCATTCGGATTTGTTGCAGACAAGATCGACCGTCAGCGCCTGCTCGGCCTTATCGGCCTTGCCCTGGTCGCAACGGGGGCTGCGTTGCAGATGGCTGAGGGTATTGCAATCTTCGTGGTGGCTTTCGTCTTGGGCGGCTTGATACTTGCTCTCTATGGCCTGTCCCTCACCATCCTCGGGGAACGCTGCCCACCGTCCAAGCTTGCCGTCGCATCCGCCGCTTTTCTCATTTTGTACCAGGCGGGCTCAATGATCGGGCCATTGTTTGTGGGCACAAGCATTGATGCGTTCGGCTCGTCTGGCTTCGTCGCCTCACTGGCCCTCGCAGGCATGATGATGGCCACTGTCGCGCTCACGGTGCGGCGGCAGACGGGTTGGTAGCAGGCGCAGCTGACCCCTCCCCCGACCCTCCCGCTTCCGGAGTGGACAAGGGTCCTTCCAGACCACCGATGCGGTTGGCTGCTGCGCAAAAAGGTCCGTTTTCCCTTGCAGCGCCGCGTAGCTCTGAAGCCCTGAAGCCCTGAAGCCATCAAGAGCATGGAACAGGGTGATCGCGACCCCAACCGCCTTCATCCGGGAGAGACACGCCGGCTTATCCTCAAGAAGCCGCATAGTGCTCGCGTCGGCGGCGGTCATGCTCCCCGTCACCTCTGCAAAGCGACGCTCCAGACGCGTGTTGATGTTGGAGAGGGCAATGCCCTTGGCCGGCACGGAGCGCTCGAACGCTTTTGATAAGCCACACGTCGGCTTAAAGGCCAGCCAAAAAAAGCCTGGTCACCCCCCCCCAGCCATGAAAAAGCCCGGGATGCAAAGGCATCCCGGGCTCATATGAGGGAGGTCTTATTGCCCCCTTGCGTCAGGCGGAGATCAGAGCTTGCCCGACCGCTGC
Source organism: Hyphomicrobiales bacterium (assembly GCA_038325465.1). Classification (GTDB taxonomy): domain Bacteria; phylum Pseudomonadota; class Alphaproteobacteria; order Rhizobiales; family Rhizobiaceae; genus Hoeflea. Next base: position 19,374 of record JBBQJA010000059.1, on the reverse strand, counting down.
TGGATCATCATGTAAGTGTCGAAGGTGTATTCCGACAGCTGCTGCCAGAGATAAGCATCCTTGGCATAGGCGAGCTGCGACTCGTAGATCTTCTTGAACATCGGGTTTTCAGCCATTGTTTCAGCGAAGACTTCAAGGGTAGCCACCCGGCAGGCGTCGAGAACTTCCTGGGAGAACGGGCGCAAGACGGCACCGTCAGCCACGAGTTGCTTGAGCGCCTCGGGGTTCTTCACGTCATAGCGGGCAAGCATCGACGCATTGGCGAAATAGCTCGCATCAGAGACAATCGCCTTGTAGTTCGCCGGCAGCTCGTTCCACTTGCCAAGATTGGTGATGGCATGCAGCGCGGCGCCGCCTTCCCACCAGCCCGGATAGTAGTAGTATTTGGCGACCTTGTTGAAGCCGAGCTTCTGGTCGTCATAAGGGCCAACCCACTCGGTGGCGTCGATCGTGCCCTTTTCCAGCGCCGGATAGATGTCGCCGCCGGCAATCTGCTGCGGCGAGACACCAAGCTTGGCGAGGATCTTGCCGGCAAAGCCGCCGATGCGCATCTTCAGGCCGTTGAGGTCGGCGGCCGAATTGATTTCCTTGCGGAACCAGCCACCCATCTGCGCGCCGGTATTGCCGCATGGCAGGCCATGGACGCCTTGGGAATTGTAGAACTCGTTGAGCATGTCGGTGCCGCCGCCCTGGATGAACCAAGCGTTCTGCATGCGCGCGTTCATTACGAAAGGCGTTGCGGTGCCGAGCTGATAGGTCGCATCCTTGCCCCAATAATAGTAGGACGCAGTGTGGCATATCTCCACCGTGCCGTCGACCACGGCGTCAAGCGCCTGAAGTCCCGGCACGATTTCGCCAGCGGCGAAAACCTGAATATCGAAGTTTCCGTTGGTGGCTTCCTTCACGCGGCTCGCAAAGGTTTCGGCAGCCCCGTAGATGGTGTCGAGCGACTTCGGGAACGACGACGCCAGGCGCCAGGTGATCTTGGGGTTTTCCTGCGCGATGGCAGGGGCGGCCAAGGTGGTTGCGGCTGCGGCACCCGCACCGGCAACACCAGCCTTCTTGATAAATGAACGACGATCCATGCTTTACCTCCCAGTTGGATACTGACTGCACGGGTTTTTTGCCCGATCTACTCTGCAGCACTGATTTAGCTATACATGTTGTCGCGGCCTGTACAAGCCGAACGGCAGGGATTTGGAGACCAATGGTCAATTTTTTTTGCCAGTTTGCAAGCTGAAGGATCGATTTCGGCTCGCGGGAATGCGACAGCGGCCGTGCAGGCGGTGATTGCAGATCGTCCTTGTGGGGAGCACCCGGAGAACATTCAGTCTTGCTAAAAAGGATCCTCGGCGTGATCGCGCTCGGGCGACTGAGAGCCTCTGACAGAGAGATGGTCAGGACTTTCCGCTACTGACAGACCGGATATGGCGCTTTGCGGTGAAATTCGCTAAAGTCCTTTGGGATGGCCTGAAGTTGGACGGATTGGCCGGGCCATGGGCAAAACTCAAGACAAGGACAAGACCCGATGAGCGTCGGACTGGTCGCCATACCCGCAGACATCCGCAGTTTCGACGGATACACCTGGCACGCCTCGCCGGATCAATATGTCCGGGCCGCGGTTATCGGAGCGGGTGTTCTGCCGGTGATCGTGCCGGCGCTAGAGACCGGAGGCGACGTCGATATGGTGCTCGACCGTGTCGACGGGGTTCTGATCAGCGGATCGCGCACCAATGTCCATCCCACCCTGTACGGCGAAGCAGAGACCGAGGCGCATGGACCTTTCGACCCGGCGCGCGACACCACAAGCTTCGCGCTCATCCGACGCGCGCTTGAACGCGGCATTCCGCTTCTTGCCATCTGTCGTGGCATCCAGGAACTCAACGTGGCCCTCGGCGGCACCCTCGCCGCAGAAATTCAGGATCTGCCGGGCCGGATGGATCATCGCAAGCCCGACACCACCGATCGCGACGCGGCATTCGCCATTCGCCATTCCATCCATGTGCAGGACGGAAGCTCTCTGGCCGCCATTGTCGGAGCAGGGCAAGTCAAGGTCAATTCGCTGCATCGTCAGGCCATTTCGCGGCTTGCGCCAAGGCTCGCGGTGGAAGCTGTGGCCGAGGACGGCACTGTCGAGGCGGTCAGCGTGATCAACGCGGCCGGCTTCGCAATCGGCGTGCAATGGCATCCCGAGTATTGGGTCGACAGCGACGCCATCTCGCGCAGGATTTTCGAAGCCTTCGGCGAGGCTGTGCGCAGATACCACTCCGGATCAAGCCGGATGGCCGCAGAGTAAGCCAACGCTTAGATTTACCGGTCAGTCAAGCCGAGAGAACACGACAAGCGCCAGTTCCGGGACGGTCGTCTCAAAGGCCAGACCGTCGGCCTGGCCGATGGTCATGACCGGCACACCGTCTTCGCCCGCCAGATCGATCTGACCGTCGTCCCGTTCGGCGCAGGCGCGCGCACCGCCAAGACCCGGCCGGACCAGATCGCAATCGCCGCCGGGAATGACACCATCACCAACCCTCCGGATGCCACGTTCGATGAGGCAGATGTCTCCCGTCTGGAGGTTGGACGCCATCAGGGTTTCGGTCGAACGACCTTGGACCAAGGCAATCGAGGAGACGGTGAATTGATCCACCCCTTGGTCCTGGAGGTGTGATGCGAATGAGCCCGCCCCAACCAGGACGGCGGCTGTGAGAAGACTTGCTTTCACACTGCTGCGCATCGGGTAAGTCCTTGCAAAACGGAGGAAATTCGGGCGGATTGTATGACATTTGCCAAGGAGCAAGTGGCAACGGCATGCAAAAGTTGGAAGCAATCCACTACAGCGCCTTGCGCTGTATAGAACCCCGCACGCGACATGGTTAACCGCCCGTCAACTCAGGGTCAGCCAACAGCACTCACCGTGGGCGATTGAAGGCCGCAGTTTCGGGGACCGGGGTGATGGCGGGCTGTCCGTTGAACCAGGCTGCGAGATTGTCCACCACCAGATCGGCCATGGCATGGCGCGTCGCCACCGATGCCGAGGCGACGTGCGGCAGGAGACAGACATTGGGAAGCGCCAGCAGAGCCTTCGCCACATGCGGCTCATCGGCAAAGACATCCATGCCGGCGGCGGCGATCCCGCCGCGCTCCAGCGCCTCGACAAGCGCCGTCTCGTCGATGGTGGAGCCACGCCCGACGCTGATCAGCACACCCTCAGGCCCGAGCGCGGCCAGGACATCGGTTGACACCGCCTTGTCCGTCGCCACACCGCCGGGAACAATCACGATCATCAGATCGACGGCCTGGGCGAGCGAGACAAGTGTTTCATGCCAGGCCCAGTCGACGTCGGATCGGCGGGTGCGGGTATGATAGGCGATGGGGATGCCGAAACCCTCAAGCCGGCGGGCGACGGCCATGCCGATCCGTCCGAGCCCGAAGAGTCCGGCCCTGCGACCGCGCAGCGTTAATCTGGTCAGAGGATAGGGACCTTCCGCAGCCCAGCGGCCTTCGCGCAGATAAGCTTCGGCGCGCGGCAATTCCCGCAGCGTGTTGAGAATGAGTCCGATGGTGGTGTCAGCGACCTCGTCGCTGAGCACGTCGGGCGTGTTGGTGACCATGATGCCGCAGCTAGCTGCATGCCCGACATCCACGGCATCGTAGCCCACTCCGAAATTGGCGATGATTTCCAGGTTGGGAAAGGCATTGATGAAACCGGCTCCGATTGCGGTCATCGCGGCCATGCCGGTGACCCGTCGCGCGTCCTGCGGCGACAACAAGCCAGCATCTGCGGCAGCGATCGAGAGGCCGTCGAACTCTGCCTCCACCCGTTCCCGCACGCGCGAATTGATCTTGCCGGGGATGAGAATGAGCGGGCGGGGCGCGGTCAGGACGGTGTTCTCTGCAAGGGCGCGGTGGATTGGCGGATCCGCATCTCGGGCTTGATGAGATGCAATCCGTCCGCTTCGCTGGAGCCATTGAGCTTGTCGAGCAAGGCGCGCGCCGCATAACGGCCCACATCAGACTGGCCATTCCAGACCGTGGTAAGTGCCGGCGTCGCAATTGCCGCTTCTTCGAGATCGTCATAGCCGGTCACCGAAATATCCTTGCCGACGACGAGACCGGCGCGGGCAATGCCGTTCATGAGGCCGATGGCGACCAGATCGTTCCAGCAGACCGCCGCGGTCGGCTTTTGCTGCATGGACAGGAATTCAAGCGCCGCCTCGAAGCCGCCCTGCTTGGTCCGCGGGCCCGCAATCCTGAGCGCCGGATCGACGCGGAGGCCCGCCTTCCGCAGCGCATTGGCATAACCGGCATAGCGATCCCGCCCGGTCGATGTCTGGTCCGTGCCACCCACCATGGCAATCAAGGTATGGCCAAGGCTGATGAGATGGTTGGTCGCAAGCGCGATACCGAAGGCGTCATCACCCCGGAACGTAGGCACGTCTATGCCAGGAACCGACCGCGCGATCAGGATTGCCGGCATCCCGTTGTCTTCGGCAAGGCGGATATCGGCGGCCGGAGTGCCGATGGCGGGCGACATGATCACACCGTCGCCGCCGAGTTGGAGCAGCGTCTCGATGAAATTGCGCTGCTTGTTTACCGAATCATAATGATTTGAAAGGATGAAGGTCTGTCGACTCCGGTCCAGTTCGGTTTCAATCGCCCGCAGAATTTCCGCGTAGAAGGGGTTCATGATGTCATGCACCACCACGCCCACGATCCCGGAACGGGACGTCCTCAGGCTCGCGGCGCGGCGATTGTAGATGTAGCCAAGCTCGATGGCCCGCTCCTTGATGCGATCACGGGTCAGGTCCGCCACCAACGGACTGTCCCTGAGCGCCAGCGATACCGTGGCCGTCGACAGGCCGAGCGATTCGGCGATTGTCGAAAGTTTCACCTTCTGCACCAAATGCTGCTTCCTTCCTGCGGGCACTCCCCCAGCGAACGGACTTGCCGGTTCAATCGTTTAAAGAAATCTAAAAGTTTTAATCCCGACTGGCAATCAGTCAGTTCGGCTCTGGTGTGATTTCCGGAACCGCTCCCTCCAACGCTTCGAGAATATCGGGTGCCGTTCCTTCGACACCGTCCTCCAAAGCCTCGGGCGGCGCATCTGGCGACAGCACCCGCGTGAGGTTGGCGTCCACAAGGGCGAGCATCTTGAGGAGTTGGCGGATCTCCTTGTCCTTGAGGCCCGAGAGGGCGGCCTTTTCGGTCCGCTTCTGTGCCTTGCGAATAGCCTTGATCTGGTCCCGACCCGCATCGGTGATGAAGACCTGCGACATGCGTCCATCATGGGGCGAGTCCTGCCGACGCACAAATCCCTGCGCTGAGAGCCGGGAAATGGTCTTGGTGATTGTTGGTGCCTTCACTGAGAGAGCCTGAGCAATGGCGCTCGGGGTGAGCCCATCCTGACGGTCGAGCGCCAGCATCACGCCATCTTGCCCGGCATAGAGGCCGACATCGAGCAACTGCCGCGACAGCACCGTCCGGGCATTGCGCGCCGCCTGGCCGATGAACGCGGTGACCGATCCGTCCGGCTTGCTCCTGCCCTTGCTCTTGCTCTTGCCTTTTTTGATCTTGCCAGCCACGGTCCGACCTTTCCTGAATTCGGCTGCGGAACCGGAGTGCCCTGAACCCGCCCCCGCCCTATCCCGCCACCATAGACAAGACGGATGTGAAAAACCACACCATGACAAAGTTTCCCGTCAAGATTGCGATTCTCCCTCTCGGCGCCCACGAACAGCACGGCCCGCATCTGCCATTTGAAACCGATGCACTGATTGCAGACGAGATCGCCACACGCCTTGCGGCCTGCGTTCCCGCCTCCATCCTGCCGCTTGTGCTGCCGGTTGAGACGGTCGGCTACTCGGTCGAGCACATGCATGTTGCAGGCACCCAAAGCCTTGGTGCCGCCGAAGCCATCGCTCGCTGGCTTGACATCGCCGCCGGGGTGAAAGCACGCGGCATCCGCCGCCTGATGCTGCTCAATGCCCATGGCGGCAATTCGCCTCTGCTGACCATCGTCGCCACCGAAGCTCGCATCCGCCTGGACATGCTTGCGGTGGCCACGAGCTGGACGCGCTTCGGCGTGCCCGATGGCCTGATCTCGCCAGAGGACAAGGCCTACGACATCCACGCCGGCGAGATCGAGACCTCGGTCATGCTCGCCATCAGACCGGACCTCGTGCGCGTCGACCGCCTTGCTGATTTTCCCTCGAGCCAGCAGGACCATGTCCGGACCTTCCGGCATCTCAGAGCTTACGGACCCCACGCCTACGGATGGAAGATGTCCGATCTCAACGCCGACGGCGCAGCCGGCAACGCGTCGCGCGCGACCGCCGCCAAGGGCGAGGCCCTGCTTGACCACGCGGTCTCCGGGCTTGTCGAACTCGTGGCAGACATGGCGGCCTTTGAAGCGGAATGGCTTGCCTGAAGCCTCCCTGAGCCCCAACCCTCCGGTTCGTGTTCGGGCGTCAGTCAACGCGGCCGGAAAGTCCCGCCCGTGCCAGCAGTTCGGGGATAGCTTCGCGGAAGGCGAAAAAACCGCGGGTTGCCCTCGGCCAGGCGGCGCTGTCCCAATCGCGCCGGAGTTCGACGAAATCCAGTCCCTGCGCCGCCAGTACCGGCCTTGTTGCGGCGAAACTGTCGGCAAGCGGGCCGACGGGGATCTGTGCGGTGACGATCTGGCTGGCCCCCGCCTCCCTGGCGGCAGCGACAAGCGCGTCTGGTTCAGCCAATACGGGCGCATCCGGCAAGGAGGAGGAGACGGTACGCTGGCGGCAAAGGCATGCCCATCCATCAGCCACCGCCCCGGCTTCGAAGTCGCGCGCCGGTCCTCCGAGCTCGGTCGGGCTGCGCAGAGCCCCAGGCACAAGGTATCCGAGGCCTGCGACGGGCAGGTCGGCAGCAATCAGTGTCCCAAGCTGGCAGTCCTCCGGCGTGATGAGCACGAAGGCAGGCTTTGACGGATCGGGCCAACCCGCGGGCGCGAGACGGGACGCCTGTGGCCAGTCACCCCCCCGGAGCGGCTCAGGATTGGCGGCGAGCCCCTTGGGGACGAAGCGCCCTCCGGTGTGGCGCATGATGGTGTCGGCGCGGGCAACATAGTGCTTGCCCACGGTCTGCAGACCTGCAACCCAACGCCAGGACAGCGTGTTGGAAGCCGGGTCTCCATCCATCAGATGGGCGAGAAACCAGTCCGCGCCCAGCGTCCAGGGCAACCTCAGGGTGAAGATCCAGATCGAGGCAAACCACATCCGCGCATGGTTGTGCAGGTACCCTGTCTCCAAGAGTTCCAGCGCCCATGCATCAAAGCAGTCGATACCGGTCCGGCCCGACTTTGCCGCCGCCAGATCGGTGGCCAGCGCAGCATCCTGCGCTACGAGCCCAAGCGCCTGGTCGCGTTCCGAGCAGTAGGCGCGCCAGACATCGGGCCTGAGCTCAAGCCACCCTTTCCAATAGGTGCGCCAGAACACTTCCTGAATGAATTTTTCCGCTGCCGCTGCACTGTGGGTGTCGAGCACGGCACGGCACACCTCCGCCTCGCTCACCAGCCGGTGACGGATCCAGGGTGAGAGAGCGGAGACGTTGGAACGGTCCTGCGGACCAAGGTCATCGTTGCGGCGGGTCTGGTAGGACCGGCCTGCCGTGGGCACAAAAAGCGAGAGGCGGGCAAGCCCGGCCGCCCGGTCGGCTTTGAAATCCACGTGTCCGGTGAACAGTTCCATGCAAGCGCCTTTCGATCACGATCTGTCCTGGCCGTCCAGTGGTCCGGCTGCGCCATTTGCATTTCTTGCGATCACGCCCCCGTGCAAATGCCGCGTTCGACAGACCACGAAGTCCCTGTTTGTACCCAACGCATCTTTTGAACTTGACATTCGACAGGGCGCCGGTCGCGAACGGGGCCTGAATGTCAAACTTGCAAAATTCACCCGAATCACCAAATTACTACTGGTTTTTTTGATTTCAACATGCGTTCGGTAGCGTGCAGCATCGGACTGCGGATGTTGGACCAAAACCACCGGGAGGCGGGATGGGAGACGACAAAAACGCCTTGGCGACTGTCGCCACGCTGGTGATCGGCGCGGGCCTTGCGGGACTGACCCTGGCCTCGAAGCTTTCGATTGCCGGCTTCGGTGTCGTGGTGGTCGAAAAGTCGCCCGGAGTGGGCGGGCGCCTGTCCACCCGGCAGACCGAGTACGGCGGCTTTGACCACGGCGCTCAATATGTCACCTCCCGGACGCAGGAATTCTCGGAGCTTCTCGCCCGGCTCAACCAGGCGGGAAGCATCGCCGCCTGGCGTCCCCGGGGGCGCGACAACGGGCGAACCTGGTGGGTGGGCCAGCCGGGCATGAGCAACTTCGTCCGTCCGCTTGCCGAAGGCCTCGATATCCGCTTCTCCTGCGAGGTCACCGCGCTGCGGCAGCTTCCTCAGGGGATCGAGGTCTCCCTGTCCGGCCCGGACGGGCGGCAGGACCGGTTGGTCGCCGAGCGGGTGGTAGCGGCCATTCCCGCCCCGCAGGCTTACCGGTTGCTGGCCGACACCGACCCGGTTTTTGCAGCACTCGTGGAGGTCCGCATTGCGCCCTGCTGGGCCGGTATGGTGGCTTTCGCAGCCCCGGTCGACGACATGATCGACATTCACCGGATCAGTGACGGCTCGCCGCTTGCGCTGATCGCCCGCAACGGTTCCAAACCGGGCCGGAAGGGGGAAACTTACGTCTTGCATGCGTCCCCTGCATGGTCGCGCGATCATCTCGAAGACGATCCCGCCGACGTCGCACTCGCCCTTTACCGCGCCTTTGAGGAGCGTCTCCTGATCACGGGTGGGGGCCCGCGTGGCCGACCCGACAGCCTCAAAGTCCATCGCTGGCGCTATGCGCTCACCGAGGTCGCCCTCGGCGGACCGTTTCTGGGCGACGCGTCGGGCCGGGTATTTGCCTGCGGCGACTGGTGCCTGGAAGGGCGGGCGGAAGCAGCCTTCCTGTCGGGCGCAGCACTTGCCGAGCATCTTATCACCTTGTGAGTGGCGCTTGTGCCAACGAACCTCTATATGGAGCTTTCCTGTTCTCGCCGGTCGCCATCAGCCTGATTGCAACCCGCATGATCCATCGTGATTGAGGCGCTCATGAGCCAGACACTTGCCCCTATTCCCGTCACCGTCCTCACCGGCTATCTCGGTGCCGGCAAGACCACCCTTCTCAACCGGATCCTCTCCGAACCGCACGGCAAGCGCTATGCCGTGATCGTCAACGAGTTTGGCGAGATCGGCATCGACAACGATCTGATCGTGGAATCCGACGAGGAGATCTACGAAATGAACAACGGCTGCATCAGCTGCACCGTGCGCGGAGATCTCATCCGAGTCTTGGAAGGCCTGATGCGTCGGCCCGGTCGCTTCGATGCCATCATCGTCGAGACCACGGGTCTCGCAGACCCGGTTCCGGTGGCGCAGACATTTTTCATGGACGAGGGCGTGCGCTTGAACACGCGCCTGGATGCCGTCGTGGCGCTGGTGGACGCCAAGCACCTGCCGCTGCGGCTCAAGGACAGCCGCGAGGCCGAAGACCAGATCGCCTTTGCCGATGTGGTGCTGCTCAACAAGACCGATCTCGTAACCCCGGACGAGTTGGACCAGATCGAGCGCACCGTGCGTGCCATCAATCCATCCGCCCGCATTCACCGCACCTCGCGCGCCGTGCTGCCACTCGAAGCGGTCCTTGACCGGGGGGCCTTCGATCTCGCCCGCGCGATGGAGAACGACCCCCATTTCCTTGACCATGATCATCAAGACCATGCCTGTGGACCCGCGTGCGACCATGACCATGACCATCATCATGGCCATGACGATCATTCGCACGACCACGCTCATAGCCACGACCATGACCACCACGATCATGCTCCCCCCTCACCGATACACGACGTGACCGTGCAGTCGGTGAGCCTGCGCGGTGCGGCGATGAACTCCAACAAGTTCTTTCCGTGGATCGAAAAGATCACCCAGACCGAAGGACCCAACATCCTGCGCCTCAAGGGCATTATCGCGTTTGAGAACGACGAGGAACGCTATGTCATCCAAGGCGTGCACATGATCGTGGAAGGTGACCACCAGCGCGCCTGGAAGGACGGCGAAAAGCGCGAGAGCCGCCTGGTTTTCATCGGCCGCGAGCTTGACAGGGAACGGCTCGAACGCACTTTCAAGGCCTGCGAAGCCTGAGAATGCCAACTGTCGCGCCGCTCGATCTTGACGGCCATTGCCTCGCCACGGCCTTCCTCGGCGAAGCGCCCGTCTTCGCGCTTGCATCGGGCGACGTGCACCGGCTCGATCACGGAACCCATGTCCATACGCTCCATGACGGGCTCATCTGCGCGATCCGCACCGGGGATGGCGCAAGCCTCTTGACCGGCGGCGAGGATGGACGCGTCATGCGTCTTGACCAGGACGGAACGGTCAAGGAAATCAGGGGACCGGCGCGCAAGTGGGTAACGTCAATCGCCACCGGACCGCAAGCGACCGTCGGCTGGGCCGCGGGCAAGACGGCGACGGTCCGGTTGAAGGACGGAACCGAGCGAACCTTCACCGAGGACCGGACAATTGAAGGACTGGCCTTCGCCCCGAAGGGCCTCCGGATCGCGCTCGCCCGCTACAACGGTGCATCGCTGCACTGGGTTGGCGGCACCGCCAAGCCGGTCGATCTCGAATGGAAGGGCGCGCACGCCATCACCACCTTCAGCCCGGACGGCCGTTTTCTGGTGACTTCGATGCAGGAAAACGCGCTGCACGGATGGAAGCTCGACGGCAAGCCCGGCGGGGACATGAAGCACATGCGCATGACCGGCTATCCGGCCAAGATCAGGTCACTGTCCTGGTCGGCCAAGGGACGCTGGCTTGCCTCTTCGGGCGCGCCGTCAGCCATTGTCTGGCCGTTTTCGGCAAAAGACGGGCCGATGGGCAAGGCCCCGCTCGAACTGGGGCACCGCAGCGATGCACTGGTGATGACGGTCGCCTGCCACCCGGTCGAAGACCTCGTTGCGCTCGGTTACGCCGATGGCATGGTGCTCGCCGTCCGGTTCGCTGACAACCGCGAGGCGCTTCTGCGCCGGCCCGGCAAGGGCCCGATTTCGGCACTCGCCTGGAGCCCGACAGGTCGCCTGCTGGCCTTCGGATCGGAAGCGGGCGATTGCGGCGTCATCGACATCGCCGGCTGACGAGGCGTGTCCGGCGAAACGGGCGAACAAAAGCTTTAAACCTATTCCGCCGCCGCCCGCGTCAACGCTTCCTCGCGGTACTCTGTCGGGCTGACCCCCACCCGCTCCCGGAAGGCCCGGTTGAACGGTGCCAGTGAGGCATAGCCCAGACTGAACGCGTGCTGGATGATCTGCTCCCGTGCCATCTGCGGGTCGGCCAGCCGCCGCTTGGCTTCGGCAATGCGGTGGTCGTTGACGAAGGCGGCAAAGTTCCTGTAGCCGAGGCCACGGTTTATGAGCCGTCGCACCCGGTGCTCGGGAATGTGCATCCGGTCGGCAAGGCTGCCGATGGTCAGACCCGGCTCCAGAAAAAGCCCACTTGCGACAGCCTTTTCGATACGTTCGAGTTCCAGCCGGTCTGCCGCCGTCAGAGCCGCCTCGCTTTCCGTCGCATGCAGGCCGGGCAACGGTGCCTGGGCGAAGAGGTTGCCTTTCAATTGCGTGAGCCAGTAGGAAAAGCCGAGCGCCATCAGGAAATAAATTGCGGCGTAGATGCTGCAGAGCACCGGATCCTGTGGCTCCCACATCGCCAAAAGATTGATGGTCGAGACCAGCAGCGTGAACGGCGGCACCGAGAACGCCAGCGCTCTTCGGAAAGCCCGCCGTTCATCGACAAGATCAGAGGCGCGGTCGCGGGTGGCAATGCGGATGATCATCGCCAGCAGCCCCACATTGACGGCCACGAGCCCGACCCGGGCGATCCCCGACCATGTCTGATCCCCGGCGATGGCCATGGCCAACAGCGGCGCGGCAAGGCCGAGCGGCAGGAAGCAGGGCAAGCTCCAGCGGAAGCGGTCGTCGAACAGCGCCAGCACGAACCACCACATCGACAGGAAATGGATCTGCTGCAGCGGCACGGTCACCAGCAATGGCAGATCGACCATGCGGACGAACAGGGGCGCGTTGAGCACGCATTCCAGAGCGCCGGTGAGGCAGAAGATGACGCCGATCACCGTCACCGGCGTGGGTTCCTCGCCGATCGCCAGATGCAGCGCGATCAGCAACAGGATGCCGATCGTGCCGCCGCGCAGCAGGAGATCGATGAACTCCCAGGATGTCAGCACGATCAGCATGGCGGCCTTTGCACCAAAGGGCGATTGTGAGGTCGGAAACCGAACCTCGACAATCGGCCTACCCGCAGGCGCCAGAAGCGTCCAGTCGATTCCGGAAACAAGCGATCAAAATTGAAAAAACAGATGCAATTTTCAATCCCGCTCGGCCCCGCCGACCGGTCCCTTCCATGGTGTCGTCACCGCCAGATCGAAGGCCCCAGATCAACGGTTCGAGATCAACGGTTCGAGATCAACGGTTCCAGATCAACGGTTCCAGATCAACGGCAAACGTTTCATCACACCTCGAAAGGACTTTCCCATGACCCGCACAAACCGCCTTGCAGCTTTTGCACTGGCTCTTGCGCTCGCCCCACTCTGCCTGAGCCCGGCTGTCGCTGGCCCAGCCGCCAAAGAACCCGCCGTCTGCTCAAAGGATGTCGGCCAGTCCCGCGCCCCTGCCGACGACGTCGATTGCACGGCTACCTCCAGCATCGGGCGCGCCGAAGCCCCGACCGCCGCCGCCAGAAGCTACCCCGCAGGCCCCGTCAACATGGGCGGCGGAATCTGGTTCTGAACCTGCCGTCCGCAGAGACCCCATCGCGCACATTCGCCGGAGCCCCTTGATGGAGCCCCGGCGACATCGGTTTTCAGGCGGCCGTTGCCATGGACGCTCGTTCTGCGCTCCGCCGACCGCATCCGGTCAAGACGCCGCTCGCGCCATCGAGATAGCCCACCGCCAGTTCAAGCGCCAGAAAGCGCTCCCGCTCCACGGGGCCGGGCATGGCAAGCATGCACGCCGGCCCGGAATGGAAACCAAAACGCCCATAGTAGGAAGCATCCCCCACCAGCAGGATCGCGCCGTGGCCTCGGGCGGCCGCCTCGCCGATGGCGCGACGCATCAGCGCCGTGCCGAGCCCGAGCCCTTCCCATCGGGGGTCGACGGCGAGGGGGCCGAGCAGCAGCGCCGATACCGCCCGGCCATCATGATCCGTTCCCGCCATCACGTCCCAAAGCCGGACGGTGGCGCAAAGCTGGCCGGAAGGGTCGGCTGCCGCGAAAGCGAGCCCCTCGGATGGCAGACGCCCGCTGCGGAGCTTTTCGGATGACTTGCGCCGTCGGCCCGCTCCCATTGCGCTATCGAGAAGGCGTTCGCGCGCGCCGCCATGGCCGGCGGTCTCGGGCAGGATAACAAAGCCGCCTTCGCTCACGGCAGCGCACATTTCGGCGACAATGGCGGTCATTGGACCCTCCACAATCCGGTGACACCGGGACAATCGGGGTTTTCGGGCGCATTTTCAGGCAGGTTCTGGGGGATTGGCGGCCCGGAGAGGTCCGGACCGCGCTGCCTCAGATGACATAGGACCTGAGCGGTTCGAAGCCGTTGAAGGCCACCGCCGAATAGGTGGTGGTGTAGGCACCCGTGCCCTCGATCAGCACTTCATCGCCGATGGTCAGTGAAACCGGCATCGGATAGGGTGTCTTTTCATACAGCACGTCAGCGGAATCGCAGGTCGGACCCGCCAGCACGCAAGGCTCCGTCGCATCGCCGTCGCGGGGTGTCAGGATCGAATACCGGATCGCCTCATCCATCGTTTCGGCGAGACCGCCGAACTTGCCGATATCGAGATAGACCCAGCGGACATCATCCGTGTCCGCCTTGCGTGAGGTCAGCACCACTTCCGCCTTGATCACACCGGCGTTGCCGACCATGCCGCGGCCCGGCTCGATGATTGTCTCCGGCAGGTTGTTGCCGAAATGCTTGCGCAGGGCCGCAAAGATCGCCTGGCCATAGGCCTGGGCGGTCGGAACGTCCTTGAGATAGCGGGTCGGAAAACCGCCGCCCATGTTGACCATCTTGAGATGGATACCCTGGCGGGCAAGCTTGTCGAACACACGGCGCGCGTCGCCAAGCGCTGCGTCCCAGGCGTCCAGCTTGGTCATCTGCGAGCCGACATGGAACGACACGCCGTGGGAGACGAGCCCAAGCTGGTGGGCATAGACGAGCACGTCGACCGCCATCTGCGGAACGCAGCCGAACTTGCGCGACAGCGGCCATTCGGCACCCTCGCCGTCGGTCAGGACGCGGCAGAACACGCGCGCACCAGGTGCCGAACGGGCGATTTTTTCCACTTCTTCGTGGCTGTCGACAGCAAACAGCGACACGCCGAGCGCATGGGCGCGGGCGACATCACGCTCCTTCTTGATGGTGTTGCCATAAGAGACGCGCGAAGCTGTCGCACCGGCCTTGAGTGCCATTTCGATCTCGGCCACCGAGGCGCAATCGAAGTTCGAGCCCATCGAGGCGAGAAGCCGAAGAATCTCGGGCGCCGGATTGGCCTTCACCGCATAATAGATCGAGCTGTCGGGCAGCGCCTTGCGGAAGGCGGTAAAGTTGTCGCGCACCACGTCGAGGTCAACCACGAGGCAGGGGCCTTCGGGGCGTCGGGTGCGGATGAAATCGAGAATGCGCGCAGTTGTCATCAGATTCTCCGTTCTCGGCCCTCTCGGGGCCGGTGCAAGACAGGACATCGCGCAGCCGCAAAAGCAGACCGGCCTTTGGACTTGCCGGTAAACCTTGCGGACGCTGATGCGTCGAAGAATCAGCGCCAGTCAAAGCGATGATTCGAAACTGTCTGCCTTGGATTGGCGGGAGAACCCGACCGCACGTCCGGCAATGAAGGTGTGCCTCTTCAGTAACCCCGGCTGATGGAAAGCCGGCAGACACCAGAAAGGCCCGCACCGTCGTTGCTTCAAGATGTCCTCGATTTTCCAGTTGGCCGGAAAAACGACTGGAGGGGTTAATTCCAGGTACCTTACCGAGACCTCACCATACGAGGGTCGGCGGACACCCACAGGCACGTGCGACTTTGGGCTAGCTGCAAATAGTTTTTTTGTCAGTCACAATCAAGCGGTTTTTCGGATTCTTCTTGAAAAATCCGTGCGCTGAACAAAAATGAAAGTTCGTTCGAAGATTCGTTACAGTGAGGCTGCCCCCGGTTTGGGGCGCGGCGGGGAACAGGAACTGACATGGATACACTGACAAGGATCAGGGCCTTCATCGATGTGGTCGAGGCGGAAGGCTTTTCGGCCGCCGCCCGCAAGGTCGGCCGGTCGAAGGCGCTCCTGAGCAAATATGTAAAAGAACTCGAAGACGAGCTCGGCGCGCTTCTGCTCAACCGCACCACCCGCCAGTTTTCGCTGACCGAGGCGGGCCACACCTATTACCGCACGGCATCCGATATTCTCAGGGAGATCGACAATCTCGCCGACCTTGTGCGTAAGAACAACACCGACCTCAAGGGACGAATCCGGGTCTCAGCGCCGCGGACCTTTGCTGACGCCGACATTGGCCAGTCGTTGATCGATTTTGCCGTGGCCCATCCAGACGTCACGCTCGAAATCATTTCCGACGACCGCTTCGTCGATCTCGTCGAGGAGGGCTTCGACGTGGCCATCCGGATCACCCGGCTTGAGGATTCTGGCCTTATCGCCCGCAAGCTCGCGCCGTTCTCGTTGCTCGTCTGCGCCTCGCCCGATTTCGTCAAGGCCCACGGTCCGATCAACCAGCCCTCCGATCTCGCAAAGCTACCCTGCATTGTCGACACCAACGGTCGCTTCCTCAACAACTGGCGCTTCGAGAACAAGGACGGTTCCGGCTTCGCCGTGACAGTTGAAGGCCGACTTGAGGTCAACAGTCCGCTTGCGGCCATGCGGGCAGCCAAGGCCGGCCTCGGCGTGGCCACTCTGCCCGATTTCGTGGCCCGTGAAAGCCTCGACAAGGGTGAACTCCTGACCATCCTCGGTGACTTTACCCCAACCGACCGTGGCATCTACGCCATCTATCCCCATCGCCGCTATCTGCCTGCCAAGGTCCGCGCCTTTGTCGATTACCTGTCGCAATGGTTCAAGGTCCCTGCATGAGCACAAAGACCTGCCGAAATTCCGACCATATTGCATGCAACAAGCCAGTCCGACCCAAGGGGACATACAGCTTCACATGATCGCACATCACAAGACAGCCCACTGGGCGACGCTTGCGACCCTCGCCCTTCTTGCGACGGGTTCCGTGGCTCAGGCCCACCCCCATATCTTCGCCGAAGCCCGCCTCGAGGTCGAGACCACCGCGGATGGCACGGTGTCGGAGCTCCGTCATGTCTGGCGGTTCGACGAGGTCTTCTCCTCAAGCGTAGTGATCGACTTTGATGAAAACGCCAATCTCGAACTTGATCCCGACGAACTCGCCAGAATCAGCGACATGGTGACGGGTTCGCTGAAGGAATTCGACTACTACACCACGATTTCCGGCGATGCCGGCGACGTCGGCGTGTCCCTGCCCGAGCCGATCAATGTCGACTATCAGAACGGGCAGTTGCTGATGTTCTTTGCCGTCCGTCCGGCCACCGCGCTTCCACTCAAAGGCAAGCTCGCATTCGGAGTCTACGATCCGACCATGTATGCCGCCATCGATTTCTTGAATGATTCCGACATGGTTATCACCGGCGGCTCCGCCACCATCTGTTCAGGCGCGGTGATAAGGCCTGATCCGGACGAGGTGATCGCCCAGAACCAGGGGTCGCTGACCGAGGCCTTTTTCGAAAACCCGGGCGGCAACGACATCTCCAAACTGTTTGCGACCCGGCTCGAACTGACCTGCAAGTGACCATGGGTGCTGTGAGAAAACTGCTGCTTTCGGTTGTCATTGTCCTGGCTGCGGTGGCTGCCGCCCAGGCCCGGTCTTCGCTCGGCATCGGGTCGGCTGAACCGTCGGCCATGCCGGGGTCAACCTCCTGGCCGTTCCTGGCCTTCATCACGGAACAACAGCAAGCCTTCTACCGCGCGCTGACCGGCTCGCTCAAAGCCATGCGCACCGATCCATGGCAACTGACAACCCTGGTGGGGCTGTCCTTCGCCTATGGGGTCCTTCATGCGGCCGGTCCCGGTCATGGCAAGGCGGTGATCTCCTCCTACATGCTCGCCAACGAAGTCGCGCTCCGACGCGGTGTCATGCTCTCCTTCATGTCCTCTTTCCTGCAAGGGGCGACTGCACTGGCCGTAGTCGCCTGCGCCTATCTCTTGCTGCGGGGCAGTTCGATCTCGATGACCGACACCACCCGATTTCTCGAGATCGCAAGCTATGCCCTGATCGCAGCCTTCGGTGGCTGGCTGCTGTGGCGGAAGGTCGCCGACAGTCTGCGCCGCCGCCCCGGATCGGGAGCGAGCCCGCATGCGGGCCTTCACCATCACGGACATGGCGAGGTCTGCAGCGCCTGCGGCCATTCCCATGCACCCGATCCCCGGCGCCTTTCGGGCCGGGATTTCAGTCCGCGCGAAGCTTGGTCAGCCGTCCTTGCTGTCGGTCTGCGCCCCTGTTCAGGTGCGCTTCTGGTTCTCACCTTCTCGCTTCTCAACGGGCTTTACCTTGGGGGGGTGCTGTCGGTGTTCGCCATGGCGCTCGGCACTGCGATCACCGTGTCGGCTCTTGCTACCATGGCCGTGTCCGCCAAGGGGCTTGCGCTGCGTTACGCAGGGGAGAGCCGGGCCGCCGGTGTCGCCTCGATGATCGAAGTCATCGGCGCGTTTCTGGTTCTCGTGCTTGGCCTGCTGCTGCTGGCAGCCGCTGTCCAGGCCTGAGCGACGGTGCCGCACAGAGCCAGGGTTGGACGCACCACGCGTCAGTTGCGCCGCCGCCACCGACCCCTGAGCCAGAAGACGGCGAAAAACGCCAGCACGAAGAAAATCGCCAGCGCGTACGAAAGCCAGGGCGAGACCTCCGAAAGCTTGAGCATCATCGCCGGCATGAAATAAAAGATCACGCCTGTGACAACGAGGATGACCGCGGCGGCAATGGCGGAGGATCGGTTGTTGCTCATAGCCCCATGCCTCCGTCCACCGGCAGCGCCGTTCCAGTGGTGAATGCGCTTTCGTCGGATGCGAAGTAGAGCGTCAGCGCCGCCACCTCTTCCGGCGTTCCCACCCTGCCCATCGGCTGGCGGGCGACAAACTGCGCCATCGCCTGTTCCTTGCCGCCGAGCGACTTGCCAAGTGCCTCCACGCGCTCTTCCCAGGATGGCGAATGCACCGTCCCGGGACAGACCGCGTTGCAGCGCACGCCGCTTGCGATGAAGTCCATGGCGACCGCCTTGGTCAGGCCGATCACAGCCGCCTTTGTGGTGGCATAGACATGCCGGTTGGGCGCGGCTTTCAACGAGGAGACCACCGAGGCCATGTTGATGATCGAGGTTGATCGGCCCGTCGTCCTGGCCCGGACAAGCATGCCGGGCAGGAAGGCGCGGATGGTCCGGTGCATGGATTTGACATTGAGATCGAAGGCGAAATCCATGTCGGCGTCACTGGCCTCCAGTGCGCTGCCGTGGTGGACGAAGCCCGCCACGTTGACGAGCACGTCGATCTGGCCGATGCCGTCAGCATAGGCGTTGACCGCTTCGGTCGACCGCACGTCCAGGCGCGCCACCTGGGCAGCACCAAGCGCTGAAAGCTTGGCTGCATCGATGTCGGAGGCATGCACGGTGGCTCCTTCGGCGAGAAACCGCTCGACGATGGCCCTCCCGATGCCCTGTCCCGCCGCCGTGACGACGGCCACTTTTCCTTCCAGTCTTCCGCTCATGTGAGTTCCTCCCGGATATCCTCGAGCCGCCGCTTCTGCAGACCATCCGCATCGAAATTCGATGCGGCAAGCCAGGCTTCGAAAGCTTTCGCCCGGCTCGGCCATTCGCTGTCGATCATGGAGAACCAGGCGGTGTCGCGGTTCATCCCCTTGGCGACGATATGCTGCCGGAACACACCCTCGAAGGTGAACCCGAGCCTCACGGCGGCAGCTTTCGACGCCAGATTGAGATCATGGCACTTCCATTCGTAACGGCGGTACCCCAGATCGTCAAACACATGCCGCGCCATCAGGTACTGGGCTTCCGTCGCCAGCGGCGACCGCGCCATCGCCGCGCCGTGGGCGACCGATCCCACTTCGATGACCCCATTGGCGGGATCTGGACGCATGTAGGTCGCCATGCCGACGATATCGCCGGTCCGCCGCGCGCGGAAAACCAGCGTGGTCCAGCCCGAGCCC
>JBBQJA010000058.1:0-22213 GCA_038325465.1 Hyphomicrobiales bacterium | reverse complement strand
CCCATCTGTCAGGACAAATCGCCCCACCAGATCAATAGCTTGTGGGCTGACTTTTCGAAACAGATGGGAACCATCTGTTTCGGTCAGACCACTTGCGATCAGTCGAACTTGGCCAGTTCGAAGTGCATGCCATCTTTCTTGGTCGCGTAGTGCCCGCCCCAAGCTATGTTTGCTTGACCTCGTGTCCGAAAAACCGGCAGCAGGCCATGGCGTGGTATACATTGACGAAGCTTGTTATCTCTACAGGCCCGACAATGAGCGCGATTACGGTCAGGAAACGCGATTACGGTCAGGAAACGATTGAAATCCTGCTGCAGGTGATGGAGAACAACCGCGACGATCTCGTTGTCATTCTCGCAGGCTGCTCAGACCGCATGGACAAGTTCTACCAAAGCAATCCAGGCTTCCGCCCGCCCATCGCCCACCGTATCGACTTCCCCGATTACGAGGACGTCGAATCGCTGTCGATTGCCGAAACCATGCCTGCCAGACAGGGCTACCGGTTGGACGTGGAAGCCCGCACCGTGATGAGCAATTCCATCTCGCTCCGCCGTGCCAAACCGCACATCGCCAATGCCCGCTTGATCCGCAACGCGCTCGATCGCGTCCGCCCCCGCCGCGCCAACCGCCTGTTCGAGGCGACCACTGGCCCGGTGACGGTGGCCGCGCTTTCCACAATCAAGGCCACCGACATCGCCGCCAGCCTCGTCTTCACCATGGAGCACGGCCAAGAGGTAACGACCCCATGACCAAGCCATTGCTGATCGCGCCCTCCATTCTGTCGGCGGATTTCTCCCGTCTGGGCGACGAAATTGAAACGGTGGTGCGCGCGGGTGCCGACTGGATCCATCTTGACGTGATGGATGGCCATTTCGTTCCCAACATCACCTTCGGGCCTCCGGTCATCAAAGCCGTGCGTCCGCGCACCCGCGCTGTCTTTGACTGTCATCTGATGATCGAACCCTGCGATTTGTTTCTCGAGGCCTTTGCCGATGCGGGGTGCGACATCATCACCGTGCATGCGGAAGCCACGAAGCATCTCGATCGATCGCTGCAGGCGATTCGGGCGCTCGGCAAGAAGGCCGGCGTCTCTCTCAATCCGTCGACGCCAGAAAGCGTCATCGACTATGTCCTCGACAGGCTTGATCTGATCCTGCTGATGACCGTCAATCCGGGCTTTGGCGGCCAAGCCTTCATTCCGGCGGTCATCGACAAGGTTGCCCGCGTCAAGGCGATGATCGGCGAGCGGCCGATCCATATCCAGATCGACGGCGGGGTGACGCCCGAGACCGCACCGTTGGTGGCGCGCGCCGGTGCAGATGTGCTGGTGGCCGGATCAGCCATCTTCAAGGGTGGGGACGAGGCCGCATACCGCGCCAACATCGCCGCCATCCGCACGGCCGCCGAGACCGCGCAGGCCTGAACGGTGCCCGGAGGAATGACGATCCGTGCACTGATATCTGACGTCGACGGCACGCTACAGCGCCGCGCGCCCGCAGTCTTGCGCTTGGCGTCGCCATTGCCACCAGCCGATCCGCTGTCGAAAGCCTGATCGCCGCCACCCTGGGGCCGGAGGCATTGTCCTGGTTCGCAACGGTCCGGACCGGCAAGGACGTGAAGGTCAAGTGGCCCGATCCGGAAGTCTATCTCAAGGTGCTGGCCGATCTCGGATACCAGGCGGGCGACTGCCTCGCCTTTGAGGATTTCGCCAATGGGCTCCGGGCAGCCCGGGCCACCGGACTCCCCGCCATCGTCACCCCGGGCCTCTACACGGCAAGCGATGATTTCTCCGGCGCCCTGCTCATCGTGGGCAATCTCGCCGATCCGTTTTCCTCCGCACAGTTCCAGCCGCCCGCAAGCATGAGATCTCTGCCCGCCGACAGCTCAAAGCTTGTTGCTGACCTTGTTTATTCCGACCAGCCAGATCACCAGCGGCACGAGCAAAGTCACCAAGCAAGCTGCGGCCGCAATGCTTGACGGACCCGATTCAGCGACGCCGGTGCCCATAGCGGCAAACGCGTATGCCATGGGGATCACGCCGAGCAATGTGGCGATTGCGAACCTTGCCTGTGTCAGGTTCGTCAGGCCCGCAGCATAGCTGATCACGTCAAACGAGATGAACGGGATCAGACGCGACGCGAAAACCAACGCAGTCAGTTTCGTTTGCGAGCGGGGGCGGCATATCCAGATGGCGATGGGGTTGGCAAGGGAAGCCACGGCCCCGCGCCCGAAATGCCGAGACAGGTTGAAGGCGATCATCGCGCCAAGGACGGCGCCGGCACTGCTGAGCAACGCGCCCTCGGTCGCCCCGTAGATCGCACCGGCCGCCATGGCGATGGGGCCGCTCGGGATCGGGCTGACGACGATCGCTAGCGCCATCAGCACCACGATTGCCAGCGGCCCGAGACGACGGGCGGCCTCGGCCACGCTATCCTCGGACGCCATCGCGCCTATGGCGTCCCGGATGGCGGGGATCAGACCGAGGATTGTGGCAATCAAAACGATCGCGCCGATCCCGAATGTCACCTTGCGTGCCGGGGCGGTCATCGTTTTCCTGCCGCGAGCAGCAGCCGGTTCGGCCCGACCCAGCCGTCTTTGCCCTGAAAGACAGAAAGCTGATCCGTGATGTCCTGCCAGGCCGCGGCGCGTGCGCTGCCAGACAAGTCTGACAGGATCGCCCGAACCGGGGCTGCAGCGGCCATCAGGAAAGCAACGTAATCCTCGACACGCGGCAGCCGGAACGGTGCCTCGATTGCGCGGGTCGTGACTTCGCGAAAGCCTGCTGCCCTGAAAAGTGAAGAGAGTTTGCCGGGGCCGCCGAGGCTTAGCAACCCACCCGCCACCAAGGGGTCGCGGGGTGGTCGTCCTGCGTGGCGCTGCGCCGTGGCCATCACGATGCGCAGGCAGGGATTGCCCTCGGCCCCATCGAATACAACCGCGCAAAACCCAGCCCCGAGCTTCAGCGCCTGCCGAACCGAGGCCAGGCACCGGTCGGGATGGGCCATCAGCATCAGCCCGAGGCGACACACCGCCGCGTCGAACTGCGCGACCTCAGGCAGCGGCACCTCTGCATCGGCAACCCGCGAGTCGATGTTGGCCGCCCCGGCCTGAGCCGCACGGTGCTTCAGACGCTCGACCAGATCCGGCACCAGATCGGTGGCCAGAACACGCCCTGCCGTGCCGACACGGGCAGCGATGTCGAGGCTCTGCCCGCCCGCGCCCGCTGCAATGTCCAGCACAGATTGCCCTGGGGTTACGCGCGCCATGTCGAGCATCGCCGTCGTCGCAACGGCCAGCCACACGCGCAATATCGGCTCCTGACCATCCCAGCCGTCCGCCGCGCCATCCCATTGCGCCCGGATCGTATCTGTCAGCGCGGTATTTTCTTGAACGGCCATGGCGCGGTCCTTGTTTCAAGTAACCGAAGCTTGTGTCGCGTGGTAAAAGTCATGCTTTGGTCAAATGGGCGGTAGCAGAAGCCTGACGAGGTATCTATCTTGGCCGGGAGTATCGCCACCGCGAACGCCGCTGGCAGATCAAGCCCACGCAGAATGCGCGGTTATCGACTCCGGCAGTAGTCGCGAATATTGCAGAACCAGGGCCGCAGAATTGCATAATGAGCTGCTCGTGATGAGGTGAGCCGATGGATGCATTTGACTGGAATGATCTGCGATACGTGCTTGCCGTGGCCGAGCACGGCAGCACCACCGCTGCCGCGCGCGCTATCGGTGTGAACCAGTCCACCGTGCAGCGTCGGCTCGGCGAGCTGGAGAAACGGTTGGCCTTGAGGATCTTTGAGAAGGCGCCCAGCGGCTACAGGCTCACATCGGTGGGCCGTGCGCTGTTGCCGGCCGCGCTCGCAGTTGAGGCGTCCGTCAAGTCGTTCGGCGACGCGGCACAGTCTGCCGCGCGGGCGGGCAACCTGCGTGTGACATGCCCGGAACCCATCGCCTACCGCCTGACCGCGTCCGGGCTGATCGACCGCTTTCATGAACGCAACGCCGGGCTCCGGATCGAATTCGTGCTGTCGGATCACTATGTCGATCTGGCGAAAGGCGAGGCCGACATCGCCTTGCGATCCGGCGACACCGAGGAAAATCTGGTCGGGCGAAAGATCGCGGATTCGCTCTGGGCGGTCTATGCAAGCCGCAGCTATCTTGCGCGCCGCGACGCACCGGTCGGGATCGTGGCTCTGCCGGACCATCCGTTAATTGGCTTTGACCACAGCCTCAACCAGCATCGCCTGTCCCAATGGCTGCGTGAAGTCGCCCCCGACGCGGTCTATGCCGCTCGCGTCAGTTCCGTCCTGGGGCTGGTGTCGGCAGCGAAGGCGGGCATGGGCCTTGCCGCTTTGCCCGTAGCGCTTGGCGGCGCCGAGCCCGACCTCGTCCGCGTCATTGATACAGTGCCTGCGCTGACGCGGTCATGGCGCGTTCTTTCGCACGTCGACGCACGCCAGTTGCCACGGGTGAAGGCGTTCTTCGATTTTCTGGAAGACGTGGCGGACGAACTGAAACCGGTTCTCACGGGGTGATGGTGTCGGAAGGAGACGAGAAGGCGTGCGACCCCGTGCCCGCGGCCTTGCGCTTGGCATCGCCACCACCCGACCCACTGTCAAAAGCCTGTTCGCCGCCGCCATGGGGCCGGACGCATTGTCCTGGTTCGCCCCGGTCCGGACCGGCGAGGACGTGAAGGTCAAGAAGCCCGATCCGGAATTCTATCTCAAGGTGCTGCCGTGACTTGATGCGTGTCGCGCACAAATGGATTCATTTGTGCGATAACGTACATGCATTCATTCAATTTTTTACATCGGTCTTTGCGCATCCGATTGAATGCGCGGCGCTGCAGGTGAAGAAACATTGCCCGGTAGCAGTGAAAATACTTTCAACCAAATTTGTTGCTCTGCAGGACACGTAGAGCACGTCCGAACTCTCTGAGACCTCTCAACTGATGAACTTGGATGCCATCCGGGTCAAAGTGCATCACTTCATTCCGAACACGTCTGACAAAATCAAGACGTTGACAGAAGTAAACCCTGTCAATGGCAAGTTTCAATCGTTCCCAACGTTGTGGATTTTCTATCAGACGCACGTAGTCTCCGAAGGAAAGATCAGCAACTCCCTGGACGTCACGACGATCACCCGGATCTCTTGACGCCGCCAGCTCCTCCATGTTGAACTTTCTTCCGATGATGTTCCTGATGTGATTTTCGATTTCACTCAGCAGAAGGAATGGCTCAGAAAGATTTCGGAACTGTTGACTTAAGTCTGTCGCGGTGACGATGCCCGCAACTTTTCTCGTAGCGTCTCGCACCAAAACGTAATCATGTTGAGAGACAATCCCAATAACGTCAAATATCGACACATCGTGTTGAACTTCTTGCACTGGCACCATCGCATCACGTGTGTGAACACCTTCGCGCCCTAGTGACAAATGCTCACCAATGCTACGCCAGCTTATCACCCCGTTAACGGTCCGCTCATTCGACATAACCGGAAGTTGCGAAAAATCATGCATCAGCATGACGGTGACGGCTCGCTGCAAGGTGTCATTGGGCGTTACAAAAGCTACCCATTGGTTGGCCGCCGCAAGCTTGCTGATCTGATGGCTGGGGTCGTTCACCACCCACACTGGCTCGGTACGTTCGAGTCCCCCGTCAACTGGAACAGGGGCCGCCTGTGGTTCACCCTGCGGCTGGTCAGGATCATCGTTCGCCCCAACTGCCTCGGGTGCCGCCGCACCCACCTTCGTGAAAGTGATGGTGCCATCTATCCATGCACCCTCGAAATCTGGAATTGTCGAGAGGCTGTGTTCAGCCAAGTCAGCTCGAATTTTTGCTACGACGTTCTGCCCTCTTCTTTCAGAGCCGTACCAGAGCAGAAACTCTCGGACGGTGACGGGGGCGATGACCTCCCCAGTCTCGAGGTCTTCTGAAATACGGCGTACTTGCTCTACCATAGATATCGGTCCGGTCCTTGAGATGGCTGGAAGTTGTATTTCACGAAACCAAATGTCAGACAAGTGCGTCCGGTAAATGAGCTTGCCCGATGAGCGCCTCTGATATTGTCGGCCTTTCCGACGTCCACCAACTCCCGCCGCCTCACAATTCGAAGATACACATGCTGATTTTTAACGTGGATCCACTTTTTTGTTCGGTGGTCGGACTGATCACCAAGGATCACCTGGACATCTCGATTGAATATGCCCTTCACGGTCAACCAGTCTTTAAACGTCCTTGTCGCTTGCAACGCAGCGATCTGGCCAGGGCAGATCGGTGCCTGTACCTTTGCGTTCGTCATCCTTGCCGCGCTTCTGAGCCAAGGGTCAGGTGCCGTCCGGGCAGCAAAGGCGGGGCTGGCCATGCTCTGGGCGTTTACGGGCATCTTGCATCATCTTATTTATTTTGCAGTGATCAACCCGGCTGCACCGGTGTTTGCCGGGTTCTTCGTGCTTGAGGCGGCAGTCGTCGCGGTCAGCGCGCCATTGCAAAGTGCGGATCGAGGCGTCGTCGGCGACGCCGGTTCCCGTGCCCCCGAAAAGCGAATGGGAGGCGGTGGGGGGCATCGGCGGTGCCACATGCGCGCATCAGATGAAAGAACGCTCCAGGCAACAAGTATCCGTGTTGGTCAAGGAAGTTATGGGGTCCATTTTCGGCCGACCCTCAGGAGAGCGTTGGCCAGCAGGATCATCTTTCGCATGAGAGCTGCGATGGCCTTTTTGGGTGGCTTGCCGATTGCGACAAGGTGCTCGTATTTTGCCTTGAGGTCCGGGTTGAAGCGCATGGCGACGAGCGTTGGCATGTAGAGGGCCCGGCGGACACCGGCCCGTCCGCCGCCAATGAAGGCGCGGCCGGTCCATTGTCCGGACTGCCGCTCCTGAGTTTGCCGCTGCTGAGGTCGCCGCCCCTCAGGTTGCCCTACCGCGCGCGAAGCTTCGTCCCCCGCAGGTCGGACAACCCACAGCCTTGAGCTTTCCGATTTCGGACGGCACGCCATTTCGCCCGAGCGTGACGATGCCGCCGCATCCGGTGCAGCGGTAGCGCGGCTCCTTCGGATTGATCTCGGCCGTATAGATCGCGCCCGCCCAGTGGCCACCAGGCTCGGGGCGTGCATGAACCAGGAGTTCGTAGAGTTCGCTGGTCGAGCCCAGGATGGCGGCGCCGACATAAGCGTTGAAGGCCGGGTGCAGGGCAATGACGGCAAGCCCCAGCGTGGCAAGAGACGCCTGAAGCGCAAGCCGTTCCCTGGGTGCTGTATGGCCGAAGGAGAACATCGCCTGGCCGCGGCCGGCTTCGATCGCCTCCACCCCTCTGGTCAGGAACAGTCGGGCACCATCCAGCGTATAGGGCGGATCGGTCACGAAAGTGTCAAAGCCGCCAATCAGGTCCGGTGGCAGCGGTTCCCTGAGATCGTGGTGAATGGTCTCGATGGCGATCCCGTCGCGGGCCGCCATGTCTGCGAGGAAGGCCAGCCGGCGCGCATCGATGTCGATCACGGCAAGTCGGCGGGCGAGGGGTCGGTGAGCCACCACCTTGCTCAGCAGCCCGCAGGCGAGCGAGATGGAATCGTCGTCCCCGATCATCAGGACGCGCCGGCCTTCCAGCGCGCCTGAGCGGTAGAGAAGGCCGACCCGCCGCGCTGCGGTGTCGGCTGTGCAGGGGGCCTGGTCGAGCGTGACATCGGTGGAGGGGGCATCGACCATGCGAGCTTCAACCGCTTGGCGCAAGCTCTCGAGTGCGCCCGTCAGGGGGCCGGGTGCAAGCGGCACATCAAGCATCAGCGGCGCACCCAGGCCAAGCTGCCCGCTCGCCCAGCGACGGCCACTTTCCGTAAAGGTGAGGCCTGACTGCCGCTCAAGGAGTCCGCGTTTCTCAAGCTCGCGCCGCACGGCGGTGGCGACCGGAAGCGGCAGGCGGACGGCGCGCGCGGCGTCGGCAAGGCGAACCGCCCCTGCACGGTTGACTTCCCTTACCAGCGCCTCAACTCCGGCTGCGCCTTCGCGCAGACCTGTCGCTTCCGCCACCTCTTCGAGGATTTTGTCCGCCACGTTCAGGCCTTTCGTCCGTCGCTTCGGGATGCTCGTGAGGATCAGCGTCTCCGCGCCGCTCGCCAATGCCTTAATCCGCAAGCGCGACGAACGCAAACCGGAATGAGGAGCGGACCTGAGAACCCTTCGTGGCAATGGCTCGCCGCAGCGCGCGTCCGAGAGAGCCGGGGCGCCCTCGTCTGCAGGTGCCAGCGGGTCTGAACCGGGATCAGGGGTTCGGGCACGGGGGCCGAGTGCATGAGATCGCGTCCGCCCATGATGCCTTCAAGCACCTGCGCCTCGATCCGCTCGGCGTCGCGTCGGCGGATATCGGTGGCGACCGTTGCAGCCTCCAATCCAGTCAATCCGAGTTCACGAAGGCCCGCCTCACCGAACGCTATGGCGGATTCAAACGTCTCGCGCATTTCCACGTCGACACCCGCCTTCCGGAGCTCGATCGAGTGTCGGCGGTCGTAGGCGCGGACGAGCAGCCTGGCCGAGGGGAACTCAGCCTTGACGAGATGGGCGATGCGGGTGGCGGACGCGGGGTCATTGACGCAGACCATGACAGCTTCGGCGTGGCCGGCACCGGAATGGCGCAGGATGTCAAGTCGAGCCCCGTCACCTGGCGGGTTCGTTCCATGGAGGCGTTGAGCGAGGGCAAACTGGGGCGGTTGGCCGACCCCGACCAGACCTCGCTCAAGCGTTCAAGTGCAAGATCGCGGCATCAAGCGCGCGCGGCAGACCCGGATGGGTTTCCACCAGGCTGCGCCGGACCGCGATCACATGCATGCTCGGAAAAAATCCGGTGCGCACGTGCCACGCCCGTTCTTCGGCTTCAAAATCGGCAAACATCCGCACAATGCACGGGTCGCCCGCAAGAAAGGCGCTCGGAAGGTTGGGTGCAAGCGGGGCGTCAATCTCCCTGATCAGCAGCTTCCGGGTGTGGCAAAAGAAGCCGTTGTGACGCAAGGCGCAGGGGAAGCGTGCAGGTGCAGCCGCATGTCGATTCGCACTGAATTGGTTGAAACTGGTCTTGATTGCAGGACCCCGCAATCCTCCGGTTCGGTTGCCGGTAATCACGGCGGATAAGAAAGCCCTGACAGGGACGAGGCCGCGTCCGCCCGGCGACCACGCCAGTTTTTTGCTGACCACGACACGGCCTTGGCGTCGCCGATCGCGATTGCGAGGCAAGACTTCCTTAAGCGGCGCGGGATATCTTCAACGGAGAGGATTCCTATTGGGAAACGCATGATGCTGCCTCTCCGCCGGTCCAATCGCGGCTTCGATACCGGCATGTCCCCCTGAAAGTGGAATGAGAATGGCGGAAGGGCTTTCCCTTCAGCCGAAGGAGACCGGCATGGCAGACAAGAAGGCCGAGAAAGCGAAGAAAGAACCGAAAGCCCGTGGCGCAGGCATCGCCGGCCTGGTGGTCAAGGTATGCTCCGTCCTGTCGATTATCTCGGTTCTGGTGCTCTTTTCCGTTATCTTCGATCTCGGTCGCATCGGTCTGCGCGAAAAGCTTTTGGGGACGGAAATGGTGTTCATTGGCCTGTATCTCGTCGGTTCGCTGGCGACACTGGTTCTGGCACCAAAGCCCGCAGCGTCAGCGTCCTTCGATTCGGCTGTCATCCATTCCCTGCAAGAATTCCAGAGCAAGGCGACATCGCGTTTCGCCTTGATGCAGAGCATGATCGATTCCGTGAGTGGCAACGATCACGCGTCCCTGCTTGAGCAGAACAAGACGCTCAAGGCGCAGCTCGACGCCATCCACCAGGCCGAGCGGGTGAAAGTGGATTCGGAGGTGGAAATCCTGCGCCAGCGCAACGAGGAGCTTGAGCAGCAGATCCGGCAATGGGCGCTGATGGCCGTGAGCAAATCCGTGGCGGGCGAACCCGTGGCGTCGATGAAGGCCGCCTGATCGGTCAGTCCCTATCCTCGCCAGAGCACGTTCTGCTCATGCTTGAGGATGGTGGCGCTGAGGCTGACGAATTCCTTTTCGATGAACTGGCGGAACCGGCGCACCGAAGGGCGCATGGCGGCTCCGCTTTGCCACATGATGCCGAGGCTGCGCTCCGGGTGCCCGATGCGGATCGACAAGGCCGCAAGCGCCTGCTGGCGCCTCAGCATGAAAACCACCGAATAGGGCAGAATGGTCAGGGCGTCGGAGCGGGCAAGAATGTTGATGACCGACGTCAGCGATCCGCCTGTTACGCTGAGCTTGAATTCCGTCATCCCGATGCCCGACAAGATATGCTTGAGATCGTGGTAAAGCGGGCTCTCTGGAGGCGGTCCGATCCAGGGATAGGGTGCGAGATCGGCAAGACGGAGTGAGGGCTTGCGCACCAGCGGATGGGTGACGGCGCAGGCAATCACGTTGCGGCCTGGGAGCAGCTCGGAAAAGTTGAAGCCGTCGGGCAGCGCGTTTGCATTGACGGGGCAAATGGCCACGTCGAGCACGCCAATCTCGAGTTGCCGGGCGAGGTCGTGCGCATAGGCATAGGACTGCTCGATGCGGATGTCGGGATAGGTCTCCTGGAATCCGGCGATCATGGCTGAAATCACCCCGTCCATGAAGATCGGGCTGCCGCCTACGCGCACCACACCAGCCTTGCCTCCGACATAGCGGGTGATGAGATCGGAGGCGGTCGTGTTGGCGGCAAGGATCTTTCGCCCTTCCACAGCCAGCGCCAGGCAGAGGTCCGTGGGCTTGAGTGGACGTCGGTTTTTCTCAAACAGCTTCGAACCGATGCGCGCCTCAAGCATGGCGATGGTGCGCGACAGACTGGGTTGCGAACGGCCAAGCCGCTCGGCACCTTCGGTCAGGCCGCCGTGGTCGACGATCGCTGCGACGATTTCCAGGTGTCTCGGATCAAGCTTCATACCACAATGGTATATAGTCAGCGCTCAATTCAATCAAGTTTCACCCGCAGCCATGCTATTGTCAACAATGTGGAGCGGAGGTCTCGCGCGCCACGCCTTGGGAGGGGTCGTGAGCATGTCACCGAAACACCGAACCGGCGGCGAACCGAAAAAGAGGGACTGGTCGGTCACCAGCAGGGCGGGGACAAAGGCGTGAGCGCTCCTATCATCGTCCTGTCGGAGGTGTCGAAGAGTTTTGGCGCTCTCAAGGTGGCCGACGGCATCAGCGTCTCGGTTCCCAGAGGCGAGGCGCTCGGCATCATCGGGCCCAATGGCGCTGGCAAGTCCACCCTGTTCAATCTGATGACCGGGAACCTTGCCGCTGACAGCGGCCGGATCGAATTCCTCGGGCGTGATGTGACCCGCACGCCAGCCATGCAGCGCTGCCTGCACGGGATGGGCCGGTCTTTCCAGATCCCGCAGCCGTTTTCCAAGCTGACAGTTTACGAGAACCTTCTTGTCGCCGCCACCTTCGGCCGCAATGCGCGCGAAGCCGAGGTGATGGAGGATTGCGCGGCCATTCTTGAGCAGACCGGCCTCCTCGGAAAAGCCAATGCGACGGCGGCGAGCCTGTCTCTGCTTGAGCGCAAGCGACTTGAACTGGCGCGCGCGCTGGCCACCGCACCGCAGCTCCTGCTGCTCGACGAGATCGCCGGCGGGCTCACCGAGGGAGAATGCAAGGCATTGGTCGCCACCATCCGCGACATCCATTCAAAAGGCGTCACCATCATCTGGATCGAGCATGTCCTGCATGCGCTGACCTCGGTGGTGGAGCGACTTCTGGTCCTCGATTTCGGCAAGGTGATCGGCATCGGCGACCCGCAGGAGATCATGAATTCGCGCGAGGTGCGTGAAATCTATCTCGGCATCGAGGTCTGAGGCGATGCTTGAAACCCGCAACCTCGTCGCCCACTATCGGGATTTCCAGGCGCTCTTCGGCGTCGACATCGACCTCTCGGAAGGCGAGACCATTGCCATCATCGGTGCAAATGGCGCAGGCAAGACCACATTGATGCGATCGATCACTGGCGTGCTCGGCAACCCCGCCGACAGCGTCATGTTTGATGGACGGCCCATCGGCCATCTGCCCTCCGACGAGATCATGGCCATGGGCATCGCCATGGTGCCTGAAGGGCGCAAGCTGTTTGCCTCGCTCAGCGTGGAGGAAAATCTCCAGGTGGGCACCTACGGCCGCAAGGTTGCAGGCCATTGGACGCTTGAGCGTATCTATGACCTGTTTCCGATCCTGAAGGAGCGGCGGAAAACTCCCGGCACGGCGCTGTCGGGCGGCCAGCAGCAGATGGTGGCGATCGGCCGGGCGTTGATGTCCAATCCGCGCGTGCTGCTGTGCGACGAGATCAGCCTCGGCCTTGCTCCGGTCGTCATCCGCGACATCTACCATGCGATTCCGAAGATCCGGGAAATGGGAGCGTCGCTGATAATCGTCGAACAGGATATCGGACAGGCGCTCAAGGTCGCCGACCGGGTCTACTGCATGATGGAAGGACGGGTGACGCTGACGGGGACGCCAGCTCAGCTCAGCCGGGAAGCCATCCACAACGCCTATTTCGGAGCCGCCGCATGAACTGGCTCGACACCATCGTGCAGGGCATCCTCCTCGGCGGGCTCTACGCCCTCTTCGCAGCTGGACTGAGCCTTGTCTTCGGGATCATGCGGCTTGTCAATCTCGCCCATGGCGATCTGATCGTCGCGGCTGCCTATCTGATCTTGTTGCTCGTCACGCTCACAGGCATGTCGCCGTTTCTTGCGGTGGTCCTTGCAGCGCCCTTCCTGTTCGGCTTCGGCTGGCTTCTGCAGAAGCAGATGCTCAACCGTGTACTTGGAGATGACATCCTGCCGCCTCTGCTCGTCACCTTCGGCCTGTCAGTGGTGCTGCAGAATGCGCTGCTCGAGGGCTTTTCCGCCGACAGTCGGAGACTTCCTTCCGGCGATCTCGCGACGGCCTCCATCGAAGTCGCGGGCCTCAATCTCGGCATCATGCCGCTCCTGACCTTCGCCTCAGCGCTTCTGGTGATCATCGGGCTGAACCAGCTCTTCTACCGAACCTCTCTCGGAAGGGCGTTCCGGGCGACATCGGACGATCCGGTGACGGCGGGCCTTATGGGCATCAAGCCGGCAAACATCTTCGCCACCGCGACGGGCATTGCGATGGTGATCATTGCCATCGCCGCTCTTTACTTGGGCATGCGGTCCAATTTCGACCCAAGCGTCGGCCCGGCCCGACTCATCTATGCCTTCGAAGCGGTCATCATCGGCGGGTTAGGCTCGCTATGGGGCACGCTTTTCGGTGGGATCATCATCGGTGTGGCCCAGACCGTGGGCTCGGCGATCAATCCGGAATGGCAGATCCTTGCCGGTCACATCGCGTTTCTGGTGGTGCTGTTGATCCGGCCGCGCGGTCTTTTCCCCAGAGCCGTGGATTGACACGATGACCCGACCGAACCCCTACCGCGTTCAGACCCAGACCGGCGCATCGAAGATATTCCTGGTTATTGCGCTTGTTCTGGTCATCGTCCTGGTGGCGCTGCCGGCTTTCGCCTCGCGCAGCATCATCCAGGACCTGTTCTTCATCCTGACCATGCTGACGCTCGCGCAGTTCTGGAACCTGTTGGCAGGCTATGGCGGACTGGTGTCCATAGGCCAGCAGGCCTTTGTCGGCATCGGTGCCTATGCGATGTTCAGCACCGTCATCCTGCTCGGGGCCGATCCCGTTCCTGCCATTCTGGTCGGTGGGCTTGCAGCGCTGGTGCTCGCCGTTCCCACCGCCTTTTTCGCCTTTCGCCTGCAAGGCGCCTATTTTGCCATTTGCACCTGGGTCATCGCCGAAGTGGTGCGGCTGCTCGTCGCCCAGTGGAAGGCGGTGGGGGGCGGAACCGGCACATCGCTGCCCCGCTCGGCCACCGAAAGCATGTGGATGACCGGTCTGGTGGAGACCCTCTTCAACGTGCGAAGCGCTGCGGCCCGCGATATCCTCGCCTATTGGCTGGCGCTCCTGCTCGCGCTTGTGACCATCGGCGGGATCTACTGGCTGCTCAGAACCAGACGCGGTCTCGCGCTGGCGGCGGTGCGCGACAATATGGCGGCAGCCCGCTCGGTGGGTGTGGACGCCTTGCAGATGAAGTGGCTCGTCTTTCTGGTGTCCGCCTTCGGCACAGGCGTCGCCGGCGCCCTCATCTACATGCAGAAAGCGCGCATCAGTCCGGACGCAGCCTTCAGCGTCACCGACTGGACGGCCTATGTGATCTTCATCGTCGTCATCGGCGGCGTCGGCACTATCGAAGGCCCGATCCTCGGCGTGCTGGTGTTTTTTGCGCTGCAGACGCTGCTTGCCGACTATGGCAGCTGGTATCTCATGGTGCTCGGCGTGATCGGCATTCTGATCATGCTATTTGCGCCGCGTGGTCTCTGGGGCCTGATCTCCGACCGTACCGGCATCCACCTGTTCCCGGTCCGCCGACGCCTGAGCGGCGGCGCCATTCCCGATCTGAAATCCTGAAGGGAGGATTGTTTCATGGCCGACATCACCACGGATGTGCTCACCATCGGTACCGGGCCCGCCGGCTCTGCATCGGCCGCGCTGCTGGCGAGCTACGGCATCCCCAACATGGTCATCAACCGGTACCGCTGGCTTGCCACCACGCCGCGGGCGCACATCACCAACCAACGCACGATGGAAGTCTTGCGTGATCTTGGCCGCTCGGTGGAGGAGGAGGCCTATATGTTCGCCTCCAGCCAGGAGCTGATGGGCGAAAACGTCTTCTGCGAGAGCCTGGCTGGCGAGGAAATCGGCCGCATGAAAAGCTGGGGCAATCACCCGCTCTCCAAGGCCGAACACCTTTTGAGTTCCCCCACCTTCATGAACGATCTGCCGCAGACCTTCATGGAGCCGCTTCTGTTCAAGACCGCCTGCGCTCGCGGCACGCAAGCGCGGATGTCGACGGAATATGTGAGCCACGTTCAGGATGCCACCGGGGTGACCACCACCTGCCACGACAGGCTGACCGGCAAAGACTTCACCGTCCGGTCAAGATATCTGATCGGGGCCGATGGCGGCAATTCGCTGGTGGCAGAACATGCAGGCCTTCCCTTCGAGGGCAGAATGGGCGTCGGCGGGTCGATGAACATCCTGTTTCGCGCAGATCTGTCCAGATATGTGGCGCACCGGCCGAGCGTTCTCTACTGGGTCATGCAGCCCGGGGCGAATGTGGGCGGTATCGGCATGGGTCTTGTCCGGATGATCCGGCCCTGGAACGAATGGCTCATTGTCTGGGGCTATGACATCAACGAAGCGCCTCCGGTGGTCGACGCAGCCTATGCGACGGAGGTGGCGCGCCAGCTTGTGGGAGATCCAAAGCTCGACATCGAGCTGATTTCCGCCAACACATGGACCGTCAACAACATGTATGCAACCCATATGCAGAAAGGCCGCGTCTTTTGCATGGGGGACGCGACCCATCGCCATCCGCCGTCCAACGGGCTGGGGTCCAACACCTCGATCCAGGACGCCTTCAACCTCGCCTGGAAGCTCGCCGCCGTCCTCAAGGGTCAGGCCGGACCAGGCCTGCTTGAGACATTCAGCCAGGAACGCGCACCCATCGCCAAGCAGATCGTCACCCGCGCCAATCAGTCCATCGGCGAATTCGGGCCGATCTTCGATGCGCTGGGGCTTACCGGATCCACCGATCCGGAAATCATGCAGGCCAATATGGACAAGCGGTGCGACGCAGGCCCTGATGCCGAGCGCCAACGGGCGGCCATTCAGGAAGCGATTGCGTTCAAAAGATACGAATTTGATGCCCATGGTGTCGAGATGAACCAGCGCTATCGGTCCGACGCGGTGCTCGCCGACGGTCAGATGGAGCCTGCTTTCGAGCTCGACGCCGAACTGCACTACCAGCCCACGACATGGCCCGGCGCACGCATACCC
The DNA here is from genome assembly GCA_038325465.1 of Hyphomicrobiales bacterium. Taxonomy (GTDB): domain Bacteria; phylum Pseudomonadota; class Alphaproteobacteria; order Rhizobiales; family Rhizobiaceae; genus Hoeflea. The sequence goes on along the minus strand of JBBQJA010000058.1, from coordinate 6,318 downwards.
CACGTCTGGGTGTTCGACGCCCACGGCGGCAAGCTGTCAACGCTCGACCTGACCGGAAAAGGGCGATTCTCGCTTATAACCGGCATCAGCGGTCAGGCCTGGGGAGAGGCGGCCGAAAAGGTCGCCGCGGCGCTCGGGCTCGATATCGCGGTCCATGTCATCGGCCCGCGGCGCACGCTGATCGACCATACGGGTGACTGGGCGCGGGCACGGGAAGTTGGCGAAAGCGGGTGCGTGCTGGTGCGTCCCGACCAGCACGTGGCCTGGCGCAGCGATGAAATGGTGGAGGCACCTGAAGCCGAACTGACCCGTGCACTCGAGACCATTCTCGACCGCAAGGGCAGGGCAATGCAGAAGGCTGCGCAATAGGAGATGATCATGGACACGCATGAAAAAGGCTATTTCACCGAAGCGACGTCTGCAGATGTGGTGGTCGGGCGCAATCGGAAGGCGACAGACCTGCGGCTAGCCGAGGTGATGGAGGTGATCACCCGCCACCTGCACGCAGCCGTCAAGGAAATAGAGCCCACCCAGGCCGAATGGCTGGGAGCCATAAAGTTCCTCACCCGGACCGGGCATATGTGCAACGACTGGCGGCAGGAGTTCATCCTGCTGTCGGACGTGCTGGGCGTGTCGATGCTGGTGGACGCGATCAACAACCGCAAGCCGACGGGTGCTTCGGAATCGACCGTGCTCGGGCCCTTCCATGTCGCTGACGCGCCCGAACTCGACATGGGCTCAGATATCTGTCTCGACCAGAAAGGTGAACCGATGCTCGTCTTGGGGCGGGTTCTTGACACGGCGGGCAATCTCTTGAGCGGCGTCAAGATCGACGTCTGGCAGGCCAACGACGAGGGATTTTACGATGTCCAGCAGAAGGGCATCCAACCCGATTTCAATCTGCGCGGCGTGTTCCGGACCGGGCCGGACGGTGCCTATCACTTCAAGGGCGTGAAGCCGAAATACTATCCGATCCCCGCCGACGGACCTGTCGGCCAACTGCTCGCCCGGCTCGGACGCCATCCCTATCGACCTGCCCATCTCCACTACATTCTCGAGGCGAAGGGCTTTGAGACACTCATTACCCACATCTTCGACCCGGACGATCCCTATATTGCCTCCGATGCGGTCTTTGGGGTGAAGGAAAGCCTGCTTGCTCGCTTCGAGCGGGTCACTGATCAGGCTGAAATCATCGCTCAAGGTTTCAACCGGCCATTCTATCGCGTGGTGCATGATTTCGTTCTGGCGCGCGCTTGAACCGACTGCCGTCCGGCGCCTCAAACCGGCTTGGAGCTTCTCCCGATCTGACTGAAGACCCTTGAACAAAATGCCCGATCAGATGATCTGATCTGATCGGGCATTGCTCTCATGCAAGAGCAGCCATCCAAAGGTCGCGGTCGTGGTTTTATTTGAACCCGACATGTGCCTGGGAGCGTGCGGTAACGGAATGCAGATGGTGGGCAAAACCACTGGGGCGACAGATCGGGGCTTCATCGGACAAATCATCCGGCTCATTTGCGCGCCGTGGTCCAGCTGAACCCCCATCCGTAATGGACGTCCATCTCCTTCTGGCTCTTGTGGAAGGTAACCTCTCGGGACACCCTCACCTGCCCGCCTTGATTCTCGAGAAGCGCCACAGCACATGTCCCACGCGGATCCCCGAATTCATTCATTCGTACCTCAATCTCGGGCTGACCGGGAACCAGGACCCGTACGATCCCGTCCGTCTCCTGCCAATTCGGGGCGCCCTCATAGATGAAGGCGTAGAGGAGAATCCTGCGAATGTCGGTCCAACGGTCCCCGTTAATATCGATCCACTCCCCGTCCGTTACTGCACCGGTCCGGTCATCCCCGAGCAGTTTTGCGAACGGGGCGCGCGTAAAATCCCCAAATGCACTTCCGAGCGCCTGAATGACGAACATCTCGCCGTCCGTGGTCTGAACGAACGCGCCAACATCGAGATCAAGAGCCGAGGAGCCGCTCGAGAAGAACCCGGTCTTCTTGGTCTTCTGGTTCCAGTTGAGGTTCACCCTGATCTTGCCGAACCGACCATCCGCCTTCTTCAGGGAGACAGCGCTGTTCTGCTTGGTCAGGGTTACCTTCGTCAAGGGCACCGAGCTCGGCTTGGAGACAGGTGGCTCCATTTTCGGTGGTGGAGCGGGCTCCGGCTTGGGTGAGGGAGGGACCGGTTTTGGCGGGGTCGGCGTTGGGGCGGGCTCGGCCACATCAACCCCCAGATGACCGGCCAGAGCGGAGAGCCCCCCGTTGAACCCCTGACCCACGATACGGACCTTCCACGCCCCGTTGCGCTGATAAAGTTCCGCCAGGATCAGCGCGGTTTCCGTCATCCCCGCGCATGGGATCCGACCCTGCACCCCGCCCACCTCAAGGCTGATCTCCGGGACCCGGCTGAACGGGGCTCGGTTCTCGTGGATGGTCGCAGTGAATACGACCTTCTCCACCCCGGCCGGGACAAGGCCCGGACTGACGGTGAACCCGGTCTCCCCGTTCAAAGACCCGGTGAGGGTGACCGCCCCGCCGGCGACGGACGGCTGACCGTAAAAGCACATGTCCGCGTCGGACCGGACTTTGCCGGTGGCTGTGACGAGAAAGGCGGACACGTCGATATCGGCCCCCGGGATCGTGCCGTGGCGGATAAGGACGGTGAGATCCCCCGAGGGCAGTGGCGCGTTCGCGCCGGGCGAGAGAATGGTCATGTCGAGGTCTCCTATCGGTTTTGGAGCCGCCCTCCGTGGCAGCCAGACATTGACGTATTTCCGGGTCCCGGCCCAGACAAGACGGGCAGACATGGCCCCTCTTCTCGAAGACCCCCCTTCTTGAAGAGGGGGGAGCCATCAAAGGTGACGATCAGCACCGCACCTTTGCGCTCGATCCAGGGGGTGTTCCCGCTCCCCGCAGCGGTGGTCAGGCCGCAGAGCCTGACGTCAAGCTCGCCGTTGTCAATCAGGACGGTGCCGATGACGCAGGTGTAGACCCCCTTGGCCGCCTTCCCGTCCGGGAAGCTGTATTCGCAGGTCACCACGTTGCCACGATACTCGACACTCATGACCGGCTTGAGGGAGGCGATAGAGACAGCCCCGTCCCATCGAAGAACGTCCGGGACCTCATTTCAGGCTGTGGCACCTGAACTCTGGGGAAGCGGCGTGTTCTTCTTTCTTGCTGCCGGGTTGATATTTCTTTCTCCGCCTCGTCCTGTCCAGAGGGTCAACGCGGCCCTCGGAAAAGAATGAGGGCCGCCACCGGGCGGCCCCTTATCGGTTCAACCGAGGTTGACCCCATGCGTCTTTGCCAACGGGCCGAGGCCACCTGCGAAGCCTGCACCAATCGCCTTCATCTTCCACTCGTCTCCGTGACGGTAGATCTCCCCGAAGATCATCGCAGTCTCGGTCGAGTAGTCCTCGGAGAGGTCATACTTTGCGAGGACCGCCCCGCCCGCCTGATTGAGAACGCGCATGTAGGCATTGGAGACCTGCCCGAAGTTCTGGGCGCGTGCCTCCGACTCATGGATGGTGACGGCAAAAACCAGCTTCTTCACATCAGCCGGGATCTTGGTCAGGTCGATCTTGACCGCCTCGTCATCCCCGTCGCCCTCACCAGTCTTGTTGTCCCCCTGGTGCTCGACCGCACCGCCAAGACCAACCTTGTTGTTGTAGAAGATAAAGTCGGCGTCAGACCGGACCTTGCCGTTCTCGCCGCAGATGAAGACGGACGCGTCGAGATCGAACCCTGCCCCGTCGGTGACGCGCGCGTCCCAGCCCAGACCCACAATGACGGATGTAAGGCCGGGGGCCTCCTTGGAGAGGGATACGTTAGTGCCCTTGCTGAGGGAAACCGCCATGTGATGCTCCTTGATTTGACAGTTTGAGAAAGGAGGGTCCGCTCATCGGACCCCGGGTGATCAGATATTGATGCCGAACTGGTCGCACATCGCCTTCAGGCTGCCGTCCACGCTGTCGACCGCCTTGAACTTCCATTCGCCATTGCAGCCAATGACGATCTTCTTCGAGCCCGGATCAGCCCTCCGGTGGGGCTGGTTTTTCGAAGCAGATGGGAACCATCTGTTTCGGTCAGACCACTGGAGAGTGGGTTTGTCCCTTCCACCGCGCTAGCGCCATGACTTTTTCCTTTCAGTTCACGTGTCGATGGAACCGGGTCAGAGGGGTGCCGACCGGACCAGAGATTCCGCTACACCGCTGTATTGAGCCACGGTGAAAAGGAGGTAAGACGCGATCATGACCCCGCCCGCGACCTTTCCGATCCGGCCCACGAAGAGGAGGAAAATCGCAAACACTGCAGTCACCACGAGGACCGTCGGCAGGTCCAAGACCGCGAAGCGGGGATCGATCACCAGCGGCTTTACCAAAGCGCTGATCGCCATCACCGACAGGATGTTGAAGATGTTGGACCCGACAATCCCGCCGACGATCATGTCCGACTGCCCCTTGCGCGCAGCGGCGACGCAGGCGGTCAGTTCCGGCAGCGAGGTGCCGAACGCGATGACCGTCATCCCGATCACCGCCTCGGGAACACCCAGCGCATAACCGCCGGCAACCGCCCCTTGCACCAGGATTTCGGACCCGATGACCAGCGTCACGATCCCGAGCGTCACCAGCAGATACGGGTTGCCCGGAAGCGGATCTCCCGCCTCATCGTCCTCAGCGATCGCGATCTTGCTCGCCTTGTACTGGTAGACAACGTAGGCAACGATGGACGCGATCATTGCTAGTGCAGCCCACTGGGGCAGCAACCCGGCCCAGACCGCAACTGACATGGCGATGGTGGCTGCGATCATCATCCAGGTATCGACCCGGACTTCCTTCCGGTCGATCAGGATCGGAGCGATGACGGCGGAGATCCCGAGCACCATCAGGACGTTCGCAATGTTGGAGCCGATCACGTTCCCGACAGAGATTCCGGCATAGCCGCTGAGGTTGGCGTTCACGGATGTGAACAACTCCGGCGCGGACGTCCCGAAGGCGACGATCGTCGCCGCAATGAACAGTTTCGAGAGCCCGGAGCTCTCGGCGATCCGGACGGCGGAATCGATAGTGACATCGCCTCCCTTGACGAGCAGCCAGACCCCGAAGCCAATGGCTCCGAGCGCGATGATGGCGAGTTGATAAGAGGTAAGTTCGACCATTGAGCGTCCCAGAGCTTGAAAAAAAGAGCGGGGCCCATGCCCCGCCCTGTGCGTCTCAGTGCGTCACAAACCGAAATCGGACGGGTTCAGCGCAAGCTCAACGCAGATCTCGCGGACCACGGCCTGCTCCTTCACGTCGAAGTTCCCATCAGACGCACCGATCACGCAGGCGACCCGCACCATGACACGGGCCTGCTCCTGGTTCGTGCGAAGTCGGCCAATCACCTTGAGCGCCTCCGCCTTCCCGATCGCAGTGTCGAACTCGAAGTTTCCGACAACTTTCTCGAAGAAAGCGATCACGTCGGTCATCGCGAAATTCTTCAGTTCGTCCGAGTTCCGGATGAACCCCGCCATCTTCTGTTTCTCCTCCGAGGAGATCGTCCCGTCAGCCGCGGCCACGAGCGCGCAAGCAGCAACGGTCGCCTCCATGAAGGCTTTGTTGCGGAATTTCGAAACTTCCGCGTTCAGACGCGCGCGGGCTTCGTTCCCTTTGTCTTTAATCCAGCTTAGCATCAGTCCACTCCTTCAGATCACAGATTTCGAAATACCGACCAGATCATCAACGGTGCGACCCGTCGCTGCCAAGCCATGCGCCTTCATGGTCCAGCCGTCCGCACCCTTCGACAGGGAAGCCATGACGACCCCGGTGTGTGGCCCCTGTTCACGAAGCGTGAATGAGCAGATTTCACGGTCGTTGGTCTCATCCACCAGGCGCGCAACCGCATTGTCCACCTCCTTGAAGGTCTGGCCTCGAAAACTGTTGACCGTAAAGACCAGGTGCACCGTGCGCGGGTCGAGCCGCGAAAGGTCCACGTGAATGACCTCATCGTCCCCATCCCCGACCCCGGTGAGGTTGTCACCATCGTGCACGACGGCACCGTTGGATGACTTGAGGTTCCGGAAATATACGGTTTCGAGACTGTTCTTGCCCGCGTCAAACATGATCACGCTCGCGTCGAGGTCGATCGACCCGCCACCGCCGCCACCGAAGAGCCCGGCAAGGAACCCGCCCGCTTTTTTGACCGGGTCCCAGCCGAGCCCCATAAAGACGCGGGACAGACCCGGATTGCTTTTCGAAAGGCTTACAGCCTGACCTTTTGAGAGAGAGATGCTCACGCCGGGATTCCTCATGTTGATTTTGAAAACAATATACTTTC
>JBBQJA010000057.1:0-22288 GCA_038325465.1 Hyphomicrobiales bacterium | reverse complement strand
CTCCTTAATGCGCAACGGCGGCGGCCGCCGCTTCGTCGATGAGGCGTCCGCTCCTGAACCGTTCGAGCGTGAAGGCGGCGTTGATCGGGTGCGGTGCGTCGCGGGCTATCGTGTGGGCAAAGACATGTGCCGAGCCGGGCGTTGCCTTGAACCCGCCGGTTCCCCAGCCGCAATTGACATAGAGGCCGTTGATGGGGGTCTTTGCCAAGATCGGTGACCGGTCCGGCGTCACATCGACGATGCCGCCCCAAGACCGCAGCATCTTCATTCGGGTGAAGATCGGGAACATCTCGCAGATGGCATCGAGCGTGTGGGCGAGGATGTGCAACCCGCCGGTCTGGGAATAGGAGGTGTACTGGTCGGTCCCTGCGCCGATGACGAGTTCTCCCTTGTCCGACTGGGAGATGTAGGCATGGACCGTGTTGGACATGACAACGCATGGAAAGATCGGCTTGACCGGCTCCGACACCAGCGCCTGCAACGGGAAACTTTCGAGCGGCATGCGGATACCGGCCATTTCCATGATGACCGATGTATGCCCGGCTGCGACCACGCCCACCTTTTTCGCCCCGATGAAGCCGCGGCTTGTCTCCACACCCTCGACTGCGCCGGTGATACCGCGGCGGATCCCGGTCACTTCGCAATTCTGGATGATGTCGACGCCACGGTCGGATGCCCCGCGCGCATAGCCCCAGGCGACCGCGTCATGGCGGGCGACACCCCCGCGACGCTGCAGCGCAGCACCCATGACCGGATAGCGCGCGGACTGGGAGATGTTGAGCGGCGGACAGAAGGCCTTGGCCTGTTCGGGCGTCAGCCATTCATTGTCGACACCGTTGAGACGGTTGGCGTGGATATGGCGCTTGGCCCCCTGAACATCATGAACATTGTGCGACAGCATCATGACGCCGCGTGCCGAATACATGACATTGTAATTGAGGTCCTGAGAGAGGGTCTCCCACAGATTGAGGGCATGATTGTAGAGCCCGGCGCTCTCGTCATAGAGATAGTTCGAGCGGATGATGGTGGTGTTGCGCCCGGTGTTGCCACCGCCGAGCCATCCCTTCTCGATCACCGCCACATTGGTGATGCCGTGCTCCTTGGCCAGATAATAGGCCGTCCCCAGACCATGCCCGCCCGCACCCACGATGATGACATCGTACTCCTTCTTCGGCTCGGGCGAGGTCCACTGCTTTTCCCAACCCTTGTGGCCGCGCATGGCTTCGCGGGCGACGGCGAAAATGGAGTATTTGCGCATGACGTCCTGTCTCCGGTTCTCAAACATGCCCGATGGCCACTGGGTGCGCCGCGTGCTCCGGGTATCTGGCAGACTGCGCGGTTGAGGTGCGGCGCAGCCCGCAAACCGGACGCGACAGCACCCCACCACATTCAAGCAAGAGCAAATTCCAGCCCTCAGCGCCAGCCGTTTTGCGACCTGCAGCGCCGCGCATCCGATTGGATGCGCAAAGGCCGCTGGGAAACATTGAATGAACGCATGTACGTTATCAAGCCGCAGCGGCACAGTGCCGCTCAAAGCCTTGCCCGATTTCGCTCAACCTGCAAAGCACGACCTGAACTGATGGCAGCTGATTGCGGCAATTCCACGCGATCGGTGCAGTCGGCAATTGCCAACATCGCAAATCCCACTGGACTTGCAGTGGCAAAACTGCTATCCGCCACCCCAATCGTTAAGTCATTCGGCTGAGCGAACACACGCGTGTTTGCCGCACCGGGATTGTCAGACACAGAAAACCTCGAAGGAACGGGATCAACGTGCAGGTACTTGTCCGTGATAACAATGTCGACCAGGCGCTCCGCGCGCTCAAGAAGAAGATGCAGCGCGAAGGCATTTTCCGCGAAATGAAGATGCGCGACTTCTACGAGAAGCCCTCCCAGAAGCGGGCTCGCGAGAAGGCTGAAGCCGTGCGGCGTGTGCGCAAGCTTGCCCGCAAGCGCGCCCAGCGCGAAGGTCTCATCAGTGGCGCCCGTCCGGCAGCAGCGCCCGCGCGCTGACAAGTCCATGTTTTTGCCCCATTGGGCATGGTATCAATAGAGGCGGAGGCGAAATGTTCGTCGACCGCCTTTTTTGTGTGAAGCGATCAGGCCCTTTAATGTGGCCGGACGAGGTGCAGCGTGACTATCTTGGCGTCAATGGCATTATGTAACAGCGCGCAGGCAGGGCAAACCCGCCTGCTTGTTCTGGCAGCCGTGGCGACGGGCAGCCTGTTTCTGGCCGGATGCACCACAACGACCTCCCCGGTTGACGCCATCAAGCTTGACCAGGCCCAGGGCACCGACGAGAACATCTCCTCCCTCAGCGAGGTGATCCGCCGCAATCCGAGCGATCCGGAAGGCTACAATGTGCGCGGTGCTGCATATGGCCGCAGCGGGCAGTTCCGAAACGCCCTGTCGGATTTCGACCAGGCGGTCGGGCTCAATCCGTCGTTCTTTCAGGCCTTTGCCAACCGCGCCCTGATCCACCGCAACATCGGCAATGTGGCCGAAGCCGCCAATGACTACAACCGCGCCATCCAGATCAACCCGCGTTACGATGCGGCCTATATTGGCCGCGGCAATCTCTATCGGCAGGCGGGACGCCTTGATGAGGCGATGGCCGATTACAACCGTGCCATCGGCCTTGAGACCACCGACCCGCGTGCCTATCACAACCGTGGCCTGATTTTTCAGGTGCGCGGACAGCACCCGCAGGCGATCGAGGATTTCTCCACCGCCATCTCGCTGTCGCCAAATTCGCCCGAACCCTATAACGGCCGCGGCATCTCCTATGTCGCGCTCAACGACGACACCAACGCCTTCGCCGACTTCAACCGCGCCATCGATCTCAATCAGCGCGTCGCTGAATCCTGGGCCAATCAGGCGCTCATCTATGAACGACGCGACGACAAGCCCCGCGCCGCCAAGTCCTACGCGCGCGCAGCCCAGCTTGATCCGAAATACCGCCCTGCTGTCGACGGCCTCGCCCGCGTCAGGTAGAGCCGCAGCATCCTGCCCGCCAGATCGCGCCTGCAGCGCCGCGCATCCAATCTGATGCGCGAATGCCGCCGTAAAACATTGAATGAATGCATGCAATTCCGGACGCGAAAGCGGTGCCCACTTTCGCCGGAATTGCTCTCAAGAGAACGGCCCCACCACGGAGCCGTTCCTTGTCGCGTCGATGTGGTCATGCGGCCAGGTTCAGTGACCCATCGCCTTGACGATGTCGTCGGTCATCTTCTTTGCGTCGCCCAGAAGCATCATCGTGCCGTCCTTGTAGAACAGCGTGTTGTCGATCCCCGCATACCCTGAACCGAGCGAGCGTTTGACGAAGAGGCAGGTGCGGGCCTTGTCGACATCAAGGATGGGCATGCCATAGATCGGCGAGGTCTTGTCGTCGCGCGCGGCCGGGTTGGTCACGTCATTTGCGCCGATCACATAGGCCACATCGGCCTGCGCGAATTCCGAGTTGATGTCTTCGAGCTCAAAGACTTCATCATAAGGCACATTGGCCTCGGCAAGCAGCACGTTCATGTGACCTGGCATCCGGCCGGCAACCGGATGGATCGCAAATTTGACTTCGACTCCCTTGGACTTGAGCTTGTCGGCAAGCTCCCGCACCGCATGCTGAGCCTGAGCCACGGCCATGCCATAACCCGGCACGATGATGACCTTGGACGCGTTTGCCATCAGGAAGGCCGCATCGTCGGCAGAACCGAGCTTGACCGAGCGATCAATGCCGTCATCGGAGGCAACTGCCGCCTCGCCACCAAAGCCGCCCAGAATGACCGAGATGAAGGAGCGGTTCATGCCCTTGCACATGATGTAGGACAGGATCGCGCCAGACGATCCCACCAGCGCGCCGGTGATGATAAGCGCGAGATTGCCCAAGGTGAAGCCGATGCCGGCAGCAGCCCATCCCGAATAGGAGTTGAGCATCGAGACGACCACCGGCATGTCGGCACCACCGATCGGCACGATCAGCAGCACGCCGAGCGCCAGCGCGAAAACCACGATCAACCAGAAATGGAGGTGGCTTTCGGTCAACGTCAACGCGACGATGAAGATCACCGTCAGCGCCAGCAGCGCGATGTTGATGGCATGCCGGTAAGGCAGCATGATCGGCTTGCCGGACATGCGTCCATCAAGCTTGAGGAAGGCGATGATCGAGCCGGTGAAGGTAATCGCACCGATGGCCGCGCCCAGCGACATCTCGATGAGCGCCTGGACATGGATTTCGCCGACATTTCCCAGCCCGAAGGAGACCGGAGAGTACAGCGCGGCCGCCGCCACCAGCACCGCAGCGAGGCCGACCAGACTGTGGAAACCGGCGACGAGTTGCGGCATTGATGTCATGGCAATCTTGCGGGCGATGTAAGCGCCCGCGCCGCCGCCGATGGCAAGACCGGCCACGATCAGTACAAAACCCCCGACGGTCGGCTTGGCCAGCAGCAGCGTCGTCACGATGGCGATCGCCATGCCGACCATGCCGTAAGTGTTGCCCTGACGGCTGGTGGTGGGATGCGACAGGCCGCGCAGCGCCATGATGAACAGCACGCCGGAGACGAGATAGAGGAAGGCAGCAAAGTTCTCAGACATCGGCGCGCCTCACTTCTCTTTTTTCTTGTACATCGCCAGCATGCGCTGGGTGACGAGGAACCCGCCGAAGATATTGACCGACGCGAGAACGAGCGCGACGAAGCCGAAGCCCGTTGCCATGCCGGACAGCGACGTGCCCACGGCCAAAAGCGCGCCCACAACGATGACCGAGGAGATTGCGTTGGTCACCGCCATCAGCGGTGTGTGCAGCGCCGGCGTCACCGACCAGACCACGTAATAGCCGACGAAGATCGCCAGGACGAAGATCGCGAAGCGGAAGATGAACGGATCGATCGCGCCCCCGGTGGCGGCATGGGCGGCTTGGGCGACGCCATCGGCAAGCTCGGGCGACTGCGCCGCCGCGCGGACCGCTTCAACAGCCTGGTCGAGCTTCTCCAATGCGGTGTCGAGTGCTGTCCCGGCCATTACGCTGCCCCCTTCTTAGCTTCGCCACCGAAGGCGGCATGGATAACCGCGCCACCATGGGTGAGCGCAGTGGCTTTGACCAGTTCATCGTCAAGATTGACCGAGACGGCCTTGGTCTGCTTGTCGATCATGGTTTCGAGGAAAGTGAAAAGGTTCTTGGAATAGAGCAGCGATGCGCTGGCGGCGATGCGCCCGGCCATGTTTGCGATGCCGATCACCGTCACGCCGTCAATTCCAAGCGTCTCATTGGCCTTCGAGCCTTCGATGTTGCCGCCGCGCTCCACGGCGAGATCGACGGCCACCGAACCCGGACGCATGGCCTTGAGCATTTCGGCCGAGATCAGCCGTGGTGCAGGACGGCCCGGAATGAGCGCAGTCGTGATGACGATGTCCTGCTTGGAAATATGGTCGGCAACCAGCGCCGCCTGCTTGGCCTGGTATTCCTTCGACATTTCCTTGGCGTAGCCGCCAGACGTCTCGGCCGCTTTGAACTCTTCGTCCTCCACAGCAATGAACTTGGCACCCAGGGAAGCCACCTGCTCCTTGGCGGCCGGGCGCACGTCGGTCGCCGAGACCATCGCGCCCAGACGCCGGGCGGTGGCGATGGCCTGGAGACCGGCGACGCCTGCACCCATGATGAAGACCTTGGCCGCCGGCACGGTGCCAGCCGCCGTCATCATCATCGGCATGGCGCGGTCAAAAGCATGGGTGGCCTCGATGACCGCCTGATAGCCGGCCAGGTTGGCCTGGCTTGACAGCACATCCATCGACTGGGCACGGGTGATGCGTGGCATCAGTTCCATGGCAAGGGCAGTCACACCGGCCTTGGCAAGTTCGGCCAGGGCCGCTTCGTTTCCATAGGGGTCCATCTGCGCCAGAACGACAGCACCGCTTTTCAGCGCCGCAATCTCGCCGCTCTGGGGACGGCGCACGCGCAGCACCACATCGGCGGTCTTGGCATCTTCAGCGGAGCCGATCCGGGCGCCGGCCGTCGAAAACTGATCATCAAGAATTTGCGATGGCAGACCGGCACCGGCCTCAACAACCACGTCAAGCCCGAGTGCAGTCATTTTCTTGACCGTTTCCGGCGAGGCGGCGACGCGCGTTTCCAGCGCATCCCTTTCCTTGGCAACAAAAACTACGGCGCCCACGACAGCCCCTCCCTAGACATGAAAATGACAAGACCCGGCCGGGTCCCGCCTTGACCGGAATCGCCCCGGAACGACAGGATCAGCGCATCAACATGCTGCCGCCGATACTGGCAACCACAAAGACCAGGAAGCTGACGATTCCGCCCGCGCCCGTGAAAAAGAAGATAGCCATGGCGACCAGCAAGGAAAGCAATGCGATGCTGCCGTATTTGGTGCCCGCGAGAAAAATACTATAGGTTTTTTCGTGTTCGGAATAATCCATCGCAGCGCCGGTTTCGGCAGATCCGCTCGCGTGTTCAGCCATGGTCAAACTCCTGTTTTTTCATTCGGTGGAGGAATTACACAAACAAGCCCCAGAGTGCAATGGACAAGGGGCCGCATTGGCGACCCCTCGGGTTTCATTTTCGATGAATGTCCGGGGGCCGCATTGGCGACCGCCGGTTTCAATTGGCGCGGGCCTGCGCATAGCGCGCGGTCGGACGAACGGTCAGCGCCGGCAGACCGAGATCCTTGCGAGGGGCGAACATCATGCGCCGCTCGAAAGCCTCCGAATTGAAGAAAGGGAAGCGGTCGTAGATCTTCTGCAACTCGGTATGGGCGTTGGAGGCATGCAGCTCGATATTGCTGTCGTACTTGGGAAAAAATCGCGGTTCGACCAGCGGATGAGAGTTGAAGATCCGCTTGTAGAAGGCCCGGTGATTGGGCTTGATCACCGAAAGGCAGTAGTCGGCCTCGAAGTAGTCGGTCGCCATGGTGGCGATCCTGAGCGTGAGATAGGGCAGCGCGGGATACTCCCGCATGATCTCCGGATCAGCGGCAAAGCGCACCGGATCGATGAAGGTGCGCCCTGCGTTCAGCAGCGGGTCCATCACATCGGGAAAGTGAGACACCGCCACACTGTCCCGCGCAAGCGCAGTCACGTGGTGAATGCGGATTGTCGAGACCAGCTTCTCGTTGAAATAGATCCCGAGTATATGGGCATTTGGCTTGAAATCAAGCTCGTCGATCAGCAGGCTGCCATTGGCGGGCGCGAGCCCCACCATGGTAAAGGCCTTGTAGCGGATGCGGGCGATGTCCTCGAGATCCTCGGAAGACTCGATCCGCCGGTATTCGATGCTGTCGAGAAACCGCATGACGCCCGCGCTGAACTGCGACGGCCCCGAACTCAAAACTCCCGCAATGTCAGACATCCGTGACCCCATTTGATACAATGCAGCCAGTCTAACGTTAACAGCTGATTAATCAATACAATTTGAAACAATCCAAGCCCTTCCCGAGCATTTATGGTTAACAAAACATTAATGAAATGTTTCGCGTGTCAAGAACAGTGAGAAATGAGTGATTATTTTTTGGAGAGTTGCAGAACCAGCTACTGTCATTCACGACAAGCAGGACGACCTGGCATACCCTTGACGGACCGACTTCCTGAAGTTTGCTTCATAATGCGACAAGAAATTTGCAAATTGAAACTGATTTCAGCGCCTGCGATCTCAAAGAGATTTCGTAGAATTCTCAAGATTGCGCTGCTCTGTATACTCATTTGTGCGGTCGGAAGGACGCGCCAGCCGGTTAGCGATTTCAACAAACCCGCTGTTAGGCATGGGCATGCCGAAGATGTACCCCTGGATCAGGTCTGCGCAATTGTTTTCGCGGATGACGGCGAGCTGGGCTTCCGTCTCCACACCCTCGACCACCACATCAAGGCCCAGTTCACGCGACAGATGGACAACACCACGCAGCAATTTGAGCTTGCGGGCATCTTCGGTGATATTTTTCACAAATGAGCGGTCGATCTTGACCTTGTTGAGCGGCAGGATATCGAGATAGCTCAAGCTCGAATAGCCGGTGCCAAAGTCGTCGATCGCGATCGTGATCCCCATTGAACGCAATTCTTTGAGGATGGTGCGGACGCATTCCAAATCGTCCATCAGTGCGCTTTCGGTGATTTCCAGATGCAGTCGCCGCGCACTGAGCTTGTGGCGGTCGAGCGTGTCGACGACCACGGAAATGATGTCGCGATTGCGCAGATCATAGGCCGACAGATTGACCGAGACGAAAAGATCCTTTGGCCAGTGAACGCAATCCCGCGCCGCGCGATTGATCATGCAGCGGGTGAGGTCGCTGACAATGCCCATTTCCTCGGCCAACGGGATATAGACCGCCGGCGAAACCGGCCCCAGTTCCGGATGGTTCCAGCGTGAGAGTGCCTCGGCTCCGGCAATCCGTCGACCTGACGGATCGAACATCGGCTGATAGGCCACGCCCATCGTCTCGGTGCGGATAGCCTCGCGAAGGTCGGCCTTGAGCTTCTGTCGAGCCGAGTACTTCTCGTCCATCGATTCCACAAACAGCGACCACCGGTTCTTGTCGCGCCGCTTGGAATCGTAGAGCGCAAGATCGGCCCGGATGTGCAGATCCTCAAGAACGGCATGATTGACCTCGGCAAGCGCCACGCCACCGCTCAGGCTGACATAGATTTTATTGCCATCAATAAGATAGGTGCCGCGGACAGTATCAATCACCTTCGTCATCATTTCACTGACGCGGGAATAATCCGGGACATCGGGAAAGAACAGCACGAATTCGTCGCCACCAAAGCGCGAGGCGATGAAGGAATTGCGCGAAAGCGTGTTGAGGCGCGCGGCAATCGCCACGAGCAACTTGTCGCCCGCCACATGGCCGCGTGTGTCGTTGACATGCTTGAAATCGTCAACATCCAGCACCGCCAACGCCACCTGGCGGTCGCCCGCCAGATGCCCGAGTTGCTCGGCCACCAGTTCGTCAAACCATGTCCGGTTGGGCAGCGAAGTCAGATTGTCGTATCGCGCCATGTGCAGGATGCGCTCGTCCTGCTCAATGCGGGACGTCACGTCCTCGAAAATGAGAACGACGCCGTTTTCTCCGCGCTGGCGCGACGTGAATTCCAGCCAGGTCTGGTCGTCGAACTGGATCAGCGTCCGGCTTTCCTGGCCGTTCGCGAGTTTTTCCAGGCGGCTCGTGACCTGGGCGAGATTTTCGCGCGGGATCATACCGTTCCGGGCGCCGAGCCGCAGCGCGGTCTTGAACGAGCGGCCACGCAGGTCGATCGCTGAATCAAGGCTGAAGATTTCGCGCGCCTTGTGGTTGGCCACCTCGATTCGCCCATCCCCGTCCAGCATGAAAAGGCCGTGCGACATGTTGTTGAGCGCCGTGTCGAAGCGTTCTGCGATCTGCGCCGCCTTGCGCTCGGCGGTCACGGTGTTGAACAGGAAGTCACGCACTCCGTTGGCCATGGACCGCGTGGTCAGGAACAGCGGCAGCAACAGCACCGCCAGCACCAGCATGTAAGGATCCCTGTTCAGGATGAAGCCGACCATCATCGGCAGACAAGCCGCCAGGATGATCATGTCGACATTCAACCTGGACCCGAAATTCCGTCCCACAACCGAGATCATGGTGGCGATCGTTACCGAGATCGCCGCAAGCTCAGCAAAGGCGTTGTTGGCGAGCACCAAGGCATGTCCGCACATGGTACCGAGCGCGAAGGCCGCCACCAGCGAGCCCACCACATAACGCTTCTCCCAGCGCAATGTGTCCTTGATGGTGAAGGCCGCTTTGTCCTGCCGATCAAAGGCGCGCATATCCAGCATGCGACACGCCCAGATGCAAACCAGAGCGGCCGCGCAAAAAAGGTAAAATGTGTCACTGACACGAAAATAGATAGCCGTCGCCGTGACAACATGGGCTATCATGCCGGCAAAAAGGGTGCCGCGCTTCTGATAAAGCGAGCTCACAAATGAAAGCCGGATATCGGCCGCTATATCCTGTATGCCCTGTGGCAGCATGGTCTGGACCTGTGAATACAGCCATGAACTTTATATCGCCTTGATTAAGAATGGGTTTATTGTACACATTACTCTGGATTGTAATCATGCAAACCAAAAAATACTCGATTATTTTGTGTAGTCCATAAATTCCAGAGTGTATTGTTCACCTTTTTTATTACTCAGCTGCCATAGAATGCAATTTGGAGGGGTATTTTTCAAGTTCCGACCGCAATTTTACTTTCTCTGTGACCATTTTATTTTTGCTTGCAAGCTTGACATGGCCGTATCCGCGAATCTGCATGGGATAAGCAAGAAATGTTGACATTTCGCGGTGGTTTTCCAAGGAAAGCACTTTGGCCATTTCTTCAAGCTCGCGCTCATAGACGGAAACAAGTTCGCGCTCCATACGCCTCTCAGTTGTATGGCCAAACGGATCGAGCATCGTCCCCCGCAAGCCGCGCAAGCGCGACAGAACGGAAAAGGCAACGCGGGCCGAGCGGCCAAAGCTCGACTTGACCGGAGCCCCGGTGGCGTCCTTGCGCCCCAGGATCGGCGGTGCCAGATGATATTCGAGCCGCTCGAAACTTTCGAATTGCCGCTCGATCTGGCTGGCGAAACTTCCATCGGTAAAAAGCCGGGCGACTTCGTATTCGTCCTTGATTGCCATCAACTTGAACAGGGCTCGCGCGGCGATTTCTGTCACAGGCCCCGGCTCTCCGAACAGGGCCGCTTCCCTGTCCCGAAGCGATTTCAGGCCATTTCGGTACCGCTCGGCATAGGCCGCATTCTGATAGACAGCGAGATGGGCGGCCCGCCGGGCGATGAGATCGTCGACGGTTTGAAAGGGCGGAGGCGCTTCCGCAGCACCGGGAGTTGAGATCGCTGCAAGCACGGATTGGGGATCGTGGGCGGCCCTGCGCCCCCATCGAAACGCCTCGATGTTCATCTCCACCGCTTCGCCATTCAGCGCGATGGCCGCCTCGATGGTTGCAGGCGCTAGCGGCAGCGCGCCACGCTGGCTTGCCATGCCGAGCATGAGCATGTTGGCGGCAATCGCGTTGCCAAACAGACGCGTGGCAGCGTGGCTCGCGTCAAAAAACACTGCTCCCCCATCCCCGGTCGCCTGCAGGATGGCTCGTCTGATCCGCTCGGTGGGCAATGAATAATCGGCATTGCGGGTGAACTCACCCGGCATGATCTCGCTGGTGTTGACGAGAAACGCCGTTTCGCCCTCGCGCACCGCGGACAGGATCTTGCGCGAGCCCGAGACCACCAGGTCGCAGCCAAGCACCAGATCCGCCTTGCCGGCGCTGACCCGGATCGCGTTGATCCGCTCAGGCGTCACCGCGATCCGCACATGGCTGAAGACCGCCCCTCCCTTTTGCGCGAGCCCCGCCATGTCGATCATCCCGCAGCCCTTGCCCTCGAGATGGGCGGCCATGCCGAGGATGGCACCGATGGTGACCACGCCGGTTCCACCCACCCCATTGATGATGGCGGCCCATCCCGTCTCCAGTGGCCGGACGGCCGGTGTGGGCAGACCGTCGAGCGGGCTGAGAGCGTTGTGGATCACGCTTGTGCCTGCCTTGCGGATTTTTCCGCCATGGACCGTCACAAAGGAAGGACAAAAACCCTGAATGCAGGAAAAGTCCTTGTTGCAGCTCGATTGGTCAATACGGCGTTTGCGACCGAATTCGGTCTCGACGGGCTGAATGGACACGCAGTTGGATTTGACGCCGCAATCGCCGCACCCTTCGCAGACAAGCTCGTTGATGATGACGCGCTTGTCTGGATCGGGATAAGCGCCCCGCTTGCGTCGGCGCCGTTTCTCGGCTGCACAGGTCTGGTCATAAAGCAGGACCGTCACGCCCTCGATCTCGCGCAGTTCGCGCTGGACCGTGTCGAGTTCCATGCGGTCGTGAATGCTCATCCGCGCCGGCCATTCCATGCCGGACGGGTAACGCGCGGGGTCGTCGGACACCAGGGCGATCCGTTCCACGCCCTCCGCGCGCACCTGCCGGGCGATGGCGTCGACGCTGAGCCCGCCCTCGTGGCTTTGGCCACCGGTCATGGCAACGGCGTCATTGTAGAGAATCTTGTAAGTGATGTTGACCTTGGCAGCGACTGCGAAGCGTAGCGCCAGCACGCCCGAATGATTGTAGGTGCCGTCGCCCAGGTTCTGGAAGATGTGCTTGCGCTCGGTAAACGGAGCCTGGCCAACCCACTGCGCGCCCTCGCCGCCCATCTGGGTGAAGCCGACCGTCTGGCGGTCCATCCACAGCGCCATGTAGTGGCAGCCGATGCCAGCGGCGGCGATGGAGCCTTCGGGCACCTTGGTGGAGGTGTTGTGCGGACAGCCGGAACAGAAATAGGGGCTGCGTGCGGCCACGTCACTAATGCCGGCCAACATCGCCTGATACTGCCGGATACGCTTGACCCGGGCGTCGATTTCGTCCGAATGTCCGGTGACCCGCAGGATGCGCTCGCCCACCGCCACCGCGATCTCGTTGGGATCCAGCGCGCCTTTGACCGGAAACAGCCAGTCGCCGCGCTCATCGCGCTTTCCCACCACGACAGGTTGCCGGGCGGCACCGTAGAGCGCCTCCCGCAACTGGCTTTCGATCAATGAGCGCTTCTCCTCCACGACGATAACCAAGTCCAGGCCATCGACGAAGGCTTCGATGTCCTGGCGATCAAGCGGCCAGGGACAGGCGATCTTGAACAACCGCAGCCCGATCCGCGATGCTGCGGCCTCGTCAATCCCCAGGTCATCGAGCGCCTGGCGGACGTCGAGATAGCTTTTGCCGACCGTCATAAGCCCGATCTTCGGACTGGTTCCGCCGCTGAAGACGATGCGGTTGAGCTTGTTGGCCCGGATGAAGGCCCCCGCCGCAGCGCGCTTGAATTCGTGCAGCCGCATTTCCTGGCCAAGAAAATCCTGGTCGTTGGGCCGGATGTTGAGCCCCCCGAGTGGTATGTCGAAGTCGGGCAGCACGATCGGCGCACGGTCCGGCCCCGCCAAGATGCTGGCCGTGGATTCGACATTGTCCTTGACGCATTTGAGCGCTGCCCAGGTGCCGGCAAATCGCGACATCGCAAATCCGTAAAGTCCGTAGTCGATCATCTCCTGAACGCCGGCGGGATTGAGGATCGGCATCATCGCATCAATGCAATTGAACTCGGTCTGGTGGGCATTGGTCGAGGATTCGGCCGTATGGTCATCGCCCATCAGGGCGAGCACACCGCCATGGCGGGCGGAGCCGGCGAGATTGGCATGTCGGAACACGTCGCCCGACCGGTCGACCCCCGGGCCCTTGCCGTACCAGAGGGCGAAGACGCCGTCATATCGACCGGTGCCGTCAAAGCCGGTCTGCTGGGATCCCCAGCAGGCGGTGGCCGCCAATTCTTCGTTCAATCCGGGCTGGAAAACAATGTGGCGCTCACTGAGGTGCCTCTGGGCCCGCATCAATTGCTGGTCAAGACCGCCAAGCGGTGATCCCCGATAGCCGGAAACGAAGCCCGCCGTGTTGAGGCCCGCAGCATGGTCGCGCCCGCGCTGCATCATCAAGAGACGAACGACGGCCTGCGACCCGGTAACGAAAATCCGGTCCCGTGACAGATCGAACTTGTCGTCGAGCGAAACATCGTGTGCGGTCATCTCATGTCTCCTCGGGCAGCGCGCGCCATCGCAGTGGCCGCAACGCGGGCCGGGCAGAGACGCTCCAGAGCCCATCCTCCGCCCCGGTCCACACGATATTTGTGCCTGTTGTGGCCCAGGTCAATCATTTTTCACGGGTTCCGGGTAACGTTTACCGTCCGAGGCTGTGGCCACCGTCGACTGTTATGGCGCTGCCCGTCATGTAGACGCTCGCCTTGGAGGCGAGCAGAAGGATGGCGCCATCAAGATCGTGCGGGGCACCGAGGCGTCCGAAAGGATTTTGATTGGCCATGATCTGGCCGCCGGGACCTTTCAGGAACGGTTCGGTCAGACGGGTCTCAAACCAGCCCGGGCGGATCTCGTTGACGCGGATCTTGTGCTTTGACCATTCGAGCGCCAGCGTTCGGGTCATCTGGCTGATAGCGGCCTTGGATGCGCCGTAAGCGACGACCTGCCGCATCGGGATCTGCGACAGCACGCTTGAGACATTGACGATGGATCCGCCCCTGCGGTCGCGGATCATCCTCCGGGCGGCTTCCTGCGCCATCATGAAGGCACCGTCGACATTGACCGCCATGACGTTGCGGAACGTCTCGCGCTCAAGGCGGGTGGCTTTGTCGCGGTGAATGACACCGGCATTGTTGACAAGCACCGTCACCGGCCCGGCCTCGGCTTCCACCTGATCGAAAAACGGGGCGATCGGCGGATCGGCCCGGACATCGACCGCGATCGGGACAACCCGCCCAGGCAGACCTGACAACTGCTCCGCGGCGTCCTCAAGGATCGCCATCTCCCGACCGGCCACAACCACGAGCGCACCGTTGGCGGCGAGCGCCTTGGCAATCATGAAACCGATTCCGCTGCCCCCGCCGGTCACCACGACGGTTTCGCCTGAGACGTCGAACAATTCAGATATGAGCACGAGGGGGCCTCTCCATTGGCATGAATCACGGCGGCACGACTGTCCAGCCGCTATAACGATTAAGGTGCCGGTGCGCCACCGGCCACGCTATGGACAACTATAAAATTAGGATAACCAGTCGTTGCATGCCATCGCAGATTGCTGCTAAGCACACATCCGGGAACCAAGACATCCACACATAGCGCTGGCAACGTCCGGCACATAACGCATTCACCAAACGTGACCCGTCCGGGAGGATTTTATGGGAAGCCTATTGGCAGTTAGCCGGTTCATCGACCGGATCAGCGAATTTGTGGGCAAGAGTGTTGCGTGGCTGATCCTGGCCATGGTCCTGATCAGTGCGGGCAACGCCCTCATGCGCAAGATGTTCGACATGTCCTCAAATGCGTGGCTTGAGGTGCAGTGGTATCTCTTCGGGGCGGTCTTCATGCTGGCGGGAGCCTACACGCTACTGCGCAACGAGCATGTCCGGATCGATTTCATTTCCAACATGCTGACCAAGCGCACCCGGGATTGGATTGACCTCATCTGCCACATCACCTTTCTGCTGCCGTTCACGATCCTGATCACCTGGCTCGCCTTTCCGTGGTTTCTCCGCTCTTTCAATTCAGGCGAGATCTCGGCCAATGCCGGCGGCCTCATCATCTGGCCCGCCAAACTGTTCGTGCTGCTGGGCTTCCTCCTGCTGACTCTCCAGGGCTTCTCGGAGGTCATCAAGCGCTGGGCTGTCATTCAGGGCATTCTTGATGAACCCAACGAATCCCATACTGCGTCCGCGCAGATCCAGGAAATGCTCGGTGGGACCTCGAAGGAGCAGGCCAAATGATTGACCTGATCGCCCACAATCTTGCCCCGGTCATGTTCATCTCCGTGATGGCGATGCTGCTGATCGGCTATCCGGTGGCCTTCACGCTCGCCGCCGGCGGTCTGTTCTTTTTCGTCATCGGCGTGGAAATGTCCCATATCTCCCCCGAGATCCGTCTGTTCTGGCCTCTCTTGCAAGCCAATACGGACCGCATCTATGGCATCATGTACAATGACACGTTGCTGGCGATTCCCTTCTTCACCTTCATGGGGCTCATTCTGGAGCGGTCCGGCATGGCCGAGGATCTGCTCGAAACGGTCGGCCAGCTCTTCGGCCCGATCCGCGGCGGGCTCGCATATGCAGTGATCCTGGTCGGCGCGCTGCTCGCCGCGACAACCGGTGTCGTGGCTGCCTCGGTCATCGCAATGGGCTTGATCTCGCTGCCTATCATGATGCGCTACGGCTACAACCGCTCGCTTGCCGCAGGCACCATCACCGCCTCTGGAACGCTGGCGCAGATCGTGCCGCCGTCGCTGGTGCTCATCGTGATGGCCGACCAGCTCGGCCGTTCGGTCGGCGACATGTATGTGGGTGCGCTTTATCCGGCGCTCATCATTGTGACGTCCTACTGCCTCTATGTTTTCGCCGTCACGCTGATCAAGCCGGAATGGGCACCGGCACTGCCGCTGGAAGCCCGCACCCTCGGCACAGGCGTCACCTCGTTGATTGTGGTCATCCTGCTCGCGATCGGCATTCATTATGTGAGCTATTACCTGATTTTTTCCGACCTGCGCCATGAAACCCGGTTCGTCTGGTCGGCCACCTTTGCCGCCGGCTTCGCCCTTGCGCTGAGCATGGTCAACCGCAAATTCAAGCTCGGCCTGATGTCGCGACTGGCCGAGCAGGTGGTCATCGTTCTCATCCCGCCGCTGGCGCTGATCTTCCTGGTCCTTGGCACCATCTTCCTGGGTATCGCCACGCCCACAGAAGGCGGTGCCATGGGTGCCACCGGCGCGCTGATCCTGTCATTCGTCAAGCGCCGGATGAACATGGCAACGTTGAAACAGTCGCTTGATTCCACGACCCGGCTGTCCGCTTTCGTCATGTTCATCCTGATCGGCGCACGCGTCTTCGGGCTCACCTTCTACGGGCTCAACGGCAACATCTGGATTGAGGAACTGTTGCTGGCCCTTCCCGGCGGCCAGGCCGGGTTCCTTGTGGTGGTGACCATTCTGGTCTTCATCCTTGGGTGCTTCCTCGATTTCTTCGAAATCGCTTTCATCATGGTGCCGCTACTCGCCCCTGTCGCCGAAAAGCTTGGCATCGACCTCATCTGGTTCGGCATCATCTTGGGTATCAACCTGCAAACGTCCTTCCTGACACCTCCTTTCGGCTTCGCCCTTTTCTACCTGCGCTCCATCGCTCCGACCAAGGAGTGGAAAGACCCGGTGACCGGTAGGATGATGTCTGCGGTGTCAACTCGGGATATCTACAAAGGTGCCCTGCCGTATGTCGTCATCCAGTTCTTCGTCATCATGATCGTCATCGCCTTCCCGCAGTTGGTGATGCATTACAAGGACGAGCAGCCGGTCCGCGATCCCAATGTGCAACTGGAATTACCGGCGCTGGGCGGCGGACTGCCGGGGATGACGCTGCCGTCCTTCGGCACGGAGCCCGGCGGAGCACCAGCCGACAACGGGCTGCCCGGCTTCGGACTGCCGCCAACGCTCGGCTTGCCACCGGCCATGCCGGACGCGGTGCCCGCAAGCCCAGGCGCTTCACCGGCTTCACCGACCCCGGACGGAACCGCGCCAGCCGCCCCTGCTCCCTCGATAGATCTGAGCCAGCCGCCGCGCATCAACTAATGCATGCATGTCGCGCACATATGGATTCATTTGTGCGATAACATGCATGCATTCATTCAATGTTTTACAGCGCCTTGCCGGACGAGGAATTCGTGATGGACTTCCAATCCGCCGGATGGACTGCATCCTCACGATCACGGATCAGGCACTTCCCAGATATCTGCAAGACCGCCGAAAACTCCGTCTCACACACGGTCCTGTCGCCCAGCTGACACCGCGAGCGCTGACCATCTCAAGTCAGCGGTATCGGAAAGCCGCCAGTGCGTCGCCAGTGGATTGAAGTTGACATTTGGTCGCCATTCTCACGGTGCGTCCGAACCCAGTTGTCAAAATCGTGAAATCTGCTCCAATCCCGAACTTGCCCGGGGCTTTTTGGATTCCGGCTTGTGCCGAGAAGGGTACGGCAACGGCCTGCGAGTGTTGGAATGAACCCATGGGGGTGTGCCCAGAAATAATCTGGACGACCTGCATGGACGCGGCTACAACTTTCGCGTACATTTATTCAGGATGATCGGGATACCTTGGGTTGCTTTTCCAGGGTTGTTATTTTGGGGCGGTTTTCATGAATCGGGTTGCTGTTGGCCTATGTGTGGCATTGTTTTCGCTCGGGCTCGGGGGGCCGGCATCTGCCGACGATGCCTTGGGCACTCAGGGCGGAGGGCTCAATTTCGCGCCAGCCGGAGAGGCTTCAAGCCCCGTGCCTGAGGGCAATGACGCTCTCAATGAAGGCATTGAGGCGCAACCCAACGAAAAACCCATTTCCGAAAGCGGGGCACCGGTCGATCCGGACGCCGCCTCCAAGGTTGGTGAGACGGAACTTGAAAAGGTCTCCCCTGAAGCGGCGCCATCGGCACTGTCGGCAACGACGGCGACCCCGACACCGGCCCCGCGCCCGATCGTGACCGCGCCCGGCCTGCCGGAAGCGACCGGCAATGGCAGTCTTGGATACGCTTATGCCATAGATCTTCCCGCCTTCCGCGGCCTTGCACCGACGATCGCGCTTGATTACGATTCGTCGCGCAAGACCAAGCGCTCGGGCGTCTACCAAGGCTGGCTCGGCTATGGCTGGGGCCTGGCTGGTTTCGATGTGATCGAGCGTGAACGGCCCCGACGCGGCGTCGCTGGCTTTGATGAGGGCGACGTCTTCGTTCTCAACGGGGTGACGCTGGTTCCTTGCGCCCAGGCAGCTTCCAGTCCGTCCTGCAGCACCGGTGGAACGCACACGACGGAGAACGAAAGTTACCGGCGCATCGTCTTCGCCAGCGCAACAAATACCTGGACAATGACTGACAAGGATGGCGTGCAGACGGTTCTGAAGTCAGTAGGGTCGTTGGCGGGTGCCGCCGGGCTCAGCGGCGACCAGTTGACGCTTTCGCGCGACTACCGCTGGATGGTGGAGAGAATCGTCGATCCGAGCGGCAACCGGGTCGTGTTCACCTATTCATGCCCTGAACTGCCGACCTGCCTCCCGGTCAACGTGCTGTTTTACAACAGCGGCTCGTCGAGTTTTTATGGTCGCTTGTCGATCCGGTGGGAACCGCGCCCCGACACCATCCTCATGGCCAATGGCCTCACCCTCACACGCGATACCCAGCGCATTCGCGCGTTCTCGGTGGATGTCGTGGGCAATGTCCGAAGCGCCTATGCGCTCGATTATGCTCAGGATCCCTATTCGGGGGCCAGCCTCTTGCAGCGCGTGCGCCGTTACGGTGTGGGAACGGACGTGCTCTCGGCCAATCCGCCCGCGACGGGCACGGGCGCGTTGCCGTTCAAGGCGACCGTTTTCGAAACAGCGCCGGCAAACCTTCAATGGCAAACGAAGACACTACCGCGACCGATCGCGCCAGAAAATTTTGCATTTCAGTCTTACAGTGTCCAAAAACAAGATCTGGCCACAGGTTCAGCCAACTATTGGGTCTTGTATACAGGCACTTATTATACGAATAATCCTTATTATGCTCCACAGGATTGCAGTGGAAATATCAACGATTTACCGTGTAGTATGTATAGTTCCGGATCTTACACCTACGGTATGAAATATACAGATGAGAATTTTCAAAATCTTGCCGGGACTTTTCGTCGCCGTGCGCATGTCGGCTACGCTGACGGCGTTTCGGGAACTTATCTTGCTTCGAATCTTGCAACGCCGTTGAGCGAGTTTTCGCCTGCAGATGTACAGTTCCTCTTCGGTCCGACGCCGCCTGCCAATCCCACAGCGCCGCCACCAGCCACGGCTTCGGCTGAGTGCGCAGCGCTCTACGGGCCTCAGGCCAACACAACTTATGCCCAATCGAAGATTATATCCGGCTACTTCGAAAAACCCTTGGACCTCATCACCATTTATCAATGCAGAAGAGATGTTCAGAATTTCATACCACGCGAGAATTCTTACGAGACGACATCGACCTATCTGGACATGATGGTGAAGACGTTTCCCTACAAGGGCGTGGCGACACCTGCCACGGTGTGCAGCCAGCATTTGAATGCAACCGTTCGCCAGATCTGCACATCTGTTGCCGCCAATGCACCGTCGGTGCCTGCCCTCATTCTCGATACCGATGGCGATGGGATCGACACTTATTTCGGCGCGAACTGGCCAGTGCCCGGCGTCGGCAATCTGCGTATCGATACCGTCGGCAATTCAAGCGATGTGCTTCTGCGCAAAGCCAACACCAATAACTTCGACTACACTCATCATCTTTATCGCCACAATGGGAGCACGTGGAGCCAGTCAACCCATCAGATCAATTGCAGGTCGTGCTCTTACGCGGATCTGAACGGCGACAATCTGGCGGACCGGATCAATTTCAACGATCCGCTCGGCAAGCATCAGATCTATCTCTGGACCGGCAAGTCCTATGTCGCGCTGCAGAACAGCACCGGAACTCTGGATTATGCCTTCCCCCGCGTGAGCATGGCAAATCAGGACTCAGGCCCTCCAGGGGTCGACTTCCGCATGATTGATTACAATGCCGATGGTCGGGTCGACATCATGGTTCCCAAAAACGACGTCGTCGTGCCATGGGGGTCGAGCGTACCCAACTATGAGACGCAAGTCCTGCATCTGGCGCTGGAAGGCGCCCGCGGTCGGTTGGTTCCAAGGGCTGATTTCACACCGAGGAACACGACGGTATCCACAGGCGCCGAGTTGCCGAAGACCAAGGCAACACACGCCACCGATCTCGACATGGACGGCATTCAGGATGTCGTAAGCGGGCTGACAAACGCGGCCGGTCTTGCGCCGGGGTCGTCCAATCCGCCGGTCATCAGGTTGTCATCAAGTGTTTCCCCCCCAGGGATCCTCACCTCCGTCACGACGGAAATTGGTGGCAAGGCGCGGTTTGATTACACGCCGTCGGCGCGGTGGGAGAATGATCATCTTCCATTTGTGACGCCGACAGTGAGCGCGATCACGGTTGAGGACGGGCGCGGCCAGGTGGCGCGGACGGAGATCACTTACGCGGGCGGCAAGTTTGATCCCGCAACGCGCAAGTTCCTCGGTTTCCGCACGGTGACGGAGAAACTGCCGGCCATCGCAGGCGAGACGGCGGGTCCGGTGGTCGAGACCACCTACCGCCAGGACCTGGCGAGCTACGGCATGCCGGAGAAGATTGTCTGGAAGGATGGCGCGGGCGCTGTCAAGAGGCAGGTCGAGCATGGCTATGGCCAGATCCGGGCCACGGCCAAACCCTATTATGCACGCAAGACCGTGACAGCGGTGGTGCTGCTCGGTGTCGAAGCGACCCGGACACTGTCGACGTTCGATTATGACGACTACGGCAATGTCGACAAGCAGACCGATTTCGGCCGCGCCGATGTGGCCGAAGACAGCCGTATCACCGACATTTTCTACACCTACAACCCATCCGCCTACATCGTCTCGCGTCCCCGCGAGCGGCGCATCCGCCACGGGAACCTGACCAGCTATTCGCTGCGCGAAACCTTCAACTACGACGACAATCCGTCGGTCTTTGATCCGCCTGTGCGGGGATTGCTGACGCGCGCGCGCGTCGTCAACGCTGACGCGGCGGGGGCTGCAACCGACCAGTCGAGCTATTATGCCTATGACGCCTTCGGCAATCGCGTGAGCGAGCGCGACGGGCAATATGCCATCACGGAATGGGACTACGACGCCGTCCACAAGCTGTTTGTGGTGGCCGAACGTCTGCCACGATATCAAACGGGCGACACCCGCTTCATCAACCAGATGGTGCATGATCCGGTCTGCGGGGTGGAAACCGCGCGCACCGACATCAACGGCATCGTCCTTGGCCGAAGCCATGACGGCTACTGCCGGCAAATCAGCTCGTCAATTGCCGCCACGGGGTACTCTGAAACCAACCAGTACGTCAACGACGGCAATCCTGCGACCCAGTATGTCGCGACCCGGAAATCCATCCAGTCGGGAACCGAGTTCTTAACCACCAGCCACTATGACGGTCTGGGGTCGATCCGCAGCGTGCAGACATCGGGCGACGCGTCCAATGCGAGCGGTTTCATGCGGGTCGTGCTGAGCGGATATGACGCGCGGCGCAATGTCAGCCAGATCACCCATCCGCATTTTGCCGGCGAGACGCCTCAGTTCATCCAGACCACCTATGACTGGGCCAACCGGCCGCTGACCGTGACCCAGCCCGACAGCCGCGTGACGACGATGGCCTATGATCTCAACACCGCTGCGGTGACCGGCGTTGCGCCCTGGATCAATGCCGGGGTGGAGCGGGTGAGCGTGACCGATCCCCTGGGTCGCGTCGTGAGGACGACCACGTCGGCCTATGGTCAGCCGATCTACATTGACCGGACCAACAATGGCACGGGCCTGGTGGAGCGCCACGCCTATGACGAGATGGGCCGGCTTGTCCATGTGCGCGATCCGCTCGGCGCGGTCTGGAGTTACAGCTACGACATGGCGGGCAACCGGGTGGAAGCGGTCGACCCGGATCTGGGCACCTGGAGCTATGTCTATGACCGCGACAACCGGCTGGTCAGCCAGACCGACGCCCGCGGCTTCGTTACCACGCTGTCCTATGACGTGATGGACCGGCTCACGCTCAAGACTGTC
>JBBQJA010000056.1:0-23081 GCA_038325465.1 Hyphomicrobiales bacterium | reverse complement strand
CGAAGGTGAGCTGCGAGGATTTTCACAGCGGGCAGGCCTACTGTTTTGAGGGTGTTGTCGCGCCCACATCGAGCGACCAGCCGCTAGAAATTACCGTAACGCTCACCGCCAAGAATTTGCGGGGCGAACACACCAAGACCTTTAGGCTCGACAAGCAGATCGTCGTGACTGAGCCGGGCGAGCTGGTGGACTTACAGACGCTTGAGCTGAAGCAAGATTACCCAACCAATGAGGAACTTACCCGCTTGCTCCGGGCCGATCGATGACTGGCTTGCCGACTGGCGGGAGTGCTTCATCAATGCGGGCGATGCCATGTGGCCATCCACCCATGGCGGGCCGCTTGCCTACACCTGTGTTGGCGAAATCATCACCCGCACCACGGAGCGTGAACTAAGCGTGGCCGTCAATCCGCATCTGTTCAGAGACTCTGCGGTCTACACCATCGCCCACACAGCGGGCCACGAGATGCACGTCGCGTCAGCGTTGCTCCAGCACACCGATCCCCGGATCACCGAGCGCCACTACAATCGCGGCTCTCGCATCAAGGCGGCAAAAGCGTTTCAACGCCTCATCGAAGCGCTGGAAGAAACGACCTGAATTGAATCGAACCCTTCCGAAGGCGGCGAAATCGGCACCCATGGATGGATACGAATAGCCTAAGGAACTCTCGACACTGGACGCCATATCCGCAAACACCGGTCGAGATCGTTGCTAAGTCCTTGAAAAAGTGGTGGGCGCGCACGGGCTCGAACCGTGGACCCGCTGATTAAGAGTCAGCTGCTCTACCAACTGAGCTACGCGCCCACTTCTCCGTCAGACGGAACGAACGGGCGTATAGACCGGATGCCAGACCTTGTCCAGTTGGAAAATGCCGCAATGCCAACGCCTCGCCGGTCTGCGCAGCACTGCGGCGCAGCGCACAGGTCCGATCGCCTCCTCGATCACGTGAATCATGTCGCTGCCTTCGACCGGCAGGTCGTCACGCTTCCGCTCCGCCAGCGCCACGGCCGATCCCACCGTCGGATGGCCTGCGAAGGGAAGCTCCCGCGTGGTCGTGAAGATCCGGATCCAGGCCGAATGCACCGGATTTTCCGGTTTCAGCACAAACACGGTTTCCGACAGGTTGAACTCCCCGGCAATTGCCGCCATCGCCCGGTCATCAAGGTGATCGGCGTCAAAGACCACGGCCAGCGAATTGCCCTTCAGCGCGGTGTCGGTGAAGACGTAGTGGATGGCATAGTCCATCATGGGCGATGCGGCTCCTCGGCAAAGTGAAAGGCAATGAAGGCCCGCATGTAAGGCGGCAAAGCCTCGGTGATGCCGGCGGGGCTCGAGACGATGACAGCGTCCGCCGCCTCCGGATCCGCTTCTTTGGCGATATGGGCCTTGATGCGGGCGGCGAGCACGGCGGACGTCTCGGCAAAGTGGTAGCGCCGGTAGACCGTGATCTGCCTCTCTTGCCGAAAGCCAAACAGCGCCGCTTCGGCGCGTGCCGCGCCAAGGTCGAGGCCGGTTTCCTCCGCCACCTCGCGCGTCATGTTGCCGTCGATGTTGCATCTGCCGTCGACAATGTCGGAAAGATCGAGTGAACCCGCCGGCGCACAGATGCGGCCGGGATTGGCCGTCCGCTCCGACATCCTTATCAGCACCAGCGCACCGTCGGACGCCACCAGAATGGAAGAGGCGAACAGATGCCAGACATCCGCCTCCTTCGGCCCGGTCGCCAGAAAGTGGAGCAGCATGGAGAAAGGCACCCCGTGGCTGATCCCCTCTATCGCACCGCCTTGCAACGAGAGGCCGCGGTGCATGATCACGGTGCCGTTGAAATAGAAGGGGTTCTCCACTGACACCTTGTGCCAGTGGGCCTCGATGGCCTCGACATTTGCCCTGTGCCAAGGATGCTGGTCATCGCGCAGCACAAGCCGGACGTCGGTGACCGGAAAGATCCGGCCATCTGGCACCGCGCCGTCGTCAGGCCTGCGGGCCGAGTGCGGGATGTCGTCCATGGCCTCACCCGACCGTGAGCTCGATGACCACCGGACAATGGTCAGACGCTTTGGGCCGATCCCAACCAGTCCGCGGATACCGCGCAACCTCCTGCCCCTCCGGAAACAGCGTCCGAAAGGGCTGACCCGCCCGGATGATCTCCGGCACCGCGAGCGGCACCGACCCGGCAAGTGCTGGCGACAGCAGGATGTAATCGAGCTGGCAGAGATGGCGTTCCTCCGGGCCCCGGCTATGAAAGAGCGTCCAGCGGTCCATGATGTCGCGCCGCTCCATCACGTTGACCGCAAATCCGTCGCTGAGCAGCACATCAAGCGAACTGTTGCTCTCTGCGACCGGCCGGAAACGGTAGCCGTTGCGGGCGTCGCCCTCCACCACGATCTTCTCGCGATAATCGTTCAAGTCGCCGCAGATGACGAAGCGCGTCTGCCCGGCACGGGCGCCGAAGCGGTCGGTGATGATGCGCCTGAGTGCGCTCGCCTCAGCGATCCGCACCGGCATCGTGAAGCTGCGGCCATCCATCCCGTCGCGGCCCCCGCCCATCGATTTGAAATGCACCAGGTAAAGCGTCAGCGGCTTGCCGCCGATGCGCACGTCAATCTCCAGGCAGTCGCGCTTGAAGATCCGGTCGGACGGCTTGGCGAGAGCGGCAAGCTCGGGGCGGTAGAGGTCGAGCGCCTCGTAAGTCAGGTGCGCGTGGCTTTGCATGCGCACGAATTCGATGGTCTCGCCATGACGGGTTTGCTCCCGCATCATCACCGCCACGTCGATGCCGCGGCTGTCGTTTCCCTCGACCATGAATTTCTGCCGGTAACCAGCACCGATCATCTTGAACAGATAGCCGTATTCGAACGCCCGGAGCGTTTCGAGGTTCTCGACCTCCTGCAGGCAGACAATGTCCGCGTCGGCGTCAGCAATGGCGAGCGCTGTCAGCTGCCGAGTGTCGTCGGTGATCGAGACGACCCGGGCGATCTCGATCTGCCGGTACTCGGCCTCGGTGCCGCGCTGGAAAAGCTGGGTGACGCGGTCTTGCCTCAACGCGTTGCGGTAGCCTGAAAAATCAACCCGGCTCAGGAGATTTTCAGTGTTGAAGGTGGCAATGCGAACCGACATGAAGCTCCAAATCCCCCAGCGCGCTGGAGGGCGCTTGCGGCAGGCTACAGCATCGCTCTGGCGAGCGGTATCGGTTTTGCGCCACATTCCGCGCTTCCCCTTGCAGCCGCAGCGGGTTACGTCTGTTGCTGGGAATGCCAGGGGGTTGCCCAAGGGGTTGCCCAGGGGTTGCAATGAGCCAGATTCTGATCAATGCCTATTTGAGCGATCTTGAACGCTACAAGAAGTTTTCGGGTTCAACGACGGAAGGCGTCATTTCGGAAGCCTTCAAGGACCTTTTGAAAGCCTGGGCGCGGCAGTCCAACCTGCACTTCATCAACCAGTACGAATTTCCGTCGACCCAGAAGACCCGTATCCGGCCCGATGGGACGATCCTGCATGACCTGCGCGTGCCGCTCGGCTATTGGGAAGCCAAGGATACCAGTGACGATCTCGACGCAGAGATCGCGAAAAAGCTGACCAAGGGCTATCCGCAAGACAACATCATCTTCGAGGACAGCCGCGTCGCGGTGCTGATCCAGAACCGCCAGGAGGTTATGCGCGCGCCGATGACGGAGCCCGCGCTCCTGAAACTGCTCAATCTGTTCTTTTCCTATGAGCGCGCCGAAATCCGCGATTTCCGCAAGGCGGTCGCACAATTCAAGGCCGATATCCCGGCGGTGCTGAAAGCGCTGCGCGACAAGATCGATGCTGCCTATGCCGAAAATCCCGGCTTTCAGCAGGCCGCCAACACGTTTCTCCAGCATGCGCGCAACACCATCAATCCGTCGGTTGGAGAGGCCGATGTGCGCGAAATGCTGATCCAGCACATCCTGACCGAGGAAATTTTCGCCCATGTCTTCGACCAGGGCGATTTTCACCGCGAAAACAACATCGCCAAAGAGCTTTATGCGCTCGAAGCCAAGTTCTTCACCGGACAGGTCAAGCGCGAAACGCTCAAAGGGCTCGAAACCTATTATGCGACGATCCGGGCCAATGCGGCGCTGATCACCAGCCACTCGGAAAAGCAGGCTTTCCTCAAGGTCATCTACGAGAATTTCTACAAGGTCTACGACAAGAAAAAGGCCGACCGGCTCGGCGTCGTCTACACGCCCAACGAGATCGTCAAGTTCATGATCGAGGGTGCCGACTGGCTCTGCGACAAGCATTTCGGCAAGAACCTGATCGACGAACATGTCGAGATCCTCGATCCGGCAACGGGCACCGGCACCTTCATCTGCGAACTGATGGAGCACTTTCGCGGCAACCCGCAAAAGCTCGCCCACAAATACAAGAATGAACTTTACGCCAACGAAGTGGCGATCCTGCCCTACTACGTCGCCAACCTGAACATCGAGGCGACCTATGCGGCAATTTCCGGCCAGTTCGCCGAATTCCCCAATCTGTGTTTTGTCGACACGCTGGACAATGTCGCCGGGCTCGGCATCAAGGCCGGCTTCCAGCACGATATGTTTGCCGGCCTGTCCGACGAGAACGTCGCGCGCGTGAAGCGCCAGAATGCGCGCAAGATTTCGGTGATCATCGGCAACCCGCCCTACAATGCCTGGCAGGAAAACTTCAACATGCGCAACCCGAACCGCGCTTACAGGAGGATCGACGAGCGGATCCGGGATACCTACATTTCCAAGGGCTCGGCGCAGAACAAGAATTCGGTTTACGACATGTATACCCGCTTCTTTCGCTGGGCGTCCGACCGGCTCCATGATGACGGGGTTCTGGCACTTATCACCAATCGAAACTTCATTGAAAAGGCTGCCTTCGACGGCTTCCGCAAGGATGTCGCATCAGAATTTGCTGAAATCTATGTGGTCGATCTTGGCGGCGACGTGCGCGCCAATCCGAAACTCTCAGGCACGAAAAACAACGTCTTCGGCATCCAGACCGGCGTCACGATCTCGTTCCTCATCAAGCGCCGCAATCAGGCTGGCTGCAAGATACTCTATGCAAGGCGTCCGGAGATGGACACGGCCGACGACAAACTGTCATTTCTTGCCAACACCAAAGCCTCAGCCGTGAAGTTTGAACGGATCGAACCGGACAAAAAGGGAAACTGGCTGAACCAGACTGACAATGACTGGGACTCGCTGCTGTCGGTTGCCAACAAGGAAACCAAATCTGGCAAAGCACGAGGAAAGCAACAGGCCGTTTTCCAGCTTTTTTCACGTGGTCTGGGGAGCTATAGGGATGACTGGGTCTGGGATTTTGACCATGAGACCTTGCAAGCCAAAGCCAAAATGATGGTCGATGTCTATGAAGCAACTCGAAAAAAGACGGCCGGAGCAGTCAAGGACAGCATCAAGTGGGATCAGGAATTAGAGAACTACCTTCATGCGAATATTCCCAAGGAGTTTGATCCAAAATCGGTCGTTGAGGCTGCATATCGGCCCTATGTCAAATCGTGGCTCTATTTCGATAGGCATTTCAACGGAAGAACATATCAGTTGCCGAGTATTTTCCCTTATCTAAAGGAAAATCATTTCATTGCATTTCCGCAAGGCGGGCGGCTGGAATTTTGTGTCTTTTCAGACACCCGGGTTCCAAATCTTACAATGCTTTCTTTAGATGCAAACCAAATTCTCCCACGCTACCGCTACACGCCCGATGGCGAGCGGATCGACAATATCACCGACTGGGGCCTCAACCAGTTTCAGAAGGCGTATGGGACGTCTAGCCCCTCCCCTTGTGGGGAGGGGTTGGGGAGGGGTCTGCGCCTCGCGAAAAGAGCCCCTCCCCGGACCTTCGGTCCGACCCTCCCCACAAGGGGGAGGGTAAAGTGGCCACCCGCTCTGCGCCCATCACCAAGGACGACATCTTCCATTACGTCTATGGCATGCTGCATGATCCGGTCTACCGCGAGACCTATGCGCAGAATTTGAAGCGCGAATTTCCGCGCATTCCCTTCTATCCGGATTTCTGGGTCTGGGCAGCGTGGGGCAAACGGCTGATGGACCTGCATATCGGCTACGAGACCGTGGAGCCATGGCACCTCACGCGCATGGATACGCCCGACAAGAAGGCGCGCGAGGCGGGTGTTGCCCCGAAAGCCATTCTCAGGGCTGACAAGGACAATGGCCTGATCCGGCTTGACAGCGAAACCACGCTCTCGGGCATTCCCGACGATGTCTGGTCCTATAAGCTGGGCAACCGCTCGGGCGTGGAATGGATCCTCGATCAGTACAAGGAAAAGACGCCGAAGGACCCGACGATCCGCGAGACATTCAACACCTACCACTTCGCCGACTACAAGGAGCATGTGATCGACCTGATCGCGCGCGTGACCCGCGTCTCGGTCGAAACCGTGGAGATCACCCAGGCGATGACATCGGCGCGGCGGTCGCCCCTGGTCTGAAGCGCCCCGTCCCTCCCCCTGCGCCTTGAACATCGGGGCCTGGCGGTCTATGTCGGCTTGAACCGCCTTGGTCCGACACCGGAGTTGTCCCTTGCCCGCATTTGAGAACCTGCCCGCCCCGCCGACCGCCGAGAAGCGGCCGGTGAGCGACACCCACCACGCTATCACCCGCACCGATCCCTATGCCTGGATGCGCGACGACAACTGGCAGGCCATGTTCAAGGATCCGTCCATCCTCAAGCCCGAAATCCGTGCCCATCTAGAGGCGGAGAACGCCTACCAGCAGGCCGCGATGGCCGATACGGAGGCGCTTCAGAAGACGCTGTTTGCCGAGATGCGCGGCCGCATCAAGGAAGACGACAGCTCCGTGCCCGCCCCCGATGGTCCCTGGCGCTACGGCCTGCGCTATGTTGCGGGCGGCGAACAGCCGATCCATTTCCGCCTGCCCCGCGAGGGTGGCGACGAAACCATCCTGCTCGACGGCGACAAGGAAGCGCAGGGAAAGGCCTATTTCCGCCTCGCAGGCGCTGACCACGCACCTGATCACCAGACCATGGTCTGGTCCTATGACGACAAGGGCTCGGAATTCTTCACCATCCGCGTGCGCGATCTCAAGACCGGTGCCGATCTTGACGATCTGGTCGAGAACACCGGTGGCGGCGCGGCCTGGGGGGCCAATTCGCTCGGCTTCTTCTACACGGCGGTGGACGACAACCACCGGCCAAACCGCATCTACTACCATCGCCTCGGAACGCCGCAGAGCGCCGACCTCCTCATTCGCGAGGAACCCGATTCCGGCTATTTCATGGGCGTGAGCGATTCCCGGCTCAACGATTTCATCTTCATCGGCGTCAACGACCACGAGACCACCGAGATCTGGACACTTCCCGCTGACAATCCGTCGGCTGCGCCAACATGCGTCGCGGCGCGCCAGACCGGCATCGAATATTCGCTGAGCGAGGGCGGCGACGTCTTCTTCATTCTGACCAATTCCGGCGGTGCCAAGGATTTTCGCATTGTCGAAGCACCTTCGAGCGATCCATCGCCAGCCAACTGGCGCGAAATCGTGGCCCACAAGCCCGGCCGGCTCATCCTGTCGGTCTCGGCCTACGCCAACCATCTCGTCTGGATGGAGCGCGAGAACGGCCTGCCCCGCATTGTCATCCGCGACCGGACCACGGGCGAGGACCACGCCATCGCGTTTGAGGAGGAGGCCTACTCGCTGGGCTTCCAGGGCTCGATGGAATACCACACCGACGTGGTGCGCTTCTCCTATTCCTCCATGACCACGCCGACGGAGCTCTACGATTATTCCATGACAACCCGCGAGCGCCGTCTGCTCAAGCGCGAGATCGTGCCGTCAGGCCACGATCACGCCGATTACGTGACGCGCCGGGTCATGGCCGCAGCCCATGACGGGGAACTGGTTCCGGTGACCCTGCTCTACCGCCAGACCACGCCGCTCGACGGCAGCGCCCCCTGCCTGCTTTATGGCTACGGCTCCTATGGCATCGCCATTCCCGCGAGCTTCAACACAAACTGCCTCTCGCTCGTCGATCGCGGCTTCGTCTACGCCATCGCCCACATCCGCGGCGGCAAGGAGAAGGGCTTCTCCTGGTATGAAGAAGGCAAACGCGAAAAGAAGACCAACACCTTCCGGGATTTCATTTCGGCCGCGCGGTACCTCGCGGCTGAGGGCTTCACCTCCCATGACCGCATCGTCGCCCAGGGCGGATCGGCAGGCGGCATGCTGATGGGTGCGGTCGCCAACATGTCGCCTGCAAGCTTTGGCGCCATCATCGCCGCCGTTCCCTTCGTCGACGTGCTCAACACCATGCTCGACGACACGCTTCCGCTCACCCCGCCCGAATGGCCCGAATGGGGCAATCCGGCCACCTCGGAGCGCGACTACCGGACGATTGCGTCCTACTCTCCCTATGACAATGTCTCCCGTCAGGCCTATCCGCCGGTTCTGGCAATTTCCGGCCTTACCGACCCGCGCGTGACCTATTGGGAGCCGGCCAAATGGGTGGCCCGGCTGCGCGACATGAGCACCGGCGAAGCGCCGGTCCTGTTCAAGATCAACATGTCGGCTGGCCATGGCGGCGCCTCGGGGCGCTTCCAGCGACTTGAGGAGATTGCCTTTGAATATGCCTTCGCACTCAAGGTGACCGGCAAGGCGAGCTAAAACATGATCCCGAAAAGTAAATGCGGTTTTCGGACAAGACCATGTTGGAAACGAGCCACCGCAACGCAACTGACCAACAAGACGTTGACGGCGCAAACCGCCAAGGACTTCGCCATCCAGTTCTTCAATGGTCAGGTGTCGGAAGACGCCAGGGCCTTCGGTGGATTCAAGGCAACCCCGGTGGTGGTCATCACCCCCATCACCGATGCAAATGGCGGCATGGTTTGGCAGGTGTCCGTCTCCGTCAAAGGCCAACAGAAAGCCAGCGGAATGGCCGCCTTTGTCGGTCGCAACAAACTCGACATCCAGGTTGGCGGCAAGGCTGAAAGCGGCTCGAACGTAACCAGAAACGCAGTCTCGATGGCGCTTGTTCTCGACAAGTCAGGCTCGATGGACTGGTACGGTCCGACCGCAAACACCGGTCGGTATCCCGGCGCACCCAAGAAGATCGCCTCTCTCAAGTCCGCCGTCGACAGTCTCCTGACCCAGTTGGCGGAAGCCGATCCGGACAAGGAATATGTCCGGATCGGCGGTGCCGCCTTCGACAACTCACTCTACGACACCGAGAAAATGCGCTGGGGGACAGCCAAGGTGTCGAAATTTGTCAACGATCTTCCCGCGTCAGGCGGTACCGATTCCGCCGATGCCTTCAAGTGGAGCTTCCAACAGCTCACGAAGGCAACCGAAACCACCGAACATGCCAAAAAGACCGGACTGGTGCCCGATCGGATCATCGTGTTCATGACCGATGGTGAAAACAACTTCGACGCCGCCGACGTCTCCACTCTGGCATTGTGCAATACTGCCAAATTGGCGAAGGTGGAAATCTACACCGTTGCGTTCATGGCACCGGCGCGGGGCAAGGCGCTGTTGTCGGCCTGCGCCAGCACGGCAGCGCACCATTTCGAGGCCTCCAGCAGCGCCGAACTGGTCAAGGCCTTCAAGAGCATCGGCATGAAGGCCGCCAACATGGTATCCCGCCTCACGCAATAAGATCGGCCCCGGGAGATCAGCCCTTGGACCCCGGCATCCTCAAGTCTCCTCCGGCCCACCGGAATGGATAGAGCAATTCCAGCGAAAGTGGCGCTGCTTTCGCGTCCGGAATTGCGTCAAGGCAAGAGGATAGCGCTGTTCCGGCGATTCTGACGACGACGGAATTGCTCCAGGATGTCACGGATGCCCGTCGGCGCGCGGCGGGATCGCCTTCAGATAGGCCGCGATTGCCTCCCGGTCGGAGGCTGGCAATTGCGCCATGTTCTTCTGCACCGACACCATCGAACCGCCGACGCTGTCGAAATCGGGCGTGAAGCCGGATTCAAGATAGTAGGCGATGTCCCCCGCGCTCCAGGATCCCACAGACTTCGACCCTGGCGTGATATTGGGAATAACACCCTTCCCGTCTGGATTCCGTGCACCCGAGAGCCATGCGTCCGACTTGAAGCCACCCATGAGTGTGCGCGGCGTGTGGCATTCCCCGCAATGTCCCGGTCCCTCAACCAGATATTGGCCGCGTGTGAGCACCTGATCGGCGTCCACCAGCCTCACGCGCGCGGCATCGGTAAAGTAGAGAAGCTTCCAGCCGCCCACCGCCTGCCGGATCGAGAACGGAAACCTGAGGTCATGAGGCTCGGAAGCCCTGTCGCTGACCGGCAGCGTCTTCATGAAGGCAAAGAGGTTGGCGATATCGCCATCCGTCATCCGCACATAGGATCCATAAGGAAACGCCGGATAGTAATGGCCGCCATCGGGCGTGACGCCGGCAAGCATGGCATTGGCGAAATCGGCAAGCGACCAGCCGCCGATACCGGCCATCGGATCGGGCGAGATATTGGGAGCGACGAAGGCACCGAAGTCGCTGTTGAGCCGCAATCCGCCCGACAGCACGAGCCGTGCCGCGTCAGCCGCGCCGGGTGCCGCGTGACAGGAAGCGCAGCCGCCGGCCCAGAACAGCGTTTCGCCCTGCGTGGCATCGCCGACAAGCGCCTCGATTGCGGCAAGGCGCTCGGATGGAAGCGGCTTTGGCGCCGTCAGGAAAAGAAAGCCGACAGCGCCGCCAACACCGAGCACCGCCAGCGCGAGAAGGATCTTTTTCACGGCAAGCCTCCTTGCGAACCGATGAAAATGCCCGAGGGAAGCCCCCGGGCAAAGTTCACTCGGGCGCACGATTCAACCAGGCGCACAATTCAGTCTGGCATCGCCGGGTGCCCGCAGAAGCGTCAAATGATCAGCTCGATTTCAGGCGATAGGTTTCGTGGCAGGTGCCGCAGGTCTTGGTGAGAGGGCCGAAGACGGCCTTGAAAGCGTCAAGATCTGCGGGCGCAGCCGCCACGCCATTTACGGCCGCCGTCTGCAGGGCTGCGGACTTGGCCTTGAAATCTTCCATATTGGTCCAGATGGCGGGCGCCGCTTCGCTTTCAAAACCGGTTTCCGAACCGACCGGGAACTGGTCGGGATAGGTGCTCATCGTATCGGCGATGATCTGCAACTGGGCAACGGCGACAGCGACGTCGTAGGGTGTCTCGCCCTTGACCATCTTGGCCATTTCGCCGACAGCACCGCCAACCTTCTTCATCATGCCCTGACGCACGACCTGCGGTTCGCCTGCTGCATAAGCAAGCGACATGCCGGAAACGCCAATCAGCGCCGCCGCGACAAGACTACGGAATTTCATGAACTTCTCCTTTTGGAAAGAAAACCGGGGCTGGAAAGACAATCGGGGCTGGACGGACAACTGGGGCGCAACGGTCTTGCTCCGACACCATGATGATTGCACGAGAAAAACTCAAGGGAAGTCAAAAGATCGTGAACAGTGCGTCGTGCAAATATCACACCAGCACCACGAAGAAGCCCCGGTACTGCATACCGGGGCTCAACACGGTGATGCTCCGATAGATATCAGCTCGCGGCTTCATACATCTCAAGCACGTGATCCCAATTGATCAGGTTATCGACAAAGGCTTCGAGATATTTCGGACGGGCATTGCGGTAGTCGATGTAATAGGAATGCTCCCACACGTCGACACCCAGGATTGGTGACGCGCCGTGCATCAGCGGATTTTCACCATTGGCGGTTTTCATGATCGCAAGCTTGCCGTCCTTGACCGCGAGCCAGGCCCAACCGGATCCGAACTGGGTGACGCCGGCATTGACAAAATCGGCGCGGAACTTGTCATAGCCGCCCAGGTCGCTGTCGACCGCCTTGGCGAGCGCGCCTGGCAGCTTGGCACCGCCGCCGCCCTTTTTCATCCACTGCCAGAAGTGCAGGTGATTGTAGTGCTGACCGACATTGTTGATCAGCGCAGCAGTCTTCTCGGCATAGGCGGCCTTGCAGATATCTTCGATTGACTTGCCTTCCAGGGGAGACCCTTCCAGCGCCTTGTTGCCGTTGGTCACATAGGCCATGTGATGCTTGTCATGGTGGAACTCAAGCGTCTCGCGCGACATGTAGGGGGCGAGCGCATCATAGTCATAGGGAAGTGCGGGCAACTCGAGGGCCATGGAGATTCTCCTCAGTGTGGCGTGCCGGGATACGGCAGGCGAAGGGTTTGACCGCAGTCGCGGACCGCTGCGTTCCGGAGTGGGAACATAGAGATGCACTCCGTGAGTGACAACCGGTCTTGCGGAGAAATGTTCCCGCCACAGGCAGGTCTGCCTGTCCGATGGTCAGCACTTGAAACCGATTCTGCGGGCGCGGTGACCAGATGGAAGACAAGGTCCGCGCGATTGGCTGCGGGATGGACGTGCTGGAAGCAAACCACCGGCATCAATCCGAACCGCCTTT
Organism: Hyphomicrobiales bacterium; assembly: GCA_038325465.1. Taxonomy (GTDB): domain Bacteria; phylum Pseudomonadota; class Alphaproteobacteria; order Rhizobiales; family Rhizobiaceae; genus Hoeflea. The sequence continues at coordinate 10,646 of JBBQJA010000056.1, read as the reverse complement.
GTCATTGCCACGCTTGACAGACAGTAAACTTCGCGCATGATCAATTGAAAGTTGATTTTTTGGTGGAAAGCAATCCATGGTTGATCTCGTCGCCGCACCACCGGGCACCCTTCGGTTTGCTCCTGTCTATCAATTGCCGGATCAATGGTGGACGGGCGCGCCTGCCTCTGACCCGGCACCGGTCTGGACGGTCTGGAAACAGTCTGACTATTATCTCTGGGGGGCAAACTCCGGCAATTACAAGCAAGGTCCGATCGGCAGCATGATCGGCGGCGGCGGCATGGCCGGTGTTCACGGACCAACGCTTGGCCGCATGCATCCCCATTACGTCGGCATCATCACCATGGATGTTTTAACGATGCCGCTCAACGATCCGGTCTTTACCGGGTTGGGCGATCTGATCGCGGCTGGGTCCGATGTCGTTGTTCCGGTCTTCCGTGATACCAAGATCTCGGCCACCGGACACAAGTTCGCGCTCGGCACCGGTATCGGCGCGACCCAGTCCAACTGGGGCGGAATTCAGTCCGCCGTGCTTTCGGGCATCCTGGCGCTCGGCAAGCTTTCGGGGTCGGTCGACATGGGGTCTGACACCTACTGGCCGGACATGCGCCAGACCTCACCCAAGCTCTACCCGCTGACTTCGTTGGCCGATATCGCCACCATCGTCGACACTGTTCTCGCCTCAAGCTGACACGGGCGGTTGCTCACATCGAATGCGCCCATTCCATATAGAGTTCACGCGCTTTGCGGGCGACCGGCCCGGCTTGCAGTTCGCGATCCTCGATCCGGATGACGGGAACCACCTTGGAATGGTTGCCGGTTGAAAAGATCTCGTCGGCGTCATGGAAATCAGCCACCGAAAGACTGCGCTCGACGATCTCGAAGCCGGCGGCCTTGAGAAGTGTGATCGTACGCGCCCGGGTGATCCCCGACAGGAACGTGCCGTTGGGCGCAGGCGTCATCACCACGCCATCCTTGACCATGAAGATGTTGGATGTGCCGGTTTCGGCAACGTTGCCCAGCATGTCAAGAATGAGCGCATTGTCAAATCCGCGTCGCTTGGCCTCCATCACGGCGCGGCCGTTGTTGGGATAAAGGCAGCCCGCCTTGGCGTTGGTCGGTGCGGTTTCGTAGGTCGGCCGCCGGAAGGGCGACACGGAGATCGAAAAGCCGCTCGGCGCGATCATCGGGGATTCAAACAGGCAGAGCGCGAAACGGGTGGACTCCGGATCGGCCGGCACACCCATGTATCCGCCATGCTCGGCCCAATACATCGGCTTGATATAGACAGCGATCTTGCCGTCGAATTTCTTGAGCCCCTCAAGTGCCAGGGCCTCGATGTCGGTTGCCTGCACCACTGGATCGAGCCCGAGCGCCAGCGCGGAATGGTTGATGCGCTGGCAGTGCAGATCGAGATCGGGCGATACGCCTTCAAACCAGCGCGATCCGTCAAACACCGTCGAGCCCAACCACATGGCATGGCTGGTGGGCCCGATCAAAGGCGGATTTCCCGACAACCATTGGCCGTCAACATAGGTCCAGGTGGTCGTTTTTGCGCGGGTATCAACAGCCATAGCGGCCCCTCCATTCGAACGAACATGTGTCGGGGCGACCATCGGACGGCCGCCAAGGCCCCGTCAAGGCCCCGTCAAGGGAGACAGGCAAGAAAGTGCGGGATCAGTGCGCCCTTGACGGGTGCAGTGCAACACGGGCATCGTGGCACAAACGATGGCAGGACTTTTCTCATGACGCACGCGGCCTATGTCTTTGACGCCTATGGCACTCTCTTCGACGTTCACGCGGCGGTGCGTCGCCATGCAGGCGAGATCGGCCCGGATTGGCAGAAGCTGTCCGACATCTGGCGGGCCAAGCAACTCGAATATTCCTGGATCCGTTCGCTGATGGGCGCGTACCGCGATTTCTGGGTGCTGACTGAAGAAGCGCTCGATTACGCCTTCGAGAGCGTGCCGTCCGCCAACAAGTCCCTGCGGGCCAAACTGCTTGACGCGTACTTTACGCTCGATTGCTACCCGGAAGTTCCATTCGTGCTCAAGGCGCTCAAGGCGGGCGGCGCGCGTGTGGCCATCTTGTCCAACGGATCGCCGTCCATGCTGGCCTCCGCAGTCGCCAACGCAGCGCTCGATCAGGTGATCGACGACATTTTCTCCGTCGACAGCCTGCAGATGTTCAAGACCGCGCCTCAGGTCTACGACATCGTGACGACCGCTTACCGGCTCTATCCGAGTTCCATCTCCTTCCAGTCTTCCAACCGCTGGGACGTGGCGGGTGCTGCGAAATTCGGCTTCCGGACTGTCTGGATCAATCGGGGCCAGGCACCCGATGAATACCGCGACCTGTCGCCTGCGCTCATACTCCCCGATCTCGCCGGCCTGAACTGACCATCCTCGCCACGGCCAGCCGCCAACCTGCAAGCGTTGCGGGTGCTCGACCCGCCGCCTTGTGAAGCCGTTGAGATCACGGAACGATTACAGCCACGTAACGTTTATGTCATCGCGAAGGGAGGCCCTGTGGCAAGTTTGCCACAAGGTCACCCCGCCACGATCACATTTGGGGGCGATGCCGGACATCGGCACACTTCGCACAGACAAAAAGGATTACCCCTCCCCATGACCACCCGACACAATGCGTCCGTTGCGCCCTCGGCGCTGACCCGCCGCCACCTCCTTACCCTTGGAGCAGGCGCGGCGACCCTTGCGTTGGCGGGCTGCGCCAGTCCGATCACGACCGCCCAGTTCCGAGCCCAGACCTCGCCCGAATTCCGCAGTCTTGGCAATCGGGATTCCGGCCTCGCTGGCCGCTCGCCGCTTTATGACGAGATGTATGGACCCAAATTCGACGAGGAATTTCCCCTCCCCGCCATTCCCTACCAGGAGATTGATCCGATCTACCTGCGCCAGGAAGTGGCCGATCCGACCGGCGAACGGCCGGGCACCCTCATCGTCGACACCAATGACAAGTTTCTCTACCTCGTGCGTGAAAACGGCCGCGCCTTGCGCTACGGCGTCGGCATTGGCCGTGAGGGTTTTGCCTGGTCCGGTCGCGCGGTCGTGCAGTGGAAACGCAAGTGGCCGAAATGGACGCCGCCCGAGGACATGATCGCCCGCCAGCCCGAACTCGCCATCTGGTCGGCCGCCAATGGCGGAATGCCGCCAGGGCTCGAAAATCCCCTCGGTGCCCGCGCGCTGTATATCTTCCAGAATGGCGAGGACACGCTCTACCGCCTGCACGGCAGCCCTGAATACCAGTCGATCGGCAAAGCGGTGTCGTCAGGCTGCGTGCGGCTCATCAACCAGGATGTCTGCGATCTCTATGACCGGGTGCCGAACCGCACCGCGATCCTGGTGGTGTGACGAAAGGCTTCAGATCTGATCGGCTCAGAAGTCGATGCGGAACTTGCGCATCAGGCCGAACTTGACCGTGAACTGGTCTTCCGATCCGGCCGCGATCAGAGGGGAATCGGCGGCATCGCCGACAAGGCGGTTCCACCCGGCGCCGGCTTCCGCCGCCCAGACGTCGGTGAACTGATAGCGCGCCGTTGCTTCGAGCCCGGCCGACTTGAAGCCGCCGCCCGCGGTGTAAGGTGCGTAGCCGGACGTGACGGAATCGGCGGCCGAGACGCCGAAATAGGTGTTCATGTAATCGGACGAGGCGAAGGACAGCCGCGGCCCGAGGCTGAGCGTAAGCTTGTCGATCGGCTCAAAGCCATAGTCCAAGCCCACTTCGCCAACCAGTCCGTTGTGACCGGTGACGCCATAGCGCAGGTCGACGAACGCGCTGATAGGACCTGCGCCATATTTGACGCCGCCTCCGAGTTCAATCGACTGTTCAACAGTTGACAGCCCTGCCAGTGCCGGATCATCAGAGGCGTCTCGCTCGCTGATGAAGCGGAAAGACGGGCGGAAGGACAGCCCCTGCCCGTCGCCGCCACCGATGGAGAAGCCGTTTTCAAGCTCGAAGCGCTCAAGCCGAATGATGGGATAGGGACTGAGGAGATATTTGTCCGATCCTTCGTAGCGGGGCGCGACCACACCGCCCAGTCCGAGTTCGAAGGACACGCCAGGGCCACCGGCATCTTGCGCAAAAGCTGCCCCTGCGGTTAGCCCGCTTGCCGTCACCAGCAGAGCAAGTCTCAAACATTGTAGGCGGGAGGGAGAGTTGATCATCAGTCCAGTCCAGTTCATCTCTTGGGTAGCGCGTCGGATGGACCATCCACAGAGCGACGCAAAGCACTACGCGGGCAACGGCCTGCCCGATCATACCCGGCTTGGTGGCGGGCATACTCGTTTCAAACATCTACGACAGGCAAGATTAAGGCTTGATTGCCAGATGGGCCAAAAACATCGCCATCAGACCCCTAGTGGATTGGGTTTGACATTTGGTACCCATTTCCAGCGTGTCCAAAACCAAATGTCAAACTCATAAAATCCACTAGAATCATAAGTTTACTAGTGGTTTCTCTGATTCCAACATTTGCGCTGGAAGGTGCGGCAACGGGATGCAAATGTTGGAATCAAACCACTAGCGACGAAAATGACACGGTACTGTCTTGGCCGGACCGCAGGGCTTGCGCGTCCGGCAGGGAAGTCGAGGTCGCACCTCAGCCCGTCCAGAGCAATTGGTGGCCTTAAAGACCCTTCTTGATGCTGCCGAGAATGCCCCGGATGATCGCGCGGCTGAGCGAACTGGCAGCCGTCCTGGCAACCGTTTTCAACACGGTTTCGGCCATGGTCTGGCGCTGATAACCCGAGCGCGGCCGCGTCGTGGTTCGGCTCGGTGCCCGGCGGCTGTCGCTCTGGCGATCGTCGTCGTCCTCGCCGCCGAAGCCGGGCAGAGTCCAGCGTCGGGTTTCCTTGACCTCATCAACGGCTTCAACCTCCGCCTGGCGCGTCTTCTCTTCGGCGGCGGCGGCGTCTTCGGTGCGCTTGGCGAGAATTTCGAATGCGCTGTCGCGGTCGAGATCCTTGTCATAGAGACCGAGAACCGGGCTCACTGCCATGACCCGCTGCCGTTCGGCATCGGTAATCGGACCCAACCGCGATGAAGGCGGCCGGATCAGCGTGCGCTCGACGATGGAAGGAATGCCCTTGGCCTCAAGCGTCGACACCAGCGCCTCGCCAGTACCAAGCTTGGTGATCGCCTCGAAACAGTCGAAGGCCGGATTGGGACGGAACGTTTCGGCGGCAACTTTGACCGCCTTCTGTTCGCGCGGGGTGTAGGCGCGCAGCGCATGCTGGATGCGGTTGCCGAGTTGTGCGAGCACCGTTTCGGGCACGTCGATCGGGTTCTGGGTGACGAAGTAAACGCCGACGCCCTTCGAGCGGATGAGCCGGACGACCTGTTCAACCCGGTCGATCAAAATCTTTGGAGCTTCGCTGAACAGGAGATGCGCCTCGTCAAAAAAGAAAACCAGCCGGGGCTTCTCCGGGTCACCGATTTCGGGCAGTTCCTCAAAGAGTTCGGACAGCATCCAGAGCAGGAAAGTCGCATAAAGCCGTGGGTTCATCATCAGCTTGTCGGCCGCCAGAACCGAGATCGCGCCGCGCCCGTCATTGGTTGTGCGCATGATGTCGGCGATCTTGAGGGCTGGTTCGCCGAAGAAATTGGCCGCCCCTTGCTGTTCGAGCACCAGGAGCCCGCGCTGAATCGCGCCGACTGAAGATTTGGACACATTGCCGTACATCGCTGACAGCTTTTCCGATTCGGACGCCATGTAGGCGAGCATCGCCTGCAGGTCCTTGAGATCGAGCAACGGCAGGCCGTTTTCGTCCGCGAGTTTGAAGGCGATGTTGAGCACACCCTCCTGGGCTTCCGACATGTCCATCAGTCGGGCCAGCAGCAGCGGCCCCATATCGGTCATGGTGGTGCGGACGCGGTGCCCCTTCTCCCCGAACAGGTCCCAGAAGATGACGGGGAATTCCTGGAACTCGTAAGGATCGAGCCCGATCTGCTCGGCGCGCTTGTCGAGAAAGTCCTTGTATTCGCCGATGGCAGCGATGCCCGACAGGTCACCCTTCACGTCGGCGCAGAACACCGGCACCCCGGCATTCGAAAAGCCTTCAGCCAGGATCTGCAGCGTCACCGTCTTGCCGGTGCCGGTGGCGCCGGTCACCAGACCGTGACGATTGCCGTATTTGAGATCGAGCCATTCGGCCTTGTTGAAGCTGTCATCTGGCTTCCGGCTTGCACCGAGAAAAAGTTTGCCATCCTCGATCATCGTGTTCTTCATCCCTCTGGCTGTCTCTTGTCGGCGCAACCCCTTGAAGGCGGGCAGCCATCAGTCCTTATAGGCAAAGGCCCGGCTTCGAACAATGGCGCTGGAGCGGCGCACGAACGGGCATTCATGAATTGAGTTTGACAGTCGGCCCCTGTTTTCAACGTGTCCAAAATCGGATTTCAGATCAAACGCGTTGACTGGAATCCGGAACTCTCCAATGGTTTGTCTCCGTCCACCAGGGGCTTGAGAGGGTCGGGCAACGCAATGCAAATGGAGGAATTGAGCACCGAAGCCGAACCGGGCTCACCTGGTGCCACCCATCGCCACTCTCGACAGGATTTTTAGAGGCGTCACCCGTTCAGCGCTTGCCATGCGAAATCGGCCCGTTTACGTCTACGTTAACGTCAATTTTCCTTGGGAGGTTTTCCTGTGAACGAACTCATCGACCGCATCGCCGCCAATGTCGGCATTGACGCGGACGTCGCCCAGAAGGCCGTCGGCATGATCCTGGCCTTTTTGCAGTCTGAAGGCCCCGCTGACAAGGTTCGCCAGATGATGGCCGCCATTCCTGGCTCCGATGAGCTGATCGCGTCCGCCAGCGGCGGCGGCGGCGTGCTCGGTGGTCTGATGGGCGGCAGCGTCATGGGTCTTGGTGCCAAGCTGATGGGCCTCGGCCTCGGCATGGACGATATCTCCGGCGTGGCCAAGGAGACCATGGGCTATGCGCGCGAACACGGCCAGGGCCAGGCTGTGGACGAAATCGTCGCCTCCATTCCGGGTTTGAGCCAGTTCGTCTGACGTCGCCTGGTCCGCGTTGAGATGAACGCCCGGTCCGCCTGAAGGCCGGGCGTTCTGTTCATGTCAGACCTGTTTTCGTGCTTTTGATCAGGCAGCGACCTCAATCGGACGCAGGTCTGCGAGCGCGAGCGCGGCCGCTTTCAGGTCGGCGATGTGGGCCTCCATTGCAGCCGAACCTTCGAGCGAATCGGCGGTTGACCGGCTTGTTTCCCAGTCGTCGATCAGTGGCGAAGCATCGGGTGCGACCTCGGATGCGCTCAGATGTCGGGCAGCAGGCACCTCCAACGAGACAGCGATTTCTCTCACGCGCAGGATAAGGGCCCCGACCGGGCAGACGATCAAGGCAAGCCACGGCAGTGGAAAGACCGCCTCTGGCGTCATTGCCGAACCAGCCTGCCAGCGCACGGAGAGGCCGCCGCCGAGGTCTGCGGAGACCCAAGGCTTTGTCTCGTCAATTTCGGATGCCGCGCTGATGGCGATGTGAGCCATTCCCAGACGCGCCGCAATGCTGGCAAGCCGGTCTTCGGTCACGGGTGTGAAGGTGACCAGCACTGCGGGCGGACCCGAAGGCAGCACCACGTCAGCGTCGGGAAGGACGACTTGCGCCACGGCGACGCCAGCAACGCCGCCCCACAGCATGAGCCTGGCAGCATAGACGGGACGTTCCGGATGCAGCGGGTCCCCCGCATAGACAAAACCCTTCCCCTCAGCCATCCGCTGGCGCTCGAAGCGACGGATTGCCTCTTCCTCAAGGTCACGGGTCCGGGCCAGCAAACCCGCGCCTGTGAGGGGATCGGACGCACGTCCCTCAACCACGGTCGCCAGAGACCTGCCCTCCCGCGCCAGCACAGCGGCCGAGATGCCGAATTCGGGCCACAACCCGAGCAGCCCGCTTTCGGCCAGCATGGTCCCGGATCGCTTCGAAACCGCAATCACTGCTGCATCGGAGGAGGAGACGATCGCCTGGTTGTGGGCCGCAGACACGATGAGGTGTTGGATTTCGGACGTGAGCCGGTATCGCTCCGCATGAAGCCGGGCCGTGTCCGCGACCCCTGCTGCGCAGAGGAACAGACCGAGATGGGCGGCAGCAAAAGCGGCGATCACGGCCAGCAAAGCGCCGCGGAGCGGCCCGGCAGGCGCGCGATTACGCGGCCAAAGCCCACGTCCATATCCTGCTGTTGCGCCCTGCATTGTCGGCGATCCTGTTTCAGGTGTGCCGAAACATGACAGAAACAGCTTTACCGACAGTCAAGCGCCTTGGTTTTTCATTCCTTAATTGTTGCCGCAGTCTCCGACCGGACGTCTGGACGGATGACTTTGTCAAGCCGCTTGGCGACCATCCATGAAAATGGCAAGGCAACGATGGCACCGGCCGCCGCCGATAACGCGATGGACAGCCCGTCGACACGCCCGAACGAGAGCGCGGCGATGACGAATGAGCCGGCGACCATTGAGGCCATGATGATATAAATGACGGCAGTGAGTTTGAGCATTCCCGATCCTCCGTGCGGCCCGCGCCTGCCGGTGCGCCCCGTCCGACGGGCGGGGACACGGGCGCTTGAACGACCTGACTTGCCCAAGCTAGGGGATGGCGCAGCGGGCGCATTGACATGGCGCAATGTTCCTGCCGCTCGCATCGCATCTTTGCTCTCGCCTTTGCCTTCGCCTGCTGTGCCGGAATGGCACGCAACCCGTTGGCACGGTTTTTGCGAAAGATGCCGCATGCGGATCAATCCCTTCCATCCAAGTCGACGTCGCCTCCTGACCAGCCTGGTCGCCGCCGCAGTGGCGACGCCGCTGGTATCGGGTCCTGCCCGCGCGCTTGAAGCATTCGCCCGGGTCGATTTGCGCGGTCCGCTCGATGCGGATCTCGCAGGCCTCCTGCCCGATGTGGGCGACGACCAGAGCCGGTTGTTTCAGCGCGCAATCGACGCGGCCGCCGCCGAGGGCCGCGTCTTGCAATTGCCGGCAGGCACCTTCGTTCTGTCCAACGTGGTTTTGCCTGACGGCACACGGATCATCGGCGTGCCGGGTGCCACACGGCTCATCTACGGTGGTCGCGGCCACCTCTTGCTTGCCGAAGGCGCGCGACGCATCGAGATCGCCGGGCTTGTCATCGATGGTGCCAATCAGCGGCTGGGCGACCATGTGACCGGCCTTTTGCATCTGCGCGGCGTCGCAGACGCGCGGATCAAGGATGTGGAACTGACCGGTTCGGCTGGCCACGCTGTGACACTGGAAGGCTGCGGTGGCCGTATCGAGGGCTGCGACATCTCGGGTGCCGCGCAGTCGGCCATCTACGCGGTGGAGAGCCGCGGGCTTTCCATCCGCAACAACCAGGTTGCCGATTGTGCCAATGGCGGCATCCTCGTTCATCGCTGGACACCGGGCGACGACGGCACGTTCGTGAGCGGAAACCGGGTTCAGCGGATCGGCGCGCGTGCCGGCGGCACCGGCCAGAACGGCAACGGCATCAACATTTTCCGGGCTGACAACGTGATGGTGTCGGGCAACCATGTCCACAATTGCGCCTTTTCGGCGATTCGGGCCAATTCGGCGAGCAACATCCAGATTACCGACAACCTGGCGCGCGGATCGGGGGAGACAGCGATCTACGCGGAATTCGCGTTCGAAGGCGCGTTGATCTCCGGCAACATCATTGACGGCGGAACGATGGGAATTTCAGTGGCCAATTTCAACGAAGGCGGGCGGCTCGCCGTCGTCAGCGGCAACATCGTCCGCAATCTCACCGATCGGGGTCCCTACCGGGCAGAAAACGCCGGTTTCGGAATCGGCATCGCCATAGAGGCAGATGCGAGCGTGACCGGCAATACTATCGAGACCGCTCCAAAATGGGGCATTCTGGCTGGATGGGGCCCGTTCCTGCGCTCGGTCGCCATCACCGGAAATGTCATCCGCGCCTCGGGCGCGGGCGTCGCCGTCTCCGTCGTGGAGGGTGCGGGCCGGGCGCTCATCAGCGACAATGTCTTTGACCAGACGCCCGGCGGCGCTGTGATCGGTTGCCGCTGGAACGATGTGGTCACCGGCGATCTTGCGAGGGAAGGCGCAGGTCGCTACACGCACCTGACCGTCGAACGCAACGCCGTAGGGTCGTGACACCTGTTTAGCCATCCCTGCAGCGCCGCGCGTCTTTTCAGACGCGCGAAAGTCGCTGTAACCCCTTGAATGAATGCACGTGCGTTATCGCACAGGTGAATCCATTTTTGCGATACTGTATATGCATTAGTGGATTGAATTCGACATTTGGTCCCCATTTTCGGGTCGCATCCGATGCCAAATCTCGAATTCGTAAAATCCGCTCGAATGCTGCATTTGCTCGTGGTTTTTCTGATTGCCACATGGGCTTGAGAGCACGCGGCAACGGGATGCCAGATGTTGGCTGGAAACCACCAGTGCGGGCCTTGGCATGGCGGCCTCGACGAAGGGCCACGACACGAGGCCGGGGCGAATGCAGTTGCCCGACGAAACGGACCGCGGCGGCACCCCGCTGCCAGGGTTGTCCTGTGTGGTCGCCCGGTGACCTGCCGCCAAAGGGCGAACCTGAGCTTTTTGATTGCCGCGCCAAGGGAATTCGGTCTCTTATCAAGCCGGT
>JBBQJA010000055.1:0-23342 GCA_038325465.1 Hyphomicrobiales bacterium | reverse complement strand
CGCTTTTGGTGCCAGGCGATGCCGTGATTCTCGTGATGGTCAAGCTGTATCTGGACGACTTTGGAACCAACGCCTTCGACAGTCGTTTACAAACACGCGCGCATGGCGTGTCGGCTCTGAAACCGAAAGGACGGACCATGGTAAAACGAGTGCAATCACATGACGGACATCGCGACCCCGACGACATTCTTGGAGCCGAAGGCGAGATTTCGCAAAGTGGCCGCAAAGGTGGCCGTCTCGCCCGCGACATCGGCACACAGGACGAGTTGAAGCGCGCGAACGAACGACCAGCGGGGGCCACCCGTGTCAGGAAGGCCGATGAAAAAGAGGGCGGGTCCTGACACTGCAAAACCAAAAAAATGGCACCTGGGTTCTGGTGGCCGACAGCGAAAATACCCTGACCCTTGCGAATTGAAGGCAGCGGCGATCCGGCCGGCCCACACATGCTGTGCAAGACAGCACAGAACAACTCGCCCGACCGCGAACACGGCACGGATCGGTCTGGCCGCACGCAGTCAAGCCACGGCGCAGGCAGTAGCGCCCATGAAGAGACAGACTGGCACGATGCGGGCAAAGAACGGTTTGCGGGGGATCTTTAGGACATTCTCTGCAAGCGCGCCCACGCACCGGGTTCCGATGAACCGGTGCTGATCGCTGCCCCGGACGTCCTCGGCAACCTGCGCAAGGTGCCGCAGCGCGGCACGCCGGCGACTGATACATGTCAACTCGCCCGAAATTCCGATGGGTTAGGATTAAGAACGCAGGTGGCCATCGACCGCTCCTCGAGCAGAAAGGAATGAAATGAACCGGATCGTCTACATTATCGGCTTCGTGGTCATCGTCTTGATCATCCTGGGCTTCTTCGGCCTGCGCTAAGCGCAGAACCGCAGTCCGGCCAATTGCTGCGGAGACGAACGCGTGAACCCGTTTACCATTGAGGCTGCAGGCACTTTGTCCTGCAAGCGTCATAAAACCTGAGAGGTATTTCCTATGAGTACACTTGTGATTGTCATTATCCTGCTCTTGTTGCTCGGCGGTGGCGGCGGCTACTACGGTTACAACCGCTATGGTACGCGTGGTCTCGGAGGCGTCCTCGGCTTTGTGGTAGTTGTCCTCATTGTCCTCTGGTTATTGGGTGTGCTCGCCTGATTTGTCCGCGTCCGGATGCGGGGGTCCCACGGTTTCTTCCAATTGAGGACTACACATGTCGCGTGGCCGCGATGCAGCAAATCCGGCAGAAATACCCGTTGTTGGCTGGAAGGAAGTGGCCTTCCGAGTCAAGGCTAAAATTGCCAAGGATCGCGTGGGCCTGCTTGCCGCCGGGGTGGCGTTTTATGGCCTGCTGGCGCTTTTCCCGGCCATCACCGCCGTGATTGCCGTCAGCGGCCTGTTGATCGAGCCGAGCCAGATCATCGCACAACTCAACAGCCTTTCCGGGCTCATGCCGGAAGAAGTGATCACAATTATAACAAAGCAAGCCACATCTGTCGCCGGCTCCCGCCAGGGCGGGCTTGGGTTTGCAGTCATTATCGGTTTGCTGATTGCATTTTATTCCGCATCCAAGGGCATGGCGAGCATGATACAGGGACTCAATATTGCCTACGATGAGGAAGAAACTCGTGGGTTCATCGAGCGGATGTTGGTGACTTTCGCCCTGACACTGATGCTGATAGCCGGGCTGATCTGCGGGCTGACCGCGACCTTGGCGGTGCCAGCCATCCTGGCCTTTGTGGATATGGGACCGGTCGTCGCGATGCTTATCAACGCCGCCCTTTGGATCGGGTTGATCGCGTTGACGATTGTGGGTCTGTCCGTTCTCTACCGTTTCGCACCCTCGCGCGATGCGCCGAAGTGGAAATGGACCTCAGTCGGGGCGGTTGTCGGCTGCGCACTCTGGATCGCGGCATCGGTCGGCTTCGCGTTCTACGTCAGCAATTTTGGTTACTACAACCAGAGCTTCGGCACCTTGGCTGGGGCCGTCGTGCTGCTCATGTGGTTCTGGATTTCGGCCTACATTATTCTCACGGGAGCAGAATTGAACGCCGAACTCGAAGCACAGACCCGCGCCGACACGACGGCGGGGCGCGACAAGGCGATCGGTGCGCGGGACTCTGAAAAAGCGGACAAGTCAGGCTCAGGACTCATTGACCAGAGCCAGAAGATGACGGACCAGAGCCAGAAGGTGACGGATCAGAGCCAGAAGATGACGGTAGCAGCGATGCAGATCGCCGCCAAGAAGGTGTGGGCGCAGCGGTCATAGCGGGTGTGGATGCGCCACCAGTCCTTGAGCCTGCCGAACATGGTCTCGATGCGATGGCGCTGGCGGTAGAGTGTGCGATCGGGCGAAATCTGGACTTTGCGATTGGCTTTTGAGGGGATGCACGGGGTGATGCCGCGTGCCGTCAGGGCCTGGCGGAACCGGTCGGCATCGTAACCCCGGTCGCCGAGCATCGCATGCGCTGGAGCGGTGAAGCGTCGGTCGCGCTGGCAGTTGTCGCTATCGCGACCACAGCTTGCGCAGCTTGCAGGAAAGAATCGGTGCCGTTGTGGGTGGCGCTTGGCTATTTCTCGTCAATGGAGCTTCTGCAGGCCTTTACCTGCTCGGTCATTGATCAATCCGCATTTCCGTCCAATCAAATCGCAACCCTCTTGGGTTATTTGCACACCGCGTTCCAACCCTTCTTTATCAATATGTTGTGGTTGTAATTTATAGCGATCCATGTGCGTGAGAAAATTCAACGGCCAGTGCATGCAGTCTGTCTCATTTCGACAGTCATCATGCTTTTTCAGCTTTATCCGTTTGAATGGGGAGGGTCATGCCCGCCGGGACGCGGACTGTGTGCGGAGCGACTGTGCTCGGTGTCCGGAGAATGGCGTAGAGCCTGGAAAATACCGACAAACGGCATGCTGAACTTCGTAAGCGTCGATTCGTGGGCATCTTTCCCAATGCATGTCACGTTCAATTGGATTCGATTGAACGAAACGCACATGCATCCATTCAAAGGGTTACAGCGGCATTCACGCATCCGATTGGATGCGCGGCGCTGTCATGCATGTCGCGTTCAATTGGATTCGGTTGAACGAAACGCACATGCATTCATTCAATGTTTTACAGCGGCATTCACGCATCCGACTGGATGCGCGGCGCTGTCATGCATGTCCCGGCTATTTCGTCGCTGGAATCTTGTTGCCATTCCTTTACGACTCTTGGCGGTTTACAGTGCACCACTTTCTGGTTGGACCAGGACTGGCCATGCCACTGACCAGAAACCCCGATGATGCGGCAGCAATCTGGTGCCTGCCATCAATCGGAATTCTGCTTCTTGTCATCAAAACTCCGATGAGACAGGTCATGCTTGTCAAGTCTTGGTGGCTGTGGCGGAAAAAAATCGTCTGAAATCCCGGCCACGCCTGACCAGTTCTTCCTTGTTCAGTCGGGCAAAGGCTGGATTACCGTGTCGGGCAGGCTCGCGGCTGTCCGAGTCGTCCGCGGAGGAGCACGCGTTCTGCCGCAATCAGCCAAGAACCGCCGACATACGGCTCCATCAGAAAACTCGTCCAGATTGTTTGCACCCAAACTAACCTGCATCGGTGCGAACGGTCCACGAAGCAGGCAAGGTGGCAAATGACCGCCAAACGTCCGGCGGGCGGAGCTCGACCGAAAGCAGAAACGTCATCGACACAGGTAGAGTAACCGGTTCGGCGATGGTTGAAAGCAAGCGCAAGGTTTAGAACGCCGTCGGTAGCATCAAGTAAACGATCTGTGACGCGTAGCAATCGCGGCAGCAAACACGCCTTTGTAGCGGATATGGATGACCTAATGATTAAGCTGATGGCCAATATGATGAACCCGTTTGCAGATGCGGGGGAAGACAAGCCTGCAATCGACCGTCTGTCGAGCCTGAACGAATTTGGATCCGATCCGGGGTCTTTGCGGGCCCTGACATACATACCGGAAGACCTGCCCGAGAATGCGCCGCTCGTGATCGTGCTGCATGGCTGCAGACAGACGGCAGAGGGCTATGACTACGGCTCAGGTTGGTCAGAACTTGCTGACCGGCACGGATTTGCATTGCTGTTCCCCGAGCAGCGTGTCTCGAATAACTGGTTGCTCGGCTTTAACTGGTTCCGGCCGCGAGACAACAGCCGAGACTCCGGTGAGCCGCTATCGATTATGCAAATGGTTGAACAGGTGATCGGCAATCATGCCATCGACCGCAAGCGCATCTTCATCACCGGGTTGTCGGCCGGGGGCGCCATGACCTCGGTCATGCTTGCGACCTATCCGGAAGCGTTTGCCGGCGGGGCCATCATCGCGGGGCTGCCTTACGGGTGCGCGAACACGATACCAGCAGCCTACCGCAGGATGCAGGGACGGCTGGGCGGTCCAACATCACGGGTGCTTGCCGCCCGGCTGCGTGATGCCTCGGATTACGAGGGACCTTGGCCGACGATCTCGATCTGGCACGGCAGCAGCGACGAAACTGTTGATCCTTCGAATTCCGAGGCGATCCTCAAGCAGTGGCTCGCTCTGCACGACCTGTCACTTGAGCCAACCCGCACTCATGTCGTTGATGGATATCCCCGGCGGGTCTGGAAGGATACTGGCGGCAACGAGCTTGTGGAGGATTTCTGCATCACCGGAATGGGACACGGCACACCCCTCAAGACGGACGGACGCAACGGCTACGGTTCGAGTGGCGACTACATGCTCGACGTAAACATTTCTTCCACACGCCATATCGCGTCATTCTGGGGCTTGACGCAGTCGGGTGCTGCGAACCGGACGGAACCGAGAACGCCAGCGTAGGCCGGCCAAACGATCCCCCGGATCGTTTGCTGATCCTCCCAACTCCTGATGCTGCCACGCGAGAGTTTCACACGACGCGCCGCCTGTCGTTGGTTTCTGCGGCATGGATCGGGGGACTACCCGGAAGGCGCGGACCATCATGGCACAACACGCAAACACCGCCGCACTCTACGCGGCCCTGTTCGGCAATTTGGCCATCGCAATCACGGAGTTCATCGCGGCCGGGATCACCGGCGGTTCGGCCATGCTGAGCGAAGGCGTGCACGGTCTTGTCGATTGCGGCAACGAAATCTTGCTGCTCTATGGGTAAAAGCGTGCGGCGAAGCCCCCCTGACGCAGAAACATCCTGTCGGGTATGGGCGCGAGCTTTCCATGAGGGCGTCATCCACATCCTCGACCCCGAGCCGATCCGCAGGCCCGAAATCACATTCATCGTGTTCGGCCTCGCCTCAATGCATGTCGCGCACAAATGAATCCGTTTGTGCGCGACATGCATTAATCCGCCAACGCTTCAATTTCCAGCGCCAGAGCGTCGTTGCCCATGTCCTCGCCGTTGGCAAGCAGGATCACCGTCACCCCCGTTGTCAGATTGCGCTGATACCAGGTTGACGTACCCATCCAACTGCCGCTGTGCAGCGCGTAGTCCTGCCCGTCTATCTGTCCCACTTCCCACCCGAAACCGTACCCGAATCCATCTTCGTCAATCGGGCTGCCGTCGTCCAGAAATCCGTTCTCGATGATCCGTTTCGCCCAATCCTTGCCAACCAGATCGCCGGCCACCAAGGCCGCCTCGTACAGCGCAAGATTTGCCAGGCTCGAGTAGACGTTGCCATCGCCTTCGGTCACCGTCGGAGCGACGCTGTTTTCGAAATCCCCGTCGGTCCCTGCATAGCCCACCACAAGAAGGCCATCGTCGGCGGGCGTCACCAGCGTTGTCGCCGTCATCCCCAGCGGACCCCAAATGCGCGTCTCAAGCACCTCTGCCAAAGACTCGACCCCTGCGGACGCCGCAACCACCGACCCGAGCACCAGATAACCGCTGTTTGAGTAGCTGAACTCGGTGCCCGGCACCGCGTCGCGTTCTTGTTCTGCCAGCCAATCCACCACTTCGGCATTGGTCGTCTCGGCGCCATACTCATCCCAGTCCAGATAATCTGGCAGACCACTGAGATGGTGGATCAGATCGCCAACAGTCAAAGGCCGCTTTGCGTCCACATCGGTCGCAAAGGCGGGCAGCACATCGGCCACCTGCGAGCTTTCGTCATAAAGCCCATCCTGCATCTGCAATGCCGCCGCCAGCGCCGTCATCTGCTTGGACACAGACGCAAGATCAAAGATCGTTTTATCTGTAATGCGAGCATTCGTTTCAAGATCAGCCAGACCATAGCCTTTCATGTGCACGATAACCCCATCGCGCATCACCAGAACGCCAATGCCTGGCGTATCCTGATCCACATAGTCGGCGACGTTGGCGGCCACTGCGGCGGCAATCCGATCTTTCGCCCAGGCACCACACGGCAACAGGCCAAAAGCCAGAACCAACAGAAATCGCACCGTCTCCCCTTCCATCTGACAGTCCCCAAGTGGCCTGCCGTTCGCGGGCACACTCGCCTTCCTGGTGAGCTCAATCAAGCATTTTGGTCCGTTGCGGGCGTGATGCACTGGTTTGAACGCCATTCTCGCGCGCATCGGGCTACCACCTTGCACGATCTCAGCCCGTTTGGCGAGTTCTTCCGCGCGATCGGCAAACCTGTCCCGGCGCATTTGTTCGATTTCGTCCGCCCGGTCCTTCATCCGATTGCCCAAGTCGCACGCAAGCGGAGTACCGCGGCAAAACCGGCCCTGACCATCGTGCCGGTGACAGCCACCTCGGCAGGTTGATGACCAAGGGCAGCGCACGGACCGGGTCAGCCATCGCGCACTTTACGTTTCGGTTGCGGTTCATTGCAAATCCGCCTGACCCACCCGCAAACGAAAACGCCCCCGCTTTCGCGGAGGCGCACCAGGTAAACCGCTGAGCGTGCCGATAGGGCGACGCGCGCCTGTTCTGACGCGTGAATGTCGCTGTATGACATGGAATGACTGCGTGTCCGTTATCGCACAAATGAATCCACGTGTTCGCGACATGCATGAGCCCGCGCCGAACCGGCGATCAGCCGAAAAGCTTGGCGGCAATTTCCGCCGTCCGCTTGCCCTGGTATCGAGCGGCATCGAGCTCAATCGCAGATGGCTGGCGTGAGCCGTCGCCGTCGGTGATGGTGGTCGCGCCATAGGGCGAGCCGCCTTTGATTTCATCCACGCCCATCTGACCCTTGAAGGAATAGGGCAGTCCGGCGATGAGCATGCCATGGTGCAGCAGAACGGTGTGGAAACTCAGGATGGTCGATTCCTGGCCCCCATGCTGGGTTGCGGAAGAGGTCATCACCGAACCCACTTTGCCCACCAGCGCTCCGCTCGCCCAAAGCGCACCGGTCTGGTCGAGGAAGTTTTTCATTTGCGCCGTCATCATGCCGTAGCGGGTGCCCGAGCCGAAGATGATGGCGTCATAATTGACGAGTTCTGCCGGTTCTGCGATCGGCGCATCCTGGTCGAGCTTGTAATGGAACTGCTTGGCGACTTCCAAGGGAACAAGCTCGGCCACGCGCTTGACGGTGACTTCAGCGCCGGTTGCGCGGGCACCTTCGGCAGCGGCGTCCGCCATCTGCTCCATATGACCCCAGCTGGAATAATAAAGGACGAGAACCTTGGCCATATCAGTCTCCTGTGGTGTGCCGGAGGCGGCTTCAGCGCCGGTCCGGTCAGAGTGAACAGCATGGATGTAGGGTCTTCATCGTTCACTGAAAGCCTCAAGACAAGGACGGTTTGTTCACAATAACGAACAAAAGCGGACTTTGGCCCATCCTTGCCGCTCCTCAGGCAAGCCGCTATGGAACGCCGTCAACGGAGACTTTGCCATGACCGACACCACCGCCACGCTGATCACCGCCGCCGCACTCGCCATCGGCGACGAGCTGCTTTCGGGCCGTACGAAGGACAAGAATGTCGGGCATCTGGCCGAACTGTTGACAGCGGTCGGCATCGAGCTGCGGGAAGTTCGGATTGTGCCGGACGAGCAGGACCGGATCGTTGAGGCGCTGAACGCGCTGCGAAACAGGTACACCTATGTCTTCACCTCGGGCGGCATCGGCCCCACCCATGACGACATCACCGCCGATGCGGTGGCCGCCGCTTTCGGTGTCCCTTGCACCCACGATCCAGACGCCATGGCGCTTCTGGCGGAGCATTATGCGGGCCGCGGGCTCGACTTCACCGAGGCCCGCCAGCGCATGGCGCGGATGCCGGTGGGCAGCCGCCACATCGACAATCCCGTGAGCCGCGCGCCGGGCTTCGTCATCGGCAATGTGCATGTGATGGCCGGGGTTCCATCAGTGTTTCAGGCCATGCTCGACGCCGTGTTGCCAACGCTCGCGACAGGCCGCAAGATGCTGTCTGCAACCGTCAACTGCCCTCATGGAGAAGGCGATATCGGCGGACCGCTCACCGAAGTCGCCAAGGCGCATCCCGCCGTCAACATCGGGTCCTATCCGCGTTTCGTCGACAAGACATTCTCCACCGAGATTGTGGTGCGCGGCGGGGACGGCGAGGCTGTGGAGGCAGCACGGGCTGCCGTGGAGACAATGCTCGCCGGCATTGGCCAACTCAAGCGCTCTCCCACTGATTGATGGAAATCAAGGCGCGCTGCGCCGGGCAGACGTAGGGATTGTCACATCGGAGCCGCACGTGGCTCGCCCGAGACCGGAGCCCCGCCATGACCTACAAAACCATTCTCGCCATTTTCGCCTCGAAAGCCGACGTGATGCCGCTGTGCATGGCGGCGACAAACCTGCCGGGCGGACGCGACGCCCACATCATCGGCAGCCATGGCGAACCCTCCCAGTTCGTCGTCCTCTCCGCCCCCATCGACGTGCCAGACGTCACCGCCATCGCCGCGCTTTACAAGCAGGCCGAGACGAGGATGCAGGAGATCGGCGACAAGTTTGCGGCGGTGTGCAAGTCGGAAGGCCTGTCCTACGATTGGCGCCCGTTCCGCACGCCTGGCGGAGACAGCGCCCTGCCCGCGCTCAGCAGCGCACGGACCGCCGACCTGGTCATCGTCCGCCAGCCCGACCGCAGCGTCGAATCAGCGACCGCCGCCGATTTCGAGGCCCTCCTGTTCGAGGGCGGTCGGCCGGTCTTGTTTCTCCCCGCCCTTGGCGGCCTTGATCGACCGGCAAGCCGGGTTCTGGTCGCCTGGGACGGCTCACGCGAAGCCGCCCGCGCCATACAGGATGCCCTTCCCTTCCTCAAGGCAGCCGAAGAGGTCGAGATCGTGGTGGTTGATGCCGAACGCCAAAAGGGCATCGAAATGCCGCTGCCCGGCATCGACATCGCCGCTGGTCTTGCCCGCCACGGCGTCCACGCCTCCATTTCTTCGGTGGCGTGCGGCGGGCGCAGCACCTCAGACGTCATTTTTGAACAGGTCAGGGCCAGCAACGCCGGACTGCTGGTCATGGGTGCCTATACCCATCGCCGGACCCGGGAATGGCTGTTTGGCGGAGTGACCCGCTCGGTTCTTGACCACGCACCGGTGCCAACACTGATGTCGCGCTGACGGCTGGTGCTTGCACCGAGCCCTCCATATCGGTTATGGGCTCACAGGCGCGAGCGCATGGCTTGCGGCGGACACAGTTGGTCAAGGGCGAACCATGGCGCTTCCAGACAAGGCATTTCCGGTTTCCTGGGATCAGTTCCATCGCGACGCCCGTGCGCTCGCTTGGCGATTGAGCGGCTCCGGCCAGGTCTGGTCGGCCATTGTCTGCATCACCCGCGGCGGCCTGGTGCCAGCAGCCATCATCTCGCGCGAGCTCAACATTCGCCGCATCGACACCGTCTGCATCGCATCCTACCACGATTACACGTCGCAGGGCGAAATGCAGGTGCTCAAGGAAATCACGCCCGACATCCTGGCCACGCAAGGTGAAGGCATCCTGATCGTCGATGATCTGACAGACACCGGCAAGACTGCCGCCATCGTGCGCGCGATGTTGCCGAAGGGCCATTTCGCCACCGTCTACGCCAAACCCAAAGGGCGACCGCTGGTGGATACGTTCGTCACGGAAGTCAGCCAGGACACCTGGATTTATTTCCCCTGGGACATGGGTTTTGCCTATGTCGAGCCGATTGCCAAGGATTCGCGCGGCTGAAGCACGGTGGTCCTGGACCCAAGATACAGATCTCCAATCGATCTTTTCTCGTCGCAGACCGGCGCTGCAATGTCGACAATCCACATCGCAAACTGCGGTCATAAGTGTCAACATGGAGACCAGAGGTGATTCTTCCCCATGTCTCCATTCGACCGATTGAAACAGCTTCTCGATCTCTTCCACACGCCGGAAGCCGCCAATGACGAGAAGGCCTGCAAGCCGGCCCGCCAAGTGGCGGCCATCGCTCTGCGCAGCATCGACGGCGCCTGCGAAATTCTGATGGTGACAAGCCGCGACACCGGTCGCTGGATCGTGCCGAAAGGATGGATCGAGCCGGGCGAAGACGGTGGCACCGCCGCCGCCCGCGAAGCCTGGGAGGAAGCGGGACTCCGTGGCGACATCGACCCGGGCGGTCCGGTCGGAAGTTTTCGCTACATCAAGCAGCGGCCGCGGCGCGGCGACTTGCTGTGCGAGGTGGACGTCTACCTTTTGCACAATGTCTCCATTACCAGCGAATGGCCTGAGAAGACCGAACGGACGCGCCGGTGGCTGCCCGTCGCCCAGGCACTTGACCTGATCGCCGAGGACGGCCTTCGACCGGTCATCTGCCAGGCCGTGATCATCCACAAGGCTGCCTGACCGCGACCGCGCATTCCTGCCGGGCACCCTCACGGCCGCATCGCCCCGCCGCATACGCGTGCCCGGGATGAGCGCAGACCTCGTCGACGCCCCGGAGGCAATGCTTTGTCCCCGTTTTCCACAGTCGATGTGCACAAGATATGGTGTACACATTTCAGTCACAAACAAGTCCTTGACGGGTGCGCCGAGTCACTTCTTTATGGATTTCACGTTGCGGCGGCGGCGCGACTGGGATGTTCAGAGGCCAGTCCAATCCCTACATTCAAGGTGTAAAATCCGGCAACGGCGCGCTGTGCGTGTTGAGCGATCGGATGGCGTTGCGGCGTTCGAATTTTGCCGGTCATGGCAAATCGTGATTGGCATAAATGATTTGTTAACACTATATTTAGTGTTTGCAGACACCCTACGCACAAGATACTGGGTTTCCAACCACGGGAATCACACAAGCGAACGAAACAAGACGGGCTGCGCCATGACCGCGTCGCCTGACTGGTAAATCATGCCGTCACGCCGGAAGCGCGTGCGGTCGAGGACTTGAAAGAGGACAGAGATGCGCATTGAACGCCGGTTCACCAGGAGTGGCCAGACAGCTTACGCCGCGATTAAATTTCGCAAGGCGACCAGCGAGATCCGCAACCCGGACGGCTCCGTTGTGTTCCGTCTCGAGAACATCGACGTGCCTGGCCAGTTCAGCCAGGTCGCAGCAGATATTCTGGCGCAGAAATATTTCCGCAAGGCCGGCATTCCCGTTCGTCTGAAGAAGGTTGAAGAAAGCACCGTGCCGTCTTGGCTGTGGCGGTCTGTGGCGGACGAAGATGCGCTTTCCGCCCTCCCCGAGGGTGAACGTTATGGACCGGAAACCGACGCCCGGCAGGTGTTCGACCGTCTTGCAGGCACCTGGACCTACTGGGGTTGGAAGGGCGGATATTTCAAGGCCGAGGATGATGCACGCGCCTTCATGGATGAGCTCGCCTACATGCTCGCCACCCAGCGCGTTGCTCCCAATTCACCGCAGTGGTTCAACACCGGCCTGCACTGGGCCTATGGCATCGACGGCCCGGGCCAGGGCCATTTCTATATGGATCCCTTCACCGGCAAGCTCACTCAATCGAAATCCGCCTACGAGCACCCCCAGCCCCATGCCTGCTTCATCCAATCCGTCGAGGACGATCTTGTCAACGAGAGCGGCATCATGGACCTGTGGGTGCGCGAAGCGCGCCTCTTCAAATATGGATCGGGAACCGGCTCCAACTTCTCCCACCTGCGTGGCGAAGGCGAGAAGCTGTCGGGCGGCGGCCGGTCTTCGGGCCTGATGAGTTTTCTCAAGATCGGCGACCGGGCGGCTGGCGCCATCAAATCGGGCGGCACCACGCGACGCGCCGCCAAGATGGTGGTGGTTGACATCGACCATCCCGATATCGAGGCCTATATCAACTGGAAGGTCAAGGAAGAGCAGAAGGTGGCCGCGCTCGTCACCGGCTCCAAGATCGTCGCCAAGCACCTGAAAGCGATCATGAAGGCCTGCCTCAACTGCGAGGCCGACAACGACGGCTGCTTCGATCCCAAGCTCAATCCGGCGCTCAAGCGCGAGATCAGGGCGGCCAAGAAGGATCAGGTTCCCGAAAACTACGTCAAGCGCGTCATCCAGTTCGCGCGCCAGGGCTACACCGACATCGACTTCAAAACCTACGACACCGACTGGGATTCGGAAGCTTATCTGACCGTGTCGGGCCAGAACTCGAACAATTCCGTGTCGCTCAAGGACGATTTCTTGCGCGCAGTGGAGACCGATGGCGAGTGGAAGCTGACCGCCCGCAAGGACGGTCGCGTGATGAAGACATTGAAGGCCCGCGACCTGTGGGAACAGATCGGCCATGCCGCCTGGGCTTCGGCAGATCCCGGCCTGCATTTCAACACCACCATGAACGACTGGCACACCTGCCCGGCGGCTGGCCCGATCCGTGCGTCCAATCCGTGCTCGGAATACATGTTCCTGGATGACACGGCCTGCAACCTGGCATCGCTCAATCTCTTGCGGTTCAAGAACGCCCAGACCAAGCGGATCGACATCGCCGATTACGAGCATGCGGTCCGGCTCTGGACGATCGTGCTGGAAATTTCGGTGATGATGGCGCAGTTCCCCTCCCGCCAGATCGCCGAATTGTCCTACCGCTACCGCACGTTGGGCTTGGGCTATGCCAATATCGGCGGGCTGCTGATGTCTTCGGGCATTCCCTATGATTCCAGGGAAGGCCGGGCGATCTGTGGTGCGCTGTCGGCGATCATGACCGGCGTTTCCTTCTCCACCTCGGCCGAAATGGCGGGCGAGATCGGTGCTTTCGCCGGCTACAAGGAGAACCGGAAGAACATGCTGCGGGTGATCCGCAACCATCGCCGCGCCGCACACGGCCTTTCGGCCGGCTATGAGGACCTGTCGGTCAATCCGGTGCCGCTCCTCCATGGTGACTGCCCTGACCAGGACCTGATCGCACACGCGACCGCAGCTTGGGACAAGGCGCTGGAGCTCGGTGAGAAAAACGGCTTCCGCAATGCCCAGGCCACCGTGGTCGCCCCCACCGGCACCATTGGCCTGGTGATGGATTGCGACACCACCGGCATCGAGCCTGACTTCGCGCTGGTCAAATTCAAGAAGCTTGCCGGCGGCGGCTATTTCAAGATCATCAACAATGCGGTCCCCGAGGCGCTCCGGACGCTTGGCTATTCCGAAGCCCAGCTCGCCGAGATCGAAGCCTATGCCGTCGGCCACGGCAATCTCAACCAGGCACCCGGCGTCAACCCGGGCTCGCTCAGGGCCAAGGGCTTCACCGACGACAAGATCGCAGCCCTCAACACGGCGCTCAAGAGTGCCTTCGACATCAAGTTCGCCTTCAACAAGTGGACCCTTGGCGATGATTTCTGCAAGGCGGTGCTCAAACTCACCGACGACCAGATGAATGATTTCTCCTTCGACCTGCTGTCGACCATCGGCTTTGCCAAGAAGGACATCGAGGCCGCCAATATCCACATCTGCGGCGCGATGACCCTGGAAGGCGCACCGCATCTGAAAAGGGAGCACTATCCGGTTTTCGACTGCGCCAATCCCTGCGGCAAGATCGGCAAGCGCTATTTGTCGGTGGAAAGCCACATCCGCATGATGGCTGCCGCCCAGCCGTTCATTTCCGGTGCCATCTCCAAGACCATCAACATGCCCAACGAGGCCACCGTCGAGGATTGCAAGAGCGCCTACATGCTCTCCTGGAAGCTGGCGCTGAAGGCCAACGCGCTGTATCGCGACGGCTCCAAACTGTCCCAGCCGCTCAATTCGTCGCTGATCGAGGACGATGAGGACGATGAGGAGGCCGCGGAAGCCTTTGCCGAGCTGCCAGTGGCGGCGCAGGCCGTGGCAATCACCGAGAAGATCGTCGAGCGCGTCGTCGAGCGGCTGTTCCGCGACCGCGAAAAGCTGCCCAACCGACGCAAGGGCTACACCCAGAAGGCGGTGGTCGGCGGCCACAAGGTCTATCTGCGGACGGGCGAGTTCGACGATGGCCGCCTGGGCGAGATCTTCATCGACATGCACAAGGAGGGCGCGGCCTTCCGGGCGATGATGAACAATTTTGCCATCGCGATTTCACTCGGGCTTCAGTATGGCGTTCCGCTTGAGGAGTTTGTCGAGGCCTTCACCTTCACCAAGTTCGAGCCCGCCGGCGTGGTGCAGGGCAACGACGCGATCAAGAACGCCACATCGATCCTCGACTACATCTTCCGCGAGCTGGCCGTGTCCTATCTGTCGCGTCATGATCTCGCCCATGTCGACACGTCCGACTTCGGCAACACAGCGCTCGGCAAGGGCATCACCGAAGGCAAGTCGGTGGCGGTTTCCAAGGGCCTGACCCGCGGTGCCTCGCTGAAGGTGGTCAACAACCTGTCTTCCTCGGGCGAGCCCAAGGGCATGGCCACCCAGCCCGGCCAACAGCCTGGCGGTGCCACGATCATCACCGCCTTTGCGCCCAAGGGCGGCGGCAACCTGGCGCTCAAGCCGGTGGTCGCGCTCGACATCAAGGGATCTACCGCATTCAAGCGCGAGTATGAGGAGCAGGCCGAAATCCTGGCGTCCGAGGTTGCGGTCGATGTCGAAGTCGGCGAAGTCCCTGATCAGCTGTTCTCGGACGCCGCCAACGCCGAAGCGCGCAACGCCAGGGCGGCATCTGCGCCCGACGCAAAATCTGTCGCCGCCGACCGCCGCGTCAAGGCGATCATGCAGGGATACACCGGCAACATGTGCTCGGAATGCCAGAACTTCACCATGGTGAGGAACGGCACCTGCGAGAAGTGCGACACGTGTGGAAGTACGAGCGGGTGTAGCTGAGGGTGTGGGTTGAAACAAACCGCCCGGCCCCACACTCCGTCACCCCGGACGTGGATACCGGGGTCCAGCCACCGCGCGTCGACCCCCACCTTCCGTCACCCCGGCCTTGAGCCGGGGTCCAGCGACTGCGCGTCGGCGCGGTGTATGACTGCGGGGCTGCAGGCGTCCGAGGGTCCGGCAAAGACAGGTTCTCCCGGCGCGCAGACGCTCGCCTGCTGGATGCCGGATCAAGTCCGGCATGACGGAGATCGAGATGGTCCACTGCTACAGAGCGCAGGCCGCCGCACGTTACAGCGCGAGCCGTCGAATGCTGCCGCGCAGGCCTCCGAATGCGCCCGCATTGACACAAGCACGAACCCCCCGCCGCAAAAAAGCCCGGGCGTTTCCACCCGGGCGATGATGGCGTCACAAAGGCGGGATCAGCCGTTGACGGCGTCCTTCAGGCCCTTGCCGGCCGAGAACTTCGGAACGTTGCGCGCGGGCACATCGACTTCCGCACCCGTCAGCGGGTTGCGGCCCTTGGAGGCTTCGCGATGGGAAACGGTGAAGTTGCCAAACCCGACCAGCCGCACATCGCCCTTGCTCTTCAGTTCACCCGTGATGGTTTCAAACACCGCCTCGACTGCGGAGGTCGCATCGGTCTTGGATAGCCCGGACTTGTCGGCCACGGCGGCCACGAGTTCATTCTT
Organism: Hyphomicrobiales bacterium; assembly: GCA_038325465.1. Lineage (GTDB taxonomy): Bacteria > Pseudomonadota > Alphaproteobacteria > Rhizobiales > Rhizobiaceae > Hoeflea. The sequence goes on along the minus strand of JBBQJA010000055.1, from coordinate 7,592 downwards.
GTTCATCGTTTCATCCCTTTCCTGGAGTTTGACGAATAGGCTTTTAGTCGTCGGCGATCCTACGCATCCTGTGGTCCGGCGCAACATCCGTTGCGCGGTAAGGACCGGGTTTAGCATGAATGACGCCAATTCATCGAAAAACGGGCGGGAATACCCCGCCCGTCTTGTTCTGGCTGATCACAATCAACCCCTGAAGATGCCTTGACAGGCACCCTAATGGGCGATTGCGGCCCCGGTTTCATCCACAACGTCCTTGGCGATCGCCGGTTCCGGCTTGGCGTCCGGATCCCAGGTGATCGGGTCAGGCATGCGGGTCAGCGCATGGCGCAGCACGTCGCCCATGCGCGAGACCGGGATGATTTCAAGCCCGTTCTTGACGTTGTCGGGGATCTCCGGAAGGTCCTTGGCATTCTCCTCAGGGATCATCACGGTCTTGATGCCGCCGCGCAACGCAGCCAGCAACTTCTCTTTGAGCCCGCCGATGGGCAGCACACGACCGCGCAACGTGATTTCGCCAGTCATGGCGACGTCCTTGCGGACCGGGATGCCGGTCATGACCGAGACGATGGCCGTGACCATGGCGACACCGGCGGACGGACCGTCCTTGGGGGTCGCACCTTCGGGCACGTGGACGTGAATGTCCCGCTTGTCAAACAGCGGCGGCTCGATGCCAAAATCAACCGCCCGCGAGCGGACATAGGAGGCCGCAGCAGAGATTGATTCCTTCATCACGTCGCGCAGGTTGCCAGTTACCGTCATCTTGCCCTTGCCGGGCATCATGACGCCTTCGACGGTGAGCAACTCGCCACCGACTTCAGTCCAGGCCAAACCCGTGACCACGCCCACCATGTCGTCGCCCTCAATCTCGCCATGGCGGAACCGTGGAACCCCGAGATAGTCGCCGACATTGGCGTCGGTGATCTCGACGGCGGTGACGCCGCCCTTCAGGATCTGGGTCACCACCTTGCGCGCAAGCTTCGTCAACTCGCGCTCGAGGTTGCGCACGCCCGCTTCCCGCGTGTAGGTGCGGATCACAGTGTAGAGTGCGGCGTCGGTGATGGAGAACTCCTTGGCCTGCAGTGCGTGGTCCCGGATCGCCTTCGGCAACAGGTGCCGACGGGCAATCTCCAGCTTCTCGTCCTCGGTGTAGCCAGCGATGCGGATAATCTCCATCCGATCCATCAACGGCGCAGGGATGTTGAGCGTGTTGGCGGTAGTGATGAACATCACGTTCGACAGATCATATTCCACCTCGAGATAGTGGTCCATGAAGGTCGAGTTCTGTTCCGGATCCAGCACCTCCAGAAGCGCCGACGACGGGTCGCCACGGAAATCCTGTCCCATCTTGTCGATCTCGTCGAGCAGGAACAGCGGATTGACCTTCTTGGCCTTCTTCAGCGACTGGATCACCTTGCCGGGCATCGAGCCGATATAGGTGCGGCGATGGCCGCGGATCTCGGCCTCGTCGCGCACGCCGCCCAGCGCCATGCGGACATATTCGCGTCCGGTGGCCTTGGCGATCGACTTGGCGAGCGAGGTCTTGCCGACGCCGGGAGGACCGACGAGGCAGAGAATCGGACCCTTGATCTTGGTCGAGCGGGCTTGCACGGCGAGATATTCGACGATGCGCTCCTTGACCTTGGCAAGTCCGAAATGGTCTTCCTCGAGCACTTTTTCTGCGGCGTTCAAATCAATCTTGATCTTCGACTTCTTGCCCCACGGCAGGCCGAGCAGCCAGTCAAGATAGTTGCGCACGACGGTGGCTTCAGCCGACATCGGGCTCATCTGCTTGAGCTTCTTCAGCTCCGCATCAGCCTTCTCGCGGGCTTCCTTGGACAGCTTGGTCTTGACGATGCGGGCTTCGATCTCCGCCATCTCGTCGCGGCCGTCCTCGCCCTCGCCAAGCTCCTTCTGGATCGCCTTCATCTGCTCATTCAGGTAGTATTCGCGCTGGGTCTTCTCCATCTGCCGCTTGACGCGGGAACGGATGCGCTTCTCGACCTGCAGGACCGAGATCTCGCCTTCCATGAAGCCGAGCGACTTCTCGAGCCGACCCTTCACGCTCACGGTCGACAACATGTCCTGCTTCTCGGGGATCTTGATGGAGAGGTGGGAGGCCACCGTGTCGGCGAGCTTGGAATAGTCGTCGATCTGGCTCGCCGCACCCACCACTTCAGGCGAGATTTTCTTGTTGAGCTTGACGTAATTTTCAAACTCGCTGACCACTGAACGCGACAGCGCCTCGATCTCGACCGGATCCTCGGCGAGCTCTTCAAGTTCGACAGCACGGGCCTCGTAATATTCGGTTCGGTCGGAATACCCGATGATCTCGGCGCGGGCACGGCCCTCCACCAGCACCTTCACGGTGCCGTCGGGCAGTTTCAGCAGCTGCAGCACATTGGCGATGGTGCCGATATCATAGATGCCTTCGGGCTCCGGATCATCGTCCCCGGCATTGATCTGGGTGGCAAGCAGGATCTGCTTGTCGGTCCCCATGACTTCCTCAAGTGCCCGAATCGACTTCTCGCGGCCAACAAACAGCGGCACGATCATGTGCGGGAAGACAACGATGTCTCTCAAGGGAAGAACGGGATAGCTACCTGCTCCCTGGTGGGAGCGTGGGGTGCGCTGGTTCTTGTCGGGCATTTCATGTCCTTTTCTGGCCACAACGGCCGCTCAGCAACGCGCGGAAGGCCCCGTTACAGGCAGCGATCCATGGCGTCCATGTCCGGGATGGTCCCCGTGTCCTGATATAAGTGGAGGAGCGGTCACCCAGTTTCAAGAAGCCGGGAAACCAGCCACACTCCCGTACCGATTCGAAAGCATATCAAACCGCGCAAGCCGTGCGAACAGATAAGAAGGCCCTGTAGGTGTGGCCATCCCCGCTTGAGCATGCGCCCTCCCTGCGTCGGCGCCCGAGAAAGTCAGAATCGAGATGCAGCAGGCCCGTCCCATCGCACGGTCCAAGAAACACAAAAGGCGGGAATGCCCCCGCCCCCTGTGAATTGATGGGATTGTCGACCTTCAAGCTGTCGCATTGCCTTTTTCATTCTCACGCTCGGCATAGATGTAGAGCGGTCGCGCGTTGCCGCTGACGACGTCTTCCGAAATCACAACTTCGCGCACACCCTCAAGCTCCGGCAGTTCGAACATGGTGTCGAGCAGGATCTTTTCCATGATCGACCGCAAGCCGCGCGCGCCGGTTTTGCGCACAATCCCGAGCTTGGCGATTTGCTTGAGCGCGTCCTCATGGAAGGTGAGTTCCACATCCTCCATTTCAAACAGTCGCTGGTACTGTTTGACAAGCGCATTCTTGGGCTCGGTCAGGATCTGGATCAGTGCCGGCTCATCGAGATCTTCGAGCGTGGCGAGCACCGGCAGACGGCCGATGAATTCCGGAATCAGGCCGAACTTGATCAGATCCTCGGGTTCGAGCTGCCGCAACACTTCCCCGACGCGCCGTTCATCCTGGGCGCGCACGGTGGCACCGAACCCGATGGAGGTCTTTTCGCCGCGGGCGGAGATGATCTTGTCGAGCCCGGCGAATGCGCCGCCGCACAGGAAAAGAATGTTGGTGGTATCGACCTGCAAAAACTCCTGCTGTGGATGCTTGCGGCCACCCTGGGGCGGAACCGAGGCCACCGTGCCTTCCATGATCTTGAGCAGAGCCTGCTGAACACCTTCGCCCGAAACGTCCCGGGTGATCGACGGATTGTCAGATTTGCGGCTGATCTTGTCCACTTCGTCGATGTAGACGATGCCGCGCTGGGCGCGCTCGACATTGTAATCGGCCGCCTGCAGGAGCTTGAGAATGATGTTCTCGACGTCCTCGCCGACATAGCCCGCTTCGGTCAGCGTCGTTGCATCGGCCATCGTGAAAGGCACATCGATGATGCGGGCAAGCGTCTGGGCAAGATAGGTCTTGCCGCAGCCGGTGGGGCCGACAAGCAGGATGTTGGATTTCGCGAGCTCGACGTCGCCGCTCTTGGAGGCGTGGTTGAGGCGCTTGTAGTGATTGTGGACAGCCACCGAGAGGATCTTCTTGGCCTGGCGCTGGCCAATCACATATTCGTCCAGCGTCTTGATGATCTCCTGTGGGGTCGGCACACCATCGCGCGACTTTACCATGGAGGTCTTGTTCTCCTCCCGGATGATGTCCATGCACAGCTCGACGCACTCATCACAGATGAACACGGTCGGACCGGCAATAAGCTTGCGCACCTCATGCTGGCTTTTGCCGCAGAACGAGCAATAAAGAGTATTCTTGGAGTCACCGCTGTTGCTACCGCTGACTTTGCTCATTTTACCTTCCTTCCAGCCATCCTGGCCTGATCCGGCCCGGACACCTTGCGCCCATCAACTGCCAGGCCCTGCGGCCCGGCGTCTTTTCGGCTGTTTCGGGGTACAATCCGGCCCGCAGGTAACCCTGATCCCGGACCGGTGGCAACGAACCCCCGGTTATTGATCCCATGCTACGCGTGAGACCTTCAACATAGGCTTAACACTCAATACTAACGCGCTGGCGGGGAATCACCACCCCCGGCACCCAGATTCTTGCCGCTTGTGCAAAAACCGCTGCGCCAGAGGCCATGCCCGTAAACGTCAGGCAGAGGCGGCACCTTCCATGTTTTCGCGCTTGTCGATGACGCGGTCGATGAGGCCGAACCCCTTGGCCTCGTCGGCGGTCATGAAATGGTCGCGGTCCAGCGTCTTCTCGACCGTCTCCAGATCCTGCCCAGTGTGTGTCACGTAAACTTCATTCAGGCGACGCTTCATCTTGATGATATCGAGCGCATGGCGTTCGATATCAGACGCCTGGCCCTGGAATCCACCCGATGGCTGATGCACCATGATACGCGCATTCGGCGTGGCAAAGCGCAGGTCCTTGTGGCCGGCGCACAGCAGAAGTGACCCCATCGAGGCGGCCTGACCGACGCAAAGGGTTGATACGGCCGGCTTGATGAACTGCATGGTGTCGTAGATCGCCATGCCCGCCGTGACAACGCCGCCCGGCGAATTGATATACAGGGCGATTTCCTTTTTCGGATTTTCGGCCTCGAGAAACAGCAGCTGAGCGCAGACCAGCGTCGCCATGTGGTCCTCGATCGGACCCGTGATGAAAATGATGCGTTCCTTGAGGAGACGCGAATAGATGTCGTAGGACCGTTCACCGCGGTTGGTCTGCTCCACGACCATCGGCACGAGCGCCATTGCGGTATCGACTGTTCTTGTCATGTGTAACCCTTGTCAATCGGCCCGGAAGGGGATGCAGTCCGGGGGAATCATTGCATTCGAACTCTCTACATAGAGCTTGATCACCCGCAGGTTCAAGACGCAAGGCCAGAGAAGCCTGCCGGTGCGGTGTTAACCAACCCGCCTGACGACAAGTCAAGCCTCTGCTTTCCCAACATTCAATTCGAAGGCAAAATCTTTTTGCCAGATCCGACTTGGGCGAACACCGCCCCCTCAAGCCCAACAAGGGAGTTCCGTTCGATGCGTCGAACAAGAACCATCCACCGCAGCATGTTGGCAACGGTCTTGTCACCTTCAACCATCCTGCCCGCTTTCACCGGCGGCCAGACGCTCGACTGCTACCGGGAAGTCCACCCGGCCCGCTTCGCCCGCCAGATCCGCACCCTTGTAATCAAGCCAGAACGCCTGATCGCCCGCCACCTGCCCGCGGTCCACAAGACCGTCGCCCGGCACCATTGAAGTCAACCCGGCGACAGCGCCGCGCGTCTTATCAGACGCGCGAAGGACGCTGTAACGCATGTCGCGCACAAATGACTGTATGTGCGTTTCGTTCAATCGACCCCGATTGAACGCGACATGCATCAAGTGGCAGGACCGGCAGGCATTGCTGGCCGCTTCCCGGCGCCGGGAGGCGGCTTTTTTTCGCAAGCTATCTCGAAGGCAGTTGGGCAGCGTGGACGCAAGCCTTCGGCGAGATTCCCCAATTTGGATTTTTCCGGTACACAGAGCCGATGACCCCGGCACCCGCTCTTTCGCCCGCCCCCGCACTGCCCGAGACCGACGGTGTTCGGATCCGCCTGTCGCCGCGCAATCTCGCATTTTGCAACAACCCCTATCCAGCCTATGCCGCCATGCATGCTTTGGGACCGGCTGTCTTCTGGGAAGACTACGGACACTGGTGCTTCATCGGCCATTCCCTCGTCAATGCGACCCTGAGGGACCGTCGCTTCGGCCGCCAGATCCTGCATCTTGCAAGCCGGGAAAGCCTTGGCTGGCCGCAGCCAAAGCCGCACCTGGCCAACTTCGACCGCCTGGAATCAGCATCTCTTCTCGAACTTGAACCGCCCGCCCATACCCGGCTGCGCACCCTCGTCAACCGCGCTTTCGTCTCCCGTCAGGTCGAGCGTCTCAAACCTGAAATCGAAAGCCTCGCCAATACCTTGATCGACGGCTTTCAACCAGTTGGTGAGACCGAACTCATTTCGTCCTACGGCGAGATCATCCCGGTCACAGTGATCGCCCGCATGTTGGGCGTTCCGGTCGCGATGGCGCCAAAACTGCTCGACTGGTCGCACCGCATCGTCCGGATGTATCTCTTCGACCGGACCGAAACGGAAGAACACGACGCCAACGCCGCCGCCGCAGAGTTTGCAGCCTATCTCAAAGACGTCATTGCAGAACGCCGGACGCGGCCGGCCGACGATCTGATCTCCCACATGATCACGGCACGGTCGGGCGAGGATGGGCTGTCTGAAGACGAACTCATCTCCACCATCGTGCTGCTGCTCAACGCCGGCCATGAGGCGACCGTTCACCAGATCGGCAATGCGGTGGCCGCGATCCTGACAACCGGCACCGACCCGGCCGCCTTGTTTGCGACCGAAGCCTCGACCGCGCTCGCAATCGAGGAACTGATGCGGTTTGACCCGCCGCTGCACATGTTCACCCGCTACGTGCTTGAAGAGTGTGAACCTGTGCCCGGTGTCCGGCTCCGCTTCGGCGACCGCATCGGCTTGATGCTCGGCGCGGCCAATCACGACCCCGCCCGCTTCACCAACCCCGAGCGCTTCCGACCGGACCGCGATGAGGGAGCGCAGCTCGGCTTCGGTGCCGGCCTGCATTTCTGCATCGGCGCGCCGCTCGCCCGGCTTGAGCTGCAGGTGGGATTGCCGGTGCTGTTTTCCCGCCTGCATGGTATCCGAACGGCAACGCCACTCGTCCGCCGTAACGCCTACCATTTCCGCGGGCTTGAGCGGCTTGACCTGGTGTGGTGAGGGCACAGGATACAGCGCCGCGCAAATCTCGAGACGCGCAAAGGCCGCTGTACCATTTTGAATGAACAGCGCCGCGCGTCGCGAAGTACGCGTGAGTGCCTCTGTCACGCTCTTTTGTGACTGCATGTGCGGTCCGTTCAATCGATATCGATTGAACGCGACATGCATGAGGCGATGGCGCGCACGCCACTGTCTTCAAGTCTTGATCACATAATCTTTGCGTGTTGTTTCAAGCACTTCCCAGGTTCCCCTGAATCCAGGACGCAGGATGAAACTGTCGCCCGCACGCACGGTATGCGGCGCGGCACCGTCCTCGGTCAGCACCGAGACGCCCGAGAGGATCCG
>JBBQJA010000054.1:0-25370 GCA_038325465.1 Hyphomicrobiales bacterium | reverse complement strand
GATTGAACCCGGCGGGTCATTTCATCCCATTTTCGCTCGATCTGGTCCCAGTTCATCTTCGGATCCTCCATGGCTCGGGTCTCCTACAAAACCCCGTTGAAAGAAAAAGGTTCCGTGCCAATCCGCCTCTTTTGATGCAGGCGAAGCGCGCACGCGCTGGCCGCCAGACGGGCTCTTCCAGAGACAACTTCCCGCGCCCCGGTCCACACCTGCGGGGTTCGTCAGGGCGGTCGCTGGGACATTCAGCGGGGCGCGGCCATTTGAACGGACAAAACTCACGATAACGCTTTGAAATCATGCATGTGGTGGTCAATCGTCACCGGGTGCACAGTGACTTGGTAGCCTGAGTCGTCCACATCGTTCCTAACCCAGATCAGGAGGTGATTGAGGGATGTTGACCCGCGCCGATGGCGCAACGGGGCATTCCGCCGATCGACGGCGGTGTGGCGCGTCCATCTCCCAATGCTTGGCCGTCTTCGCAAGAACGAAACCTGCAATTCTCCCGGAACCCAAGAACCGGCGCGCAAGAAATCAGGCCCGCCCAGCTCTCATACTCTGGGCGACCGAACAAATCGAGGTCAGCACGTGACCATGAAGCGGACCGCAGGCAATCCATCTCCACCCTTTTGGCCGAGACTTCAACGCCGTTGCGGCAATGCGTGCGTTTCCCACCGGAAGGCGTCACGAAGATGCTGCTCTGCCGCATGGGCGTCCATTTCCGGATCTGACGAAAGCAGCAGGCCGACGAGCCCATCGCGCAGCGCCTCAAGCCTGATTGCCGTGGCGCGCGGGGAAGTCAATGGCCAGCACCCTTGCGCGGCACCACCGGACAGGATTGCCTCAAGCCCGTCCCGCAGCCGCTGTCTCGCCTCAGCCATAGCCTTTGCAAGCAAAGCGTCCCGCCCGGCCAGGCCATCCACCTCGACCCAGAGGCGCCAGAGCGGACGCGCTTCAGGACTGAAACTTTCGGCATGAAAGCGATCCAAAGCGTCTTCAGGTGGCTCGCCGGGACGACGCATGTCGTCCGCAACGCGATCAAAGATCGCGGACCATGCTGTGGCGCGTCACCTGTGGATAATCGCACGGAGGCGAGGTACCCTGTCCAAAGGCCCGGTTTGAGGCGGGTCGCGACGTCGCCACCCGACCACGGGCACTTCCGGATTACCCTTTCAGGAATTTCATCAGGTCCGCCGTCAGACGGTCCTCGTGTGTGGCGAAAAGCCCATGCGATCAGGATTTCGGGGCGGCCAGAGCCTGCGGCGGCAACCCCGACCACGAGACTGGCGGTCGAGACAAGGCCGTCGTTGGCCCCTAGTGGTGCGATCCGGACAGATAGTTCCCATCTGTCAGGACAAATCGCCCCACCAGATCAATAACTTGTGGGCTGACTTTTCGAAACAGATGGGCACCATTTGTTTCGGTCAGACCACTAGAGGTATTCCGGCGTTGTCAGAATCGCCGGAATAGCTCTATCACCTTGTTTTGACGCTATTCCGGACGCGAAAGCGGTGCCACTTTCGCTGAAATTACTCTAGAACTGCGGCGCGAAGCCAGCCGATGCGATGCACCATGTGGATTTCGGAACGCGACAATCTGCTCATGGGTCAAGTCCGTTCAAGTCGTGAAGGGGTGGGCCATGCGAAGGGGCTGTCCCGCGCGGTTTTATCCTCAGCGCCCTGAGTGCGTTCAGGATCACAGCCACATCGATGACCTCCTGCAGCAGTGCGCCTTGAACGGGTGTCAGATATCCGAACGCCGCGGCGATCATGCCAAGGATCGACAGGCCGATCCCAGCGGCAACGCTTTCCAGCGCGATCCGGCGCGCGCCTTGGGCAATCTCGATTCCCGGCAGAAGGCGATCAAGGTGATCGACCAGCAGCACCACATCCGCCGCCTCGGCTGATGCTGCCGCCCCGCGCGCGCCCATGGCGACGCCGATATCGGCCGCCGCAAGCGCAGGCGCATCGTTCACGCCGTCACCCACCATCATCACCGGGCCGTGCTTGTGCTCGCTCAGAACCAGCAAGACCTTCTGATCGGGGGTCAGGTCGGCGTGGACGGCGTCCAGACCCAAACCTTCGGTCACCGCCTCTGCCACCGCGCGGCGGTCGCCAGTTGCCAACACGATCCGGGCAATCCCCAACCTCCGCAAGCCCGCCAGCAGGTCCGCCGTGCCATGTCGCAGCGCATCGGCCATGACGATGTGGCCTGCCAGTTTGCCATCAACCCCGAGTGACACAATGACCGAGCCTGCGGAGATCAGCGTGCTTTCCGGGTCGGATACGCCCACCTGCGCTGCCACAAAAGCAGCCCCGCCGACCACGACCTTGCGGCCATCGACTGTGCCCGAAACGCCTTCGCCCGGCGTCTCGATGATGGCTTGCGGAACCGGCAAGGCGATGCCGCGCGCGTGCGCCGCCGCAACGATGGCCTGCGCGATGGGATGTTTGGACGCCTGATCGAGAGCGGCTGCGAAATACACGATCTCGTCTTCCGACATCTGCCCATGCGTCTTGATCGAGACGATCTGCGGCCGCCCGTCGGTCAGCGTGCCGGTCTTGTCGAGGATCAGCGTGTTGATCCGCGCCAACGCCTCCAGCGGTTTTGCACCCTTGATCAGAACGCCGAAATGTGCGGCTCGCGAAAGCCCGCCGACCAGCGCCACAGGCACGGCGAGGATCAGAGGGCAAGGCGTTGCCACCACCAGAACGGCCACCGCGCGGATCGGATCGCCGGTGAACCACCATGCAGCCGTCGCCAGCGCCACTGTGACAGCCAGAAACAGCAGCGAATAGCGGTCAGCGAGCCGGGACATCGGCGCTTTCGATGCCTGCGCTGCCTCGACCAGCCGGACGATCCCGGCATAGGTGCTGTCTGACGCCCGCCGCGTGACACGCAGATCGAAGGCCTCGCCCGCGTTGGTAGACCCGCTCATCACATCCTGCCCGCGCGTAAGCCGCACTGGCATGGACTCGCCCGTCAGGGCTGCGAGGTCGAGCATCGCCCGGTCGCTTTCCACTGTTCCATCCACGGGTGCCACATCGCCTTGCCGGACAAGGAGAAGGTCGTCGGGTAGAATGTCATCAAGCGGCACTTCATCCAACTTGCCATTGCGGTGTCGGGTCGCGGTGCGCGGCACGCGGGACAGAAGGTCACTCATCTCGCGCCGGGCGCGGCCTTCGGCAAACCCCTCAAGGAAGGTTCCGCCTGAATACATCAGCGCGACCACTGCTGCGGCAAGTGTTTCGCCAAACAGCAGCGCCGCCGACATCGACAGCGCCGCCACGATGTCGAGCCCGACCTCGCCCTTCAGGAGGCTGCGCACGATCTCCACCACAAGTGCTGCAAGCACAGGACCAACACCTGCCGACCATGCCAGTGTGGCAAGCTCAGGTCGTCCAGCCACCAGCAGTCCGAGGCCAGAAACCAGTCCGGCCAGAGCCATGGCCAGCAACGCGACGTTCAGGCGACCATACAGCAACAGTTTCATCTGGTGTCCTTCGGGGGGGGGGGGGCTTGAACCGCGGGACCGGGCGCTGCACGGGTCACAAATAGCCGTCCCACTCACGTTGTGCGAAATCAGTCGCCCTCTCGGTCAATGAAGAGACCGTCAATCTCATGTCTACGCGCCAATTCCGCACCTTCCAAGCTTCCTCTCACCATCAGCGCCGTTGCCCGGGTGACGGCCTCCGCACAGGGTCTCGCCGCCACAGTGACAGACGCGGGCGGTGCGGGGATTGGACCACCTTTGCGTGGGTCCATGGTGTGAGACAGGCGGTGCCCCTGCACCTCGACCCAGTGGCGGCGATCGCCCGACGTCGCCACGGCGGCGTCCTGAAGAGCCAGAATGGAATGGGGCGCGCGGCGCTCAGGATCGGGCGCTTCCACCGCAACCGTCCATGGCTCTGCGTAAAGCGGCAGCCGTGACGGCGGCGGAGATGCGGTCTGGCGCGGCGTTACTCGGTCAACCCGAACCCGATTGTCGCCCATGGGCCACTTGAAATCGACCTCGCGGCGCGCAGCATCTGCAACGATGGCAAACCCGTTCAGTTGACCGCCCGCGAGTGGTCTCTCTACCCGCCTGCGATCAAGACCGGCACCATGCAAAACCGCAGATCATGGCCCGCGTATCTCAGGCCGCGATGCGCCGCCGAAAACCTCGATGAGGACGGCGCGCATCTCGTTCATCGGCCATTCGGCGGTCAAGGCTCCTGGCCGCATCCCGCTCACAAATCCGCGCGCCTTGAAGGCGTTGACGAGATCCGTATCGCCACTCACAACATGAAAAGGCACGGCCCGGGACGCTCCCGGTCCAGTGACGATGGCTGCGGGCTGGTGATCGCCCAGGATGACGAAAACGGTGTTGTCCCCGTGCCGCTGCATATAGCTGCCGAGCACCTCCAGCGCATAGTTGATCGTCCCGATATAGTGTCGGCGGATCCGCTCCGGATCGGCCCAGACCACCGATGGTGGATCGCCGCGTTCGGCTTGTTCGTTGAAGACCGTCCCGTCACCGACCGCGTCCCAGTCGATGAGCCGGGCCACCGGAGTCCAGGGAGCATGGCTTGAGATCAAGGCGACCTCGGCCATCACCGGACGCCCGGCGGCCTGCGCGGGAGCGCGTCCGAGGCGCTCGAAAGCCGACAGCGTGTATTGATCGGGCATGGTCACCCAATTGAACGGCTTGCCCCGGTAGCCGAGGTCGGCTGCCGCAAGCGTCAGGTCGTAGCCGAAATACGCCGCTTCCGGCCAATCCATGGTGATGGCGGGCATTGCGGCCACCGTGGTCCAGCCGGCATCGCCAAACAGGCGGTTGAGGCTTTGTGGGCCGCTGCGCGTCACAAGATCGTAACGCGCCTGGTTGTTGACCCAGAGGCCCGACAGCAACGTGCCATGGGCAAGCCAACTCAAGCCTCCGACGGTGGGCGACGTCACCCAGGCCGAGGCGGCCTTCAGCCCCGCACTCGCCAGCGCCTGTTCGACTGCGTCGAGCCGCGGCCCGGTCACCTTGGCATAGCGCGGGTCGTCAAGCGCGCTGCGACCGTAGGACTCAACGAAGATGACGATGACATCCTTGCCCTTGACGGCAGAAAAAAGACCCTCCCCCGAACGCGGCTCCAGCCCTTGCGCCAATTCCGCCTCAAACGCCCTCATGTCGGCCATCGACGTGACTATGAGACTGAGCCGGGCTCCGAGATAGCCCGTCACCCGCGCCTCCGCGCCGCGCTGGCCCGTAGCCACAAGCACGCCTCCACCGATGAAAAGCGCGGCCGACACCATCATGAGCCCGATGCTGACCCTGCCTTGAGCCGATGCGGCGGCACGCGCCGAACGCAGGAACAGAAAGCCTGCCCCCGAAATCGCCAGAACGACACCAGCCACGACCGCAGCCGCCACCACTGCGCCGATGGTTCCGGAGGCGAGAATCCAGCCGTCGGCCAGCATTTTGGCGTCCAGATGGGGATTGAAAGGTCGCTGGAACGCGGCCTGCGTGGCGATATCGGCAAGCTTCAGGCCGAGAACAACAAAGACGACGAGCGTGACCAGATACCGCAGAAGCCCGCCAAGACGCTGTCCGCCCGCCACAAGAGCGAACAGGATCAACGGGACTTCAATCGGCACCCGCAGGAACGATGTCCATCTCACCGCGTCTGGATGGTCCGGCAGTGTGAAGGCAAACCAGGCGAAGACGGCCACAAAAGCAGATCCGAACACCGGTCCCATCGAGCCAAGTCGCTTGCGATCCGCCTTTTCATCCGTCATTGAGGTCCACCTTCTCCGATCTGCCGTATCCGTTCATATCCTTTTGATCCTCTTGCGCCTGCCTGCGAAAGCGACGCTCCTTGCCCCTCCTGCGCCTTGTCATTCCGCTCGCCGTTCTCCTGCTGGTCGCCTGCATTGCCAGCCAGATCGACCTCGACACCCTCGGTGCGGCCCTTGCGCAAGTCCCTCCCGGTCATGTCGCCATGGCGCTGCTGTTGGTCCAGGCGCAGATCGTCCTGTCGGGATTGCGTTGGCGCTTCACAGCCGGCCGGCTGGGCCAATTCATTGGCCCACGCACCGCGATTGCGGAATACTATGTGGCAAGCCTGCTCAATCAGAGCCTGCCCGGCGGTGTGGCGGGAGACATCGCCCGCGCCTGTCGGACCCGCACCGTCAACGACGTCGGCTGGAAGGCCTCGGCCAAGGCGGTTCTCTACGAGCGGCTGTCGGGGCAGACGGCGTTTGTGCTGTTCGCCTTGCTCGGCATGCTCTTCTGGCCGCAAGCTGCAACCGGCGGCGGCGAATTTGCCGTCCTGCCGCTTGCCGTCTCGGGCATCGCGCTTGCCGCCCTTGCCGCAGGCTTGGCGTTTCGCAAATCCGGCTTCGGCGGTGGCGGCTTTGCCGCGGACATGCACCAGATCTTCGTCGCCCGTGGTGCCTGGCTCGTGCAGGGCGGCCTGAGCCTTGCGGTGATGGCGAGCTATATCGCCGTCTTCGCCATCGCGTCCGACGCCATCGGCGCGCCGCTGTCGGTGGCCGCTCTCATGACGGCCATTCCCCTGAGCCTGATCGCCATGCTGATACCGACCGGATTTGGCGGTTGGGGCACGCGGGAGGCGGCGGCGATGATGCTGTGGCCGCTTGTCGGCCATACCGCAGCCCTCGGCCTGGCGGCGAGCCTGGTCTACGGCGCGGTCTGTCTGGTCGGTTCTGCACCCGGGCTGGCGGTGCTCGCCGCAACCGCCTTGCGTGGGAAAGGCTGAGGCAGGCCGACATGCCATCACGGCTGCTCGATCCTGGCATAGACGTCGCCTGAATTTGCATCGGCGGGAAGTGCAGCGAGTTCGGCCAGGAGTTCGCCCGCCGACAGCCAGTGCCCGCTGGTAAAGCGGTGGCTTTCGCCAACCACCCGGTTGTACCGGTAGGAGCCGAGCTCGCCGAGCCGATCGACGGCGGCAGCGGCCACGGCGGGCATCGCCGGAGTGTACTCGAAAGCGATAAGCCCGATCGGCCTTTCAAGGCCCGCCAGAATATCGGCCTCCGCGCCTTCCACGTCGATCTTGCAGAAAACCGGCAAGCCGTAGCGGTTGATGAGGCCTTCAAGCGTCACCATCGGCACCCTCAAGCGCCGGTCCCAGACAACCGAAGCAAAGCCTTGCGTCTGGCTCACCGTCTCCACGAAATGCCTGGAAACGCTGGTGACGGTTGGATGAAGGCTCGAAATCAGGAGGTCGATGGTGCCTTCCCTGCGCCCCACGGCCACCCGCTCGAACCCGTGCAGGCGGCTGGCGAGCCGTCGGGCAATGAAATCGGCGAACGCAGGCTGCGGCTCGACCGCCACCACTCTCGCTCCGAGCGCGGCGAGTGTTTGGCTGCGGCTGCCGACATGCGCGCCGATGTCGAAGACAAGATCTCCAGGCCGGATCAAGCCCGCATAGAAGCGCTTCAGGGCGCGACGCCGCCAGGGTAGCCCGTAATAGATCACGAGCGAGCGGGCAAGACCAAGTGCTGTCTGCGTGCGGGCAGAGATGCTCATGCCACGACCTTTGGCAGGCGCAGGAGAGAGAAGATGTCGACAGCGAAGGAATAGACAAGCGCGAGCAGGGCCATCGCGGCGAGAGCGGTCGACACCGGCGGCGTGACGACCGGCACCATGATCACCATCAGTGCGACCACCTGAACGACGCAGACGAGCTTGCGCCGGAACGACGGCGGCAGGTCGCGCCCCATCCGGGGATCCACAAACACCGCCGCCACGAAGCCGTACCGCATCATCCCGATCAGCAGAACCCAGACGCCTGCCTTTCCGAGCGTGAAGGCAGTTGCGGACAACACGAGGATCAACAATGCGTCGACCTCCATGTCGAACCGCGTACCGAGCGATGACCCCAATCCCGAACGGCGGGCGAGCAGGCCATCAAGGCCGTCAAGCGCCAACACGACCAGCACGATAGCCGAGAGAAGCCACAGCGCCGCTGTCTCCTCGGCGAGCCCGTCGAAGCACAGGATCAGCCCGGCGATGAAGCTCACCAGTGCCGCCCGCACTGCCGTCACCGTGTTGGCTGGTCCGAAGCGCACATGCGGATGGGCTGGCAGGGCGCGGATCACGAGACCGAAGATGGTCGCAAGACTGATCGCAACGATGGCCACCATCGGCCATCCGATCCGGTCACTGAGCGCAACCGTGGCCGCGATAGCCACTGTCAGACCGAAAATGAGGCTCAGACTTCGGCGCGCTTCGGCCGAAAGTGCTTCGGCCACACGTCCTCGGGCGATGATTTCGCGTCCAGCAATCCGGCCTGAGGCCGAATCCTTTGGCTCTGTCCATCCCGGTTTGCGTTCCATTTCACTGAGCATGCACGGGTCCCTTGTCGGACGCCACCTTACTCTGCGGCGACCATAACATCGAGATCCATTATGTGGCCTGCGCGCAAGGTCTTGGTGCGCAAGTAGGCCTCATTTTCCGCCGTGACCCGTCCGGTGACAGCGGCGCGCCGCTCGACGATGATTCCAGCCTGCTCCAGGGCGTGGATCTTGGTCGGATTGTTGGTGAAGACCGCAACCCTGAGCGCGCCAAGATGCCGCAGCATGGCCACAGCCGCCTCATAGCGCCGGTGGTCATCATCCAGTCCGAGTTCAGCGTCGGCGTCGATGGTGTCGAGCCCGAGATGCTGGTAGCCATAGGCCCGCATCTTCGCTCCGATGCCGGTGCCGCGGCCTTCCTGATCAAGGTAGAGCAGAATGCCGCCACCCGCTGCCTTCAACAGCGAAAGTCCGTTGCGCAGCTGGTCGCCGCAATCACACTTGAGCGAACCGCACAGATCGCCGGTGATGCAGGAGGAATGAATGCGGATCGGCACGGCCTTCGACGGGTCCGGCTTGCCCACGATGATGGCCACCTGGTCCTTCTGGGCAAGTCCGCCGCGGAAGACGGCGAAGTCGGCATCGCCCAGGCCTGCCAGAGGAACCCGCGTGCGCACCACCTCATCGAAACGCTGGCGCGCCACATCTGCCGCCTTGAGCGTGTCTGCCGAAAGACTGCAGCAGGCCGAAAACCGGTGCGCTGAATCGGTGACGTCGGCTAAAACCATGGCCGGCAGCAGCAGTGCGAGCCGGGCGAGTTCGGCTGTCATCGAGGTCAGCTCATCGGACGGGTGCCAGTCCTCCGGTGCCTCGGCGTTGAGCCGGTAGGCGAGCGCGGACGCCATCTCGAAGGAAACGCGCGCCAGCGGGGCGATCACGTCGCCTGAATAGGGCAAACCCAGACGCCGCACCCGTGGCGCTGTCAGGAGAAGGCCGTGGCGATGGTCACAGGCGGCGGCGAACTGGTCGTAGACCGGCGGCGCCACGCTGTCGAGCGCGAGAGTTGCAAGTTTGCGTCCACCCGCTGTAAAGATCACCGGGCGCCCATACCGCAATTCGGACACGGAGCGCTCCACATCGGCAGCCACCGTGGAAAACTGGAAAGCGGTTTCGTTTGACTGGGACATCTCGATACTCCTTTAACCAACTCTCCCTCTTACGCGGCGCTGGCCGTTGTGGATTGGCGAACAGGCTGTCAACAAATATTGAACTCCCGGGCTCTTTACTGCGGGAGCGCGCAGACCATGACCGCACCCCGACCGGTCTTCGAGACAGCGCTGAGGGTCGATCATGACCTCCGGCCCATCCGACGACCCCTTGCGCGCAGCGGCGTTCTGGATCGAGGCAGCGGAGCGCTGCGCCATCCGCAACGAAGATCTCCCCGTGCCCACCGAAGCCGAAGTCCGGGTGAAGACCCTCTTCAGCGGCATCAGTCGGGGCACCGAACACCTGGTTTTCAAAGGCTTTGTGCCCGAAAGCGAGCATGAGCTCATGCGCAGCCCCAACATGGCGGGCACGTTCGCCTTCCCGGTCAAATACGGCTATTGCGCCGTCGGACAGGTGGAGAGCGGCCCGCAGGCGCTGATGGGCCAGACCGTCTTTTGTCTCCACCCTCACCAGGACCGGTTTGTGGTGCCGGCCACAAGCGTGACACGCCTGCCCGACCGCCTGCCGCCGGGCCGCGCGGTGCTTGCCGCCAACATGGAAACCGCCCTCAACATTCTCTGGGATTCGGGTGCCTTGCCCGGTGATCGCATCGCAGTGTTCGGCGCTGGTGTGGTCGGCGCACTGGTTGCCTATCTCGCATCACGCATCCCGGGTTCAGAGACGGTGCTCGTGGACACAAATCCGCACCGGGCCAGTCTTGCCGGTCAGCTCGGTGTGGCGTTCTCGTCCCCGGACGCGCTCGGCGGTGAGTTTGATGTCCTCATCAACGCCACCGCCGCCGCAGCAGCTCTGGAGACAGCCATCACAAGTGCCGGGCCGGAAGCCCGTATCATCGAAGCGAGCTGGTATGGCGAGTGCGCCGTGCGCCTGCCGCTTGGTGGTGCATTTCACTCCCGGCGGCTGTCGCTTGTCTCGTCCCAGGTGGGAACGGTTGCTGCAGCACAGCGGGCGCGCTGGAGTTTTGCACGCAGGCTGTCCAAAGCGCTCGAGCTGTTGCTTGACGATTGCCTTGATGCGCTTGTTTCGGGTGAGACGCCTTTCCCGTACATGCACACCGACTACGCACGTATTCTGTCCGCGCCAGATACGCTCTGTCACCGAATTCACTACTGATGCAAAGGATCCCCGATGTTTGCCGTTGAAGTTCGAGACCATGTCATGATCGCCCACAGCCTGCCCCGCCCGGTCTTCGGCCCGGCTCAAGGGATGCATGGTGCCACCTTCGTCATCGATGCTGCCTTCTTCACCAGGGATCTCGACGAGGATGGACTTGCCGTCGACATCGGCGCGGCGACGGCGGTGCTGAGCGCGGTGGTCAAGCCGCTCAATTACCAGAATCTCGACGTCCATCCGGCTTTCATGGGCAAGGTGAGCACCACCGAAGTGGTGGCCAAGCACATTTTTGACGCACTCGCCGCCGCCGTGACCGAAAAGCGGTTGGGCGACGGCAGCCACCGCATCTGCCGAATTCGGGTCACGCTGCACGAATCCCACGTCGCGCGCGGCTGGTATGAGGCCGATATTTGACACGCAGGCTGACTTTCGCTTTCCCCGGACGCCTTGACCTCAACACCGGGGGCTATGCCTATGACCGGCAAGTCATTGCGGGGCTGCGCAGGGACGGCTGGACTGTGGACGCGCTTCCACTCGGGGAAGGCTTTCCCGATCCCGATCCCGCCATACTCGAAGCGGCAGGCAGGGAGCTTTCGCGCCTCACCGACAACAGCCTCGTCCTCATCGACGGACTTGCCTTTGGCTGCCTTGACGCCTGGGCTGCAGGCGAACAGAAGCGGCTGCGGATTGTCGCACTCGTCCATCATCCGCTCGCCCTTGAGACCGGTCTTGATCCCGACCGTCAAATCAAGCTGCGCGTCAGCGAATACCAGGCACTTGCCTGCGCCCGCCATGTCATCGTCACCTCGCCGATGACGGCGGCGGAATTGGGCCGGGGGTATGCTGTAGCAAAGGCATCGCTCACGGTGGCGCGACCTGGCGTCGAAGCGGCGGCGGTGGCAACGCGAAGGAACGGCGCACCGCCGCAGATCCTGTCAGTCGGGACGCTGACCCGGCGAAAGGGCCATGACATTTTAATCGCGGCCCTCGACCAGATCCGCGATCTGCCGTGGAGCGCAACTGTCATCGGCAGCCGCGATCTCGACACGACAACTGCGGCAAATCTCGACCGTCAGATTGGTACGCTCGGGCTTGGAGACCGCATCACCCTTGCGGGCGAATGTGCCGACACCCGACCGTTTTATGCCGCAGCCGACATATTCGCCCTGGCAAGCCGCTATGAAGGCTATGGTATGGTCTTCGCCGAAGCCATGGCGGCGGGACTTCCGATCGCTGCCTGCAAGGCCGGTGCCGTTCCGGACGTGGTGCCGGAAGATGTGGGCCTTCTCGTCCGCGTCGACGACGTGGAGGCCTTTGCCGAAGCCCTTCGTCTGCTTCTCACCGACCAGGGCGAGCGCCGCCGCCGCGCCAGCGCGTCGGCCCGGGCGGGACGGTTACTGCCCACCTGGCAGGACACGGTGCAGATCATCGGGACGGCGCTGGAGGGCATCGATTGAGTGGCTTCGACACGAATTGGCTGGCGCTGCGGGAACCTTCGGACCACAAGGCCCGCTCCGCTGCGCTCGTTGCCCGCCTTGGCCGCTATCTCGAAGACTGCTCAGCCGAACCAAACCTGCTCGACATCGGCTGTGGTATTGGCTCCACCTACCGCGCGCTGTCGCGATGCGTCCCTGCCGAAGCGCGATGGCGGTTGCTCGACCATGATCCCCGGCTGCTGTCGCAAGCAAAGCGGGATATTGCCGACCCCGAGGGCCGCGTAACCTTTCATCACCACGATCTCAATGATCTGGAAGGACTGCCGCTTGATGGCGTTGCCGTGGTCACAGCATCCGCCTTTTTCGACCTGTGCTCGCAGGATCTTTGCGACGGACTGGCCAACCGCCTCGCTGGCGCAGGCGTCGGCCTCTACGCAGCCCTGTCCTATGACGGCGTCATGCGCTGGACCAGGCCGCATCCGCTCGACGCGCAGGTGACGTCCGATTTCAACCGTCACCAGCGTTCCGACAAGGGCCTCGGGTCTGCGCTCGGCCCGGACGCCACCGCCCATCTCAGCCGAGCCTTCGCGCGGCTTGGTTATCATGTGGAAACCGCCCCAAGTCCGTGGATGCTCGGACCCGCTGACAGCGATCTGCAGCGCGAACTGGTCGCAGGCATGGAACGGCCGTTGCGCGAGATCGGGTCCCTGTCAGCTTCCGACATCGCATCCTGGATCGGTTTCAGGCTCGACACTGTCGAGGAGCCGGGCACCTCATGCGAGGTCGGCCACCTCGACCTTCTCGCTCTGCCACGATGAAGCGGCGGGATCATTGAAGCAGCAGTCGAAGATCACGTCACTGCCCAGATGATAGACATTGACCGGCGGCCGGTGGGCCGATGCCAAAAGGTCGATGGGTGACAAGACGATGCCTGCAGGCCCCGACCCGAGAATGATCGGCGCCACGGTGACGTGCAGCCGGTCGATCAGCCCGGCCTGGATGAAGCGGCCGAGCGTGCGCGCCCCGCCTTCCACCAGCAGCCGGTTCAGTCCGCGTTCCGCAAGCGCCTCCACAATGACCCCCGCATCGATGCCGCCAGGCCCTTGCGGAAGGCGAATGACTTCCGCCCCGAGCGACCTGCGCGGCACCTGATCGGATTGCACGACGATGATCGGCGCGTCCTTGTCGCCGAACATCCGCTCCCGTCCGCTGAGCTCGCCGTCGCAATCGATGACGACGCGCACCGGATCGGGTCCGGTGACGGCCCGGACCGACAAAAGTGGATCGTCTGCCTTGACTGTCCCGATGCCCACGATCACTGCTTCGACCAGCGCTCGGCAGCGGTGCAGATGGACGATCCCGTCAGGACCGGAAATGTCCCGGGCGTCACCCGTGGGCGTTGCCACCCGCCCATCGAGAGACTGGCCAACCTGCCCCAGAACGAAGCGTCCGCTGGCCGAGGCGATCGGGCCGTAGAGCGCAAGCGCGGCGGCACCGCCGCCTCGACTCCCTTCGCCCGTGCATGGTCTGCCCGAAAGGAGGCGCTTCCAGAGATCATCGCTGACATCGATCATGTGCATTCAGAACAGTCCCGGGGTCAAAGCATCCTCATCAGCGTGCCGTCGCGGCGCACCACATGGTGAAACAACGCCGCCGCCACATGCAGCCCGACAAGACTGATGAGGATCCAGGCACTCCAACCATGAACCGCCGAAAAAGTTCCGGCGATGGCGGGAGATTTCCCGATCGGGCTCCAGACCTCGAAGAGCCCGAACCAGGACAGCGGAAACCCGTGCGCGTTGGTGGCGAGAAATCCCGAGACGGGCATGACGACAAGAAAAAGATAAAGCAAGCCGTGAACCGCAAAAGCTGCATATTTTTCAATCGGCGGCGCATCATGGGCCGGTCGGCCGTGTATCAGGCGAACGCCGACGCGCAGCAGCAAGAGCCAGAACACGATGAAGCCGATGCTTTCATGGAAGAGATAGAAGTCAAGCTTCACATCCTCCTTGACGAAGCCGATCACGGCACCAAGCGGCCAGGTCGCCAGAACCAGGAGAGCAATAACCCAATGCAGGACGCGCAGCGCCGGAGTATACCGTTGATCGCTCGGAACAGGCTGCGCATGCGTCGTCACCTCTGCCTCCTGGCTATCGATCTATTGAATGAGTGTGGAACTTTATCGGTTTTTCCACAAGATAGCGAGAATCCCACGTCTGGCAATGCTGGCCGCAATGCGGCCTTTCATTCAGTCAGGAGCTCTCGGCAGATAGCCATGGCAAGCGCCAAAGCCAGATGGCATGTTGACATAAAGATATCTTTATGCGATTTCTGCCCGACCTTTCGCTGAGGAGTTCATCGCGTATGTCCTATACAGACGACCTCTTCGGGCCGGTTTCCGCTCAGTCGGGCGGTTCGGACACTTTCAAGGCACTCGCCGCGGCAGCGCGGGAGCGGATCCTGATTCTAGACGGCGCCATGGGCACCCAGATTCAGGGGCTCGGATTTGCGGAAGACCATTTCCGGGGGAACCGGTTTGTCGGGTGCGCCTGCCACCAGCAAGGCAACAACGATCTGCTGATTTTGAGCCAGCCCCAGGCGATCGAGGAAATCCACTACCAGTATGCCCGTGCCGGTGCCGATATCATCGAGACCAACACCTTTTCCTCGACATCCATCGCCCAGGCCGACTACGGCATGGAAAACGTCATCTACGACCTCAACCGGGACGGCGCACGGCTTGCCAGGCGAGCTGTCCGACGGGCCGAACGCGAGGACGGCAAGCGGCGCTTCGTGGCCGGCGCGCTCGGCCCCACCAACCGCACAGCCTCCATTTCGCCCGACGTCAACAATCCAGGCTATCGCGCGACCTCGTTTGACGATCTCCGGTTGGCCTATGGCGAGCAGCTTCGCGGCCTGATCGACGGTGGCGCCGACATCATTCTCATCGAGACGATCTTCGACACGCTCAACGCCAAGGCGGCCATTTTCGCTGCGGAGGAGGTTTTCGCCGAGAAACGAATCCGGCTCCCTGTGATGATTTCGGGCACGATCACCGACTTGTCGGGCCGCACCCTGTCGGGCCAGACACCGACCGCCTTCTGGCATTCGGTCCGCCACGCCCGTCCTTTCACCATCGGCCTCAACTGCGCGCTCGGCGCTTCCGCCATGCGCCCGCATCTGGCCGAACTGTCCGCTGTCGCCGACACCTTCATGTGCGCCTATCCCAACGCGGGCCTTCCCAATGCCTTCGGCCAGTATGACGAGAGCCCCGAAATCATGGCGGCCCAGGTCGAGGACTTCGCCCGTGAAGGGCTCGTCAATGTCGTGGGCGGCTGCTGCGGCTCCACGCCCGAACACATCCGGGCCATTGCCGATGCTGTCCTGCGTCACCCGCCCCGCAAGCCTGCCGAGCACCGTCCGCTGATGATGCTTTCGGGGCTCGAGCCCTTTACGCTCACAAAGGACATTCCCTTCGTCAATGCGGGCGAGCGCACCAATGTGACCGGATCGGCGAAGTTCCGAAAGCTGATCACCGCCGGCGACTATGCCGCAGCCCTCGACGTGGCCCGTGATCAGGTCGAGAATGGTGCCCAGATCGTCGACATCAACATGGACGAAGGCCTCATCGATTCGAAGAAGGCCATGGTCGAGTTTCTCAACCTGATCGCCGCAGAACCCGACATCGCCCGCGTCCCTGTGATGATCGATTCCTCCAAATGGGAGATCATCGAGGCCGGTCTCAAGTGTGTCCAGGGCAAGTCGATTGTCAATTCGATTTCCATGAAGGAAGGTGAGGCCGCTTTCCTCAACCAGGCCAAACTCTGCCGCATGTACGGAGCGGCCGTGGTGGTCATGGCTTTCGACGAACAGGGTCAGGCCGACACCCGCGCGCGGAAGGTCGAGATCTGCACCCGCGCCTACCGGCTGTTGACGGAAGAAGCGGATTTTCCGCCCGAAGACATCATCTTCGATCCGAACGTCTTTGCCGTCGCCACCGGCATCGAGGAGCATGACAACTACGGTGTCGATTTCATCGAGGCGGTGGGCGAGATCACCGCCACTCTGCCCCATGTCCATATTTCGGGCGGTGTGTCCAACCTGTCCTTCTCGTTCCGCGGCAATGAGCCGGTCCGCGAGGCCATGCATGCGGTGTTTCTCTACCACGCCATCGGCCAGGGCATGGACATGGGCATCGTCAATGCCGGGCAACTCGCCATCCTTGACACAATTGAGCCTGACCTTCGCGAGGCCTGTGAGGACGTGGTGCTCAACCGCATACCCAGAACCGGCGGAACCGCGACCGAACGCCTGCTGGATATCGCCGAGCGCTTCAGGGGCTCGGCCGGCAAGGAAGCGAGGGAACGCGATCTCGGCTGGCGGGAGTGGACGGTCGAACGCAGGATTTCCCATGCGCTGGTCAATGGCATTACCGAATTCATTGACGCCGACACGCAGGAGGCCCGGCTCAAGGCCGAGCGGCCGTTGCACGTCATCGAAGGGCCGTTGATGGATGGCATGAACGTGGTGGGCGACCTCTTCGGCGCCGGCAAGATGTTCCTGCCGCAGGTTGTCAAGTCGGCCCGCGTCATGAAGCAGGCCGTCGCCGGACTGCTGCCCTACATGGAGGCGGAAAAGGCCGCCAACCTTGCCAACGGCATCGACACTGGCGAGCGCAAGACGGCCGGCAAGATCCTGATGGCAACAGTGAAGGGCGATGTCCATGACATCGGCAAGAACATCGTCGGGGTCGTGCTGGCCTGCAACAATTACGAGATCATCGATCTCGGCGTCATGGTGCCAGCCTCAAAGATACTCGAAACCGCGCGCGCCGAGAAAGTCGACATCATCGGCCTGTCCGGGCTTATCACCCCGTCGCTCGACGAGATGGTGCACGTGGCGGCCGAAATGGAGCGGGAAGGCTTTAACATTCCCTTGCTTATCGGTGGTGCCACCACCAGCCGCGTCCACACCGCCGTCAAGGTCCACCCGCGCTATAGCCGTGGCCAGGCCGTCTATGTCACCGACGCAAGCCGTGCGGTCGGCGTCGTTTCGGCGCTTCTGTCCAACGACAGCCACGACGGCTACATCGATACCGTCCGCGCCGAATACCGCAAGGTGACCGAAGCCCATCACCGCTCGGAGGCCAATAAGCTGCGGCTGCCGATCGCGCGGGCGCGCGCCAACCCCCATCCCATCGATTGGAGCGGTTACGAACCGCCCAAGCCATCCTTCCTCGGTACCCGTGTGATCGCGGATTTGGACCTGGCCGACCTTGCCGGCTATATTGACTGGACACCGTTCTTCCAGACCTGGGAACTCAAGGGCCGCTACCCGAAGATTCTCGAGGATGCCGACCAGGGCCCTGCGGCCCGACAGCTCTTCGCCGATGCCACCGCGATGCTTGAGACCATCATCGCCGAGAAATGGTTTGCGCCCCGGGCGGTTCTGGGTTTCTGGCCGGCCAATTCGGACGCCGACGACATCCATCTGTTTGGCGACGAGGCTCGCAACCAGGGTGTTGAAACCTTTTTCACGCTGCGCCAGCAATTGCCCCGTCGCGACGGCAAGCCCAATGTGGCGCTGGCAGATTTCGTGGCACCCCGCGCAAGCGGCAAGGCCGATTACCTCGGCGGTTTCATCGTCACCGCCGGCACCGAGGAGATCGACATTGCCGCCCGTTTCGAACGCGCCAACGACGACTACAATGCGATCATGGTCAAGGCGCTCGCCGACCGCTTCGCCGAAGCCATGGCCGAATGGCTTCATGAGCGCGTGCGCAAGGACTTCTGGGGCTATGCGGTGGAGGAGACCATCGCACCGGCCGACCTGATCGGCGAACCTTACCAGGGCATAAGACCAGCCCCGGGATATCCGGCACAGCCCGACCATACCGAGAAGGTCACGCTGTTCAAGCTGCTCGACGGCGAAAACTCGGTCGGGGTGAAACTCACTGAAAGCATGGCCATGTGGCCAGGCTCGTCGGTATCGGGTCTCTACCTGTCCCATCCCGAGAGCTATTATTTCGGCGTCGCCAAGGTGGAACGCGATCAGGTCGAGGATTACGCCGCCCGCAAGAGGATGACGGTCGAGGACGTCGAGCGCTGGCTTGGCCCGGTCCTCAACTACGTCCCCACGCCGTTGACCGCCGCCGCAGAATAGAAGATCCGCCCACCACCACGATTTCACGCCTGAAGCGGCTCAGGTGTAAAGGCCGCTCATGCGGGCGCGCAGCCTGGTCAGCGCAAGCACGGTGTCGACGGTGGGTGTCGGCGTCTCGGTTATGACGCCCAGTTCCTGCACCGACCCCACGAGCGCATCGATCTCCATCGGCCGCCCGGCGTCAAGATCCTGCAGCATCGAGGTGCGATGGGCACCAACAGCCGCCCCGCCATCAATCCGCCGGTCGACGTCAATCGGAAACCGAACGCCAAGCTTCTCGGCGATAGTCTGGGCCTCACGCATCATCCGGCGGGCGACGTCGCGTGTGCCTGGATCGGTGCAGAGCACATCGAGCGTCGCATGCGTCAAAGCAGAAATCGGATTGAAGGACAGATTGCCCCAGAGCTTGACCCAGATCTCGTCGCGCAGATTGGCCCGCACCGGCGCTTTGAGCCCTGCTGCCGTCAAGATCTTGGACAACTCGACCGCGCGCTCGGACTTCGAGCCATCAGGCTCGCCCAGCGAGAAACGGTTGCCTTCGACATGGCGGATCGTGCCCGGCTCGCTCACTTCGGCAGCCGGATAGACCACGCAACCCAGCACCCGATCAGGTCCGAAGCCATCCCATTGCACGTTGCCCGGGTCCACCGTCTTGAGCCGCGTGCCTTCGAGCGGTCCCGATAACTTGTGAAAATACCACCATGGCACGCCGTTGACACCGCTGACGATGGTCGTTCGCCCGTCCATCAGCAGCTTGATCTTGTCCACCACTGGCGGCACCGAATGGGCTTTGAGGGTGATGATCACATAGTCCTGCGGGCCGAGATCGGTCGGATCGTTGCTGGCCCGCACCTTCACGGTGACCGGGTCGCTTCCCTCCTCGATCAGTGTGAGACCCTTGGCACGCATGGCGGCCAGATGCGGCCCCCGCGCCACAAGGCTCACATCCGCGCCCGCCTCGGCCAGTTTGACGCCCATGTAGCCGCCAATTGCGCCGGCACCGAAAATGGTAATTTTCATGCTCTGTCCCCGGTTGTACGAGCCTGTCAGGCGCTTTCGCCGAGGCCGAGCTTCTGTGCAAGCCCGATGCGCTGCAGTTTACCCGTGGCACCCTTGGGGATCTCTTCAAGGATGACGACCCGGCGCGGCACCTTGAAATCGGCCATGCGGGTTGCGGCAAACGCGCGGATTTCGGCTTCCGTGACAACAGCCCCTTCGCGCAGCACCACCGCAGCTCCCACTTCCTCGCCAAGCTTTGGGTGCGGAATGGCAAACGTGACCACCTGCGCCACGGCCGGATGGTCCATCAGCACGCCGTCAACCTCGAGTGGACTGATCTTTTCGCCGCCCCGGTTGATGATCTCCTTGAGCCGTCCTGTGAGCGTGAGATAGCCCTCGGCGTCGAGCGCACCCTTGTCGCCGGTGCGGAACCATCGGCGCCCCTCGGCCATGAAGAAGCCCTTGGCGTTGGCCTCCCGATTGCCCTCGTAGCCGGGTGTCACGGTGTCGCCCGAGATCACCACCTCGCCGGTGCCGGAAATGATCTGGTCCTCGATCTCGTCAGCGATCCGAACCAGCGGTCCGGCCTCAATGCCGACCGAGCCCGGGATCTGGCGGCGCGGCGGCAACGGATTGCTGGTCATCTGATGGGAGGCCTCGGTCATGCCATAGGCCTCGATCACCGGCGCGCCGAAGGTTTCGGCCAAAGTGAGCATCACCTGGGCGGGCAGCGAAGCCGACGAGGAGCGCAGGAACCGAAGGCCCGTCTCCCGGATGATCTCCGCATTGCGCTCGGCCCGTGACAGGATCGCCTGGTGCATGGTCGGCACCGCCGTATACCAGGTCGGCTGCGCGCCCTTCATCCAACCGAAGAATTTGAGCGCGTCAAAGCCCGGCGCGCACCAGATCGATGCACCCGCCGACAAGGATGCGGTGACTGCGGCGATCAGGCCGTGAATATGGAACAGAGGCATCACATTGAGGCAACGGTCTTCGGGCGTAAGTGCGAGCGTGGCGCTGATGCTGCGCGCCGAGGCGGAGATATTGGACTGCAACAACGGCACGATCTTCGGCCGCGAGGTGGTGCCCGACGTGTGCAGGATGAGGGCGATCGAGTCCGCGCCGGGCGTCCCTGCTGCGGCGGGGTCTGGCGACGGACCATCGACGGTGAGGCTGAAGCGACCGGCGGGCAGATCGCCGCCACCCTTGAGCCGCAGGACCGTCATGGAGAAGGTGCGCGCTGCGGCGAGC
Source organism: Hyphomicrobiales bacterium (assembly GCA_038325465.1). Classification (GTDB taxonomy): domain Bacteria; phylum Pseudomonadota; class Alphaproteobacteria; order Rhizobiales; family Rhizobiaceae; genus Hoeflea. The sequence continues at coordinate 4,896 of JBBQJA010000054.1, read as the reverse complement.
GCCGGTCCGTCATAGCCGTCAGGCACAACGAGTGCTTTTGCCTTGAGGTCATCGAGATAGAATTCGAACTCCTCCTGCCGGTAGGCTGGGTTGAGCGGCGCTGTCACGGCCGCCTGGGCAATGGTGATGAAGGCGGTGGCCATTTCCGGACCGTTGGGCAGAACGATGGCGACACGGTCTGAGACCCCGATCCCGGCCGCCCGCAGGCTCGTTTCCACCTCCCCAGCAAGCTCCCGGAGCGAGCCATAGCTGAGCCAGGTCCGGTTCGGTGCTCCGATGGCGGGACGCGCGGCGTCGTGCGGGTGCAGGAGCGTTTGTATGGTGGTGGTCATGTCATGCCTTCTGTGCGTGTCTGGCAGCGCGGACGCGGTGCTGCTGTCATCATGTCTGTGCGGCCCGACCGCAGGCCTGCCCGCAACAGGCGTGCAGTGTCGCCCATGCGCCGCGCTGCGGCAAGCCGACCGGGCAGCCTGTCCGCGCGGCGGCAGCGCGCACGGAAACGCGCACGCGGCACCCGAATACCGATGCCAGTGCCGAACCGTCCGAATCTGCGGTGGTCCCTGGATTTTGTGTCTGACATCTTCGGTGCGTCCCGCAAGTTTCGGATTTTGGCGGTCATCTACGACTGCACCCGTGAGAACCTTGCTCAGATTGCCGACACCAGCCTATCTGGCGCGCAGGTGGCGCGGGAACTGACCGCGCTGATCCGGATTTACGGCAAACCGGGTTGCGTTGCCAGCGACAACGGTACCGAGTTCACCAGCACCGCAATCCTCAAATGGGCAGGCGATACCGGCGTCGCCTGGCATCACATCGAGCCGGGCAAACCGCAGCAGAAGCGCGCCGGACGCTTGAGCAATTTGAGAGCTCTGCGCCCCGCGCGCTTGCGCCGCCCGAAACCGACGACTATCAAACCCAAGGACTCTCGTTATGGCCAAGGGACGACCGGGGGGCAGGCCAGGGGCAGGTCAGTTGAATTATGACACGGACGAATTTTGTGAAAGAGGAGAGGTTGCCGATGTCTTCGTATGTGATCCCGGCACCACCCGTCGTCGCCATACCGGTGGCCGGAGGCGGAATGTTCCCGGTTCGCCGGATCTATTGCATCGGCCGGAACTACGCCGCCCACGCCATCGAAATGGGGCACGATCCCAACCGCGAATCTCCGTTTTTCTTCCAGAAGAATCCGGACAACCTCGACCCCTCCGGCGAGTTTCCCTATCAAGAGAAAACCAGCGACGTTCACCATGAGGTCGAACTCGTGGTCGCCTTGAAATCGGGCGGAAAGAACATTCCGCTCGACACCGCGCTTGACCATGTCTTCGGGTATGCCGTTTGCCTCGACATGACCCGCCGCGACCTGCAGGCCGAAGCCAAGAAGCTTGGCCGTCCATGGGAGATCGGGAAAGCCTTCGAACGCTCAGGCCCGGTCGCTCCGCTCATGCCGTCTTCCGATATCGGCCATCCGGACCACGGACGAATCGAGCTCAAGGTCAATGGTGCGGTCAAGCAGGAGGGCGACCTCAACCAGATGATCTGGAAAGTGCCGGAAATGATCTCTTACCTATCGGACTATTTCGAACTCGCCCCCGGTGACATCATCATGTCGGGAACGCCGTCGGGCGTCGGCCCGGTGGTCAAGGGCGACGTCTTGGAAGCAAGCATCGAAGGTCTGGGCAGTTTCACCGTGACCGTGGTCTGAGCCCGTTCATCCAGGGCCCGATCAAGTCCGCCAGGTCATGCGGCCTGGCGGGTCATGGTCTGAGTGGGCCGAAACTGCGCTCCCATGCCGCAGTGCGTGTGACAAAAAGTGATTTCAGGGCCTGGCATGCCAAGGTTAGGCTTGCGAAAGCATCTCAGTTGAGACGTGATGCGAAAAGGCAACCAGAGGAGACTGCAATGAAGACATTGATGACCTTGGTAGCGGCCATCGGCCTTGGCACCAGCGGCGCGTTCGCCGCATGCGCCGGATACACCACCGCAACGGTGGACACCGAGTTCAAGACGGCAAGCATCGTCAAGAGCGACACCGCGCCCGCGCAGACAGAAATGAAGGCCGAAGAACCGGTCACGAGCGTCGAATAACCCAATTCGCAACTGGCGGAAGCCCGCCCGTTGCCTTCCTGCCTGCCAGGTTTCAAGCTGGCTCCGCCGTGGCGGATCGATCTTGCCTTTCCGTTCTCACCGCCCTGACACCGTGGCCTTGCACTCAATGTCTGATCGATGTCTGCCGACCGACAGCCGATGGGAACTTACCCTGAATAAAAGTCGGCCTCAGCTTCAAGGGCGTGCGGGCAGACGCGACTGGGCCCGGCGGGTCGACAACAGCAGATTGGTTTCGCTGCTCGCCACCCCGTCAAACTGACGGATTCTGGACAGCACCAGATCGAGTGCGCTGAGCGTGTCCGTCGCCATGTCCACGATCAGGTCCCAGCGTCCGTTGGTCGAGTGGATCGCCTGCACTTCCGGCAGGCCCTGAAGCCGGGCGATCACCTTGTCGGCACCCCTGCCCTCGATGGCGATCATCATCAGGCCGCGCACTGGCGCAGCCGTCACATCGGTGCGGGTGAGCACAGTGAAGCCGGCGATTTCCCCGCTCAGCAGCATTTTCTCGATCCGCGCCCGAACCGTGGCCCGCGACAGTTTGAGTTTGGCCGCAAGATCGGACAGCGCTGCACGCCCGTCGCGCCTCAGGGCGGCAATCAACCGCGTGTCGGTGTCATCAAGTCCGCTCATATCAGCTCTCTCCGCAGTGGGCTCGTCAAACACAAGATGCGCATACTGCGTATATCTTATTATCAAAATGCGCTATTTGCTATTCATACCGACATAAATCGACCTGTCATCCGTCGTCGTTTCGGGCGATCAATCTCTGAACGGAGATTTCGTCCATGCCAAAGACCTGCATTCTCATCGGTGCGCCCGTCGACAGCGGCCAGCAGCGGCCCGGCTGCCTGATGGGTCCTGCCGCCTACCGGGTCGCCGGTTTGGCAGGCGCTCTCGCCGACCTGGGCCACCAGGTTGAGGACCGCGGCGACCTTGCGCCGGCCCGCATCCCCACCGTCACGCCGGCAAATCCGGTCGTCCACGCGCTCACCGAGACGCTTGGCTGGACCGAGACGCTGCGCGCTGCAGCCGAAGTGGCCATGCAGGTGGGCTTTCCGGTCTTCATGGGCGGCGACCATTCGCTTTCGCTGGGCACGGTGGCGGGCGTTGCAGCCCATGCGGCGCGGCTAAAACGGCCGCTGTTCCTGCTCTGGCTGGACGCCCACACCGATTTCCACACGCCGATGTCAACAAGATCGGGCAGCCTGCACGGAACGCCGGTCGCCTATATCGCCGGGCGTGACGGCTTTGAGGCGTTCCCGCCTTTCCCCGCGCCGCTGCCAGCAAAAAACATCTGCCTGTTCGGCATCCGGTCCGTCGATCCGGCCGAGCATGATGCGCTGGTGGCGCGCGACATCGCGATCCACGACATGCGGGCGCTCGACGAAAGCGGCATTGCGGCACCCTTGCGCGCATTCCTTGCGCGGGTCCGGGCGGAAAACGGGCTCCTGCACGTCTCGCTCGACGTCGATTTCCTCGATCCGGCGATTGCGCCTGCCGTGGGCACCACGGTTCCCGGCGGAACGACGTTCCGGGAGGCGCACCTGGTCATGGAACTGCTGCACGAATCAGACCTCGTCACTTCGCTTGATCTGGTCGAATTGAACCCCTTTCTCGATGAACGCGGCCGGACCGCCCGTCTGATGGTCGACCTCACCGCCAGCCTGATGGGCCGCAAGGTCTTCGACCGTCCGACCCGCAGCTACGCCTGACCACTTCTCGCACTTCTTTTCCGGAGCCTCAAATGACCGCCCCATCCCGCCTTGCCATGGTTCCCTTTATCAGCGTCGACAACATGATGCGGCTCGTTCACCACATCGGGCTCGCGCGCATGCTGACCGACCTCGCCACCGAGATCGAGGCTGATTTCCGCCGCTGGGAGCGCTTCGACAAGACACCCCGGGTCGCCAGCCACTCCGATGTCGGCGTCATCGAGCTCATGCCGACCTCCGACGGCGAGTTCTACGGCTTCAAATACGTCAACGGACACCCAAAGAACATGAAGGAAGGCCTGCAGACCGTCACCGCCTTCGGCCTTCTCGCCGATGTCGCCACCGGCTACCCGATGCTTCTATCGGAAATGACGCTGCTGACCGCGTTGCGCACTGCCGCCACCTCGGCAATGGCTGCGAAGTTCCTCGCCCCACGAAATGCCCGCACCATGGCGGTGATCGGCAATGGCGCCCAGTCAGAGTTTCAGGCCCTCGCCTTCCAGGCCATCACCGGCGTGGAGACGGTGCGGCTTTATGATATCGATCCGGCGGCGACCGCGAAATGCGCCCGCAATCTTTCGGCGACCGGCCTTGAGGTCATTTCCTGCCAGTCGCCGCAAGAGGCCATCGAAGGTGCGGCGATCATCACCACCTGCACCGCCGACAAGCAATTTGCCACCATCCTCACCGACAACATGGTCGGCCGCGGCGTGCATGTGAACGCCATCGGCGGCGACAGCCCGGGCAAGACCGAGTTGCACCGCGATATCCTGCTGCGCTCCGACATCTTTGTCGAATACCCGCCCCAGACCCGCATCGAGGGGGAAATCCAGCAACTCGCCGCTGATCACCCGGTCACCGAACTCTGGCAGGTGATTGCCGGGACCGCATCTGGCCGCACGAGCGCGGAGCAGATCACGCTGTTTGACGGGGTGGGTTTTGCGATCGAGGACTTCTCTGCACTTCGTTACGTCCACGGGAAGCTCAAGGAAAGCGGCCACTACCAGGATCTCGACATGATTGCTGACCCGGACGAGCCACGCGACCTGTTCGGCATGTTGATGCGGGCCCGCACCGG
>JBBQJA010000053.1:0-26153 GCA_038325465.1 Hyphomicrobiales bacterium | reverse complement strand
TGGTTCATTACAATACGCTTGAGGAAGTCGACCGGCTTTGCGTGGCCTTCGACCAGGTGGTGCGGCAGGCGGCGTGAGGGCTCGCGTGGCACCGGCTCGTTCCCCCATGGGAATCCAGCGGATGGAACTCCGGAGCCATGACGTGCGTTGCAGCACACAGGCCGACCAAAGTCCCGTGTCGTTCTGGCGAAAAGGCGTAGCATCATCCCATGTCCGTGTTCCCCGTGAATGGCGACGAGACGCAGTCGCCGCCGAGCGGCCATTCGTCAACACCCCAGCCACAGACCCTGAGCGGGCGCTCGGCGCTCACGCTGAGTGCGCTGGGCGTGGTCTATGGCGACATCGGCACCAGCCCGCTATACGCGCTGCGCGAGGCGGTTCGAGCCTCGTCGGGCACCGAAATCCCGACCGAGACCGAGGTAATCGGGGCGTTGTCGATCATCTTCTGGGCGCTTACGCTGATCGTGACGCTGAAATATGCGATCTTCGTGCTGCGCGCCGACAACAAGGGCGAAGGCGGCACGCTCGCCATCATGGCGATCGCCAGATCCGTGGCCGGACGGCATGCCCGCAAGGTGGGCGCGCTCGGGATGATCGGCGCAGCGCTGTTTTTCGGTGATGCGGTGATCACGCCGGCGATCTCGGTGCTTTCGGCCGTCGAGGGTCTCGAAGTTGCGGCCCCGGCGCTCGCCGATTTCACCGTCCCCATCGCAGTGACCATTCTGATCTCGCTGTTTGCGATCCAGCGTTTTGGCACCGGCGGGGTGTCGCGCGTCTTCGGGCCGATCACACTCGTCTGGTTTCTCGTGATGGGGGCAATGGGCGCTTTCCACATCCACGATGACCTGTCGATCCTGCGGGCGGTCAATCCACTGGAAGCGGTCGACTTCATGCTCGCCAACAAGGGCGTCGCCTTCGTCGTCATCGGCAGCGCTTTCCTTGCCGTCACCGGGGCGGAGGCGCTTTATGTCGACCTCGGCCATTTCGGTCGCCGCCCGATTCTGGTGGCGTGGTTTGCGCTGGTGTTTCCTTGCTTGCTGCTCAACTATTTCGGACAGGGTGCGTGGCTGCTCGCGTCAGGTGCGCCAGTCGACCAGCCGTTTTTCCAGATGGCGCCGGGCTTGACCAATCTGCCGCTCGTCATCCTGGCCACCGTTGCCACCGTCATTGCCAGCCAGGCGGTGATCTCGGGCGCATTTTCGCTCGCACAGCAGGCGATCCAGCTGCATTTCCTGCCCAGGATGGGCATCATCCACACCTCGCCCACGCAATCAGGCCAGATCTATCTTCCGCAACTCAACTCGATCCTGCTGGTCTGCGTGCTTCTGCTCGTCGTCGGGTTCGGAAGCTCGGAGGCAATGGCGGCGGCTTATGGCATTTCCGTCACCGGGGAGATGCTGGTCACCACGATCCTTCTCTACATCGTCATGCGCGGCGTCTGGAAATGGCGGCTGGCGCCAGCCCTGGCAGTCATCGTGCCTTTTCTCATCATCGACATCACCTTCCTGTCGGCGAATGCGATGAAGGTGATGGACGGCGGATGGGTTTCGATCCTGATCGCGGCTACGATGCTGCTGATCATGTGGACCTGGACGCGCGGCAGCTCCTACCTTTATGAAAAAACGCGGCGCAGCGAAATTCCGCTGGCGCTGTTGTCGAAATCGCTTTCCAAGAACCAACCGCATATCGTGCCCGGAACGGCGATCTTCCTGACCAGCGACGCCGAAAGCGCACCCACGGCGTTGCTCCATAGCCTCAAGCACTACAAGGTGCTGCACGAGCAGAATTTCATTCTCACCATCATCACCCTGCCGCAACCGCGCGTCGACCGTCAGGACCGGGTGGTGATCACTCCGGTCTCCGAGCAATTTACCCGTATCACGCTGAAGTTCGGCTTCATGGAAGACCCCAACGTCCCGGCCGCGTTGGCCATTTGCCGCAAGCAGGGCGTAAAGTTCGACATCATGTCGACATCGTTCTTCCTGTCGCGCCGGTCGTTGATTCCGTCCAGACATTCAGGCATGCCGCTGTGGCAGGACCGGCTGTTCATCACGCTCGCCCGCAACGCGTCGGACGCGTCAAACTACTTTCGGCTGCCGACAGGCCGGGTGGTTGAGATCGGCGCCCAGATCGTCATCTGACATCGGCTGACCCGCAGGGCGCTGTACGAAGCAGTACCATGGTGCTGATGCATGTCGCGCACAAATGGTTTCATTTGTGCGGTAACGGACATGCATTCGTTCAATGTTTACAGCGGCCTGTCTTGAAAAGCGTGACCGTGCAGCGGCATCTCGCCAGTCAACCAGCCAAAAAAGGCCGGTCTTGCGGACCGGCCTTTCTTTTGCGAGCTTGAACCTTGCCTCGGCAGTTGCGGATCAGAACTCTTCCCAGGTCTGGGCGGCGGCGGCCGGTTTGCCTCCCCCGGAGAAGGCGCGGCTGACACTGGCCATGATCTTGCGGGCGGGCGATTCCACCGGACGGTTCTGTTTGACCGGAACCGGACCGCGGGCGCGGCTGTCGCCAATCCGGAACTTCAACACCAGATCCGACAGGCTGTCGGCGTCGCTGTTGAGCTTGTGGGTGGCCGCCGACATCTCTTCCACCATCGCGGCGTTGTGCTGGGTAACCTGATCCATCTGGTTGACGGCGACCGAGACTTCCTGAAGGCCGGTCGACTGCTCGCGCGCCGCGGTGGCGATCGAGTGGATATGGTCGTTGATCTTCTGCACACGCTCCTCAATGTCGCACAGCGAAACCCCGGTGGCTTGCACCAGCTTGACGCCGGTTGTCACCTCCACGCCTGACTTGTGGATAAGGCCCTTGATGTCCTTGGCCGCACTTGCCGCCCGCTGAGCCAATTCGCGTACTTCCTGGGCGACGACGGCAAACCCTCTGCCCGCCTCCCCCGCACGTGCCGCCTCGACGCCGGCGTTGAGCGCCAGAAGGTTGGTCTGGAAGGCGATTTCGTCAATCACGTTGATGATCTTGGTGATCTCGCCCGACGCCTGCTCGATGCGTCCCATGGCATCGACTGCGTTGCGCACCACGGCACCCGACTGCTTGGCGCTCTGGGTCGCTTCGCCGACCATGATGGTCGCTTCATTGGCGCGCTCGGTCGAATTGCGAACGGCGGCGGTGATCTCCTCAAGTGCCGCAGAGGTTTCCTCCAGCGCCGCAGCCTGCTGTTCGGTGCGCTTGGACAGATCGTCGGAGGCCGAGCGCAATTCGCCGGTTGAACCGTTGACCGAGTCGGTCGAGCTGCGGACATCCTGGATGGTCGACTGCAGCGTCGTCATGGCATGGTTGACATTGCCCTGCAGAGCGCCGAGCGATCCCTGGAAAACGCCGTTCATCGTCTGGGTCAGGTCACCTTCGGCCAGCGCTGCGATAACGCGGCTCGTCTCGATGATCGCCGCATCGACGCCTGCGACCAAATCATTGACGCCCTTGGCGAAACGGTTGAGATCAGGGTTGCCGTAGTCCTTGGTGATCCGGCTGTTGAAATCACCGGCTGCGGCTGCACTGACCACGCTGGCAATGCTGCTCTGCAGATCGGCACTCTTTTCCCGCAGCGCCTGTTCCTCCGTGTTGAGATCGCGCATGGCGATCGCATTCTGGCGGAACACGGAAACGGCGGCTGCCATGTCGCCGATTTCGTCCTTGCGTCCGGCATAGGGCACTTCGGCTGCGAGGTCACCTTCGGCCAACCGTTTCATGGTGTGGGTGACATTCTGGATCGGCCCGCTCAGTTGGCGGGTGGCGACCATGGCGGCCACGCCGACACCGATGCCGAGGCCCGCAACCAGGACCGCGGACACCAACAGGAACATTGTGTTTTCAAAGCTTTCGACCTCGGCCTCGATCACGTCGAGATTCTCGAGGTCAACCTGCACGATGGAGTCGATCTCGCTCTGAAAGGCCTTGCGGTTGGCGCGGTTGGCATCGTTGTTGCCCTGCACGTTGGCGGCCTGCGGCGAGACTTCCTTGCCAAGGCGGGCGGTTTCAGCGCGGGCGGCGCGGAATTCAGCGGCGCGTGCGACCAGGGCGGCGAAAGCGGCCGATTGATGCTCGGGCACTTGCGGCCCCCATTTGGCGAGCGTCGCGTCGATTTCGTCAAGCTGCTTGGTCACAGCGTCCGCGAAGGTGCCGGCTTCGGCGGTGGTCGCCGACATGTACACGCCGCGTGAATCCATCACCACCGCGGTGACCTGGTGGTTCAGGTGCTCGCCAAGAAACGCTCGCTCGGACGCGTTCTGGTAGTGTTGAAACTGCTGGTCATAGCCGTAGACGACTCCCAGCGCGATGCCGCCGATCAGCACCGAAATGGCACCCATGATGCCGACGATTCCGAAGATTTTCCCCCGAATTTTCATACGAATTCCCCTACCTGCGGCTCGTTTTCGTGCCGCGAAAAAAAACAGATGGGTGAAGTCATTGATCCAAACCCGGTTCCGGGTCATCAGGCGGCACTCTTTGCCAGCCTCGCCGCAATCGGTCTCCCCACATTGATTAAAATTAGAAGTTTTGGATAAAGGAATGGTAAATGCCAACTGCCACTATTTTAGGGGATACGCGGAGACTTCCGGACAAATTGGCGTTGACGCCCTCGTAGCTACCTTTGGTTGTATGCATGTGCGTTTTGTTCAATCGAACCCGATTGAACGCGACATGTATTAGCCGCGATACTCAGCCAAGCGCGCCCCATAGCGCGCCATCTGGTCGACCTCCAGATTGACGCGGTCACCCACCACCCGATCGCCCCAGGTTGTCACGCCAAGCGAGTGCCGGATCAGGAGCACGTCGAAATCGGCGTCTGTCACCTGATTGACGGTCAGCGACGTGCCATCAAGAGCCACAGATCCCTTGGGCGCGATGAAGCGTGCGAGCGGACCTGGCGCGCGCAGCGTGAAGCGCCGCGCCTCGCCCTCGTCCTTGACCGCAATGATTTCCCCTTGGCCGTCAATGTGACCGGACACCAGATGTCCGCCAAGTTCATCGCCGATCTTGAGCGATCGTTCGAGATTGATGCGCGCGCCAACCCGCCAGTCACCGATCGTGGTCAGCCGCAGGGCTTCTTCCCAGGCCTCCACGTCAAACCAGCGCGCGCCATCACCCGACCCCGAACGTGCGGTTACGGTGAGGCAGACGCCCGAACACGCGATGGAGGCACCGATGGCGATGGTTGCCGGGTCGTAGCGCGTCTCGATCCGGAGCGAGACCCCCTGGTCGAGCGGCAAGAGATGGGTGAGGCGTCCGATGTCGGTGACGATGCCGGTAAACATGCGATCAGGCCTTTTCGAATTCGTCCATGATATCGGCACCATATGCCATGGTGGCAAGGCGGCGGAAAGTGGAAGGCACGGTATCCCGCGTGAACGGTGCGTCCACAGTGTCCCCGCCAATGGCATCAGGCCCGGTAAACAGAAGGATCCGGTCGACAAGATCTTCCTCAAGAAACGAGCGCGCCACCGCGGCACCGCCTTCGACCAGCACGGTCGAGACGCTGCGGGACGCCAGATCTTCGAGCAGTTCCGGCAGTGCGAGGCGGTCACCGATCACCTCGCAGGCGATGAAATCGGCCCCGGCTGTCGCGAGCGCGGCGCGTCCGGGATCGTCGTGGGCGGCGGCGGTGGCAATCCAGAGCGGCCTCTCCCGCGCGGTGGCGACCAGGTGCGAACTCACTGGCAAAGACAGCGTGCGATCCAGCACCAGCCTTGTCGGTGACCGGGCTTGCAGCCCCGGCAGCCGACAGGTGAGATGTGGATTGTCAGCCAGCGCGGTCCCCGATCCGATCAGGATGACGTCGGACAGGGCGCGCAGCGCATGAACCTGGCTTTTGCTCACCTCGCCGGTGATGGCGACCTGGCCCAGGCCGCGACGGCCGATCTTTCCGTTTTTGGAAACGGCAAGTTTCAGAGTCACATGCGGCCGGTTTTGCGTGCGCCGCATCAGGTAGCCCGCAAGATCGTGGGCGGCGGCTTCCGCAAGAACACCCTCCTCCAACTTAAGCCCGCCCGCACGCAGAATTTCATAGCCACGACCCGACACCCGGCTGTCAGGATCGCTTGCGGCTGCCACCACGCGGGTGATCCCGGCCTTGACCAACGCCGCCGCACAGGGTGGCGTGCGGCCATGATGGGCGCAGGGTTCGAGCGTCACATAGGCGGTGGCACCGATTGCGCCCGCTCCGGCCTCATTGAGCGCCTGGGTTTCGGCATGTGGTCGACCGCCGATGGCGGTGATGCCGCGGCCGATGATGACCGGCTGGCCGTGGATTTCGCGCACGATCAGGGTGGCAACCGACGGATTGGTTCCGGTCAGGCCCTGGTGCCAGCGGGCAAGCCTTATGGCGGCACCCATGAAACGCAGATCGGTCGAGTTCACCGGCATCGTTTCAATCGTCCGCCACAACTGTATCGCTGGCAATGCGCGCCGTCAGTTCCGCGATGGTGCGCTCGAAATCCTCAGGGCCTGAAAAATCCCGGTAGACGGAGGCGTAGCGCACGAAGCCGACGTCATCAAGCGCCTTGAGCGCCTCCAGCACCAGAAGTCCGATCTCGTCGGTGGCGATTTCGATCTCGCCCGAACTTTCCAGGCGGCGTACGATGCCTGACACCGCCCGCTCGATGCGATCGCGGTCAACCGGACGTTTCCGGAGCGCGATGTCGAAGGAGCGCTGCAGCTTTTCGCGGTCGAAGGGAACCCGGCGGCCGGTCTTCTTGAGCACCTGGAGATCACGCAGCTGGACGCGTTCGAACGTGGTGAAACGCCCGCCACACCCGGGGCAGACACGGCGGCGGCGGATCGCCGCGCCATCTTCAGCGGGGCGCGAATCCTTGACCTGGCTGTCTTCGGAACCGCAATAGGGGCATTTCATTTCGAGCCACTTAAGGGTGGAGCTTGTCTTTCGCTCAACCTTTGGCGCACGCCACGTCCGAATTGGTTGCGCAAACTGGATTTCCCATCTGGGTTCAATCGCCGTCCCGACGCTGCTCCGCAACTGGCCAGCAAGCGGCCATCAAAGTCTGGAGGAATTCCACGGCGTCCTTCCGTCCCGTACGCGTCAAGCGCGCCCTGATCGGCTGACGAAAGCTCATTTACTGCATCAGCAGCAACCCTTGCAATTTGATCTGAAGGGGAACCGCTCTCTTGTTGCGCTGGCAAACCTTGTTTTTGCGCGTGGGATTCAATTGGCGGGATGACAGCCGAACGCATGCTCATAAAGTGCTGCACAATATCCATACCCCACACACGGGTCGTATCCGACGCGTGCATCAATTGCTGAGACTGTAAACCACGCGCTGGGTGAATACCGAGAAGATGCACCCGAACACCGTGGTTCTGGGCAATCTGCACGCCAATTCGAACGTCTTCATCGCCAGAAAGCAGCAAGGCGTCCGAAAAGGACTTGAGCCGCGCCAGTCCAATCAAATCCGTAACGATAAGGGAATCGACGCCCTTCTGCTGACCATGGCTATTGATGAATCCAAGCCTGAGCTTCACATCGTCGAGTGCAGCCAAACTGGACTGATCCGACGTCGCACGACTTCCACCCGCAGCCCCGTCATACCAGTAAATTCTCAGAAGCTGGCAATTGACAGCGCATTCTGTTGCGGTGGTCTTGAGTGCCTGGATCAGCGCTCTCGGATCAAGCTGGATTGAGGTACGCTTTTGAGCTGATCCGGAAAGCAAGGCACTTCCCTGCGCGTAAAGATACCCTGCATCCACAAATACGGCAATCCGCTGCAAGGCCCCCTCCAAATAGCGAGGGCTCCCGCAGGAGCCCTCAATAGGCCGGACACCCAAATACGTAACGGGTGGTCCAGAGTACACAAGATTTGGCATACTCAAGCGTCTTTTACAAGCGCCTCTGGGCCGCATCCAGAATAGCGCCGTGCGTTCCCTGCCAACTCAGCCCAGATGCGGATAGATCGGGAAACGGTCGGTGAGCTTGATCACCTTCTCCCTGACTGCGGCCTCGACGGCTGCGTTGCCGTCCTCGGAATTGGACGTCTTGAGGCCGTCGAGAACCTCAAGGATGAGGTGGCCGATCTCGCGGAACTCCGCCTGGCCGAAGCCGCGCGTGGTGCCGGCGGGCGTGCCGAGCCGGACGCCTGACGTGATGGTCGGCTTTTCGGGATCGTTGGGGACGCCGTTCTTGTTGCAGGTGATATAGGCGCGTTCAAGCGCGGCTTCGGACGCTTTGCCGTTGAGGCTTTTCGGGCGGAGGTCGACGAGCATGAGGTGGGTGTCGGTGCCGCCTGACACGATCTGCAGACCGCCCTTTACAAGCGTTTCGGCAAGCACATGGGCGTTGGCGACCACATTGGCGATGTAGCTCTTGAACTCGGGCGTCAGCGCTTCACCGAAGGCAACGGCCTTGGCGGCGATGACATGCATCAGCGGTCCGCCCTGCAAGCCGGGAAACACGGCCGAATTGATCTTCTTGGCGATGCCCTCGTCATTGGTCAGCACGACGCCGCCGCGTGGCCCGCGCAAGGTCTTGTGCGTCGTCGACGTCGCCACATGGGCATGCGGGAACGGGCTGGGATGGGCCCCGCCAGCCACAAGACCCGCAAAATGGGCCATGTCGACCCAGAGAACAGCCCCCACAGCATCGGCGATTTTCCGGAAGCGGGCGAAATCGATCTGGCGCGAATAGGCCGAGCCGCCGGCAATGACAATGCGTGGCTTGTGCTCATGGGCAAGCGCCTCGACCTGGTCATAATCGATGATGCCGGTGTCGATGTCGACGCCATACTGGACCGCATTGAACCACTTGCCCGACAGGTTGGGCCGGGCGCCGTGAGTAAGATGACCGCCTGCGTCAAGGCTCATGCCGAGCAGCGTATCGCCGGGCTTGGCAAGCGCGAGCAGGATCGCCTGGTTGGCCTGGCTGCCGGAATTTGGCTGCACATTGGCAAATCCGCAGCCGAACAGCTGCTTGAGGCGATCGATGGCGATCTCTTCGGCGATATCGACATACTGGCAGCCGCCATAGTATCGGCGGCCCGGATAGCCCTCGGCATATTTGTTGGTCATGATCGAGCCTTGCGCCTCCAGAACGGCGCGCGAGACGATGTTCTCCGAGGCGATCAGCTCGATTTCATGGCGCTGGCGGCCGAGTTCATTGCGGATCGAGCCGAACAGCGCCGGATCGCTTTCGGCAAGCGAGCGGTTGAAGAAGGCGTCGGCGAAGCGGGCGGCGGCCTGGGATGCAATTGACATGGACCGTGTTCCTTGTGGTACGCAATCGGAGCTGGGGCGACGGCAACAGCCGCTGTGGTTCGGGTGTAGACATGGTGACATGGGCGCCGGACATGAACGCCGGGCGGACCCCGCCGCGCCTGCAATCCGGCCTCAGTTGCGCCCGGATCGGCACCACTCCCAGCCTCCTTGTTTCGGTTGTTTATCGCTCTCGCATGGCAAGGGCAATACGGTCCGGTCCAAATGCGTCATCGTTGCGCACATCCACCGGACGACCGGTGCGAATTCCGTAAAATTCGAGGAGTTTGGGAAAGACACTGCCACGGTCGCAAATCGGAACCAGCCCGGTGGCGCGCCGCGCCCTCAGGTCTGAGGCCTGAAAAAAGGCCGCCGCGTGAAAGGCAGACCTTTTGATCGAAAGCTCGGGAAGACCGCTGTCAGGCTCTTTTTTGAATGCATGCTCTACAGCGCCGCGCGTCTTTTCAGACGCGTGAATGTCGCTGTACCACTTTGAATGAATGCATGTGCGTTCCGTTCAATCGAACCCGATTGAACGCGACATCCTCTACAGCGCCGCGCGTCTTTTCAAACGCGTGAATGTCGCTGTACCACTTTGAATGAATGCATGTGCGTTCCGTTCAATCGAACCCGATTGAACGCGACATGCATTAGCGCAGCGCCAATTCCGCCGCGCCGTCGCGCTGGTAAATGTCATCGCGGAACTGGACGACGCCATCCTCGGAAGCCCATCCGGTAAAGTAGACGAAATAGACCGGAACCGGATCGGCAACCTGGATCGGGCTGTTGGTGCCGCTGGCAATCGTCCCCTCAATCTGCTGACGGTTCCAGTCGGGCGTGTTCTTGAGAAGCCAGGTGACCAGATCGCGCACGTTCTGCACACGCACGCAGCCCGACGATTCAAAGCGCATCAGCTTGTTGAAGAGCGATTGCTGCGGCGTGTCGTGCATGTAGACAGCATGCTCGTTGTGGAAATTGATCTTGGTCGACGCCATTGCGTTGTTCTTGCCCGGGTCCTGTCGGAACATCAGATCCGGTGCCCTTTCGGCGTTCCAGTCGATGGTCTCGGGCGCGACCTCGTTGCCATTGCCATCGATAAGGCGGATCGAATTGTTGGCAAGGTACTGCGGATCCTTGCGCATCAGCGGCACAATGTCCTTCTCGATGATCGAGCGCGGCGAGGTCCAGTACGGATTGAGAATGACCTCGTGGATCTTGGAGTTGAGGATCGGGGTCTGGCGGTCGATCTTGCCGACGACAGCGGCATGGCGCAGCACGACACGGCCGTTCTCCACCGCCTCGATCTGAGTCGCCGGAATGTTGACCATCACGTAACGGTCGCCCAGGAAACCCGACATGGCGCGCAGACGCACGATGTTGGTTTCAAGCTGGCCGAGCCTTACGGGTGCCGATACGTTCATGGCCTGATAGCTGAAGGCACCCAGAACGCCGTCAGCAGGAAGGCCATGCCGGGACTGGAATTTCTTCACCGCACCGTCGACGTAGGAGTCAAAAGCGTTGGATACACCCGCCGAGTCGTCGAGGTCTCCGGTCACCATCAGACGTTGGCGCAACAGTTGCACCTCGGGCTCGCTGTCGCCCATTTTGAGTTTCTTTGTGGGCGGCACCACCGGCCAGCCGCCGCGGCTGACAATGGACTGGTACTCCATGATGGCGCGCTCGGCGTAAGTGATGGTGTCGAGGCTGGTCAGCGGAACGCGGGTGGCCGTCTTGGCTCCGGAACGGGAGCTCCTCGCGTCGAACTGATCGTCCCAGTTGCCGCGACGCGGGGCATTGATGATGTCGACCAACGACGCCTGGGCGAGAGCTTCGCCGGGCGCAAGCGCCGCCACGGCAGCAACCGCGCTGCGCAGGAATGACCGCCGGGACGTCTGTCGAAATCCGTTTTGCTTCTTCATGCGTAAACCACCGTAAGATTGACTGCTCGCAGATCGGAAAGATCAGCTTGTACCATCGTTAACGTTAACTTTTCGGGACCGGTTTCGGTCTTCGAAGGCGCGGCGCGATACTTTTTCGTGACCACCCAAAACCGAGAGAAGCCGATGGACTCCTACGTTTTCGCAAGTCTTGCTCTGACCGCCATCGCTTTCACGGCAATATGGCTAATTCATGTTCCGCTTCAGGATGCAGGCCTTGTCGATTACTATTGGGGTCCGGGGTTTGCGGTCATCGGCTGGGTTGGCCTTGGCTTCGGCGCAGACTTATCGACCTCAAAACTCGTCTTCCTCGGCGCAGTTACTTTATGGTCGACACGGCTTGCGGCCCAGCTCATTGCCCGTCATCTCAAGCTTGATGGCGAAGACGGGCGCTATGCGGCCATGCGCCGCGCTGGCGGACCGGGCTGGTGGTGGCACAGCCTCTTCAAGGTGTTTCTGCTGCAGGCATTCATCCTCTGGGCAGTGGCCACGCCTGTGCATACGGTGGTGGCAGCACCGGCGGCCAGCAGCTTTTCGATCGCGGGCTGGATCGGCCTTTCGATCTTCGCCACCGGGTTCCTCATCGAGGCGATGGCCGATTGGCAGATGCATCGCCATCGGGTCGCTGTCGGCTCGGGCAAGGCCACGTTTGCCGGGGGTCTCTGGGCCTACAGCCGCCATCCCAATTATTTCGGGGATATCCTGGTCTGGTTCGGATTGGCCATCGCAGCTTATGACCTGAGCGGTTCGCTGATCGCTTTCCTCGGTCCGGTGCTTCTGGCGCTCGTCATTCGGTTTGTCTCCTTGCCGCTCACCGAGCAGCATCTGACGGCGAGCCGCGCCGACTACGCCGCCTATGCGGCGGTGACTTCGGCGCTGGTTCCCCTGCTGCGCGGTGGCTCGCCCCGCGCCGATCCGGCCGAGTAAAGGCGGACATCCCCAGTAAAAGCCCCGGCGGGACAGCGCTCCGGCCGGGTTCTTTTGCGCAAAGCCTGCATGAAGATCAAAGGCGGTAGAGAATCTGGTCGTTCCAGAAGCGGTCGAGCCGCTGCATGAGCTTGTTGAGCTGTTCAAATTCGTTGGGACCGATTCCCCCGACCTTGGCGATGGAGGAGATGTGCCGGTCGTAGAGCGCCGCGACGGTTTCAGCGATCTCGGTGCCATCTTCCGTCAGCGAGATCCGAACTGCGCGACGGTCGACCCGCGACCGCTGGTGGTTGATGTAGCCGAGGTCAACGAGCTTCTTGAGATTGTAGGACACGTTGGAGCCGAGATAGTAACCGCGCGAACGCAGTTCGCCGGCGGTCAATTCGGAATTGCCGATGTTGAACAAAAGCAGCGCCTGGACAGAGTTGATGTCGGTGCGACTCTTGCGGTCGAATTCGTCCTTGATCACATCGAGAAGACGGCGGTGCAAACGTTCCACCAGTTGCAGAGAGTCAAGGTAAAGATCGCGCAGGACGTCAGGCTCGCTGGGCGTTTCGATCTTGCGGGGTGCTTTTGCGAGCGCGGAGTGAATATTTGCCATGGTATCTGCCTCACTGTTGGGTGTGGCGGCTTTTTCTGGACAATTGCCGCCTTGAGACAAACCCTATCGAATACGCATAAAATTCTACTTAAACTGCAGGCTTAACAGGGCCTTACCCAGTGCCCGACCCAACTTAGAGTGAATCGGAGCTTACCTGCCTCGCCCGTTCGCGCCCCCGAATGAGGAAAGCGATCCGAAAAGCGACATAAGTTGCAGCGACCACCATATGCAGCATCATCAGAAGTGACCGCTCGCCATACCAATGGGGAAAAAGCTGATGCATGGCGACCTGGCCACCCGCCGCCACCACCCAGATGACGGCGCCCCAGGCCGCCTCCATCCACAGCCCGAGTGCCGCTACCGGCAGCACCACGGCAAGGCTTGCACTCGCCACCTGCCAGTGCGGCGGCAGTTGGTCGAAGCGCCGCAGCCCGCCGTCGCTGTAACCGATGAGCCCGCCCCATGATTGCAGCGCCATGACCAGGAAGCCAAGCGCGACGATCCGCAGGAACAGCCGGAAGGTGACGTCAAGAACGCCCATTTTCGGAGCAGGAATGGCCCCAACCTGCAAAATCGTCATTGTCCCATCCTCTTTTTCGTCGGGCTCGGTGCTTGAGCGTCCGCGCGCGATTGCCAGCAGGCTGCCTGAAGCGGCGGGACTGAAGCGGCGGGACTGAAGCGCAGTTCCGCGTCAAAGACAAGCGATCCGGCATCGCGACCAGAAACAAGCGATCCGGCATCGCGATCAGAAACAAGCGATCCGGCATCGCGATCATGAACCAGATGCTTTGTTGGCACCCACTTCGGAGGGTGGGCATGTCGGGGCGGGAGGTCCCCGGGCAAAATCGTCGAGCACATGGCGCGCCATGGCACGGGCGATCTCATCCTCACCCATGACCACCATGTCCGCGCCGCGTCCTTTGAGATACTCCATCGCCTCGTCCGAATGGGCGCGTGCGATCACTCGGATCGCGGGATTGATGGCCCGCGCCTCCTCAATGACATGGCCGGACTCGAAAGCATCGGGGATCGCCGTGATGATCCAGCGGGCACCGGCGATGTTGATCCGGTCGAGCAAGGCTTTGGCGCCGGAGGATCCGATGTAGGTCTCGAGCCCCTCTTGCCTCAGGCCCGACAAGGCCGAGCCTTCCTCTTCAACCACCAGCAGCGGCACCCCGCCGATGATCAGCGCGTTGCTGACGCGCGAACCGACACGGCCGTGGCCGATCAGGATGGCGTGACCGTCAAGCCGGGTGGGCGCCTCGTCGCGCGGGCGTTCTGTTTTTGGGGCTGGAGCCGCTGTGACGGCAGGAGCGACGGCTGCCGACGCGGTTGCGGCGTGGGCGTCAGCCTCCGGCAGAGACAATGCCGCCGAGACGGGCTCGGCAGCGCCGGTCAGCCGCTTGTCGAGAACGAAAAAGAGCAGCGGGTTGACCAGGATCGACAGGATGGCACCAGCCACCACAAGATCGCGCGCCGCTTCAGGCAGGATCTCGAGGCTCACGCCCATGACGACGAGGATGAAGGAGAACTCGCCGATCTGCGCGAGACTGGCTGAAATCGTCAGCGCCACCGATGTGGGATAACCGAACGCCCGCACGATCAGGAAGGCGGCGGCCGACTTGCCGAAGACGATGATGCCAAATGTCGCCACCACCGCCAGCGGTGAGTTCACCAGCACGGCAGGATTGAACAGCATGCCCACGGAAACAAAAAACAGCACCGCGAATGCGTCGCGCAACGGCAGCGTTTCCTTGGCAGCCTGGGTGCTGAGCGGTGATTCGGCAAGCACCATGCCGGCAAAGAACGCGCCGAGCGCAAAAGACACGCCGAACAGGGTGGCCGAGGTAAAGGCGACGCCGAGCGCGATGGCGAGCACGGCGAGGCGGAACAGTTCGCGCGATCCCGTGTGGGCCACGTAGTGAAGGATCGACGGGATAAACTTGCGGCCTATGACCAGCATGATCGCCATGAACAGGCTCACCTTGACCAGCGTCAGCAGCATGGTGGCGGTGACCTGTCCAAAGCCGATGGTGCGGGCCAATTCGGCACTTTCGGCGCTTACCACCTCTTCGCCGCCCAGCAGACCGGCCAGCGGCGGCACCAGCACGAGTGTCAGCACCATCGCCAGATCTTCGACGATGAGCCAGCCGACTGCGATGCGTCCGCGTTCGGACCAGACCAGACGGCGCTCCTGAAGCGCCCTGAGCAGCACCACTGTGCTCGCTACCGACAGGGCAAGGCCAAAAACGATACCAGCGCCAAGCGTCCAACCGAGCAACCAGGCGAGTCCCATGCCAAGCAGAGTGGCAACCAGAATCTGGCCGATCGCGCCTGGAATGGCAATAGCGCGAACCGACATCAGGTCCTTGAGCGAGAAATGCAGGCCGACGCCGAACATGAGCAGGATGACGCCAAGCTCGGCAAGTTCGGTTGCAAGCTTTTGGTCGGCGACATAGCCCGGCGTGAACGGGCCCACGACGATGCCCGCAGCAAGGTAACCGATGATGGGTGGCAAACGCAGCTTCTGGGCAGCCAGCCCGAAGATGAACGCAAGCACAAGACCTACCGAAATTGTTGATATGAGCGGCGTGTTGTGCGGCACATGCTGTCCTTTTCCGAACCCCATGGCGAATATAGAAAATTTTGCGGCTTATTCAAAGCCGATGATGGGCTGACGGCGGGGGTTTTCGGCATGCGGCTCAGCCGTTTAGCCGGCGCGGTCGGACGCAGCGGCGAAACCGGGATTGCCTCGTCCGCCGACAGATTTCAGAGCGCCCGTGTCAAACTCGGCATCTTGACGTCCCCGTCCCATGGCGTTCTAACCGCTGGCGATTGGAGCGGTCCGCGTTGGCCCTGCCCGACCGCGCGACCGGAGACCGCCATGACACGCCAGGACGATATCGATATCGATGCCATCACCGGCCACCGCCGCATGCGCCGCAACCGGAAGGCGGACTGGACCAGACGGCTGGTGCGCGAAACGCGGTTGACAGTCGACGACCTGATCTGGCCGATCTTCGTGGTGCCGGGCACCGGCATCGTCGATCCGATCGCGGCGATGCCCGGAGTGAGCCGGATGAGTGTCGACAAGGCCGTGGAGGCCGCCCGCCGGGCTGCCGATCTCGGAATTCCGGCGCTTGCCACCTTCCCCAACGTCGCCATGGGCCTGCGCGACCAGACCGGGTCGCATGCGCTGGTGGCTGACAATCTCATCAACCAGACCACGCGCGCCATCAAGAAGGCCGTGCCCGACATCGGTATCATCACCGACGTGGCGCTCGATCCCTTCACCAGCCACGGCCATGACGGCATCCTGCGTGACGGCGAAATCGTCAACGACGAGACAGTCCGCCTGATCGCCCGCGCCGCCGTGATCCAGGCCGACGCCGGGGCCGATATCATCGCGCCTTCGGACATGATGGATGGCCGGATCGGTGCAATCCGCCGGGCGCTTGACGCGGCCGGGCACCAGTCCGTCGGCATCATGTCCTACGCCGCCAAGTTCGCTTCCGCCTGCTATGGCCCCTACCGAGAGGCAATCGGCACGTCCGGCCTGCTCAAGGGCGACAAGCGCACCTATTACCTCGATCCTTCCAACGCCACCGAAGCCATAAGGGATGCGGGGCTGGACGTGGAGGAAGGCGCAGACATGCTGATGGTCAAGCCCGGCCTGCCTTATCTCGACATCTGCCGGCAGCTCAAGGACGCCTACGGTTTGCCGACATTTGCCTACCAGGTCTCGGGCGAGTATTCGATGGTCAAGGCCGCCGCCGCGCAAGGATACATCGATGGCGAGCGCATCATGCTGGAAACGCTGCTGTGCTTCAAACGCGCCGGTTGCGACGGCATTCTCACCTATTTCGCACTCGAAGCGGCGGAGCTGATCGCCAAGGGACGTGGCTGAACCGAGCCTGAAATCAGCGAGCACCGGAAGATGCGAAGGCGAGAGCCCGGAAGGATGGCGTCTTTAATTATGCCGCCACGCATCCTACATGAGGCCATGAACCGGTGCGCGCCCGAAGCGTTGCGGAATACAGGCACCGCAGCGTCCATTGACGCAGGAGCGATCGATGACCGAGACCGACACAGCCTTTCCTGGCCGCTATGACAACCCCGCGCTGTACGATGGCGTTCGCACCAAGCGCGTGCTGGCCTTCCTCATCGACTATACGATCGTCATCGCACTCTGTATCCCCGTGGCGGTGCTGATCTTTTTTGTCGGCGTCTTCACCCTTGGGCTCGGATTCCTGCTCTATCCGATCATGTTCCTGTTAATTGCCATCCCCTATGTCGGGCTCACGATGGGAGGTGCCAACCAGGCCACTCCGGGCATGGGTGCCGTGGGCGTCCGGCTGGCACGGCTCGATGGCGGCCAGGTGGATTTCATGCTCGCCATCGTCCACAGCGTTCTCTTCTGGGCGGGCAATGCGGTGCTCACGCCGCTCATCCTCCTTGTCGGCCTCGTGCTCGACCGCAAGCAGCTCGTCCATGACCGGTTGCTCGGAACAGTGGTGGTGCGCACAGACGTTGCGGGCTGACCGGGAATATCTTTTCTTCTTGCGGTGGCCATGAAGGTCCTGCGTTCCGCGCAGGGGCGGCCCTCAGAGATTTTTCGTCTCTCGCAATGAGCGTTCCCATAGTATGGTACAGCGCATTCCGGGGACGCTTGACCACCACATGACAGATATTCATCTCTACGCGACTTTCGCGATCATCGCGGCGACCATTGTCGCCTACGGGCTCGAGCGCTGGCCAATGGAAGGCGTGTCGGTCGCCTCCCTTGCGGCTGTGCTTTTGCTGTTTGGTCTGTTTCCCTTCCAGTCCGCCACCGGCGAAACGCTGACAGCGCAGGAGTTGCTCTCCGGTTTTGCCGACCCGGCGCTCGCCACCGTGATCGCGCTGCTGATTGTCGGCCAGGGCCTCTTTGCCACCGATGCCATGGAAGCGCCCGCGCGCATCATCAGCCGTCTGGGCGGCACCAGCGCCTGGCGTCCGGTGATCCTCATCCTGGTGGTGTGCGGCGTCACATCGGCCTTTCTCAACAACACGCCCGTGGTCGTCATCTTCATCCCGATCCTGGTCGTGGTGGCCGCGCAGCGCTCGATCGCTGCCAGCCGCGTTTTCATCCCGCTGTCCTACATCACCATCCTCGGCGGCATGACCACTCTCATCGGCTCCTCCACCAACCTGATCGCCGCCGGCGTGGCGCGCGAGTACGGCTACAACATCGGCTTTTTCGACCAGACCGGCATGGGCGTGATCCTGGCGCTGGTGGGTGCGGTCTATGTGCTCGGCGTGCTTCCGCGCATGCTGCCGGTGCGCGAAACCCAATCGGGTGCGGAGAAGCGCAGCGGCACCCAGTTCATCGGCGAAATCACGCTCTCGGTCGGCCATCCCTTCGTCGGGCTCAAGTCCAAGGGCGGCATGTTCACCGGGCTCGGGGACCTGACGCTGAGGCTGCTGCAACGGCGAGATGTTCCGATCCTGCCGCCCTACGAGGACCTGACGCTCGAACCCGGCGACATTCTGGTAGTGATCGGCACCCGCAAGGCGTTCACCCAGGCGCTCGCCCGGGGTCGCACCGGGACGGAAAAGGACGACGCCGAGGTTGTGGCCGACACCCAACCGCCGCCCGGCCCCGATTACCATCTGGTGGAGGCCGTCGTTGCGCCGGGATCGCGCTATGCGGGGCGGACGATCCAGCTTTCAGGGCTCAGGGCGCAACTCGGCGTCTCGGTCTTCGGCGTGCAGCGCAAGAGCCGGATGGCGCGCTCGGCCTTGTCGGAAATCCGCCTCGAACCCGGCGATACGCTGCTGATCGGTGGTCGGCTCGCCAATATCAATGCGCTCAGGGGCAATCACGACCTGCTGCTGCTTGAACATTCGGCCGAGGCGGTGCCGCAATCGCGCAAGGCCCGGATCGCGGCGGCGATCTTTCTCGGCATCGTCATTTCGTCCGCCTTCGCGATCATGCCGATCGTGGTTGCAGCGATCACCGGCGCGGTCGCCATGCTCGCCTCGGGGTGTCTGTCCTTCAACCAGGCGGCGCGCGCCTTCGACCGGCAGATCTACCTGCTCGTGGGTGCCTCGGTGGCGCTCGCCACAGCCATGGAATCAACCGGTGGTGCCGCGCTGATCGCCTCAACCGCGGTTTCGGTCATGGAGGGCTCCTCGCCTGCGGTCATATTGTCGGTGCTGTTCCTGGTCATGGCGATCCTGACCAACATCCTGTCCAACAATGCGGTGGCGGTGCTGTTCACGCCCATCGCCATCGGGATCGCCGATGGGCTCAACGCCCCGGTCGCCCCCTTCTTGGCCGCCGTCATTTTCGCCGCCAACGCTTCCTTCGCCACACCGATCGGATATCAGACCAATCTTTTGGTCATGGGACCCGGCCACTACCGGTTCAGCGATTTTTTGAAGGCGGGAACGCCTCTGGTCCTCATCATCTGGTTGACCTTTTCGCTGCTTGCGCCATGGTATTATGGAATCTGACTCCACCCCAAATCACCTGAGGGCATGACGAACCATCCGGTCAACTCACCGCAGTTTTTTCTCACCGCTCCCTCTCCCTGCCCCTATCTTGACGGGCAGAGCGAGCGGAAGGTCTTCACCCATCTGGTCGGGGAGAAAGCGGCTGAACTCAACGATCTGCTGACCCAGGGCGGGTTCAGGCGGTCCCAGAACATCGCCTACCGGCCAGCCTGCGAGACCTGCAGGGCCTGCGTGTCGGTGCGCATCCTCGCCGACGCATTCAAGCCGCACCGGTCGATGCGGCGGGTGATGGCGGCAAACGCCGATCTGGTCGCAACCGACTACCACGCCGAGCCGTCTTCAGAGCAGTTTCTGCTGTTCCGCCGCTACCTCGACACCCGCCACCGGCGCGGCGGCATGGCCGACATGACCATTGCAGATTATGCGATGATGGTTGAGGATACCCACGTCAAAACGCGGGTGATCGAGTATCGCGCCCGGATGGAGGGAGACGGGATTTCCGGCACGCCAAGCGGTCCACTGATTGCTGTGGCGCTCACCGACGTCATGTCGGATGGCCTGTCGATGGTCTACTCGTTCTACAATCCCGCCGCCCGCGATCGGTCGCTCGGCACTTACATGATCCTCGACCATATCCGGCGGGCCCAGGCGATGGGACTTCCTCACGTCTATCTCGGATATTGGGTGCGCGGATCGCGGAAAATGGAATACAAGGAGCGCTTCCGGCCGCAGGAGCATCTCATGGCACAGGGGTGGCAACTTTTCGAAGGCTGAATTTCATCGTCCCCTCTCCTTCCGCACGCCTTGCCTCTCCCTCGTCCCCTTGGTCCCTGGTTGGAACTGGCCCTCCCCTTTGGCCACCCCTTTGACCCCTCCCCTGGCTCCACCCTTGCCCTCTTTGTCTCTGGCGTTCCCATGACCCCTCTCCCAGCCGACGCCGCCCTCCACCGCAAGGGGTTGCTGATCACGGCCTTCGGCGGACTGATGCTCACCGCAGACATCCCGCTGATCCGGCTGTCTGATGGAGACGCCTGGTCGGTGCTGGCGGTGCGCAGCGCCTTTACCTTTGTCTCGGCCATGCTGGTCTGGAGCCTGATCCGGCTCGTGACCGGGCAGAAAACACCGATGGTGCCCGGCTTGCCGGGACTTGCGGTCACCGCACTTTACGGCGTGTCGTCAATCACCTTCATGCTGGCGGTCTTCAACACCACGACGGCAAATCTTGTCTTCATGCTGGCCTTCAATCCGATGTTCTCGGCGCTTCTGTCCTGGGCCTTTCTCAAGGAACGCCCCCGGCCGCAGACATTTCTGGCCATGGCAGTCATGATTGCAGGGGTGAGCCTGATCGTGGCGGAGGGCATCGCGGCGGGCAATATGTGGGGCGATCTCGCCGCCTTTGCGTCCTCCTTCATTCTCGCCAGCGCCATCACGATCAGTCGCAAAGCGGGAACCGACATGGGCTTCGCCCCGCTGTTTGCCACCTTCGTTCCAGCACTGATCGGTCTGGCGATGGCCGGAGGACCGGCGTCGATCACGCTCGCCGAACCGGGCTGGCTCGCCCTCAACGGGCTCGTGATCATTCCCGTGGCGTTCTGGTGCCTGGCCACTGGCCCCAAATACATCTCCGGCCCCGAGGTGGCGATGTTCTATCTGCTGGAAACCATTCTGGCACCGGTCTGGATCTGGATGATCTTCGCGGAAGTGCCGAGCCGAGGGGCGCTGGCGGGCGGCGCGATCATGATCACCGCGCTTGTGGCGCACTCTCTCTGGCAGATGGGCGAAAGTCGGCGAGCGGCGCGCAGCAATTTGCCAAGACATCCGGCTTGATGGTCAAGAGCGGTCTACCGAGTGGCAGTTCGATTGCGCGGCGCGCCTGCGCAGTTCAGCTGAACTTGCCGGACCGGGGAAACCCCTTGGGCACGGTGCGGCCTGTACCGGCGCGGTCGGCAATCCATTCGGAGAGCTCGGCCCGGCTGCGGGCGTGCACACGGCCGGCGCTGTCGCTCCAGCTGAGCCCGGCCGCGATGGCGAAACAGCGGACATCGGCCGCGCCGCCGTCCTTGTAGCGCTGCAGCCGCACGCCCTTGCCGCGCGCCATTTCCGGCAATTGAGCGAGCGGGAAAATGATCATCTTGCGGTTGTCACCGATGACGGCGACATGGTCGCCCGATACCGGCACGCAAAGGCGCATCTCTTCCGGCAGACTGACATTCATGATCTGCTTGCCTTTGCGAGTGTTGGCGACAAGTTCGGTCTCGGCCACCACAAAGCCGTTGCCGGACGTGGACACGAGCAGCAGCTTGCGCGACGACTCGTGGACGAAGGCAGTCAGCACCGCCTGGTCGTTGTCCATGTCGACGATGATGCGCAACGGCTCGCCGTGGCCGCGCCCGCCGGGAAGCTTGTCGCCACCGAGCGTATAGGCTTTTCCGCCGGTGGTGAGGATGACGAGCTTGTCGGTCGTGTAGGCGGGAAAGGCGAGCTTGAGCGCGTCACCGTCCTTGAAGGTCAGGGCGGTGAAATCGGCCAGATGGCCCTTCATTCCGCGGATCCATCCCTTCTCCGAGATCACCACCGTGATCGGCTCCTTTTCGATCATGGCCTGCTGAATGGCCTCCAGATCGGCGACCGGCGCACCGGCAAAGACCGTGCGGCGCTTGCCGAGCGGCGTTTCCTTGGAGAAGGTCTTGCGAACATTGCCGATTTCCCAGGCCACCGTCTGCCACTGCATGGATTCGGAGGCGAGCAATGCCTCGATCTCGGCCTTCTCGCTGGACAGGCCATCGAACTCCTTGCGGATTTCCAGCTCCTCGAGCTTGCGCAGCGACCGCAGGCGCATGTTGAGAACGGCCTCCGCCTGCACATCGGTGAGCGAAAACGTTCTCATCAGATCCTGCTTGGGCTCATCCTCCTCTCGGATGATCCGGATCACCTCGTCAAGATTGAGATAGGCGATCAGAAAGCCCGCCAGCAGTTCAAGCCGCCGTTCGATGGCCGCAAGACGATGCGCGGAGCGGCGCTGCAACACCTGGCGACGGTGGGCCAGCCATTCGGTCAGCACCTGCTTCAACGACATCACCATCGGCACCTTGCCGAGCGAAAGCACATTGAGATTGAGCGGAATGCGGTTCTCGAGCTCGGTGAGCTTGAACAGCGATTCCATCAAGAGGGTCGGGTCGACGGCGCGGCTCTTGGGAAAGAGCACAAGGCGCACGTCTTCCGCCGATTCGTCACGCACATCGTCGAGCAGCGGCAGGCGGCGGGCGATCAGCAGGTCGGCCACTTTCTCGATCAGGCGCGATTTCTGCACCTGGTAGGGCATTTCGGTGACGACAATCTGGTAGCCGCCGCGGCCGGTGTCCTCGGTGTGCCACTTGGCCCGGACCCGAAAGCCGCCGCGGCCCGTCCGGTAGGCCTCAATGATGGAGGCCTTGTCGTCGATGACGATGCCACCGGTGGGGAAATCCGGTCCCTCCACATGCTCGACCAGATCCTCGATCGTGGCGTCCGGACGGCGGATCAGCAACAGCGCCGCATCGCAGAGTTCGGCGGCATTGTGCGGCGGGATCGATGTCGCCATGCCGACTGCTATGCCGGTGGAGCCATTGGCGAGCAGGTTTGGAAACGCACCCGGAAGCACCACCGGCTCGCTGTTTTCCTCATCATAGGTGGTGCGAAAATCGACCGCGTCTTCGTCGATGCCTTCAAGCAGAAGCTCGGCCACCGAAGTCATCTTGGACTCGGTGTAGCGCATGGCGGCGGCATTATCACCGTCGATGTTGCCGAAGTTGCCCTGTCCGTTGACCAGCGGATAGCGGACGGCAAAATCCTGCGCCAGGCGCACCAGGGCGTCATAGATCGACTGGTCGCCGTGGGGATGGAAATTGCCCATCACCTCGCCCACGATCTTGGCGGATTTCTTGAACGAGCCGCCGGCGCGCAGGCCCATGTTGCTCATGGCATAGACGATGCGGCGATGAACCGGCTTCAGCCCGTCGCGGACATCGGGCAGCGCGCGGTGCATGATGGTTGACAGCGCATAGGCAAGATAGCGCTCCTCGAGCGCCTTCTTGAGGTCAACTGGCTGAATGTCGTCGCCGCCGCCGTCCGGTAAAAGGCTCTTTCCCATGTGAGGCGGTTAAATCAGGCTGCGATTCGGAGCAAGGGTCGCGCAGGGACCGTCAACAGACAAGTGGCCTATTGATGGCGCAGACACCCCGTCCTGCAGCCCCAATGCCTGATAGCGGCGTACATCTCCTATGGCGCGCACAGTCGCTGTGCCTGTTTGAATGAATGCATATACTTTCCGTTCAATCCAAGCCGATTGAACGCAATATGCATGAGACGCGCCGGAATTCCGCCATACCCACAGTTGAGAGCAGTGGACGAAGCCCTCGTTCTCTGTTTATCGTTAAGAGGGGTCATGCAATTTCACGGGCCGTTCGCCCGGATCGTCGAGTGAGGAACCAACCATGTCATTCCATTCTGTCTATTCTGCCCGTTCTGGCCACTCCGCCACGCGGCGCATGCTTTTTTCGACTGCCCTGACCGCAACGCTCGCCGCAGCGCTTGTCGCCGGCGGCGCATTGCCAGCCTTGGCGCTCGACGCTGAGGCCTTTGCCGCCAAAGTGGTTGAGAATGCGACCAAATCAGCTGTCAGGTTTACCTATCAGCGCGTGGAACTCAACGGCGACACCGTCATCCTGAAAGAATTCACCGTCAACGCCCCTGATGGCAAGGATTTTCCAATTGGTGATGCGACCTTCGAGGGCGTCAGCGAAACCGGCGACGGCGGATACGAGGTCGACCGGTTTTCCATTCCCGACATCAATGTCGTCAAACCAGACGATCCGACCAGCAACTTCTCGATCGCCGGCATGGAAATAACCGGCCTTATCCTGCCGGCTGAAGCTGCTTATTCCTCGCTCGACGGGGTCGCGGTTTATGAGGGCGCACGGACAGGCCCGATCAAGGTGGTGGTTGAAGGCAAGACCGTGTTCGAAATGTCGGGCATCGAACTCGCTCTAAACCGCCGCGACGACGACAGCGGTCTTGATATGACGGTCGAGGGAACGGACGTGAAGATATCGCTGGCCGATGTCAAGGATCCCAAAGTCCGGGACGCCGTCGCCAAGCTCGGCTATGAGCAATTGACCGGCGAAATGGCCATGGACATCGGTTGGGACGTGGAAACCGGCCTGCTGGACATGCGCGAATATTCCTTCGCCTTCGACGATGTCGGCACGCTTGACATGACCCTGTCGTTTTCGGGCTACACGCTCAAATTCGTCCAGGCCATGCAGCAAGCGCAGCAGGCAATGATCACCAATCCGGACAAGAAGGCCGCTGAACAGACGTATGGCATCACCATGCTCGGCATGATGCAGCAACTCGCCTTCGAGAATGCCTCCATCACCTTCGAGGACGATTCGCTGACCGGTCGCGCGCTTGATTACGCCGGCCAGCAGCAGGGCGTATCGGGCGAGCAGATGGGCCAGGCGCTCAGGGGTATGATGCCTCTGATGCTGGGTCAGCTCGGCATTCCGGCGCTGCAACAGCAGATCACCGCCGCAGCCACTGCCTATCTTGACGATCCGCAGAGCCTGACGATATCCGCCGAACCTGAAAACCCGGTGCCGTTCCCACAAATCATGGGCGCTGGCATGGGCGATCCGCGCACGCTCGTCGATCTGCTTGGCGTGACCGTGACGGCCAACGAGTAGCCCTCTCGGCTGACCACTCCGCCGGGGACCTGCTGACGCAGGTTCCGGGTCTCTTGCTTTTGGCAGCCCAGCGCCCACCGAATGGTGCTAGTGTTGGGTCCAACGCCTCCAGACAAACAGGACACCGCCATGATCCGCTTTGAAAAACGCCCCGAAGACAAGCCCGCAACGCCGGCCGAGAAGAAAGCCGAAGAGGCTGCTGCCAAGGCCAAGATCGCCAAGGTCAAGCCGGCCGCCGACGAGGCCAAGAAATCTGCGCAAAAGGGCGACGGGCGTCTGGATTTCGACTCGGAATAAAACAAACGATCCTCATGTCCGGTCCGTTCAATCGGGTTTGATCGAACCGACCGGACATGCAGTCCTTTACAGAGTGCCAGTGACCGGTCAGCCGCCCGCGCTCACCCGGCCTTGGGTGGCATCGTGCGAATGGCAAGGTCGCGCAGCTGAGCGGGCGTGGCAGGGCTCGGCGCGCCCATCAACAGGTCTTCGGCCTGCTGGTTCATCGGGAACAGGGCCACCTCGCGCAGGTTCTTGGCGCCCACCAGCAGCATGATCACGCGGTCGACACCCGCCGCCATGCCGCCGTGCGGCGGCGCGCCGTACTGGAAGGCGCGGTAGAGCCCGCCAAAGCGGTCTTCCACATCCGTCTGGCTCAGGCCCACCTTTTCAAAAGCCTTGACCATCAGCTCGGGCGATTGGTTTCGGATCGAACCCGAGGCGATCTCAAAGCCGTTGCAGACCAGATCGTACTGGAACGCCTTGATGGTCAGCGGGTCCTGTGTTTCCAGCGCCTCAAGCCCGCCTTGCGGCATCGAGAACGGGTTGTGGGCAAATTCCACCTGCTTGGCGTCCTCGTCCCATTCGTAGAACGGGAAATCGATGATCCAGCAGAGCTCGAACCGGTTGCGGTCGACAAGGTTGAGGTCTTCGCCTGCCCGTGTGCGCGCTTCGCCTGCGAACTTGTAGAACTTGGAGGGATCGCCGGCGACAAAGAAGGCTGCGTCGCCGTCGCCGAGCCCGAGCTTTATGCGCAGCGCCTCGGTGCGCTCCGGGCCGATGTTCTTGGCAATGGGGCCTGCACCTTCCAGGGCCTCAGCTTCCTTGCGCCAGAAAATATAACCGAGCCCCGGCTGGCCCTGGCCTTGCGCCCAGGCGTTCATCCGGTCGCAGAACGCCCGTGATCCGCCAGTCCTGGCCGGGATCGCCCAGACCTCGACCTTCGGGTCGTTGGCGATCATTCCG
>JBBQJA010000052.1:0-26252 GCA_038325465.1 Hyphomicrobiales bacterium | reverse complement strand
ACTGCTGTCGATGAACAGTCGATCCGGGGGGTCTCCCGCCCCGGCCAAGGCGCTGAAGATGCCTTCCCAGATGCCGCGTTCGGCCCAGCGCACAAAGCGGTTGTAGAGCGTCTTTTTCGGCCCATACACCGCCGCGCAATCCGCCCGGCGGCCGCCACAACGCAACGCATGGACAATCCCGCTCAGAACGAGGGCGATCATCAACGCGTCGTTTGCCGCGCTGTCCAGTTGGCAAAAGCGGTTCGATCCGAGCCCATTGCGCATCGAAAAACCAAAAGAAATCAGACATACCACCATCTCCTCACCGAAGCAGTGAATCATAATCTGATCGCCGTAGGAATCCTGTTATTGGGTCCGGACCCTAGTCCCGCGTCGCAAAGACTTTGGCGGTATGAATCACCCCCTTTTTTGTTATAAAGCCGTCGGCTTCCGATTGAACAAAATCGTCCAAGAATTTATTCAGCAACGCTGAAAATTCCGCAGGTGTGAAATGCAGCAAATGACGCTTTCTCTGAGTGTCAGATGCGATGAGCAAACCATTGGGAAGATAGGCGCTAGCAACAACAACTGCGATTACACGAGCATGAAGAATCTTATCCGATAGCTGCTTCGGAGATTGCCACTCCGGCTGCCTGCCTGTTAGATCATAATTATGAAAAATCTCACCTGCGGTTTTTCTAATGAATGGCTCACGCCACTGACCGTCGGCCTTTGTCGGAACGCAATGGACTTCCAGCTGACTGTCGCGGAAACAATCTGTGACAAGGCGACATTCTAGCAGGCGCCGCATACAAAGCGCCGCAACACCTACCGACCGCTCAATCATGTGAAACGGGTCATGCGCGGTTTCAGCATCAGAGAAAATCTCGTCAAGATGAAGAGATATTCTGTTCCGTTGTTCCGCTAACGCGTTCTTCCACGTGTAAGACTGCCAATCCGAATATCTAATTACGCCTAGATTCAAGGGTTCTCGAAGCTCTGTGTCAATCTTTTTTGCTCACATTTTTACCCTATAAGTCCTAGGTTGGTAGTTTTTTGGGCCAGGACGGTTCCTAGATCAAGCTTCGATGGCGTTTAGTTATTCAAACGACCAATGCTCTGTAATCTGCAAAGTGGCCCTTCGAACGTTGCGCTGGATAGGTCAGCTCGGGCCCGAAGCAGACGTCGGCGAAGCCATCGGTCTTGGAATAACAAATTGCCCACCCCCCGCGAAACCATCCTTACCGAGCTGCATGCGCGTCTCTCGGCGCTGCCCGCCACCGCCCTGCAGTCCCCCTTGTCAAAATCAGGTCACTTCAAATCCATTTTGTGGTCCTCAAGGTATCTTCCAACGCCCTCAAGCACTTTGTCAATCATTTGCAGGCAATGGGCGATGAATTCATCACTCATGTAGAACACCCACGGCTTATCGTCGCGCGTGGCCTGCGAGAACCAAGCGCCTGGCCAGCGTTCGATCTCGAGGCGATTGGCGAATTTCTGTCGGGCTTCGAGCGGCCATTCGAAGCCGTTATGAAACATGTTGTTGCGATAACCGAACAGGGCCGACAGCGTTCTCCTATACCCATCGGGCAGGTAGGGTTGCAGGCCAATCGAAGTTGCAAGTTGTTCGATGCCCGCGACGATATCGTCCCTTGGGCCATCCTTGCCGAACACGATCTGCGGGTTCCAGTATTGAGCCTGGGTGGCCTTGGCCCGCGGGTCAATGGCGGCACCGCCCGGTGCGCGTTCGCGCAGGCCACGAAAGATCGAAGCGAACAGTGACTCGACAAAGGGGGCCAGCATGCCGACGGCCGACATGCTGTGGGCGGCATCCTGAAATACCGTGCCATGCAGGGTGTTGGCCCACTGGTCTTCCATGTGCATCTGGTATTCTTGGTCATCGCCCGCATAGGCGCGAATGTGGGTATCCAGTTCCTTGATCTCTTCGGCAACCTGACTTTCAGCCCCGCGGTGGCGGCGCAGGACGCCCCGGATAGCAAGCAGTTGCGCGTCAAGATCACTCTCGTCCACCAGGACCAACGCACGGTCGCGAGGGCTCCGCTTGAACCCACCGAAGCCAACACCCGCCATGTCGCCCCAGTACGGGTCTGTCACACCGTGGTCTCCCCGTTCATCAAGCGCGGCTGTAGCGGTCTCTTACGACTGTTTAGGGATCTACTTGAAGACGAATTACTAATGAATGTCAAGCACAAATGGTTTCATTTGTGCGATAACGTACATCTATTCATTCAATGTTTTACAGCGGCATTCACGCATCCAATCGGATGCGCGGCGCTGCAAGCCCGCGCGACGCAATTCGTGACGCCCGATTTTGCGGCTCACCTTCGATGCAAGTGACTCTCCCTTGAGATGCAAGAACGCACTTGACAGTCCCCGCCCCCCCTAGTGATATTAATGTGGGAACAGGTGGTTAAGAAAATTCTTAAATCTTGGCGCTTTTTGTTGTGGTAGGAGGTAGCGTGACTTTGATCGCCAGTTGGTTGCATCTGCATACAATAAACATCGATACTGTTGTCGATTGCATTGAGTGCGTCGAAAGCGGTCATTTGCATCTTGATCTTGAAGAGCCCGCTGATCATTTGCGCCAACAGCGTCATCATCAAGCGGCACGTCCATGCCGGAGCCCGGCTGGGCTCATGGCTGGGCGAGATGCTGACGCGCAAGCCGCCGATGCTGGTGCGGGTGGCATTGGCGAACACCGTACGGCCCGCGGCATCTGGAACGCCGCATCATCAGGCCGGACACATTTCAGCACCCGACGACGCGCCAAGATCAGCCCCCAAGTTTCCTCTTGCGCAAGGGGCGGTCACACATGCAGGAATTAGAGGTGGCCATGACGATCACACATACCTCACCCGCCTATCTGGGCCGCCATGTCCTCGCTGAATTCTGGGGGTGTCACCGAGTTGATGACCCCGAACATGTAAAACAGGCATTGATCGGCGCTGCCGAAGCCGCCGGCGCGACAGTGCTTCAGGTCAACTTGCACCATTTTGGCGAGGGAATGGGAGTGACAGGCGTCGTCATGCTCGCTGAATCTCACATGAGCATCCATTCCTGGCCGGAAATCAGCTTCGCAGCAATCGACGTTTTCGTTTGCGGCAAAGCCGACCCGCACCTCGCGATTTCCTCCCTGAAGCAATCGTTCGAGCCAACTGACATCAAGATCACCGAACACTTCCGGGGGGAGCGTCATCATGCCTGACAAAAGTATTTCGATCCTGAAGGAACGCCGGAGCGGGGAGAAGCGCGTTATCCTGCTTCCCGAGGCTGTTGGCCAGTTCACCACCAACGGCTATCGCGTTCTTGTAGAGCACGATGCCGGTCTTCTGGCGGGTTTCCCCGATGCCACCTACGCCGACGTCGGCGCGGAAATCGTCGATTGCGACGGTGCATGGGCCGGCAGCGATGTGATCTTCAAATACAAGGCACCGGGGCCTGACGAGTATCAGCGCTTCCGTCCCGGGATGCACCTTGCGAGCTTCATGCACGCCGAAGGAAACCTTTCACTAGTCGAGGCGATGCGGGCAAGCGGAATGTCAGCCTATGCGCTGGAGTTCTTCCGCAACGACGCTGGGGAGTATCCAGTCCCGGTTTCCGACAACGAGATCTCCGGCAAGCTCGCGATACTGCTGGCGGCCTATCACCTCCAGAGCCACATGGGCGGCAGCGGCACCCTGCTCGCGGATGTACCGGGAGCTTCGCGGCCGAAGGTCGTCGTCATCGGATATGGAAACGCAGGAGGCGGTGCAGCGAGGCTTGCTGCTGCCATGGGCGCCGACGTGACCGTCTTCGGAACTCGCTGGGAGGGGTTGCGTCGTTTCATGGCTGGGATGCCCGCCAGTGTCCGATGCCTGCTCAACGATCCCGCCGTCTTCGAGGCAGCAGTGCTCGAAGCGGATGTGGTCGTCGGCGCCATTCTGATCTCGACCTACGACACTCCGGTGATGCTGAGTGACGACCTGGTTGCCAGGATGAAGCCCGGTTCGATCATCGTCGATGTCACCTGCGGATATGGCAGGGGGTACATGCCGAGCTTCACCCACCTGACCACCTATGACGAGCCGTTCTATGAGCGTCATGGTGTCCTGCACTGCAAGATCGATGCGATGCCAGCATCGGTCCCGCTGACCGCTGCGAGAGCCACCAGCGCCAATGTATGGCGGTATCTTCTCGGGCTGGCTCGCGCGGCCTGCGATGGCCACCAGGACACGACATCGAAGAACGGCTGTGTCGTTTCCGGGGGTAACGTCGTCCATCCGGAAGTGCTGCGCCATATCGCCATGAAGGAAGGTGGTCTGGCGGATGCCGTATAGCGAACGCGCCAAGATCTATGAGGTCGAGTACGTCGAGGAACGGGACTTTGCGTTTGTCGACAAGCTCCTCGACGCCGGTGGGCTCAGGGTGCTCGAAGTGCCTTGCGGGGCCGGGCGCCTGTCGGGAAGGCTCGCGCGAAGGGCGGCGGAGCTTACTTTGGTGGACCTGGAGCCTGCGATGGTCGCAAAAGCTGCCCTTGCGGCAAGAGAGGCGAATGGTTCTGTCCAAGTCCACATGGAAGTGCGAGACATGCGAACCCTCGATCTCGGCAGGAGCGTCGACCTTGCGCTCATTCCTCGTGAAGCGATCCAGCTTCTGCCTCCATCGGAGGGAGCACAGGCCATTGCCGCAGTTGCCGCGCATGTTGTCGACGGCGGCTTGCTGTTCATCGATGTTGCGACATTCCGCGCAAGAGCAGAGCATGCGGCAGGTGATCCCGACTATTTCGACCCGGATCGTGATGATGATACCTGGCGCGTGGACTGGACCCGGGACCTGCCTGACGGCCTCAGGTTGATCCGTCAATCGGCACAGCGCCAAGAGGCCAGATCAGTCCTGGTGCGGCTCGCCTATGAAATCGAAGACAAGCTTGGGGGGCAGGAGGCCTGGCGCTCGGAAATGCGCCTCTTTCGCTACGACTCCAACTGGTTTGGCCCGGCCACTCCCGATGGGATGTCGCTGGAATCTGTCTATGGCGACTATGACGGCTCGCCATTTTCAGGCGCGTCGCCGCGCCTCCTGGCAATTTACCGGAAGTCCAACGCGCTCTCTTAACAGGAAACAGAATGTCATCAGGCAGCCGCAAAGGTGTTGAGACCACCCTGGTTTTCACCGCCTTCATCGCTTCAACATACGGGTTCGGGATGTATCTGTTCCCGGCGATGGTGGAGGCTATTCGCCTCGACATTCCTTTTTCCTACGGAACGATGGGGACCATCTCCGGCTTCGTTCAGGCGGGCTTCATGATCTGCGCCCTGCTCGCTGGCTTTCTCACGGTACGGTTCGGCGCGATGCCGATGATCCTCGGGGCGATCTCGCTTTGTGCGATAAGTCTTCTCGGGTTGGCCGTCGCGTCCAACATCGTCGCGATGGCGGTCTGCCTGACGGTCCTCGGTGGTTGCGCCGCGGCGATCTGGGTTCCGATGGTCGAGGTCGCAAGAGACCACATCTCGAAAGAACATCAGGGAAAGGCGCTTGGTCTCATGTCGTCGGGGACCAGCTATGGGGTATTCATCAACAGCTTCCTCCTGACCAACCTCATGCCGCAACATGGATGGCGATCCCTCTGGCTCGCAACAGGCGTCATGGTGGGTGTGCTGGCGCTGGTCGCAATCATGCGTTTCCGGGGCGCGAAGGGGGAGACGGCCAAGGCTGCCGTGACGGAACGGGTGCCTGTAGCATCGCGTTTGAAGTCGCTGTCGAAAGGACTGACCGCTGCGATCCTGTTCATGATGTTCCTGAACGGGCTGTCGTGTATGCCCTACCTGACCTATCTTTCCGCATTCCTCCGCAACGAGGCGGGGTATTCCGCCGAAACCGCCGCCTACACGTGGCGCATCATCGGCGTTGTCGGGATGGTGAGCGGCTTTGCCATTGGCTGGCTGGCTGATCGGATCACGGTGCGGATCGCGATGATACTCACCTATGCGGTACTCGCCGGTTCCTGCGCCCTTCTCCTCGACGCGACGGGAGGGGCCAGTTATAAGTTGCTCTATGTCGCTGCGGCGACGTTCGGCATTTCGTTCTATGCCATCTTCGGGTTGGTCCCGGCCTATATCAGCCATGTCTACGGACAGGGCAGCGCGGCTCTGGTCTTCGCTTT
Source organism: Hyphomicrobiales bacterium (assembly GCA_038325465.1). Classification (GTDB taxonomy): domain Bacteria; phylum Pseudomonadota; class Alphaproteobacteria; order Rhizobiales; family Rhizobiaceae; genus Hoeflea. The sequence goes on along the minus strand of JBBQJA010000052.1, from coordinate 20,113 downwards.
CGGGAATATTGCTCTCGGCCTGGGAGGGATCGTCGGTAACATTCTCGGTGGCGCTCTGAAGGAATCAACGGGATCGTTTGAGCCCATCTACATGGTCATGCTGGGCGCAGCGGCCGCCTCGGCAGTGCTGAGTGCCTTGATGCCGAGCGAACGGCGCGCGCGTGGCGAAGCGACCTACGCCAATGTCTGAGGGTCAGGTTGAGGCAATCGGCGGGTGGTTGAAAGAGCAAGACAGCAGCCTTGACCGCTCGTATCGTCGCCTGAGCGATATCTCCACGGCGTCGTTCAGCGCAGACCACATCGCCTATTTCGAGGACTATCGGCGACGCTACTTCAACGAATGCCTCATCCCCGGGCAGGGGGTGGATGAGATCTTGCAGACCCTGAAGCAACAGGGCGGAACGCCCAGAAGCTGGATCGACCTGGGAGCTGGTGTGACAACATTGTTCTGGGCGACAGGTGTCAACTCTCCGCAAGCTGTTGCGGCCTGCGATCTGGTGCCGGAGGCACTGCACGTCCTGTCCCTGTTCAAGGATAGATCGGAGTTGCCGCAGTGCTACAAGGATGGGCTGGAAATCTCAGGAAAGACGGAAAGCGACTTCAACGCGATCCGATCTCTGAAATGGGACTTCCACGTCATGGATTGCCTCAAACCATGGACTCTTCCCGGGGAAAATTCGGGTTTTGACCTGATTACAGCCATCGGCTGTTTCGGCCTGGCAGCGGACGCTGAAAGATACGAAGAAGCCTTCTCGGCGGCGGCGGCATGGCTTGAGCCAGGCGGCAGGCTAGTTGGTGCCGACTGGATTCGCAGCGCAGCCTTTATCGAGAAGGAAGAGCACGACAACCGCTACCTCGGATGCGAACTGGCTACGAGGTGCGCTCAACGAACGGGCCTCGCAACCCTCTCATGCCAGACCGTCAGCATCGCCGGCGATCCATACTACGATGCTTTGATCGTATGGGCTTTTTCCCGCGATGGATAAAGGAACAGCGCAACGCCTCACCCGAGAGCAACCCCGACCCGGGCATATCTCGCCAGTTGACGAGGCTCAGTTGGATCAGATCGAGCGCGGTGCCGATCGGGTTCTGGAGGAAGTCGGTCTTCGTTTTGAAGGCGATCCTGAAACTCTGGACATGTGGCGGTCGCACGGAATGTCGGTCAATGAGGATCGGGTCTTCCTCGATGGTGCGTGGCTGCGCGCTGTGATCCGTGCATCTGCGCCGAAGTCTTTCAGGCTTCGCGCCAGGAACCCGGTTCATGACACGATCATCGGCGAGAGTGCTCCGCAGGTCTTCGCTCCGATATATGGGGCACCGAACCTTCAGTACGCTGACGGCCGCCGCAGTATTGGAGCACTGCGGGAGTACCGGGAGCTGGTTGCTCTTGCGCACCGATCTCCTGCCTTGTCGAACACCGGACACATGATCTGTGTGCTCAACGACGTGCCCGAACCGGTGAGGCCGATGCAAATGGCCCTCGCCCATCTGGAGTGCTCTGACAAGCCCTTCATGGGCTCTGTTGCGTCACCCGAGGCGGCCGAAATCGTCATCGACATGGCAAGCCTTGCGATCAATCGAGAGCAGAGCGAGGGCGAATGCGACCTGCTGCACCTGATCAATGCGACGCCGCCCCTGACCTACAAAGCAAGCCCGCTGAAATGCCTCAAGGCTATCGCCCGGCGCCGACAGGGACTGATGGTGACATCCTACATGATGATGGGGGCGACAGCGCCGGTGACGGTCGCCGGGGCCTTGATCCAGGGCTACGCCGAGGCGCTGGCAGGATTGGCTTTGTCGCAGCTCTGGTGCCGGGGAACTCCAGTCGTCTTCGGTCTTTTCGCGATCCCGTTTTCCATGCGGACCATGGTGCCCGTTTTCGGCGATCCGGTGTCGGGTCTCGTGCAGATCTATTCGGTACAACTCGCAAGACGGCTCGGTATCCCCGCGCGTGGCGACGGTGGAGTGACATCAGCCAACATCGATGACGCGCAGGCCGGGTACGAGGGTGCCCGTGCAACGCTGGCAGCGGTGGCTGCCGGTGCTGACTTCATCCTCCATGCTGCCGGGTGGCTCGAACAGGGTCGATGCGTATCGTTCAGCAAGTTCGAGCGTGATGAAAAGGCTCTCGGCGAGATGTACAGACAGGGGATCCAACGTCTCGCGCCGCCCAAGCCTCTGGATGCCGACGTGGCGGCGGCCCTGCGCCGTAGAGTTGCACCATGAAAAGACTGATCGAGGGGTGCTGCGATTGTGGCGCGCTGCGTCATGTCTGCGCATCAGGTCTTTCATGATGTGACCGTCACCCGCCCTGAAACTGTTCGTGACACAGGCCAAGGACGCGCCCGGAGATTGGCAGTCCCGATTTCCTCGCAGGGTGCTGGGGGATCGATTCCAATGAAATGTAATCCCGTTTCACCCAACGACATCGCCCACCTGCGTTCACCCAGACTTGATTCAATCGTGATTGGCGTTGCTATCGGTTTGGGAGGACAGTGAAGCGGTATCGAGACGTGCGCCACTTCGGGAGTGACGTTCGTGGCAATGGTCCAGAGCGCTGCGTCTGACGCATCCGGAGCGTAGCGCCGCATTCGTCTCGGTGTGAAAGCGGCAAGTGGAAGGGCCTCTCATGGTATCGGCATCGCGTAATACATCACGGGTCTGGTTGTTGGCGCCGCTTGTCGCGCTGTCTCTGTTCTGGTCCGGTGACCTCAGCGCCCAGACCACCGGCGCGCTGCCTGAACACGTCATCAAGGAATTCGGCGCACCACCCGCAGTTCCGGACGGCGCGCATTCTACCGCGCTGCGGGCGGCCATTCAGACAGCCTTCGTCGTCAGTTTCTCGCAATCGAGGTGGGGGGGCGACCAAGAGGCCGCCCTCGCCGAGATCGTTGCGTCCAATGACCCCCGGATTGCCTGGCTCATCAGCGACATGATGCGCTTTGCGAGCAGTGGCGGCCTTAACGCGACCCTGGCCAAAGCGGCCGCGGACCTGTTGGAAATCGAACCGCCCGCCCAGAACCAGTGGGAGGTCATCACCAACCAATTGATCGCATGGGACATCCCGGCACCTCCGAATTACCTGCCGGTCAAACGCGCGATCTTCACCACTGCGGTGCCCGGCTGGGACCGGATTTTCGTCGAGGGCGACATCGACTGGCGGCAGGTCTCCTGGGGCGGTGTCTTGATCGATGACCGGGCCTTTGGCCGCACGGATGAGCCCTGCAATTGCATTCCAGCCGCCGACAACCCCGAGGTCAGCAGCGCCGCAGAGGCGACTTGGCTCGATGACGATGACGTCGTGTTCGGGATCGAGGTAAATGGGGAATACCGGGCCTATCCGCGGCGCATCATGGAAGTGCGCGAAATGGTCAATGACACCTTGGGGGGGCGGGCCCTCGGGATTCCCTATTGCACGTTGTGCGGCGCTGCACAGGCTTATTTTACCGACCAGCTGCCTGCCGGCATCAGGCGGCCAATCCTGCGAACCTCGGGGCTTCTGATCCGGTCAAACAAGGTCATGTACGATGTCAGGACCTTTTCGGTCTTTGATACCTTCCTCGGCCGTGCCGTGACGGGGCCGCTGGGCGAGCGTAAACTGCAGCTGGAACAAGCGAGCGTCATCACCACCGACTGGGGAACCTGGCGCACCACTCACCCCGACACAACGGTTCTGATCGAAGCTCTGGCGCTTGGCCGCGACTTCGATTTCCGCAACGGCCGCGATGCAGACGGACCGATTTTTCCGGTGGGCGATGTCGACCCGCGCCTGCCGGTGCATGAGGACATCATCGGTGTCGTGGCAGCCTCGGGAGCGCCGGTAGCGTTCCAGCGCAGCGCGGCGATGATCGCCCTGAACAAAGGCGAGCCGATCGTGTTCCAGACTGTCCGCCTCGTGCTCGAGGCGGGCGGCATCAGGGCCGTCGATGCGGCTGGGTCCGACCTTGGCAGCCATCAGGCGTTCTGGTTCGCCTGGTCGCAATTCCATCCGGGTACGGCTCTCTGGCCCGGTTGAGGCAGAGTTCGGAACCCCTCTCCAAGGTATCCTGATCATGACCGGACAGCCGCGACGCTGTGGACCGCCCGGTCTACGGAGGCACGCCCTGCGGCTCGCGCGGTGGTGCAGGCGATCCAGGAGATGAAGGCACGAGGTCTGCGCGTGACCTTCTATCCGTTCCTGCTGATGGATGTCCCGCCCGGCGACACCCTGCCGAACCCCTAAAGCGCCAATGCCGCCACGCCGGGCCAGCCTGCCTTCCCATGGCGGGGGCGGATCACCTGCTCTCCGGCGGCGGGCTTTGCCGGGTCGGCGGACAAGACTGGCACGACGGCAACGCAGGTTTCCGCACTGTTCGGTGCGGCAACGCCCGGCAGTTTCAGCGTGACCGGTGAGACGGTCAGCTTCACCGGCTCGCCCAGCGATTGGGGCCTGCGTCGCATGGTGCTGCACTACGCCCGTCTTTTTGCTGGGGCGGGCGGGGTAGATGCTTTCCTGATCGGCACCGAGATGCCAGGGCTGACCACCATCCGCTTCGGGTACGGTCTGCAATTTGCTCATTGGCTATGGCAGCATCAAATGGGTTCGCACTGCTCATGTCGCACCCGTTCGCCGATGTGCGGGCAAGTCGGCGACGATGATCTGCTGTGACTGCTGGTCAAAGCAGTAGTAGATGCGCAGGCATCGCGAAGGATCGCGCGTGTTGCCGCCGTTCTTGATATGCCAGTCAGCTGAGAACCTACGGCCATTCCAGTCGAACTCGAAAGTGTCCGAGCCACACGAGGCGTTCTGGAAAACATCCAAGACCTTCATGTTGTTGATCGATCCGCCCCCGCCATTTATGCGTTGGTCTCGACAATCGGACGCCAGCCACAGCAAGCAGTTCGCTGCTGTCTCGACATCTGTGAATACCGGATTCCGTGCACCACGATGCGCGCTCGGTGTCAGAACCAGTCGACCTGCCAATTGTTCATCACACCATGCGGGCAGTTCCTGCCAGCTTTCGGGAAAGACAATGCCCTGATCAGGATCATCGCCCTTCGCCCTGAGTTGGCCAGTCAGGTGCTGAATGCGGTAGGCGGATTTCTGTGCCTGGGATTCCGAGAGTTCAGAGCGCGCCCGCTCCTTCTCGTATTCCGCGATGTAGTAGTCCTGTTCGGAGCTCAGCGAAGAAACTTGCCTTTCAAGTGCTTCAATCCGGTCATTTGCGGCATTGAGCTGGTCACTGGCACTGGCGTCCTCGTTCAGGAGGTTCTGCTGGCGCAGTTGCAGATTTGCGTTGCGGATCGCCGCGAAGGGCAGCACATCGCGGCCGAGCTTCGTCCGCAAAATGCTTTCCTGCGCTGCCAGCTGACGCATCCAGCGAGTTACTCGGGCGGCGCCCTCGACCGTGTCCAATTGATTGGCGAGCACGAGCCGGTGGATGTAGGGGTCGGCGTCATCGGAAAAGCCGGGCAGATAGACACGCACCGCGCCGCCGAAAACCGATTTGAACTTGCCGAACCGGTCGGTCAGCCGCCAGGTTGCCGAAGGATGGAGCAGCGCCACGTGCCCGATGCCAAGCATCGCCCGGCTAAGAGCCGCGGTGTCGAGCGTCGGATGTGCGGAATGGCCGTTCTCAGCGAGGGTCACCACGAAATAGGGCAGTTGTCTCGCAGGATCGATCAGGCGGTCGATCAGGTCTTCGGCGTCGGACTCGGTTTCGTAGACCGTGGGTGCCACGGAAAGCAGTTGCTGGCCGCTGATCAGCCTGCACTTCTCGACAACCTGCTGGATGAAGCCTGGCGTGTGCGGTTCGATCTGCAGATCGGGCTCGGGTGTGCTGACCAGAAGGCGCGCGCTGAACCTTGGCGATTGGCCGGGTTGCAGTCCGACGACGACCTCGGTTGTCCAGACGCGTTCGGCAACGGATTTGTCCGGATCATCAGCACGAATGGCCCAGATATCCGATGCGTCGGACAGAAGGCGAACGGAGCTGCTGTTGCGGCCGCCGGAGAGGTAGTCAAAAGACTGGTGCTGCCACGCCTCGGGCGGCAGCTGGCCACCGCAGCGCCTTTGCGCCCATCGCAGGACTTCTTTGATTGCGGTGTTCGCGACGGCGGCAGACTCATCGCCGAGAATTCTGCCAGACACCCGCAACACCTCGTATTCGCGCACAGAGCGCGGCATGCGGTCGGCCAGCCCCGAAAGGATATCGTTCATGCTGTTGGTCATGAGGCTGCCTTGCGGTGAAGTGTCAGCTTGAAAGCTAGTGATCTGACCGAAACAGGTGGTTCCCATCTGTTTCGAAAAGTCAGCCCGCAAGCTATTGATCTGGTGGGGCGATTTGTCCTGACACATGGGAACTATCTGTCAGGATCGCACCACTAGCGGACTATCTATTTCCTGCATAGCAGAATTGCCTACCGTTGCATGCATGAGCCTTGCCCTTGCTATCGAAAAAATTATTTTTGAACGAAGGTAAGCGCGACTAAAAAAACTGATCGCCCCCGGCCGCTACCGCCTGACCCGACTCTTGCGTGGCCAGCGCGGAACGGAAGGCGCGATGGGCAATCCCACCCCTGCAGGGGCACGGGTGGTGGTGCTGGATTCTGCGCTGGCCCCGCTGCCCATCGCCGAGGCCGATCTCGGTCTGCCATGGAACTGGCGCGTCGGCCCCACGGCTCGCGGTGGCCTGGTTCGGAGACGATCTGCGCGCGGAGTTCTGCAAGGTGAAGCCCGGCGTCGAAGTGGCAGCCAAAGCCACCACGCCTGCCGACTGGTCGGTGAACGGGGTCAGCCGGGCCAGCGCCCATCCGGACAGCCGCGACGCTGTGGACCGCCCGGTCTACGGAGGCACGCCTGCGGCTCGCGCGGTGGTGCAGGCGATCCAGGAGATGAAGGCACGAGGTTTGCGCGTGATCTTCTATCCGTTCCTGCTGATGGATGTCCCGCCCGGCAACACCCTGCCGAACCCCTAAAGCGCCAATGCCGCCACGCCGGGCCAGCCTGCCTTCTCATGGCGGGGGCGGATCACCTGCTCTCCGGCGGCGGGCTTTGCCGGGTCGGTGGACAAGACCGGCTCACCGGCGGAACCACGGGCGACCGCTTCGTCTTCGGCCTGTCTGTCGGCGTTGACCGCATCACCGATTTTCAGGTCGGGCTCGATATCATCGTCATTCAGGCGTAAAACATCGATGATCTCGGCCTGCTCGATATCTCCGAGGTGGGCGGCGATACGCTCATCCGGTATCGGGGCAATGCAGGGCATGAGCTCTGGCTGGAAGGGGTCACGCCGGCCATGCTTCTGGACGGCGACTTTGTCTACCTGCCCAACTGGTTCTGGCTCGCACCAGCCTGGCGCAGGATGTCCTCTAAGGCGTCAAGCACGACATGCGGCCGGTCATAGAGCACCAGCTGACCGCATTCATCGAGTTCCCGCAGACCGATATTGGCGAATTCGCTGGCGAAGAGGCGCACGGTCGCGATGCGGACAACGGGATCATGGGCGCCGTGGACCAAAAGCACCGGCTGGCTCGTGGCCCTGACGTAACCCGTCCAGTCGCGCGTAACATGGGCCGCGTCCGTCTCGAATGCGGCCGATCCTTGCGCCACCGTGAACTGATAGCCGTCGCGCAGAATCGGAAACACGTCCGACCGTGAGGCGACAGCCATGTCTTGGGGTGCATCCTTGTAGAGCGCCTCCATGAACCGCCGCTCGCCACCGGATCGAATCTGGGCAATGCCGGCATTGAGCAACAACGGCAGAAGATGCGGCATGTAACGCGCCGTAATCGCCATTACCTTCTGGCGTGTGCTCATGATTTGAAACTGCTGCCGTGAGCGGATGGGAATGCCGCCGGAGATCGACACCACACCGGTGATCCGTTGCGGGAGGATGGATGCGGCGGCAAAGGCGTAAAGCGAGCCTGCCATATGGCCGACGATGACGGTCTGATCAACGCCCATCGCCGTGAGCACGTGATCAAGATCCTTGGCGAAACGCTCGGGTGCCGTTCGCCTGTCGGGCACCGGATCGGATCGGCCGAAACACGCACGGACAGGCGCGATCAGACGGATGTTGCGGGCGAACAGGGCGTCGGAGGTCTGGCGCGAGATGCCGATTCCGTCGAGCATCCCGTGCACGAATACGACCGGTCGGCCATCCGCAGGACCATGGGTGTGAACATAGACGAGACGACCGTCCGGCAAGGATATCGAGACCTGTCCGCCGGTGTCGACTTCGACGCCGCCGCTGGCTACGGTCGGCGACAGGGCGCTCAACCCGGCCACCAGGCGGACAAGCGCCACCTGCGATGTGACCCCGGTCTTGCCGAAGATGGCTTTGAGCTGTGTCCGCAGCGTCAGCGGTGAACGCTTTTCCCGCGCCGCAATTTCATTGATGCTGGCGTTAGCGCACATGTTGCGCACGAGTTCCCGCTCGCGCGGCGTGAGCGCAAAGACATGAGCGAGAATGCCGTCGAGATCCTGGCTCCACTGTGGCAAGAGCGCCCGCATGATCACGATCGGCACATCGTCGCCGCGCAGCAGCACGGGCGAGAGCACAAAATGGGCAGCATCTTCCCCCGTGCCGCCGTAGAGCGCCACTGTTGGCGGCGCAGCCATGCCGACGCGGCCGGTCTGTGCCAGCATGTCGCGGATCCGGCGACCGTCGTCGGCCTGGAAATGGGAAACCAGATCAGCAAGGTGATCGACTGCGCCAAACAGGTGCCTTGCGACGGAGTTGGCGGCTGTCACGCGACCTGCGACGGACAGGGCCAATGCGGCATGTTCATTGGCGTTGACGATGTCGTCGGCCCGCTCGGGATGGGCGTTGATGGCGGTCTGCCGAAGGATCTGGGCGGCACGGTGAAAATGCCGAGCGATTTCGGGATCGTCCAGGCGTGGATCGGTCGATGGCTGACTGTCCACATGAACTTCCGTATTCTGGACCAGATCAACCAGGAAGGCACCCCAGCTTTCAACCAGATTGTTGTAGTTTTCAGGCGAGATCGCAGCTTCATAGGCGGCTGAAATGACATCATACCGAGACGGCCCTTGAGGCTCCGCCTCCTTGTGCGGTTCCGCGTGCTCTTCCGGTGGTATCATCCGGCACCGCTCCCATTTTCGACTGCTAATGCATATACGTTATCGCACAAATGAATCCATTTGTGCGCGACATGCATTAGAGCTATTCCGGCGGTGTCAGAATCGCTGGAATTGCTTGTCTTATGGCTTTTCTCGCTGATTGGACGAGAATGGAACCGCCGGGAGGGGGTTGCACCGCTCAACCAGCAGCGCAGGTCGGCAAGGTCATCTGCCAGATCGGCCCGTCAACCGCCCATGCCGTCAACCGCGATAAGCGCGGCGATGCAGTCCATTCGCTGACCCTTGAACCGGGGGCGGTGATGCTTCATGCCTGGATTGACCAACCACCGCCCGGATTGGTGTCCGATATCCTTCCCATCGGACACTTCCAAGGACCTTGGCCGTTCGACTGATCAAGAGTTGTGTCCCAAGGAGCCACGTTGCGGACGAGGGACGGCGGGCGGGCTGACAGCCTCTTGATGCGACGCATGATTTGGCACTACTGTTGGGCAGCACTGCAATTGAGACCACCCATGCTGACCACGTTTGATTGCCACGACGCAACCGATCTTGCCAATCGGGTTTCCACTAGGGAAGTTTCGGCAACTGAACTTCTCGACCACGCGCTGGCCGCGGTTGCTCGTTTGAACCCTCATCTCAATGCCGTGGTTTTGACACGCGAAGCTGTCGCCCGGCAATCAATCGTCATCGGCTTGCCAAAGGGGCCGTTCACGGGCCTTCCGTTTTTGCTGAAGGATCTGGGATGCGAGGCTGTGGATTTTCCCTCGCACAACGGATCGCGTCTGTTGGCGAATACCACCTACACCCGGAATTCGGCCATTTTCGACCGCATAAGGGCGACCGGGGTGGTGACATTCGGGCGCACCACCAGCCCGGAGGGCGGAATCGGGGCCGCCACGGAATCGGCGGTTTACGGCGCACCGACGCGCAACCCGTGGAATCTCGATTACACGCCGGGTGGGTCATCGGGCGGGGCAGGGGCAGCGGTGGCGGCGGGGATCGTGCCCTTCGCCCATGGCTCAGATGGCGGCGGGTCGGTGCGTATTCCAGCCGCGTGCTGCGGGCTGTTTGGTCTGAAGCCGACCCGCGCACGGCTCCCCGACGGGCCCTATGCGGGTGAGGGTTGGGCCGGGATGGCGATTGACGGGTTCCTGACCTGGTCGGTGCGCGATACTGCGGCCATGCTGGACGCCTGTCACGGCGCGGATGCTGGCGCGCCCTATTTTGCGCCGCCGCTGACTGCGGGCTACATGCAGGCGATCAGCCGTCCGCCGCGCAGGATGCGCGTCATGCTGTGCGACACCAGTTTTACGGGCGATGCGATCCATCCCGATTGCGCCCGTGCGGTTGAGGACGCGGCAAGGCTGCTGGAAGGTCTTGGACACCACATCGTGCCCGGGCGGCCCCATGCAGATGTGCGCGCCATGATGCACGCCTGGACCGATATTGTGGCTTGCGGAACGGCGCTTGGGATCAAAAAAACGCTTGAGGCCAAAGGGCGGGCCTTGCACGATGACGACATCGAACCGCTGAGCCGCAGCGCCATGCGGCACGCCCAAACGCTGTCGGGGTCTGATTATCTTGAAGCAGTTGGCCGTGTGCATGCATTTGGCCGGGACATGGCGGCGGTGTTCGACCCTGAAGATGGAGTGGGATACGATATCATCCTGTCGGCGACGCTGGCCGAGCCACCGGCGCGGGTCGGTCGGTTTTCCCATAAGACTGACGATTATTTGGCCTATCGACTTGGTCCTGAGGGTATATTTGCCTATTCGCCGTTTTGTGCGGTGTTCAATGCAAGTGGCCAGCCTGCTGCGTCTTTGCCGCTCGGCATGTCGTCGGACGGCCTGCCCATCGGGGTTCATCTGGCGGCGCGCTTTGGTGCCGATGAAGATCTGATTTCACTCTGTGCGGAAATCGAGGGTGCCGCGCCATGGCGGGCGAGACGTCCAAAAATGCACTAAGAGCGCAGGTTTTTCTTGCAAGTGGTCGAAAAGCCCGCGCAAGATGATGAAAACGGGGCGATTGAGATTGGTCGAAGAGAACGCGATAGAAGCACAGTCCATCGTAAAGGCCTTTGGTCAGGGGAAGTCGGCTGTTCTGGCGCTCGATGACGTGTCAGTCAGCATCCGCAAGGGCGAATTTTTTACCCTGTTAGGCCCTTCTGGCTGCGGCAAGACCACGCTGTTGCGCCTTATGGCTGGTTTTGAAATGCCGACCGCGGGCACGATCCGGCTTGACGGTCAGGACGTGACCTATCTGCCGCCGAACCGGCGCCCGGTGAACACTGTTTTCCAGTCCTATGCTTTGTTTCCCCATCTTACTGTGCGCGAGAATATCGGCTTTTCCCTCAAGATGCAGGGCCGCGCCAAAGCCGAGATCGCCAAGTGCACTGACAGGATGCTGGCGCTGGTCAAGATGGAGGACCTGGCGGAGCGGAAGACAGCGCAGCTTTCGGGGGGTCAGCAGCAACGCGTGGCGCTGGCACGGGCGTTGGCGCCGCAACCCAAAGTTCTGCTTCTGGACGAACCACTTTCCGCGCTCGACCTGAAATTGCGCAAGGAAATGCAGATTGAGTTGAAACGGCTGCAAAAAGAAACCGGGATCACTTTTGTCTTCGTCACGCACGATCAGGAAGAAGCCCTGACCATGAGCGACCGGATCGCCGTGATGAATGCGGGCAGGTTGCAACAGGTCGCAGCGCCGCGCGAAATCTACACCGCGCCAGTCAATCGGTTCGTTGCCAGTTTCATCGGTGAAACCAACTTTCTGAATGTCACCCCTGCGCCTGGTGGTTTCAGGCTGGGCAATGGAGAGATCGTTACGGCCGAAGGCAGCGGAAGCGTTCTGACGGTTCGCCCCGAGCAGGTGCGGATCGTTTCAGCGGAGGGTGCCGCTTTGACCGGCACGGTCGATAGCCTGGTTTATTTCGGAACTGACATGCATTGCCATGTGCGCCTTGGCGATGGTGAGGCGCTCACCGTGCGCCTGCCGCTTCCCCCTTGCGGAGAAGCGGGGGTGTCGCCGGGTGACAGGGTGGGGATCGCCTTTCAACCCGGTGCAACCCGTTTGATCGAGGCGTAGCGATGAGCAAGGCCGAGCAACGCCACCGTCGTCGATCTGCCCGCAACGGGTGGCTGTTGTCGATGCCGGCGCTTGTCATGCTTGGTTTTGCAGCCAGCGGACCACTGCTGATCGTGCTGGTCTATTCATTCTTGCAGAAAGGCGACTACGGCAACGTTGTGTGGGAGTTCAGCCCCGATGGCTGGATCGGAATCCTTTTCACGCGTGACATTTTCGATGGCACGCTGGGGCTGGCGGATGCCCATCTGACGATCTTCTGGCGCAGCGTATCGCTGTCGTTGATGACCACCGTCATCACTTTTGCGCTTGGGTTTCCGACCGCCTGGTTCATCGCCACCAGACCGGCATCCGAACGGGCAGCGTGGCTGTTTCTGGTCACCATTCCATTCTGGACCAACCTTCTGATCCGCACCTTTGCCATTGGTGAAATCCTGCGCACCGAAGGGTTGGTCAACACGTTGCTGTTGTGGCTGGGCGTGATCAATGCCCCGGTTCAACTCCTCTACAATGACAACGCGGTTCTGGTCGGCATGGCGTATGTTTATCTGCCGCTGATGGTTCTGCCGCTGTTTGCCGCCATCGAACGATTCGACATGCGCCTGCTGGAGGCCGCCTACGACCTGTACGCCAGCCGAATGCAGGTCTTGCTCCACGTTATCCTGCCAATCGTCAAACCGGGGATCGTGGCTGGATCGATCCTGGTGTTCGTCCCCTCGCTTGGTGCCTACGTGACACCCCGAATCCTGGGCGGCGGCAAGAATATGATGATCGGAAATTTCATCGAATTGCAGTTCGGGCAGGGCCGCAACTGGCCTCTTGGTGCGGCGCTGTCAATGACGCTGCTGTTGATTGTAGTGGTCGCGCTTTTGTTCTACGTGCGCGCCGTAAACCGCGCCGGATCGGGACATGGTCATGGCTGAGCGGCGTTTCTCAGTGGCGAGCCTGCCCGGATTTGCCGCCATCGCCATTGCCGTGTTTTTCTGTCTCTATCTGCCGATCATCACATTGGTCATCTATTCGTTCAATAGTGGGCCTTCGATCGCTGTCTGGCAGGGGCTATCCCTGCATTGGTATGCGGATGCATGGAACAATCAGGCGGTCAAGGATGCAACAGTCCGCTCGCTTGTCGTGGCCGCATGGGCCAGTGGCATTGCCACGACACTGGCCACGATGGCGGCCCTTGGGACCACGCGTCGCGCGTCCTACAAAGGCCAGACCTTCATCTATGTCGTCATCAATCAGCCGCTCATGGTGCCTGAGATCGTAACCGCCGTGGCGCTTCTGATCTTTTTCGCATCCATCAAGGTGGCCACCGGGTATCAGGGTCTGGCCTATCTGATCGCCGCACACGCAGCTTTTTGTATCCCCTTTGCCTATCTGCCGATCCGCGCCCGGCTGGAGGGAATGGATCTCAGCCTGGAAACCGCCGCTGCCGATCTTTACGCGACACCCTGGCAGACGTTTCGCTACGTTACTCTACCGCTTCTTGGTCCCGGCATCGCGGCCGGCGCCATGCTCGCCTTCGTCATCAGCCTTGACGACGTGGTTATCACCGAGTTCGTCAAATCCGGCGGGCAAGACACGCTGCCAACGTATATGCTGGGGCAGTTGCGCCGCGCTGTGACGCCCGAGGTCAATGCCATATCGACCGTCCTTTTGGCGCTGACCGTTCTGCTGTTGACTGCCTTTTTTTTACTGACCCGCAAAAGCAACTGACTGAAAGGGAGACTGCCGTGAAAAAAACGCTCGCACTGCTCGTCACACTTCTGGCGACGACTAGCCTGGCCCATGCCGAAGGGGTTTTGAACCTGTTCAATTGGGGCAACTACACCAGCCCCGAGCTTTTGACAAAGTTCGAGGCCGACACCGGAATCAAGGTCACGGTCACCGACTATGACAGCAACGATGCGGCACTTGCCAAGATTGAGGCGGGCGGGCATGGTTTTGATCTCGTCGTGCCGTCTGCGCCTTATGTGTCGATTTTCCGCGACAAGGGTTTGATCGCCGAACTTGATTTGTCGAAGCTGAAAAATCACGCCAACATCGCACCCGAATGGATGGATGTTGTTTGGGACCCGGGTCGCAAACTCACCATTCCATGGCAGTGGGGATCGGTCGGCATTGGCGTCAATACCAGCGTCTACAGCGGCGATATCAACACCTCAGCCATTTTTCTTGATGTGCCGGACGAGCTGAAGGGCAAGATCAACGTGGTCCCCGAGATGTCCGATGTCGTCAACCTGGCGATTTTGTACTATGGCGGTGAACCCTGCACCGAGGACGTCGAGATTTTGAAAAAGGTGCGTGACGGGTTGATGGCGGCCAAGCCTCACTGGATTTCGATGGATTACGGCGCGACCGAAAAGCTGTCGAACAATGATTGGGCTGCGTCGGTCAACTGGAACGGGTCCACGATGCGGGCGCGCCTGGCAAACCCGGACGTCGCTTACGGCTATCCCAAAGAGGGTTACCCGTTGTTCATGGACTCTGTCGCTCTGCTGTCGGATGCCAAGAATGTCGAAAATGCCTACATCTTTCTCGACTACATCATGGTTCCCGAACACGCAGCGATGCTGTCCGCCTTCGCCCGCTATGCAAATGGAATTGCGGGGACGGAAGCCTTCATGCCGGAAGACATGAAGGACGCGCCCGAAGTCGCGACGCCGGCCGAGCACAAGGCAGCGGGCCGGTTCCTGCCGACCTGTTCGCCCAAGGCGACCGAGTATAACACTGCAATCTGGACTGAACTCAAGAAGTGATCGCGAAGGGGCGGCACCCAACTGCCGCCCCTGTTCCCTTGCTGCTCTTGTTCCCTTGCCGCTCTTGTTTTCTTGCGGCCCCTGATTTCTTGCGGCCTAACTCCCGTGCCGCATACCCGAGACCGCCATGCCCCAGATCACAACCGAAACGCCCGACCTCATCATCACAAACGGGCGCGTCCTTACCATGGACCCGGCCACTCCCCGTGCCGAAGCTGTGGCCATCTCGGGAGGCCGTATCGTCGCCACAGGCTCGAGGCAAACGGTGGACGCGTTGGCAGGCTCAGCCACACGGATGATCGACGCCCGTGGCCGCACGGTGCTGCCCGGATTTTTCGAAAGCCATCTGCATCTCGTGCTTGGAGGGGCCGAATTGGCGCATCTCCATCTCAATGGGTTGCGAGGACCCGAGGCGCTGCGCGATGCCTTTCGCGGCTTCGCGGCCAAGCATCCGGACCGCCCTCTCATTATGGCGCAAGGGGGTGAATATGGAATGGTCGGCCACCCCATGACGCGGCATGATCTCGATGCGATGGTTCAGGACCGTCCGATTGCCATCACCGCGCACGACCATCACACGGTCTGGGCCAACACCGCCGCATTGAGAGCAGCGGGCCTTTTGCACGGCAAGGCCACGCCCCGAGGGCACGAAGTGGTGATCGGGCCTGATGGACTGGCCAGCGGCGAGTTGCGCGAGTTCGAAGCCTTCGCGCCGGTCATAGCACTGGGGGGCGAGGCGCGTCTGAACCTGGGTATCGCCACCGGAGCGGAGCCCTCGCCATGGCCCTCGGACGCCGAACGCGCAATCGACCGCGCCAAGATCGTGATGGGGCTGAACCATTGTGCCGCCCACGGAATTACGTCGATGGTGAACATGGACGGCAATCTCTACACCCTTTCCTTGCTGCGCGAGATTGAGGCCGAAGGAAATCTGCTGGCGCGGGTCAAGGTGCCGTTTCATTTCAAACCGCACATGGATCTGTCTGAACTGGACCGCGCCGATGCCATGACACGGCAATTCAACGATGATTGGCTGCAATGCGGGTTCGTCAAATTGTTCATGGACGGCGTGATCGACAGCGGCACCGCCTTTATGGTCAATGACTACCCCGACCAACCTGGCCACCGGTCTGAACCGCTTTTTGCGCCCGAGCGGTTTAAGGCGATAGCGACGGAGATCGACCGCCGTGGCCTTCAGATTGCCGTCCATGCGATCGGCGACGGGGCTGTACGCACCACGATTGATGGATATGAGGCAGCGCAAATGGCGAACGGACGACGCGACAGTCGGCACCGGATCGAGCATATCGAGTTGATCCACCGCGATGACATACCGCGGCTTGGCAGGCTTGGGATAACCGCCAGCCTGCAGCCCCCGCATCCTCCTGGCGCCATGGACTTTCCACTTCTGCCGACGATGGACAAGATCGCACGCGACCGCTGGCGCGATGCGTATCTGTGGCGCAGTCTGGTCGAGGCGGGTGCCAAGGTCGCCTTTGCAAGCGATTGGCCGGTGAGTGATGTATCGGTGATGCGAGGTCTGCAGGCCGGGTTGACGAGGTCGCCCTTTGACGGCTGTCAAGATGAGCGGCTGGGGCTGAACGACACGCTCCGCGCCTATACGGCTGGCGGGGCATGGGCTGCGCATCGAGACGGCCTGACGGGGAAACTTGCGCCTGGCATGGCGGGCGATCTTGTGATCTTGGGCAGCGATGTCGAAGCCGTCGAGCCGGATACGCTTGGCGCCATCCCCGTCGCATTGACGGTCTGCGGTGGCCGCATCACCCATGAAGCCGCATCTTTTTGAGGTGTTCGGGAAAAACCACGCTCGAGCGGCACTGCCGCTGACTTGTGATTGACTTTGATTGACGTGTTTGAAAGCGAGAATCGCCGCCTCCACGACATGCTCTCCAGCGCCGCGCGTCTTTTCAGACGCGGGGATGTCGCTGTACCCCTTTGAACGCATGCGTGTGCGCTCCGTTCATTCGAACCCGATTGAACGCGACATGGATTGGCGGGGCTCAGGCACCGCAGCCGGATCAACGAGAGCCGATTGCAGGCGTGCCATCAGATCCTCATCAAGCGCCTTCCATTGCGCCAGAAGGTCGATCGAAAACCGATAGGTGACGATCAGATCTTCGCCGAAAGCCACGTCTCGCTGACATCCGGTTCGCGTAGCGAAGTCACGGGCAGCGTCTGCAGCTTCAACCAGGCAGCGCACCACATATGGATTTTCACCACTTCGTTCAGCCACATAGAGAAGTTCGTTGGTGTAACCGATGCCCGGTTTCATTCGGTAGGACACAAGCCCTTCAGGACCTGCGACCGGAGTTCCCTCTATGAGCCGCCGATAGATCGGCTCGAAACGGCCCGACATGTCTCGCGACATGGTTCCTTGGGCTATCGAGGCGAAAATCAAGCCGTTCGCAGAATCCGTTCGATTGAAGAGATCCCGTGTTGCCTCGCTGTAGCCGTTCATCCCGGGCCAGGTGAGATAAATATCCACCGATCTGTGGATGCCCGAGACGCGTTGGTTTTCAAACCGGATCATATTGGCCGGCAGCATCAAAACATCGTTGCCGATGACAATTTCGTAGTCTGTGGGGTCGGTGCTGTGCCCGGCAAGAACAATTGACTGGCCGAACATGCGGCCCACGACGCTGATGGCGGCCGTGAGGGCGAACAGCAGTGCGACAATCGCGGCGACTTTCCAGGCGAACCGGGTCGAGATCAGCGGCGCCTGGTCGAGGCTGGGAGATGTGTGGCTCATTGGTGAGGTCCGCGCCGCATCTGTTCCATTTCGGGTCATGCCGCCGCGGCACGCTTCTTGCTGCGCGGCAGGCACACCGAACTCTGGCTGATCATGGTTAAGCAATGGTTTATACGATCGACGTCCTTTTCATGCTGTTCATCATCCTGACCGGGTTCTCAGCCTCTTGGATCGGTGTGGAGCTTGCCCGTTGGGCAGGCTGGACCGCTCCAGTCCATCTCGACGGGCCGGGCTGGTCGGCCGGCCGGGTGGGGGAATTTGTGCTCACAGCCGTTCTCGGACCAAGGCTTCTTCTCGCCAACGGGTTCTCCTGGTGGCGGAAGGGCGTGCTCTCGGTCAGTGTCTATGGTCTCATTGTGGTGGTCGTCACCGGCTGGTCAGCCCTGGCGGGCGTCATTGTGCTGCAACTCGCCTTCGCAAGCGGCTTCTTTCTCGCCTGAGCGGGGGGAGGGAGGCAGGTGACAAGCAACAGCGCGGGCTGCGGCCTCACGACAGCGCCGCGCGTCTTTTCAAACGCGTGGGTGTCGCTGTACCGCTTTGAATGAATGCATGTTCGTTATCGCAAAAATGAATCCATTTGTGCGCGACATGCATTAGACACAATCGGTGCGGGCAGGCGGCCCGCTCGGCGACAGACACCGAAAGGTTCGTTCATGGCACTCTACAGTCTCGGGGACAGCGCTCCCATTCTTCCATCGGGCTTCCACTGGGTTGCCGAAAGCGCCGAAATTGTCGGCAAGGTCATTCTGGGCGAGGACGTTGGCATCTGGTTCGGCGCAATCCTGCGCGGCGACAATGAAGCCATCACCGTTGGTGCCGGGACCAATATTCAGGAACATTGCGTGCTGCATACCGACATGGGCTACCCGCTCACCATCGGGGATGGCTGCACGATCGGCCATTCCGCGATCCTGCACGGCTGCACGATTGGCGACAACAGCCTCATAGGCATGGGCGCCACGGTGCTCAACGGTGCCATCATCGGGCGCAATTGCCTGATTGGAGCCGGTGCGCTCGTCACAGAAGGCAAGCAGATCCCGGACAACTCCCTCGTTCTGGGTTCACCAGGAAAGGTCGCCCGGGAACTCGATGCGACGTCAGCCGCCATGTTGCGGCTCTCGGCTGCTCATTATGTGGAAAATGCCCGTCGCTTTGCACGCGATCTCAAACGTCTCCCATAGACACCGCCGATAGTGCCAGCACAGATTTTCGTCCGAGCCGACCACAAAGAAAAAAGCTGATCACGAAAAAAGGAGCCGATCCCAGGGGACGCGGGACCGGCTCCAGGACCTGGTCTGGACGGGGAAGTCGGGGCTCGACCAGGCCATCAGTACGCAACTGGACGATGGGACGACCGCCGTTGCGTCAGACAGGGCGACAGGAATGTCACGCGCCTTGTCTGTCTTTGACCCCTCCGGCCAGGGCATCTGGTGCGCCAGGTTCGGGCCGGAGCGGAATGGATCAGGGCTTGACCGCGCCCACGAGGCTTGCAGACCCTGTGCCGAGCTTGGTCCAGCTGCCAGCGTGCTCGGATGATTGCCGCTTGATGAAGGTGTAGCCGGTTTCAGACCAGAGCCGGACATCGCCGCGCATATTGTCGAGGATGTAGTCGCCGTAATCTGATCTCACCGTCAGCACCGCATGGCCCTCGCCATTGGGTTGAAGCACAACGGTGATCAACAGGTCCTGCGCAGAAAAGCCGGCCTCCATCAGCATATGGCGCTTGAGCAGCACATAATCCTCGCAGTCCCCGACGGTGCGCGGATATGACCAAAGCTCTTCCACGCCATGGATGTTGATGTCGGTATCTGGGCGGATGGCCTTGTTGACGCGCGTGTTGACCGACAGCATCTCGCCCCAGGCCTTCCGCGTGAGTTGCATCGGCCCCTTGTCAGGACCAAGCCTACCGCATTCGGCGGCATAGGACTTGCAGAATTCGAAATGGCCGATCGGCGGATTGGTTTTGCCGATGGCGACCAGATTTGCGGAAGCGGCTTGTGCGGGCGCCGAGACCGAGATGACAAGGCCGACAGTTGCTGCCAGGCTTCCAAGCAGTGATTTGGCTATCTTCATGTCTTTAATCCCCGTTATTTGAGGAACATGACATGGAAGATTTTAGGCCACGCAAAAATACATAGTAGTATTCAATGTAAAATCAAATCAAATAAGTATAAAAATTGCTTTTTGTTTGAGTAAAAACAGGTTTAAATTTATGATGGTCGAAGAAGGGAATTGGTAGCCATAAACACTGGCATCGGGGCCTCA
Source organism: Hyphomicrobiales bacterium (assembly GCA_038325465.1). Taxonomy (GTDB): domain Bacteria; phylum Pseudomonadota; class Alphaproteobacteria; order Rhizobiales; family Rhizobiaceae; genus Hoeflea. The sequence continues at coordinate 150 of JBBQJA010000052.1, read as the reverse complement.
AGTCATTGATTTGCTCAGAGCCCGATTCAAAAGTTTTTCAAACATGGCAATGCCTTGCCAGACGCCGCATCAGGATGCGGATATGGGCGATGAGGGTCCATGCCGTTGAACTCTGGATGGATTTCTCCCAGTCCTTCGCCAGCCTGCGGG
>JBBQJA010000051.1:0-26291 GCA_038325465.1 Hyphomicrobiales bacterium | reverse complement strand
GGCCCGAGCCCGAAGACGCGTCGGCACCCGACAAGAAACCCGCCGGGCCGGATACCAAGTCCTCGACAAAAGCGAAAACAGTGAACTGACGGAGCTACGCGCGATCAAAACGGGCTCTGGTGGCCAGTCCGAGCGTGGCCCCGCCTCGCACGCCGCAAGGCCACCACAGGTGAGGCGACACAGCTCGTGGTTCGGTTCCAACATTCGCATCCCTTTGCCGCATGCTCCCAAGCAGATGTTGAACCAGCAAAATCACGCGCAAGACGATGACTCGAGTGCATTTTTCAAATTCGACATCTGGTCTCGGACGTACCCAGACAAAGGAGACCAGATGTCCAGTTCGATCCACTAATGCATGTCGCGCACCGATGGATTCATTTGTGCTGTAACGGACATGCATTCATTCAAAGGGTTACGGCGACCTCTGCGCGTTTGAAAAGACGCGCGGCGCTGCAGCCGAACGTTTCAACGCAGTCGCAAGGAGACATGTCATGACGCTGAACGACACGCAATCAAAGTTGTGCGAGGAAAATCAAACTGATTTTTCTGACCTGAAGGCTATCATTTTCAACGCCACTTTGAAGAAGGACGAGGGCAAGTCGCACACCAAATTGCTGCTGTCTGTGGCGGGCGAGATCATGTCTCGCAACAAGGTTGCCGTCGAGCATGTTCATGTCGTGTCCCACCAGATCGCCTACGGGGTCTATCCGGATATGACCGAGCATGGGTGGGACAGGGATGACTGGCCCGCGTTATGGGAACGGGTCAAAGCCGCTGACATCCTGATCATCGGGACACCGATCTGGCTGGGTGAGGAAAGTTCTGTCTGTCGCGTTCTGATCGAGCGGCTCTACGGCATGTCAGGCTTGCTGAACGATAAAGGGCAGAGCATCTTTTACGGCAAGACCGGTGGCGCGGTCGTGACGGGCAACGAGGACGGCGTCAAGCATTGCGCGATGTCCATTCTTTATGCACTTGGCCATATCGGCTATACGATCCCGCCCCAGGCTGACTGCGGGTGGATCGGGGAAGCAGGGCCGGGTCCGTCCTACGGGGACGACATCGAAGTCGGTCCAGCGGGATTTGACAATGAATTTACTCAACGCAATGCGACAATCATGTCTTGGAACCTGATGCATACGGCGCGGATGCTGAAGAGCGCGGGCGGCCTGCCCAATCACGGAAATGACCGCAATGCGTGGAAGGCGGGGTGCCGTTTCGATTACGAAAACCCCGGGCATCGAAGCTGACACCATCACGTGTCCGACACGGCAGTTGGGCCGCTTGGTCGTATTCCTGACCCACGGCATCCGGCTGAATCTCCATTTCGACCAGATCCAACTGCTCTATCCAGCGGCAAAATCCATGACACTTGCCCCGGAGGGTTGCAAACAGCGATCGGTTCAGGTTCCAAGGCCTGCGATCAGAACCGCGTGCCCGGATCCGCCGCAATGGCGGGACGTGCCGACACGCTACTTCTGCTGCGGCCCGGAAAAAGACAATGGGTTCTCCAATTGAAATGGCAAGACGGACTTTGCCGCAGCTGCGGGTGCCGCCATGGAGCGCGATCAGCGACACTGCCGGCGCGCCGACCCCGGCGGGCAGCGCTTCAAAGGAAAAAGCAGCACCAGCCTCCAACCGCTCTTGAAAGCAGCGTCAGGGCATGGCAATGCGCGTCCAGACCATCCATATACCATCCATGTGGATGGTGATTGGAGGTCAAATGCCGAAACGAGCGTCAATTCCAAAAGCCCCCGAGTCTGAGAAAATAACCATAAACCTCGGCTTCGTCGATCTGGGTCATATCGACCTCCTGGTGCGCGAAGGCTTCTATTCCAACCGCAGCGATCTCATCCGCACCGCAATCCGCAACCAGATCGAGCGTCATGCGGAGACTGTGCGGCAGGTGGTGACGCGCAAAAGCGTGCATCTTGGTGTGCGCACCATCACACGCGATGAACTTGCCGAGGCGCAAGCCGCAGGTCAGACGCTTGATATCCGGGTTCTGGGGCTGGCCGTCATCGCGCCCGATGTGTCGCCTGACCTCGCCCGAACCACGATTGTCGCCCTGAATGTCCTGGGCGCGCTGCACGCCGATGGCGCGGTCAAGGCCGCGCTTTCAGACCGGATTACCTGACCCGTCAAGGAATGATTACCATGAGCACTTTTTTCACGCGCGGTATGGCCAAGGCCACCGAACTGACCCGCGCAGGCCGGCTGCAGGAGGCGACAGCAATGATCCGCAGCCTGCTCAATCCTGCCGATGTCCGGCCGAATTCATCCGAGCCGATGGTGGCCGGAGAAGTGGTCGATGGCGAGTTCACCCGCCTGTCTCCGACGCCTCCGGCTCCGCCCGAGCGTGCGGCCAAACCGGATAGAGCTGCAAAAACCTCGCTGGCCGAGACGTTGCGCTCCATCGCGGCCGGCGGCATGCCTGCACGCGGTCCGCTGACGGCTACACCGCCAGCGCTGGCACCGGGCGCGCAGTTTCTGTCACTGACCTGCACCGCTCCGCAGGGCAGTCGCACCTACAGGCTTTATATCCCGGGCAAACGGTCCGATCTGCCGATGCCCCTGGTGGTGATGCTGCATGGGTGCACCCAGACGCCCGAAGACTTCGCAACAGGCACCGGGATGAATGGGCTGGCCGAAGCATTCGGCTGCCTGATCGCCTATCCGGGCCAGCCTTCAGGGGCCAACGCCCAGAAATGCTGGAACTGGTTCCGACCCGAGGACCAGGCCCGCAACCGGGGCGAACCGGCACTCCTCGTGGGTATGGTGCGCGACATCCTGCGCGATCAGTCCGCCGACGGTGCGCGTGTTTATGTGGCGGGGCTGTCGGCGGGTGGGGCGGCGGCGGCCATCCTCGGCAACCTCTACCCTGATGTCTTTGCCGCCATCGGCGTTCATTCCGGTTTGCCAGCCGGGGCAGCCCGTGACATTCCCACGGCCTTCTCGGCCATGCGCAACGGCGCACCCGGCACCCCGACGCAGGTCGCTGTTCCGACAATCGTGTTCCACGGCAAGGCGGACAGCACCGTGCATCCCGGCAACGGCCGCGCGCTGCTTCAACGCGCACTGGAGGCGCACCCGCGTCTGACACTCGCAAGCGTCGATGGAGCGGTCAGCGGTGGTCGCAGCTATCGCCAGACCCGGCATGTCCGTGCCGATGGCCGCAGTATGGCGGAACATTGGGAAATCGACGGAGCGGGCCATGCCTGGGCGGGCGGCCAGGCTGACGGCAGCTATACCGACCCGAAGGGTCCCGATGCCTCGCGTGAGATGCTGCGGTTCTTCTTGCAGCACAGGATAAAATAGCATGCGGGCCTGTCCGGTTCAGCCGATGCGAAGGCAGAAGCTACCGTCTTCATCGCCCCCCCGGGTACAAGCGTAGATCGCGCGCAGGCGAGTTCCGCGGCATCAGTTGCAAGTCGGACCGCTCTGCACCCGCGTCCGCCTTGTGGCCTGCCCGCCCCAGCGACCATAGCCCCGGCCGGGGGGCGCGCAGCAGGTCGAGGGCTGGCGCTCCGAGTGGGATGCGCCAGCCCCAGGTGCGTCTTTCAGGTAAACCCCGAAATGGGATCAGTGATGGTGCTCGGGCAGGTCCTTGACCTGATCCTTTGTCCAAGGTGTTGTCGCATGCACGTTGCCGTCTTCATCGCGCATGAAGCGCAGGTCGCTCATGGTCAATGAAACAGGTTTGGCGCCTATGCCCAGAAAGCCGCCGACATCAACGACGACCGACGTGGCGGCCCCGACGCCTTGAACATGGGAAACGGTGCCGATCTTTTCATCTCCGGCCCCGTAAATCACGGCATCAATCAGGTTGGCTTCGTTCAGTTCAGTCGCGTCCAGCGATGCGTGTGTCGAATGGTCCATCTTGTATCTCTCCTCAATCAGGGGTCTGAGCAATTTGGCTCAATGTCCGAACGCGCAGGATCGCGCATGGTTCCGCGCGGAAATATACCTGTGTTATTAGCCGACTAATGGTCTGTTCAGGTGGGCGGAGAGCCTTGAGGATGGTCACCCTGAGCCAGCATATGGATGACCGCCTTGCGGTGACCTGATCGCGGGCGCAATTGGCACGGATACCTTCCGTTCGGCCCGTCCACAAAGCGCGGTGCGGAACAATGGAGAGAGCCGTGATGGACCGGAAGCGCGAGGCGGGTGGCTTGGCGCTGCCGTCACGTTGCGCTCAACCGCCGAGCGCTCTCGCCGGGCGTATTTTCACACTGGTCGGAACTCCTTTGGTTTGCAGGAGTTCAAACAGGAGCGTGCCAGGCGGGCGCCGTCAAGTTCATTCAATGCCCAGTATTCAATTCCCAGTGCGGAGGCCCCATGACCCAGAATTCAGTGCCACCCAAAGCGGGCCTGTCGCGTCGAAGTTTCCTCGGGACATCCGGTGCCATCGGAGCAGCGCTCGGCTTGGGCGCCGGCAAAGCGGCAGCCCAGCAGGGTGGGCCGGTCGCTGCGGTTGGCGAGCGACCCAAGATCACCCTGATGGTGAACGGCCAGCGCCGGACCATCACCGTGGAACCACGCACGACGCTTGTCGAAGCGTTGCGCGACAATCTGGGTTTGACGGGCACGAAGATCGGCTGCAATCAGGGACAATGCGGTGCCTGCACCGTGCTTCTCGATGGCCGCCGGGTCAATTCCTGCCTCACCCTGGCGCTCGCCGTTGATGGGTCCGAGGTCGTCACAATCGAAGGGCTGGCTGATCCGGCGGGCAAGTTGCACCCGATGCAGCAGGCATTCGCCGAGCATGACGCCTTTCAGTGCGGCTATTGCACGCCGGGTCAGATCCTGTCGGCGATCGCCTGCATCGACGAGGGCCATGCGACGGACGCCGTTGAAATTCGCGAGTACATGAGCGGCAACCTGTGCCGTTGCGGTGCCTACCCCAACATTGTCGCTGCGGTAGAAGCCGTTCGCGACAGCAAGGAGGGCTGAGCCATGCGCAATTTCGCCTATCACCGTCCGACCAGCCTCGCTGACGCAATCGATGCTGCAAGTGCGCAAGGGGCCGATATCCTGGCCGGTGGAACAACTTTGGTGGATCTGATGAAAATCGGCGTCCGCGAGCCAGACGCGCTGGTCGACATCACCGGCTTGGTCGACCTCGAAGGCTACGAGATTGGCAGCAGTCGTCTCCGGTTCGGCGCGCTGGCACGGATGGCCGAGGTCGGAGACGACAAGGGCCTGAGGGCCGCAGCCCCGGTGCTTGCGGAATCGCTTTGGAAAGCGGCCAGCCCGCAATTGCGACACGCCGCACGGCTGGGCGGAAACATCCTTCAACGGACCCGATGCCCCTATTTCCGCGACACGGCCTATACGCAGTGCAACAAGCGTGCGCCCGGATCGGGGTGTGCGGCGCTCGACGGCGGCGAGACCAAACTGCATGCCATTCTCGGCGGATCAGACGCCTGCGTGGCGATGTATCCGGGCGATTGGGCGCAGGCATTGATCGCTTTCGATGCCGAAGTGATGACGCAAGGCCCGGGCGGCAAGCGCACCATCGCGTTTGCCGATTTGCATGTGCTGCCTGGCGAAACTCCTGAAATCGAGACGATCCTCCAACCCGGCGAGATCGTCACCGGCATCACCGTTCCGGTCATCCCTGCGCTGAAGGCCAGCCATTACCTGAAGGCGCGCGACCGCGAGAGTTATGCCTTCGCCACTGCCTCGGCCGCGGTCGGGGTCGAGATGAATGGTGACACGGTGGTTGATGTGCGGATCGCGCTCGGTGGTGTCGCGTCGGTGCCGTGGCGCGCACGCGAGGCTGAAGACAGCCTCAAGGGCGGCCCCCTGACCGAGGACACGGCGCGCCAAGCAGGGCACATCGCCTTTGCCGGCGCGAAGGCACTGGAGGGATCTGCATACAAGATCAAGCTCGGCGCCGATGTCGTCGCCGGGGCGCTCATGACCGCGAAATCGCGCGCGAACGGAGGCCAATGATGGCTCAGACGATCAATACAGCCGTCACCCGCACCGATGCCCCGCGCAAGGTGACCGGAACCGCCACCTACGCCGCCGACGTGATCCCTGCAGGTATGCTGCATGGCGCGATGGCCACATCGTCGATTGCCGTGGGCACGCTGACCGCACTCGATACGTCGCGCGCCGAGGCCGAACCGGGCGTTATCGCCGTCTTCACGCACAAGACAATTCCCGACTTCAAGAGCGTCAAGGGGTTCTATTCGGGCGGTCCGGGGTCAGCCAGCTTCTGGCCGATGGAAGGGACTGAGATCCGGTACGCCGGCCAACCCATCGCCTATGTCGTGGCCGAAACTGCTGCCGCCGCGCGACGCGGTGCGCATCTGATCAAGGCGAGCTACGACGAAAAGCCGTCGACCATCGACATGGACCCCGAAGCAAGTTTCATCATCGGGGCTGCGGGCGACGGCAAGGGTATGGTGACAACCAAGGGCGACCTTGCCAAGGGGTTGGCAGAGGCCGCACAGACGGTTGACGTCGAGTACGCGACGCCTTTCCAGCACCACAACCCGATGGAGATGTTTTCCGCCACCGCCGAATGGCGTGGCGACCGGCTGACCGTCTGGATGCCGTCACAATCGGTGCGCACGCTGCACGCAGGGATCGTCGCGGCCTATGGCCTGCCCGCGACATCGGTGCGTGTGATTTGCCCCTTTGTCGGCGGTGCGTTCGGAGCCAAGGCGGGGATCACCCCCTACGCCATGCTGACCATTGCAGTGGCCAAGGCGGTCGGCGCGCCGGTGCGCCTGATCGTGACGCGGCCGCAGATGTACACGGTGGCGACGTTCCGGCCTCAATCGCTCCAGAAGTTCCGTATTGGTGCCGACGCGGCCGGCAAGCTGACAGCCTTCGAGCATATCGAGATCTCGCAGACTTCGCAGTTCGATGTGGTGACAAACCCCGGCACCCATATCACCCGCGCCATGTATGCCTGCCCCAACATTCACACCGAACAGCGCGTCTCGCGGTCCGACACCAACTCCGGTGGCTTCATGCGGGCGCCCAATGAGATGCAGACGTTTTTTGGGCTCGAACAGGCGATGGACGAGCTGGCGCTGAAACTCGGCATTGATCCGGTGGACATGCGCCGCATCAACGATACGCGTCGTCATCCGGTCGACGATGTGCCGTTCTCGTCTCGATCGCTGATGCAATGCTATGACGCGGTGTCGGCCAGCTTCGGCTGGCGCGACCGGAACCCTGCGGTGGGGGGCATGACCGATGGCGACTGGCTGGTCGGTTACGGCTGCGCCACCGCCACCTATCCCACCAATATCCTAGCCTCCAATGCGCGGGTCACGATGAACGCCGCTGGCAGTGCCTTGGTCGAGTTGGCGGCCCACGATGTCGGCACCGGCAGCTATACGATCTTCGCGCAGATCGCCGCCGCCCGGCTCGGCCTGCCGGTCGCCGCATGTGAGGTGGTGATGGGGGAGGCCGATCTTCCGGTCGCCCCGCTGGCGGGCGGATCGTGCACCGCGGCATCGGCAGGATCAGCGGTCCACAACGGCTGCATGCGGATCGGTCGGGCTGTCGCAGCGCAGGTCGCGGCTCAGTCCGAAGGGCCGCTGTCAGGCGTCGACCCGTCGCAGATCACACTGGACGACGGCGTTCTGCGCGGTCCGGACGGGAAGAGCCAAACACTGATCGAGGCGCTCGCCAGCACACCGACGGGCGCGATCGAGGTGGTCGGCGAATTCCGGCACCCGGCGCTGACCGACAAGCTGATCCGCACAACCTTTGAAGGCGGATATGGCACCGCGGGCCCGGTCACGCCAGACTTTGCCATGTTTGCTTTCGGCGCCGAAATGGCCGAGGTGCACATCCACCGCTGGACACATGAAATCCGCGTGCCCCGCCTGCATGGTGCCTTTGCTGCAGGCACGATTCTCAATCGCAAGACTGCCCATTCCCAACTGATGGGTGGCATGGTCTGGGGCATCGGATCGGCGCTGCACGAGGTCACAGAAACCGATCTCCCCCGCGCACGGTTTTTAAACGCCGATCTCGCGGAATACCTGATCCCGGTGAACGCCGATGTGCGCGAGGTGCGGGTGGAGATGCTCGACGAGAAGGACGATTACGTCAATCCGCTGGGCGTCAAGGGCATCGGAGAACTCGGCATCGTGGGCACTGCGGCGGCAATCGCCAACGCGGTGCACCACGCGACCGGCAAGCGGCTGCGCAAGCTGCCGATACGAATATCGGACCTGGTTTGAGTTCATGTCACATCTCAGGCGGGAGCCGCGTTCGCCTGCTTCAAACCGACACAAACGCTTTGCCTTCTCAACCCGATGACGCGGGTCAGAAAAACGACGAAGGGGAACGCCGGAATGCGTTTTTCTGCGAACGGCGCACCATTTTCTCGCGTCTCGTGACGGCGGCCTGTGTCACCGCACAGAAACTTCGGAAAGTAGCCAAACCGAAGTTGATCGCCAAATATCCCCGGCCGCACTCGCTGCAGCACTTTTACGGCCCATGGTGCATCAGCCGACCGGCAAACGGCGGGGTTTTGGCTTGCCGCCCAAAGTGGTTCGGGATTGGCTTGGACATGGCCCGATTGTGATGAGGCTCGACGCTTACTTGCACCTGTTTTTGGGCATGGAGGACGGTGCCCGCTTTCGGCGCTGCCGGGTTGACCACGGCACGCCGCTGTAGTCTGGTGAAAGGGTGCCTGGCGTCATGCCCGGTGGGGGGAAAACGTCATGGAATACAGGACACTCGGACATTCGGGGTTGAAGGTTTCAGCCATCGCGATGGGGACCTTCACTTTCGGTGGAGTGGGACCATTCGGCCGTGTCGGCAATCAAGGAGTGGCCGAGGCGCGCGAGCTCGTCGATCTGTGCATCGACCATGGAGTGAACGTGTTTGACTGCGCCAACATGTATTCGTCCGGGATGGCCGAAGAGATCCTTGGCGAAGTGCTGGAAGGGCGGCGCGACGAGGTGCTGATCACCTCGAAGGCGCGGATGCGGGTGGGGCCAGGGCCCAATGACGAGGGCACCAGCCGCTGGCACCTGATCCGCGAATGCGAGCGCAGCCTGAAGCGGCTGCGGACCGACCATATCGACATCTACTACATGCACGAATGGGACGGCACGACCCCGGTGGATGAAAAGATGGCGGCGCTGGATATCTTGGTGAAGCACGGCAAGGTGCGCTATGTCGGCTGCTCGAACTACTCGGGCTGGCATGTGATGAAGTCGCTGATGGCGTCGGAACGCGATCGGCGGGTGCGGTTCGTGACGCAGCAGATCCACTATACGCTGGAGGCGCGGGAGGCAGAATATGAATTGCTGCCGATCAGTGTCGATCAAGGCCTGGGGGTGCTGGTCTGGTCGCCGTTGGCAGGCGGATTGCTGACCGGCAAGCATCGGCGCGGGCAGCCTGCGCCCGAGGGGACGCGGCAGTTTGCGGGCTGGACTGAACCGCCGATCCGGGATGAAGCGCGGCTGTGGGATATTGTTGATGTGCTTGTCGACGTGGGGGAGGCGCATGGCGTATCTGCCGCACAGGTGGCGCTGGCCTGGCTGTTGACGCGGCCTGCGGTGGCGTCATTGGTGGTCGGGGGGCGGACCGAGGCGCAATTTCGCGATAACATCGCTGCGGTGACTTTGCGGCTGACCCCTGAAGATCTGTCTCGGCTGAACGAAGTCAGCCGCCCGCCATTGATCTATCCCTACTGGCATCAGGGGCAATTCGCGGTGGACCGGTTCAGTGCCGCTGACCGGGCGATGCACGACGGCAACCCGCCGCCGATTTGGTAACGAAAATTCGATCTACGTTCCGGCAATCGCCGCCGCAATCGCCGTCATCGCCAGCATGCCCGGGTCATCCATCCCGATGGTCTTTTCGCCAAAGATCCGGGCGCGGCCGATGGTGGCGATGCGGCCTTTCATCTCGGCCTGGGCTCTCGCGGCGCCGGTAGCGGCTGCTTCGGCCACAGCTTTCGAATCTGTGAGGCCAGCGGTGGCGCGGGCCATCGCATCAAGGCTGTCGAGCACGGTCTTGCCGCCAAGGTCGGCCTTGCCTCGGGCCTGCATGGCATCGCGGGCTCCCGCGATCAGGGTGGAAACCTCGGACGCCTCGACCTCTGTTCGCCCCCGCAGCACCTTGGCCATCGACATGAGGCCGGTGGCCATCAGCGTGCCATAGGAGGAGCCCGACGTCTTGGTGAAAGCCTGCGCGCAGGCCAGCAACGCCTGTCCCAGATCTTCAGGCAATCCGGGCGACAGCTCGCTGATCGCGCGCATCCCGCGCTTCAGGGTGACGCCCAGATCTCCGTCGCCGAGCGCCCCGTCGGCGGCGTTCAGCGCGTCGAACTCCCGCTCCATCGCCTCACTCAGACGGGCGATGGCGGAGCGCAATTCAACGACTGTCAGGCTCATGCCACGCTCCAGAAAGCACAGTCGCAGGGGGCTGTCAGGTAGGTTTCCAACTCGGCATCGAGCTTGCACAGGGTGAATGACACACCTGTCATCTCCATGCTGGTGGCATAGCGGCCCACAAGCGGCATGACGGTGGTAGCACCTTCGGCGTCAAGCCGGGCCTTGACGATGCGGTAGAGGATGTAGAGCTCTTCGGGCGGGGTGGCGCCCAGGCTGTTGACCATGATCGACACGCGGTCGCCTGAGGCCAGCGGCATGTCTGCCAACAGGCGGTCCATCATCTCGCCCGCGATGGCGTCAGCGGCGCGGAGTTTGCCGCGCCAGACGCCGGGCTCACCGTGGATGCCCATACCCATCTCCATCTCGTCCTCGCCGATCTGGAAGGTGGGTTTTCCAGCCTGCGGGACAGTGCAGGGCGACAGCGCCGCGCCAACCGACCGACAGGCATCGGCGGCCTTCTGCGCGATACGGGTCACCTCGTCAAGGTCGTGCCCCGCCTCGGCTGCGGCTCCGGCGATCTTGAAGGCATAGACCATACCCGCCACGCCACGCCGCTTGGCTGCCTCCGCCGGGGGAGCAGAGGCCACGTCATCGGCAAGGATGACGGTCGTGCAGCGGATGTCGTCGAATTCGACAAGCTCACCGGCCATGTCGAAATTCATGATGTCGCCGCCGTAGTTGCCATAAAGACGGATCACGCCCGCCCCCTGATCGGCGGCGCGAATGGCATCTGCCATCTGTTCGGCGGAGGGGCTGGCGAACACGTCGCCGATGGCGCAGGCGTCGAGGAGGCCTGCACCAACATAGCCCGTGAACACCGGCAGGTGGCCCGACCCACCCCCGGTGACGATGCCGACCTTGCCAGGCTTGCCGGGTGCGGCGCGGGCCACGACACGGCCTGTCTCCCCGGCGAGGCGGTAGAATTCCGGGTGGGCGGCGGTCAGGCCCGCCAGCATTTCATCGACATAATCGACGGGGTTGTTGAGGATCTTTTTCATCGGCTTCTCCCGGTTCAGGTGCGGCGGCCGGTGGCGCGCCAGGTGTTCACGATCATCACGAAGATCAGCAGGCTGCCCCAGATCAGTTCACGTGCAAAATTGGACACGCCGATCATGTTGAGGCCCGAGGACAGAAACTGCATCGTCAGCACGGCCAGCACGACGCCGATGACGCGGCCGTAGCCGCCGTAGGGGTTGACCCCACCAAGGACTGCGATGAGCACGGCCAGCAGCAGATAGCTCGATCCGTAGTCGGCCTTGGCCGAGTTGGCGCGGCTCATCACCACCATGCCCGCGAAGGCTGCCAGCGACCCGGACAGAACATAGACCTTGATCAGCATCGCGTCGATGTTGATGGCGGAAAAGCGCGCGGCGAGCGGGTTTGCGCCATACATCCGGAGTTTCAACCCAAACCCTGTGCGGGTGAGCAGAAGCGAGATCATCAGGGCAAGGACCGCGAACAGGATCAGCGGCGTGGGGATGCCGAGGATGGTCGAGTTGCCGATCCAGGCGGTCGCCGCGGGGAAGCCCATGACCGCGCTGCCCCCCGTCAACGCGATGGCGATGCCGGTGAAGATCAGGCCAGATCCGAGCGTCGCCAGGATCGGCGGCAGGCCAAGGTTGGCCACCAGCACCCCGTTGAACAGCCCCGCCGCCCCGCCCACGCCCACTGCCACCAGATAGGCGATCAGAACGATGCCCGTCCCGCCACCCGTCACCTGTGTCAGGATCGTGGCTGCGATGATGGCCGACAGGTTGGCGATGCCCACCACCGAAAGGTCGATCCCGCCGGTCAGCATCGTCACCGTCATCGCCAGCGCCAGAATGGCAAATTCGGGGAACTGGAAGGCCATGGAGGTGAAGTTTTGCAGGCTGAGGAACTTGTCTGGTGCCAGGGCCGACATCGCAAGGAACACCACCACCGCAATTGCGGCGAGGCGGCCTTCGGTGGAGGCCAGCAGGCGGGCCAATGGGGATCGCGACATCAAGGCTTCCTCACGTTGCACGCGCGGCGGCACGTTTGGCCTGCCAGGCAGGCAGACCGGTGCCGATCAGGATCAGCACGCCGATGGCCACCGATTGCCAGGTTGACGGAATCCCCAGCACAATCAGGCTGTTGCGCACCAGAACAATCAACGCCACTCCGAGCACGGCACCAGTCAGCGTGCCATGGCCCCCCGCAAGCCGTGCGCCCCCAAGAACCACGGCGGCAATCACCGACAACTCCAATCCCACCAGATCGAACGGGTTGGCGACCCGCGCCATGCTGGAATGGATGATCCCCGCCAGTCCGGCCAGCACGCCGACATAGACATAGACAAAAAATTGCACCCCCCGCACGTTGATCCCGATCCGCCGCGCGCTTTCGACGCTGCCGCCGATGGCAAAGATCTGCCGGCCGAGCAGGGTGCGATGCAGAATGGCCCAGGTCAGCACTATCGTGAGAACGGTCACCAGAAAGGCCGCGTGCAACGAATAGAACGAGCCATCCACATTCTCGCCGCGGATCACCATCATCCGCCCGAACTCGCGCATGCCGGGCGGCAAGGTGGTGATCTGCTTCTGCCCGATGAAGGTCAGCATGAAGCCGCGAAAGATCGACAATGTCCCCAAAGTCACGATCAGCGTCGGTAGCCCCATCACGGCAATCAGCACACCGTTGATCGCACCAAGACAGGCTCCCACAGCCATGCCCATCATCAGCGCTGCCCACCATGGCATCCAGGGCATCGCGGCGTTCAGCACCATCGCCGTCACATACATGGTAAACGCGGCAATCGCGGTGAAGCTGACGTCGATCCCGCCAGAGACCAGCACGAGCAGCGCCCCAACCGCGAAGATGCCGAGCACGATGCCGCCGCGCAGAAGGTCGGTCAGCGTGGCGATGGACAGAAAGCCAGGGTCGGACAGGGCCGCCAGCACGCAAAACGCGATGATGACCAAGGCCACAAGGGTTTCATTGCGGGTCCAGTCGAGTGTCATGAGGCAAGCCTGTGGGCAAGGTCGGTTTCGGTAATCTGGTCGGTGGGAACATCTTCCACCAGTTGACCCGCCTTCATGACCAGGACGCGGTGGCAGGTGGTCAGAACCTCGGGCAGGTCGTCGGAAATGACGATAACTCCCAGTCCCTGGGCAGAAAGGTTGGCGATGATGGCGTGAATTTCAGCCTTGGACCCCACATCCACCCCCACCGAAGGTCCGTTCAGCACCAGAACGCGGGGCGAGCGCGCCATCCAGCGGGCCAGCACCACGCGCTGCTGATTGCCGCCTGACAGCGAACGTACCGGGGCGTCCGGGTTAGGGACCTTGACCGACAGGCGTTTGAGCCAGTCGCGCGCCTCATTCATCAGGCCCGCAAGATCAAGGAAGCCCCAGGCGCTATGGGCATCAAGCCGGCCGATGCTGATGTTCTGCACGATGCTTTGCGTCAGGAACAGGCCTTCGGTCAGCCGGTCCTCCGGAACGTAGCCGATGCCTGCCTCGGCCGCTGCCAGGGGGGAGCCCAAGGCAACATTGCGGCCATCCAGCATTATTTTTCCGCGTTCCGGCGCCACCAGCCCGAACAGCGCCTTGGCCAGTGCCGTGCGCCCTGAACCGAGAAGGCCTGAAACACCTAGAACCTCGCCCGCGCGCAATGTGAAAGAGACGTTGGAAAAGGCTCCAGACTTTGACAGGCCCTCCACCCGCATCAAGTCTGGCGCGCTGGCAGCCAGCGGCCTGGGCGGCAGGGCCGCCACGTCGCGCCCGGTCATGTGACGCGTGAGCGAGGCGGCGTCGAACTCCACAGCCGGACCCTCGGCCACCTTCTGGCCATTGCGCAGAACGATCACCTTTTCGCAGACCTCCAGAACCTCGGCCAGTTTGTGGCTGACAAACAGCACCGCCACGCCATCCGCCTTCAGGCGCCGGATGATATCGAGCAAGACCCGCACCTCCCGCTCGGTCAGCGCGGTGGTGGGTTCGTCCATGATGATCAGTCGCGCTTCCGTGGCCAGAGCCCGACAAATCGCAACCAGCTGCTTGTGCGCGACCGAAAGAGTTTCAACAGCGGCGCCCAAGGGGATGTCGACCCCGATCCGCGCCAGCGCGCGACGGGCAGTGTCGATCACCCGGTCCGGGCGGACCAGCCGCGCGCCCCGGCCCAGTTCGGCCGAAAAGGCGATGTTCTCGGCGACAGTCAGGTTGGGGAACAGGCTGAAATCCTGAAAAATCACCTTGATGCCCGCAGCGGCGGAAAGGCGGGGATTGAGGCTGCCCTGTGTCCGTCCGGAAAAGGCGATCGTGCCACGGTCGGGCTGTTCCACCCCGGCGAGAATCTTGATGAGCGTCGATTTCCCCGAACCGTTCTCGCCAGCCAGGCACACGGCCTCGCCGGCTGCGATCTTGAACCCCACGCCGTCAAGCGCGGTGATGCCGGAATAGGTCTTGGTCACGCCGTCGAGCGTGACGAGGTCATTGGCCATGGTCAGCCTTCATGCCGGATCAGGTGAGGCGGGTCGGAGGGGGTGCGGGAGGTGCGGCTGTCGCCCCTCCCGCCCGTTTGCCGATCAGAAGGTCGATCAGAACGGATAGTCGGCCATGTTGGCCTTGTTCACGTTCACCCATGCCTGTCCGTAGATGACCTTGCCGTCCAGCTTGATCGCATTGTAGCCGGGCAGTCCAAGGTCCATGCCGTCCGTCACGGTCTCGCCGTTCATCACCATTGTGGCCAGCTTGTTCATTGCGTAGCCGGCAACCGAAGGATCCCAGAACCCGATGCCATCGACCGCGCCTGTGTCCAGATACTGCCCGGCAATGGACGGCAGCGAGGTGCCGAAAACGCAGGTCTTGTCGGCGGTGCCGCGCTCTTCGATGGCAAGACCGATGCCCGCCACGTCGGTCGAGGCCGAGCCCTGCAGACCCTTGACATTGGGGAAGGCGCGCAGCACTTCCTGTGCTTTTTCATAGGCCTTCTGCTGATCGTCGAAGGTTTCGCTCTTGTCGCCGACCATCACCATCTTCGGGTACTTTTCCTTCTGGTAGGCGATGGCTCCGTCGACCCACTGGTTGTGGGTCTGGCTGGTCAGTGAGCCCACGAACACGGCATACTCGCCCTCGCCGCCCATGCAGGTCGCCATCTGTTCCATCAGGTTGGCGCCGAAGTCTTCGTTTTTGAAGGCTTCAAGGTCATAGCTGGTGTTCTGCTGGCTGGCGGCTTCATGGGTGATCACGACGATGCCTGCATCCTGTGCGCGCTTGAGCACGGGCTCGAGCGCTTCGGGCGACATCGGCACGACAGCCAGTGCGTCGACGCCCTGGGCAATCATGTCCTCGATCAGCGCTGCCTGCTGCTGCGGATCGGCCTGAGCCGGACCCACCTGAAACGCGTCGGAACCGGTGTCGGCAGCGTATTGCTTGACGCCCTCCTCCATCCGGTTGAACCACTGGATGCCGGCAATCTTGACGACGGTGGCGATTTTCTTGCTCTCCTGTGCCACGGCAGGCATGGCCAACAGCGAAGCCGAGGCGGCCAGCAGGATAAGGGTCTTCCTTTTCATTGTATTCACTCCTCCCAAAGTTCTTGTCATGACAGACGTCGCTCCTTTCAAGAGCGTATACTGCGACACCGATTGTAATCAGAAATCACAGGCATTCCAGTAGATTTCCAGCGCATCGGTGAAGTATCTTTGATTTTTTTCAACGGACACTCGTCCAATCTGAACATGGGTTTTCAGCGCGGGTATGCGGACCTGCGGCAGAGGGGATCGACGTCTTGGCCTGCCGCGGCGGCAGGAGTTTTTACGCGTCCGCACGCCTCCTTTGCGAGGCAAAGCTCCGCGTGGCCAGGCCGAAAACAAGGTCGGGCGCAGCGAGATGCGGCAGATGGCCCGCCCCCCGGATCAGGTGGATGGCGGCGTGAGGCGGCAGATGGGCCACGTCGCGCCAGTCCAGAACAAGGTCGCTTGTGCCAAACATTACCGCGATGTCGCACTCAAGCGATGCGAGATCGCTGGTGATATCGATCTGTTGAAAGCCGCCGCGCACAACCGCATCGCTGATTGCGGCATGGCCCGCGCGACAGGCCTTCAAGCGGGCAAGTTCGGCCGTCAGCGCGGCCGACGACATCGGCCCCGTGTCCAGCAGCGCCAGAGCCCGGCCAAGGGCCGCCGTGGTTTGCGCCTCAAGCATTCCTTCGGTGAAGTCGGAGTTGAGGCGCGCGCCCAGACCCGCCGGGGCGCAAAGCACGACGCGGTCCACCCGTGCGCCGAGCTGCTGCGCCAGTCGCACCGCAATGGCGGCACCCAGAGAGTGGCCGACGAGCCGCATCTGGCCGCGGGGAAGGACGTCAGCGATCCGGTCCACCATTTCGGAGAAATCCTTGGCCACAGCGCTGGTGCCATGGCCGGGCAGATCGATCGCCAGAACCTCGTGCCCCGCGGCCGAAAGCCGCCGCGGCAGGTCGCGCCACCCGGTGTGATCATCAAAGAGCCCGTGCAGAAGCACGATCGGAAGGCCAACGCCGGAGCGGTGGACCGCGATGTTGCCGAGCGTCCCACGCACGTCATGGGCCTGGATGCGTCCGCGCCGGCCAGAGCCGATCAGGGTGGCGAGATCGACACCCGCCCGCCGCGCGACGGCGCGGGCAGCGGGGCTTGCCGCCGGGCGGAGGTCGGTGTTGGCGCCTGGATCGACGTTGAAAGCTGGGGTTTGGGGCATCGGGTCTGGTGCTTTGGTGGCCTGCGGGGCGGCGGCGGGCAAGGAACCCTCGGGCGTGTCCTTGTCCTCGATCTTGTCACCCTCGATCTTGTCACCCTCGATCTCGGCGCTCTCGATTTCGGCAATCGGCTGGCCCAGCGCCACCATTGTGCCCGGCCCAACCAGGTGGGCCACCAGAAGTCCGCCGGCCAGGGCGGGCACTTCAACCACGGTCTTGTCGGTTTCGACCTCGAGCAGCACATCGCCGCGGCGGAACGCGGCTCCAGGCGCGACCAGCCAGTCAACAACCCTGGCCTCTTCCATGGTCTCGCCCAGTCTTGGAAGAAGAATCTTCACGCGGCCCATGACGGAGCCTTTCGGGCAACAAGCCACAGCGCGGCATCGTGGATCAGCGTGGCGGACGGGATGGAACCCTTTTCCAATGCAGGCGAAACCGGAATCGGGATATCCTCGCCGCCCAGGCGCAAGATCGGCTCTTCGAGCCAGTCAAAGCACATCTCGGTCAAGCGGGCTGCGATGTCGGAGGCGACCGAGCCCGTCACAGCTGCCTCGGTCACGACCATGGCGCGGCCCGTGGCCTTGATGGCGGCGACAAGGGGAGCCTCGTCCATGGGGTTCAAGCAGCGCAGGTCGATGACAGTCGCCTCGACTCCCGCCACTGCCAGCTGGTCGGCGGCGGCAAGGCTTTCATGCAGCATCCGGCTGTAGCTGAGAATGACCAGATCGCCACCCTGTCTGCGGGTGACTGGCTGGCCCCAGGGACCATCGGGGGTGGCCGTGTCAAGATCCCCCTTCATTGTGTAGAGCCCCTTGTGCTCGATAAACACCACGGGGTCTGGTTGGGTCAGCGACTGGCGCAACAGGTGATAGGCGTCGTTGACGGTGGCGGGCATCACGAGCCGCAGGCCGGGGGTGTGCAGAACCCAGGCTTCAAGGCTTTGGGAATGCTGTGCGGCGGCGGAGCGTCCGGTGCCGCCCTGCGTGCGCAGGACCATCGGCACGCTGATCTGCCCGCCGAACATATAGCGACTTTTGGCAGCCTGATTGGCCAGCTGGTCCATCGTCATGCCGATGAAATCGACGTACATCAACTCGGCCACCGGGCGCAGGCCGGTCATCGCTGCCCCGATGGCGGCCCCGACGATGGCCGGCTCCGAGATCGGGGCATCAATCACCCGCTCTTTGCCGAAACGGTCGATCAAACCCTTGGTCACACCATAGGCGCCGCCGTAAAGCCCGACCTCTTCGCCGATCAGGATCACCGACGGATCGGCCTGCATCGCATCCAGGAGTGCCTGACGAATTGCGTCGCGGTAGGTGGTCTCGATCACGCGCGCGCTCCTTCCGAAAGGATGGCGGTCAGTCGCTCGGCCTGCGGGCGGGGGGCGGGGGTGCCGGGGGCGTAAACATCTTCGAACATGGTGGATAGAGCCGGGGCATGCGCCGCGATGGCGTGGGCAAGGGCGAGGTCCATTTCAACTGCGGCATCGCTGTCGATGCTGTCCAGATCTGCCTCGGAGGCGAGGTCTGCTGCGGCCATGCAGTTGCGAGCAGCCAGAAGGGGGTCGCGGGCGCGGCCTTCGGCCTCCTCCTCCGCCGTGCGGTAAGGGGATTTGTCCATCCGGGCATGGCCGTAAAAGCGGTATGCGTCGATTTCAAGGTAACCCGGGCGACCCCGCCGCGCGGCCTCCACCAGCGTTCTGGCAGCGTCATGCACGGCCTCGACATCCACGCCGTCGGCGCGGGCTGCGTTGAGGCCAAACGCTTCGGCGCGGGCCGGAAAGTCGTGGTGGCCGGCGGAGCGGTCGACCCTGGTGCCCATGCCATACTGGTTGTTGATGCAGCAGAAAATCACCGGCAGATGCCAGAGAGCGGCCATGTTCATCGATTCGTAAAGGATTCCTTGCGACATCGCGCCGTCGCCGAAGAAGGCGACCGAGATCTGGCCAGACCCTGCGTTGCGATAGCTGATCCCGGCCCCCACCACATGCGGGATCCCACCGCCGACAATCGCATTGGCTCCCAGATGCCCCAACGCGCGGTCGGCGATGTGCATCGACCCGCCCTTGCCCCGGCAATAGCCGTCTTCCTTGCCGGCAATCTCGGCCATCATGCGGGCGGGGTCTGCGCCGCGGCCGATGAATATGCCATGGCCGCGGTGGTGAGTGGTGAAGGTGTCGCCCGGCTGCATCGCCTCGGTCATGCCGACCACGGCCTCTTCGCCGATCGAGAGATGCAGCATCGACCCCGCACTTTCACCTTTGAGGAACAATTCACCCACCCGTTCCTCAAAGGACCGGATGCGCCGCATTGTGCGGTAGCGGCCAAGTGCAGCGGTGTTCAGGGTCATTCAGCCTCACGCAGCGGTTTGAGGGCGGGGTAGGCGGCGCAGTAGCGGGCGTAGATCGGGGCGTAGGCAGCATGGGTGGCCATCACGGGTTCTATCCGCCGCGCGGTGCGAACCATGGCGGCACAGGCGGCATCTATCGTCGGGAAATGCCCCGCGCCATGGGCGGCCAGGATGGCAGATCCAAGGGCGCAGGCCTCGGTCTCCTCGGTCAGCTCAATCGGCAGACCCAGCGTGTCGGCGTGCAGTTGCAACCAGAAAGGCGCGCGGGTGGCTCCGCCCGCCACGACGATGCGGCGCGCGGTAAAGGCCGTGCCGAAGGTTTCGACAATTGCACGCGTGCCGAAGCAGATCGATTCGATCAACGCGCGATAGATATGGGCGGGGGTGTGTTTGAGCGAAAGGCCAATGATGGCGCCGCGGGCGAGAGGGTCGGTGTGGGGTGTGCGGTTGCCCTGAAAGTGGTCGACGCACAATAGCCCTTCGGCCCCTGGCGGCAGGGCGGCGGCCTGCGCGTTCAGCGAGTCGAAATCGAGGTGTTCGGCGAAATTGCGCTTGAACCAGGCGATGACCGACCCGGTGGAGGTTTGCCCGCCTTCAATGATGGGCCGCCCGGGATAGACGCAATCCATATAAGTGCCCCAGATGCCCGCCGCATGTACCGTGTGATCGGCCACGCCAAGATGGAGATGCGACGACCCGGTGATCATCGCCAGATCACCGGGCTGCGTCACCCCAAGGCCGATCATCCCGATGAAGGCATCCGCGCCGCCCTGCACCACCGGTGTCCCGGCGTTCAGGCCGAGGTGAAGTGCAGCCTCGGGCGTCAACGGCCCGATCACCTGTCCGGGGGCCACAATCTCGGATGGCCAACGGGCGGCGAGGTCTGAGAGATCGAGACGCGCGAGCATGGAGAGCGGCCAGCCGCCCGCCTGCGTCTGGTAATGCCAGCGCATGGTGATAGTGTTCAGGCTGGCAGCCCAGCGGCCGGTCATCCGCAGGGTCAGATAGTCCTGATACTCGCCCACCATCGCGGCGCGGTCCCAGATCTCGGGCTGATGGCGCTTAAGCCACAACGCCTTGGGGATCATCCATTCCGGACTGACCGGACCCGCCCCGCCACCGTTCAGCCGCAGCGCAGGATCGCCACACTCAGCAACTTCGGTCGCCTCGCGGTGGGCCCGCACGTCCATCCATAACAGGCATGGACGCAGCGGGCGTCCCTCGGAATCCATCGCAACGACGGTGCAGGATGTGGTGTCGCAGGCAATCGCGCTGATCTGGTCGAGGGCGACGCCCGAGATGGCCAGCGCTTCGCGCACGGCCACGCCTGCGGCGTGCCACCAGTCATCGGGGTTCTGCTCGGCTCGGCCCGGTTCGGGGAAGGTGGTTGCATAGGCACCCTTGCCCACCCCGCGCGATCGGCCCGCTAGGTCAAACACATGGGCGCGCAGCGATTCGGTGCCGCCGTCGATGCCGATGACATAGGCCATTCGTCGCCGTTCCCCTGCCCGCGTTGCGTCGGCACTGCCGCACTGTAGCATATGTGCAGTGACTGCACATTTGTGATAGCCGTTGACGGGGCACCCGGTCAAGCGGTTATAGTGCTGGCTGACAGGGTCAGTTCCGGCCCGCCGTCCGGCGTGAAGGTCCCATGTCCCAAGCAGCGCGCGACAATGACGATCTGGTACAGGTGGCTTGGCTCTACCATGTCGGGCGGCTGAGCCAGGAGGAGGTGAGCCAGCACCTGGGGATCTCACGGTTCAAGGTGTTGCGGCTTCTCGCGGATGCGCGCGATCAGGGTCTGGTGCGGGTCTCAATCGCGCATGAGACGACCGGCACGCTGGCGCTGGCCGACCGGTTGGCGCTAAGGTTCTGCCTGAGCGAGGTCCGCGTGGCCCCGATGCCCGGACCGGTGGCCGATGAGGCTGCGGCGCGGCGCGCGGTGGGTATCCTGGCGGCTGGGTTTCTGACGCGGATCGGGCGGGACGGGCCGGTCAGCATCGGTGTCGGCTGGGGGCGCACGATGGCAGCGATGGCGCAGGCGCTGACCGGCCTGCGAAACCCGCATCTTTGCTTTGTATCACTGATGGGCTCCATGGCGCGAACGGCGGAAACCAGCCCCTTCGACGTCTGCACCCGGTTGGCCGCCCTTACCGGCGGATCGGCGATGTTCCTGCCCGCTCCGTTCCTGACCGACAGCGAAGAGGATTGCCGCGTGGTGCTGCGCCAGCGCCTGGTGCGCGAGACGTTGCAGGCCGCGCGGGCGGCACCTTGGTCGATCATTTCGCTGGGGGATTGTTCGCCGCAGGCCTTGCTTTCGACTTCCGGCATCCTGACCGCAGCGGAGGCTTCGGAACTGGCGCTGAAAGGGGCCGTGGCCGACAGCACGGGGAAGTTCTTTCTGTCCGACGGGCGGTTGGCTGATACCGACCTGAACCGACGCGCGCCTTCGATCGGGCTTGAGGATTTGCGGACAACTGATGTGACGCTGCTGGCCGCCGGGGCCAGCAAGGCGGTGGCGACGCTGGCGCTGATGCGGTCGGGTATTGTAAACCGTCTGATTACCGATGAAGGGGTGGCAAGGGCGCTGCTCGGTCTGGGAGGGGATGAGGGATGAAGGGATTTGGCGTGCACACATCCATGTGGACGATGACCTGGGATCAGGCCGGGGCGGAGCGGGCGATTGCGGCGGCGGTCGATTACAAGATGGATTTCATCGAGATCGCGCTGGCTTCGCCCGCCTCAGTCGATTCTGCGCACAGCCGCAAGCAGCTGGCGCGGGCCGGGATGCCGGCGGTCTGCTCACTTGGCTTGCCCGAGGGGATGCGGGCATCTTCCAACCCCGAGGAGGCGAAGTCGTTCTTGCGCCTCGCACTCGATCAGACGGCGGCGATCGGGGCGCTGGCCCTGACCGGCGTCACCTATGGCGGGATCGGTGAACGCACGGGGCTTCCTCCCACCGAAGGTGAGCGCGACAACGTCGCGCGCGTGCTGACCGATGCGGCGGCGCATGCCAAACGGCTGGGCGTTGCCTTCGGGATCGAACCGGTGAACCGCTATGAAAATCATATTCTCAACACCGGGCGGCATGCGGTGGAGATGATCGAAAGGGTGGGGGCGGACAATATCTTTGTTCACCTCGACACCTACCACATGAACATCGAAGAACGTGGGCTGGCGCTTGGCATCCTCCAGGCCGCCGAACATCTGCGCTACATCCACCTGTCGGAAAGCGACCGCGGCACGCCCGGATCGGGCAATGTGCGCTGGGACGAGATCTTTGCCGCGTTGAAGGCGGTCAATTTCACCGGTGGGCTGGCGATGGAAAGCTTCATTGACATGCCACCCGAACTGGCCTGGGGATTGGCAGTGTGGCGCCCCGTGGCGGAAAGCCGCGATGTGGTGATGGACGAAGGCCTGCCTTTCCTGCGCAACAAGGCGCGGCAATACGGGCTGATCTGATGACCTACGCTCCCTTGACACCTAAAACCCTGCCTTCCCGTCTGGGCGGACTTCCCGCCCTGACAGACCGCATCGGCGACCCGTCGCTGTGGAGCGTGGCGGAAGTGGGCGATGGCAACCTGAACCTTGTGTTCATCGTGACCGGCCCCGTTGGGCGGATCGTGGTGAAGCAGGCGCTGCCTTACGTGCGGATGGTGGGTGACAGTTGGCCGTTGCCGCTGAACCGGGCGTTCTTCGAATACAATGCGCTGTGCCGCCATGCCGCCCGCGACCCGGGCCGGGTACCCGAAGTGTTCCATTTTGACGAGACGCAGGCGCTGATCGTGATGCGCTATCTTGCGCCACACGTGATCTTGCGCAAATCCATCGTGCGGGGGGTGGAGCATCCCGATCTTGCACGCCACATGGGCGCTTTTCTGGCGCGCAGCCTGTTTCGCGGTTCGGCGCTGTCGCTCTCGGGCAAGAAGTTGCGCGAGGACATGGCCCTTTTTGCGGGCAACCATGCACTCGCCGACATCACCGAGAACCTCGTCTTCTCCGACCCTTACTTTGCAGCAAAGCTGAACCGTCACACGCCGGGGCTCGATCCGTTCATCGCCCCCTTGCGCGCGGACCGCGCCCTGCGCATCGCGGCACAAGAGGCCAAGCACGCCTTCCTCTCCAAGACAGAGACACTGGTGCATGGCGATCTGCACTCAGGGTCCTTGATGGTGACGGCGGACGACACCCAGGTGATCGACCCTGAATTTGCGATCTACGGCCCCTTCGGCTTTGATGTGGGGATGTTCATGGCCAACCTGATGCTGGCCTACTTCGCCCAGTCCGGCCATGAAGATGTCCCCGGTTCGCGCGACCGCTACCGGGATTGGCTCCTGGGGCAACTGGTCGAAGTCTGGCAAGTCTTTGCCACCGAGTTCCGCCACCTGTGGCAGACCGAGCGGACAGGCATTCTTTATGAGACGAGCCTGTTTGAAGCTCTGGGCGATACTCCGGGGGCCGAGGCGGCGCTGACGGGCGTCCTTTGCGGCATCTGGCGCGATGCGATGGGGTTTTGCGGGGTGGAGATGCATCGCCGCATTCTCGGTCTCGCCCATGTCGAGGATCTCGAGGCGATCGCAGACCCCGCCCGGCGGATGAAGGCCGAGGCGCGGGCGCTCGAAGCGGGGCGGATCATCGCCACGGCGTGCGCGCTTGCCCCAAGCGATCTGGCCGCACTGGCCCGCGACATTGACAGGAGCGTTGCACGATGAAAGTCGGGGCTGAGCACTATCGCTCGATCTGGGTCGAAGGAGGGGCGGTGCGCATCATCGACCAGACCCGGCTGCCGCATGAATTCGTGGTGGTGACACTTCACACCCTGGCTCTGGCGGCCACGGCGATCGCCGACATGTGGGTGCGCGGTGCGCCGCTGATCGGGGCGACGGCTGCTTATGGCATGGCGGTGGCGATGGGCGAGGATGCGTCCGACGCGGGGGTGCAGCGCGCACAGGCCGCATTGATGGAAACCCGGCCTACGGCGGTGAACCTGCGCTGGGCGCTCGAAGAGATGGGGCGCCTGCTGGCGCCGCTGCCGCCGCATGCGCGGGCCGCCGCCGCGATCGCGCGGGCGGGCGAGATTGCCGACCAGGACGTGAGCATCAATGCGGCCATCGGCGACCATGGGCTTTCGGTGATCCGGGCGATTGCCGACCGGAAACGCGGACCGGTCAACATCCTGACCCATTGCAACGCGGGCTGGCTCGCCACCGTTGACTGGGGCACGGCGACGGCGCCGATCTACAAGGCGCATCAGGCGGGCATTCCGCTCCATGTCTGGGTGGATGAAACCCGTCCGCGCAATCAGGGTGCGCATCTGACGGCTTGGGAAATGGCGGGCAACGGGATCCCGCATGCGCTGATCGTCGACAATGCGGGC
This sequence comes from Hyphomicrobiales bacterium, assembly GCA_038325465.1. GTDB lineage: Bacteria > Pseudomonadota > Alphaproteobacteria > Rhizobiales > Rhizobiaceae > Hoeflea. The sequence goes on along the minus strand of JBBQJA010000051.1, from coordinate 1,484 downwards.
GGGCATCTGATGCAGCGTGGACAGGTCGACATGGTGATTGTGGGCACCGACCGCACCACGGCGCGTGGCGATGTCTGCAACAAGATCGGGACCTATCTGAAGGCGCTGGCCGCGCAGGACAACGGGGTGCCTTTCTATGTGGCGCTGCCTTCGCCCACCATCGACTGGCGGGTGCAGGACGGAGTGGCGGAGATCCCCATCGAAGAGCGCTCAAGCGACGAGGTGTCTTTCGTCCAAGGCAAGCTTGCCGATGGCACGGTGACCCGCCTGCGCATCAGCCCCGAGACGACGCCCGCCGCCAACCCGGCTTTCGACGTGACCCCGGCCCGGCTGATCACCGGCCTGATCACCGAACGCGGCATCGCGCCCGCCACGATGACGGGGCTGGCAGCGCTGTTCCCCGAACAGGCCAACGCGTGACCGAGGTTTTGCGGGGCGAAATCATCGCCTGTGCCCGCGCGCTCGATGCGTCGGGGCTGAACCGAGGGTCGTCGGGCAACATTTCCGCGCGCGACGGGGAAGACATGCTGATCACACCCTCGGGCGTGCCGACCGCGACGCTTGCGCCTGCGATGCTGGCGCGGATGCCGCTTGAGGGCGCAGATGGAACGTGGGACGGGCCGCTGAAACCATCAACCGAGTGGCGCTTTCACCGCGACCTGCTGCGCGCGCGCCCGGAGTTCGGCGCGGTGGTGCATACGCATGCGCCGTTCTCCACCATCCTTGCCGTCGCGCGGAAGCCCATTCCGGCCATCCATTACATGATGGCGGCCTTCGGCGGCCCCGACATCCGGGTGGCAGACTATGCCTGCTACGGCACGGCCGCCTTGTCAGAGGCGGTGCTGGTGGCGATGGAGGGGCGGGCGGGGTGTCTGATGGCCAATCACGGGATGATCGTGGGCGGCGCCACACTTGCCCGCGCCTTATGGCTTGCAGGTGAGCTGGAGGCGCTGGCGCATCAGTATTTCCATGTCCTGCAGATCGGCGGCGGCCATGTGTTGGAGAAGGCCGAACTGGCCGAGGTGGCGCGGGGCTTTTCGAGCTACGGAGTACAGGTACAGGCAGACAAGAAAGACATGGGCTGATGCGGGACGGGCTGCCGGTGGGCGCTATGGCTTGAGAACAAAAGGTGGTACCCCTGGCCGGGCTCGAACCAGCACTCCTTGCGGAACTCGATTTTGAGTCGTTCACAAGCGTCTATGTTAAACCTTGCCGAAAGCAAGTAAGAACGCGAAAACCTACTACGATCAAATGACTTATCTTGAATCGCAGGGCTTTCAAACCACTCCATGGCTTTCGGCAATAACCGGGAGCCGTGCACGCGAGTGCCCCTATTCGGCTCCTAGAATTTTGAGGTTCGGAGACGATAGATGGCCAAAATCAAGCTGACGAAGACTGTGGTAGCTGCCGCAACCCAGAAAGACCAAGATTACGAACTCCGCGATACGATCGTGCCCGGTTTCATGCTGAAGGTCACACCCGCC
>JBBQJA010000050.1:0-28959 GCA_038325465.1 Hyphomicrobiales bacterium | reverse complement strand
AGTTCACCGAGCGAAATGCCGAATGTCGGTCTTTGAGGCAGGAAATTGTCGAAGAAGTGCAGCGGGAAATTGCTCGACAACCCGCCATCGGAAAACAGGCAGCGGCGCACGCGGCCCTCGGTGCCCGGATTGACAAGTGTGTAGTCGACGCGATGCAGCGGTACGGCGGCGATCAGGCCGGGAAAGCTGAGGCTCATCCGCGCCAGCACCACCACCGGCAGGTCGTCGGATTTGAAATAGTGCAGATCACCATCCTTGATGCCCCAGTCGGCGCTGACGGGATCAGACACCTTGACCATGTGGTCGACGACCGATTTTGGAAAAATCCTGCGGAACTCGGCTTCGGAGAAGGCGTGGATGTTGGTCGAGAGCGGCAGGGAATAAGGCCTGCGGGTGGTGATGTCGGTCGTCACGGTGCGGACCGTGATCAATTCTGCGGTCAGCATCGAAACGGTCAGCGGGCCAGTTCCTCTCTCAAGCCCGGCAACATCGTCGATCACAGTGCAAAGCCAATCGGTCAGCGCCGGGACGGGCGCGTCCGGCTGGGTCAGTCCGGTGCAGAGGCCGTAATCATGTTTGGGGAGTTCGCGTGTGAGCTGCCGAAAGGCCATATATGCCGCGCAGGCGAGAAAGCCGAGCGCCATCAGAAACGCGCCGAAAACGATCCCGCCGATTGGCTCTCCGAGCATGACCAGAACAAGGAGCACGGCCAGTCCGGGGAGAATACCGAGCATCGCTTGCCGGGCGAAATTGGTGATCAGGGCGGAGAAGATCTGTTTCGGCTTCCGGGTCATGATGGCGAGCGCCAGGTTGAAGAGAGGTGCAAGCGCGGGCGTCGGCTGGAACTTTTCCTTGAGACTTTCAGAGAGGTCCTGCTGGACTTTTTCAAGCTTGGCGAAGCCGCCACTCTGTCGGCCATATTCGGCCGCGCCCGTCACCACTGCAGCGATGGCACCGGCGGATGTGCCGCCGATGCATTCAAACCGGTAGTGTTTGGACAGTTCGCGCACCGCCTTGGGGTAGACAACACCGGAGGTAATGCCGCCCTTCATGACGAGATCACAGGCTTTGTCGGGGATCGGGTGTGTCTCGGTCATGGCAGGTTTCATTGTTTTTTGGCCCCGTTGGTGCTCAACTCTGCCCGGTAGTGCGCAATCCACTGTCGCACCATGGCACTGTAAGGCTGGTCCGGCTCGGCCATGGATTTGATCTGCTTGACGATGGATTCGATGAGCAGATCAAGCCGGGCGGCGACCCGAACTGCCCATTTTTCCCGGCTGGTCGAAACGTCCTGTGCGACGGCGTCAATCTCCGTGATCACGTGGCGCAAAAATTCGAGACGTCGAAGCAGCCGCGTCCGCTCCTGCACCAGACCTAGCCGGTTGAGGCCATAGACCTGAATGGAAATGGCACCCCGGATGGAGGGGCCGTCGATGGTGCCTTCAACGACCGTGCCACATGGCCACAGTTGTTGACGAGCAATTGTCTTCGGCAGAACCAGCCCGATGGGATTGACTGGGTCGAGATGGTAGGTCAGGTGATCGTTGGGATCATCGACCGTAGGGTTGATGATCACTGGCAATTCGCTTTCCAGTCGACCGTTTTCGACTGACACACGCGTGCCCTTGATTGGAAACGCGTCCATTTTGCCGGAAAGGGCCTTCTTCGGCAAACTGTCGTGCAATGCCTCGTGCAATCTAACGAAGCTGACTGAAAGTTCCAGTGTGATCTGCTTGCGACGGCGGTTGCAGTCGATGCAACTCGGAAGCAGGTTGTCCCAGCGCATGGCGAGCCACCAGTATCCCGAATGTTCCGGTTCACCCTCGACTCCGCCCTTCGGCCGGTAGTGTTCGACATCCACCGGTGCCTGGGATTGGTAGACGCTCTCGCAATAGGCGCACTTGCCGTGAAACAACGCTTCCAGCGCGGCCTTGACACCATCATCCTTGTAGGCGGCGTATTTGAACGTGGTCTTGCTCTTCTTCGCATCGGCGCGATGAAGGATGATTTTCCTCAGTTCCCTGGAACCTTGCGAACCCGCTTGTTCGGCCAAGGCGGCCGGTGGTTTCGTTTGATTTCGGTCAACGTGGCGCATCCTGGCCCTCCAGCAATTTCAGGATTGTTGCCTTTGTTTCATTGCGTAGTTCCATACGTCGGGACCCGGTCACTTTGCCGCGCGTTTTCACATATTCGGCCACGGCTTCCTGCACGAGTCGGGCGACTTCGGTGCTGCCAACAGGAAGTGACCTGTCGATTTCAAGCTTGAACTTGTCGATCGTCTTCTGGTGATTTTCTTTACCTTCTGGCTCTTTGGTTCCACTCCAGACCAGAGCATCGGCGAGTTCCGCCATTGCGTAAGCGGCTTTTGAGTCATCGGTGTCGAAGAGATTGAAGAGATCGGATGTCAACAATTGCTCGATAGTCAGTTTGGAGACGTTCGGGAGTTTGGTCACGGTCTCCACAAAGATGGGCAGGTCGGATCCCGCTGCAGCGCCGGGAACTCGGTTGAGCACAAGAACTTCGCCGTCATTCATGCCGCGCAGGCACAAAGGATCATGTGTTGTCGCGATGAAGGTCATGCCCGGAAGCGCTTGGCGCAAGCCGTCCATGATGCGAATCTTCCAGCGAGGGTGCAGGTGAGCTTCGACCTCGTCGATCAGAATGATTCCTTTGGCATCACTCAAGTTCTCGAAATGCCAAGGCATACCTGGCGCCATGAGCCAGCGCATCACGTCACAGGAAAGTGCCAGAATAGCTCGGAAACCTGAGGAGACCGATGAAAGTGGAGTTCTGATACGCGCCCCATCCGTCGGCGCGGTGATGACCATACACTTGGCCGAAGCGGGATCCCTTTCAATTATTTCGAACTGGTCGCCGACATTGAAGATGAACCTGAGTGCACGGACCACAGCGCTGAACTGGTTGTCAGGCAAGCCGATCAGCCAGGCTTCCGGTTTCGACAGAAGCATATCACTCCGAAAAAGGCTTATGACACCACGTGCAGGTGTCCATTGATGATCTGCATCGAGAAAATTCCGATAGGCACCGTAGGCGAAAACAGGAAGTTGCGATGAGTAATTGCGACGATCCGTGAATTGTCCATTTTTCACCTGCAATACTCTTGGGTTCGCTTTCTTTCCGTCCTTGTCGGTGAATGACAAAGCTATCACGGCGCTTGATGAGACTTTTGCGGTTGCGGCCCGTTGGTCATCGAGCCCCATGAAACGGGGATTCAGTATCAACGACGAAGGATCAATTTCAAGTTCTTCGCGTGCCTCAGGCGTTATCATCGCAAGTGCGATGGCTTCCAGAATGGAGCTTTTGCCATTCGCATTTTCTCCGAGGATCAGCAATGCTGCGGCTCGTGCTTCAGATCTTGGATAGTCAGTGGCTGGCGGCGGCAAGGGGATGTTGATACTTACTCTGGCAAGCGATTTGTATCGACCTATGTCCAGCCTCGAAAACCTGTCGTCCATTTTCGGGGCGAATTCGTTTTCGCTGCGGGAGTCCTCCGGTTCGATCGCGGCTCTTTCCGAGTTCCATTCGGGTCTAAGTTCCGGTGACTCCTCATTCAGATTGAGCAGAAAATCGGTTGCAAGACCCTTGAATTCTAGAAGGGGGATCGATCCTTTTTTGATATGGTAAGATGGTGATCCGCCATTCGAGATCATCTTGATTCGCAGGTCTTTAATTTTTTCGTTCAGAAGATTTCGTCTGTCCTCGACTAAATTCTTCCTGTTGAGGTTGTAATTCTTGATCGTCTCTCGGCCTCGTTCGGTTTTTCCATCCAGGACGCCATTTGAAAGCAATTTCAGATGAGTGGAGATCTTTTGATCGCCGCAAGGATCAAGCAAAACCGGGGTTTCATCAATTGGTAAAATCCAGCGTCCATTGTTTCTGATAGCATAGTTAGCATATGTATCGGCGGTTGGTGGTTCGATTCTTTTTGCACTAACGGGGAAATACCTGAGATTGGCGGGCCGACAGTCATCGCAGATCGGATAGAGATTTTCCCATGCATCAGCAAGCCAGCCATAAGCGAGAAATCCGAATTCATTCACGTCGGCCGGTGATGCATTTCCGGTCGGCCTAAATCGGAAGGCTTCGGTCCTTGTTTCCTGTTCGCAGAATGCGCAGCACCAGCCAAACAGTTCACCAACATCGGAGTTCAGCTGCGCGTTGTGTTTGAAATCTCGACCAGGCGGGCGCGTCTGTTTGCGCGTTTCTGGGGCGAGTTGGAGATATTGCAGATAGTCCTGCCGTATCCGTTCAAACTCCGGCCCCGACAACACATTCGGAACCTTAACCTTGCTCCTGTCGACAAAGCGCATCTCAGTATCCCCCGACATGTCGCACACGACCCCGACGCCAAGGGCGTGTCTTTCCCCATGTGCTAATACATGTCGCGCACAAATGGATTTATGTGTGCGAAACGTACGTGCATTCGTTCGATGTTTTACAGCGGCATTCACGCATCTGATTGGGTGCGCGGCGTTGTAGTAAAGCAGAGTTGCAGAGAAACACAACCATGGCAGCACAAATTCTGCCGGTGCACTTCGCGGTCGGATCGGCGACGTCGGATGCATGCGGGACGGTTGCGAACGTACGATCCTGCCGAAGTCGCGCGCGATTTTGGCCATGTCGCAAACAGGCGGCAGCGCTTCTGGCTGCCATTGCATAGTCGCCGCAAGTGCAATTGAATTCACGCCGGGATTTCCGGTGGCGGAGGGCGTGGGATGGCGGACATGAAGACACAGGCGCGCGCGGTGGTGATCGGGGGCGGGGTGGTCGGCGTCTCGACGCTCTACCATCTGGCCAGAAAGGGCTGGAGCGACAGCGTTCTGATCGAGCGCAAGGAACTGACCTCGGGCTCGACCTGGCATGCGGCAGGCCTGCTGCCGCTGTTCAACATGAGCTATTCGGTCGGCCAGATCCACAAGTACTCGGTCCGCTTCTACAAGGAACTCGGCGAGGAAACCGGCATGAATGTCGGCTTCTCCAATGTCTCCAACATTCGTCTTGCGCGCACCAAAGACCGCTGGGACGAATACATGTATTACGCAGGTGTCGCCGAGACGCTCGGCATCCCGCTCAACATCCTGACGCCCGAACAGCTCAAGGACATCTGGCCGCTGTGCGAGACAGACGGCATCCTGGGTGCCATCCAGCACCCGGAGGACGGCTACATCCAGCCGGCCGATCTTACTCAGGCGCTGGCCAAGGGCGCGCGTGACCATGGCGCCACGATTTACCGCCACACAACGGTTACGGCGATCGAGCAAATGCCCGATGGCCTGTGGCTGGTGAAGACCGACAAGGGTGACATCACCGCCGAGCATGTCATTTCCTGCACCGGCAATTTCGCCCGCAAGACCGGTGCGATGGTCGGCCTCAACGTGCCGGTGATTCCGGTCGAGCACCAGTACATCGTCACCGAGCCGCATCCCGCCATTCTCGCGCGCAAGGCCAAAGGTCTGCCGGAGATGGGCGTGCTGCGCGAGAGCGACTCCTCCTGGTACATGCGCGAGGAAAACGGCGGCCTGCTGCTTGGGCCCTATGAGCACGGCGCGCCTTGCTGCTACATGGACGCACCCTCCGACGACAGCGAATACGAACTCTTCGACGGTGATCTCGATCGGCTGATGCCGCATATCGAAACGGCCATGGTGCGGGTGCCGGCCTTTGGCGAAGTGGGCGTCAAGAAGATCTACAACGGCGCCATCGCCTATACGCCCGACGGCTCGCCGATCATCGGGCCGGCACCGGGCCTCAAGAACTTCTGGCTCAACGAAGGCCATTCTTTCGGTGTGACCGCCGCTGGCGGCGCCGGCTGGCAACTGGCCGAATGGATCATCGACGGCGAACCGACCATCGACATGATGGGCGTCGACCCGCGCCGCTTCGGTCCCTATGCGACCGAGGGCTATCTCAAGGCAAAGAACGAGGAAGCCTACGCCAATGTCTTCACCATGCATTACCCCGACGAGGAACGCGCCGCCGCCCGTCCGCTCAAGACCACACCCTGTTACGGGCGGATGAAGGCGCTCGGCGCGGTCTTCGGCTCGGTCTATGGTTGGGAACGTCCGAACTGGTTTGCGCCGCCGGGCTACGAGGTTCCCGCCAGCGAACTCGGCCTTGGCGCGGATGTGCTGACCAATCACAACCATGCGCCGCCGCTCGAAGACGGGCGCATTGTCGAGCGCTGGTCGTTCCGCCGGTCGAACTACTTCGAGCACGTGGGCAACGAAATCCGCAACGTCCACGAGCGGGCCGGGTTGATGGACATGTCGGCCTTCGCCAAGATGGAGGTGTCGGGTCCAGGCGCGCGTGCCTGGCTTCATTCGATCCTCGCCAATTCACTGCCAAAAAAGCGCGGCCGCATCGCGCTCTGCCATTTGCTGACCAAGGCTGGCGGGGTGAAATCGGAATTTACCGTTTACGAGTGGGGACCGGGCCGTTTCTATCTCGTCTCCGCTGGCGCTTACGAGGCCCACGACCATGACGTGCTGATGAAGCTTGCGCCCACGGACGGTTCGGTGCAGCTCTCCCCCATCACCCAGACATACGGTGTTCTGGTGCTGGCGGGACCGCGCTCGCGTGATATCCTCACGAAGCTGACGCGCACGAGCCTCGAGAACAAGGACTTCCCCTGGCTTTCCGGCAAGCAAATCTCGGTCGGCACGACGACGGCGCATGCGTTGCGGGTCAATTTCGTGGGCGAACTTGGCTGGGAGTTGCATCACCCGATCGAGCAGCAGAACGCGCTTTTCGACCAGGTGATGGAGGCGGGTGCGGAATTCGGCCTGACGCCGTTCGGTATCCGGGCGATGACCGCCATGGCGGTGGAAAAGAGCTACCGGCTGATCCCGCGCGAACTGTCGATCGAATACACGGCGTGGGAGTCAGCGCTCGACCGTTTCGTCAAGCTCGACAAGGGCGAATTCATCGGCCGAGACGCGCTGGTGGCGGCCAAGGCAAAGGGGCCAAACTGGAGCTTCGTCACGCTCGAAGTTCATGGCGTCAGCGACGCGGACGCCCGTGGCAACGAGGCGATCTACACGCCGAATGGCGATCTCGTCGGCCGCGCCACCCATGGTGCCTTCGGGTTTCGCACTGGCAAGAGCCTGGCGCTCGCCATGGTCAAGCCTGGCTATTCTGCGGAAGGAACCGAGCTCGACATCCGCATTCTGGGCAAAATCCACAAGGCGGTGGTGGTGGGCGAAAGCCCGTTCGATCCGGAAAATGCCGCGCTCAGGGCGTGAGCACAGGTCAAGAGCGGTGATGAACGCCGTCCGGTCAAGAAGCATCAAAACCGATCTGTCTTCCGGCGGGGCGGCTCTTGCGATGGTTTATCGGGTCTGTTTCTCGGGGTCTTGCAGGGCAGCCAGCCCCGACAGCAAGGCATCAAGGGCCGAAATGGCCGCTGCGGCCTCTGCGCCCATTGCAATGTCGAGTGCTGCCCGGTCGAAGGCTGCGTCGATGAGACTGGTCAACGCATCGAGCGGCAAGAGTGGGATTTCAGACGACGCCATGGCCGCCGCCAGTGCGTCGCGCAGCGTCGCTGTTGCCGTGATGGCACCGATCTCCTTCATGGCGGCGACACCCAGGACGGCCGGTCCTTCGAGCAAGAGAAGGCGCGCGCGGCCAAGGTCCTGCATGGCGTCGAAATAGATCTGGGCACCAGCCTTGAGCTCGGCAAGCGGCGTGCCACCCGTGGACGCTCCGTTGTCGATCGCTTCGGCAAGGGCGGCATATTCTGCCTCCACCACTGCCCGGAACACGGCCCGCTTGTCGGCAAAATGATGATAGAGCGCACCGCGCGTGACGCCGGCGCAGTCCACGATTTCCGGCGTTCCGGTGTCGCCATATCCTTTGTCCACGAACAGCCTTCGTGCAGCCGCAACAAGCGCCTTGCGGGTACGCGCGGTCCGGACGTCGTTGGGCGTACGTTTGGCCTCTTGCATACAAACAGCCTGTATGTTAATTGGAATATACAAACATAGTGTATGTTTGTTCTGGATCGGAGACAAGCCATGAAAGCCACGAGTTTTTATCCCGTCCTTGTCGTTGAGGATGTCGCCGCCACTGCATCGTTTTACATCGACCATTTGGGCTTCCGGCCGCTGTTTGAGACAGCCTGGTACGTGCATCTGCAATCGGCAGAGGACCCGACGGTCAATCTTGCCGTGCTCGCGGCAGACCATGAGACAATTCCTGCGAGCGACAGGCCGCGCTCCAGCGTCATCCTCAACTTCGAGGTGGAGGACGTGGACGCCATCCATGCGCGTGCGCTTGCGGACGGCTGGACGATCCTGAAGCCGCTGGTCGATGAGGATTTCGGCCAGCGCCACTTCATCGCCCGCGACCCCGCAGGTACCCTCATAGATGTGATCTCGCCAATCCCGCCATCGCCGGAGTTTGCGGCTCTCTATGCGTCCGAGGCGCTGCCGCGATAACAAATTGTCACAGCCACAATTAACCGGTTCTGTGGGGGCGCAACGCTGTGTTAGCCTTCGACTATGGAGAACGTGCTGCGAACGGTCTTGATGCTTGGCGTTGGAGCCTTTGCAGCTCTTTCGAGCGCAGCAGAAGCGGAAGCCGAGGATGTCGACGTGATGCTCGTGCTCGCCATCGACGTATCGCGCTCGATGTCTCCTGCTGAACTCGCCCTCCAGCGCCAGGGTTATGCCGAAGCGATCCGGCATCCCGATGTGGTGCGGGCGATCAGACAAGGTGCCTATGGCAAGATCGCCGTCACGATGTTCGAATGGGCCGCTGACTACAATATCAAGGAGGTCTTCGGCTGGACGCTGGTCGAGAGCCAGGCGGATGCAGACAGGCTGTCAGACCAAATCCTCGCCTTTCCGACTTTCGGCCAGAGCCGAACCTCCATTTCCGGGGCCATCCGGCATGCCACGGCATTGATCGAGGCTGCCCCCCATGACGGTTATCGGCGCGTGATCGACATTTCAGGCGACGGACCCAACAACCAGGGTGAGCCGGTGCTTGAAGCCCGCCAAGCCGCGCTTGCGCTGGATCTGGTAATCAACGGGCTGCCGCTGATGACCCGCGACGGACCGGGTGCCGGTTTCGGCATCGCCGAGCTCGACAGTTATTATGCCGATTGTGTCATCGGGGGGTCAGGCAGTTTCCTGGTGCCGGTCGACAGCTGGGAGCAGTTTCCGGAAGCCATCCGGCGCAAGCTGGTGCTCGAGATTGGCGGCCTTGCCCCCGACCATCTTTCCGTCGTTCCGGTCCAGGCCGCAGAGCCGGCCGATTGCCTGATCGGGGAAAAGATCTGGCGCGATCGCATGTGGAACAATGATTTCCGCTGACGGCGGGTTCATTCATTCGACCTATGTTGCAGCGAGGCTACGCAGCGTTCAGATATTGCTTGCGGTCGGCGCGCTCCTGCTGGGGCGAGCGGTTGTAGAGTTCGCGATAACATTTGGAAAAATGCGAGGCGGAAACAAAGCCGCAGGCCACCGCCACCTCGACCACGGGCATCGACGACTGCAGCAACAGATGGCGGGCGCGGTCGAGACGGATCTCGAGATAGTAGCGCGCCGGAGACCGGCCCATTTCCTGGCGGAAGAGCCGCTCGATCTGGCGGCGCGACAGGTCGGCATCGTCTGCGATCTCGATGAGCGACAGCGGCTCGGACAGATTGGCCTCCATGAGTTCGATGATCGACAGGACTTTGGAATTCTGTACGCCAAGGCGGGCGCGCAACGGCAATCGCTGCCGGTCATGGGCGTTGCGGACACGGTCGGTCAACGCCATCTCGCAGATCCTGTTGACGAGGGTGTCGTCATGGTCCTTGCCGATGAGGGAGAGCATCATGTCGAGCGCTGCCGTGCCGCCGGCGCAGGTGTGGATGGTCCCGTCGATCTCGTAAAGATCGGCGTAGACGTCTGCCTTTGGAAAGGCTTCGGAAAAGCCGGGCAGGTTCTCCCAGTGGATGGCGCAGCGGCGACCCGACAAAAGCCCCGCCATGGCCAGGATGTGGGCCCCTGTGCACAGTCCGCCGACGGCGACGCCGCGGTTGTGCTCCTCGCGCAGCCAGGCCAGCGCCGACTTGTTGTTGAATTTTTCGACATTGACGCCCGAACAGACAAAGACCATCGTCGGCCGGTTGATCCCCGAAAGGTTGCGCCGTTCGTCGGCGAGAGACGTATCGGCAGCCACCAGCACCCGGTTGGAGGCGGCCACCGGCTGTCCGTCCGACGATGCCAGGCGCCAGCGGTAGCACTCATGGCCCAGCATGCGGTTGGCGAGCCGAAGTGGTTCGATCGCCATCGAAAAGGCGATCATCGAAAATTCGGGAACCAGGTAAAAGACGATAGATCGCTTGATCCCGCTGCTTGACGACATGGCCTTGTCCTGATTGCACAATCGATGTCGCAATCAGTGCATAAATCTCCGCGATTGTCATCTGATTCCACAGGTAAAACTGCGTTTCCTTGAAGATTGGTGTTGATTTGCGACATGAACCTGGCGATGAGCCGCTGACGTCGGGCTAATGCATGCCGCGTTTGATCGGGTTCGATTGAGCGAAACGTACATGCATTCATTCAAAGGGTTACAGCGATCTTTGCACGTTTGAAAAGACGCGCGGCGCTGTAGTGGGCAGATCAGGCCCATCCACCACCTGGCCAGCGGCTGACTGCGTCTTCGCGCAGGTCGCGGCTGCCGTGCGCCGGCCAGCCGATGTCCTTGCGGATATCTTGCGGAAGTGACGCTATCAGGTCGCGTGTGGCGGACTGACGGAGGCGGCGGCGATAGCCCGCGACGAGGCGTTGGATGAGGTCGATGGCAAACATGGTGGTCTCCTCGAATTGGTTCCACCAGGCGTGACGAGCGGGCGGAACAAGCCGCTGCCCGGGTGGATTGACAGCACCCTCATTCAGATGCATCATTCAATCAAACGAAATGGTTTGATGGTTACGATCAATGGAATTGATGTCATGAACGCACCGCTGCTCCACCCTCTTCCCATGCTCGATCCCGAATTGCTGCGCAGTTTCGTCGCCATCGCCGAGACCGGCAGCTTCACCACGGCGGCGGCGCGGGTGTTCCGCACGCCGTCCGCGGTGTCGATGCAGATCAAGCGGCTCGAAGAGACGCTCGGCGTCTCCGTCTTTGCGCGCGATGCCCGCAACGTGTCGCTGACCCCGGACGGCGACGTGCTGCTCGGGTATGCCCGACGCCTGATTGCGTTGAACCGGGAAACGGTGTCGCGCTTCGTGACCTCCGAGGTCAGCGGCGTGGTGCGCGTGGGCTCGCCCAGCGACTATGGCGAAGCGGTGCTGCCAGGCGTGCTCAAGCGCTTCGCCGAGACCCATCCCACCGTCATCGTCGATGTTCTCATCGACCAGTCGACGATCCTGCGCAAGCGCTTTGCCGCAGGCCAGCTCGATGTGGCGCTGGTGAGTTGCAACACTGAGGGCGATGGCGGCGGCGAAGTGGTGATGGAGGACCGGATCGTCTGGGCCGGGGCCAAAGGCGGGCAGGCGCATCTGTGCGATCCCCTGCCGGTGTCGATGTGGGATGAAGGCTGTTCCTGGCGCGAAAGCGCCATCGCCAGCCTCAACCGGGTCGGCCGCGCCTACCGGGTCGCCTTCATGACGGCGCATGCCTCGGGGCAGCGGGCGGCCATTCTCGCCGATCTCGCTGTGGCGCCGATGGGCTTGAGCTTTCTCGGATCTGACATCCAGGTGCTGGATGGTGATTGCGGTCTGCCTGATCCGGGCAGCTACCAGCTGACGCTGCAGGTTGCGGCCAGCGCACCGCGGCCGGTCGAAGCCTTTGCCGAGCATTTCCGCTCGGTGTTCGAGCGTTTCCGGCAAACGGGGAGTTTTTGAACCGGGCCCTCAAACCCGATTTCGCCGCGCGTCCCGGTCTTCGCGTGAACGGCGGCGCGGGGCCCCGGCAGTGTCGGGGTCGGTGCCTTCGGCGTTTATCGAGCGCGGGGGCAGCTTGACGGCCGCGGCGAGTTTGGGGAAAGCGTCCACCTTGTTGGGCAGTGCCATGGCGTGGACGAAGTGATCCTGGAATTTCTTCTCGAGCGCTGTCTCGATCTTCTCGATCCGGGTTACGGTGTCCTCGATCTCGCGTCGGTGATCGCGGTTGAGAAGCGCCATGCGCGCCCCCGTCCCGGCGGCGTTGCCCACTGCTTTCACCCGGTCAAGGTCGCAGTCGGGCACGAGGCCGAGCACCAACGCATATTTGGGGTCGATGAAGGAGCCGAATGCGCCGGCGAGCCCGATGCAGTCGACATGGTCGACGCCCTGCTTGTCCATCAGCAACTTGATGCCGGCATAGAGCGCGGCCTTGGCAAGCTGGATTGCGCGGACATCGGTCTGGGTGATGGTGAGGCGTGGTTCGCCCTCCTTGAGCACGTAGGAGAAGGTGCGACCATTGCCGACGATGCGGGGCGAGCGTGCGGCGAATGCGCCGTTGATCACCCCGTCCTCGGAGATGATGCCGGCGAGATACATTTCGGCGATCACCTCGATGATGCCCGACCCGCACACGCCGGTAACGCCGACAGTCGCGGAGGCTTCCGTAAAACCTTCCTCGTCGGACCACGGCTCGACGCCGATGATCCGGTAGCGCGGCTCGAGCGTGACGGGATCAATGCGCACCCGCTCGATGGCACCGGGAGCGGCGCGCTGGCCGCAGGAGATTTCCGCGCCTTCAAACGCAGGTCCGGTGGGCGAGGAGGCGGCCACCGTGCGGTCCCGGTTCCCGAGCACGATTTCCGCATTTGTGCCGACATCGACGAGCAGCATCATCTCGTCCTGGCGGTGTGGCCCCTCAGTCAGCGTTGCGGCGGCCGCGTCCGCGCCCACATGGCCGGCGATGCAGGGCAGCATGTAGACGCGCGCCCCGGCATTGAGCGGAATGGCGATCTCCGACGCTTTCAGCGACACCGCGCCTGAGACCGCGAGCGCGAAGGGCGCGCCACCGAGTTCCGTCGGGTCGATACCGAGAAACAGGTGATGCATGATCGGATTGCCGACGAAGACGGCGTCGAGAATGTCGGATCGGACGATCTGGCCTTCTCCAACCACCCGGTCAACAAGGCCGTTGACTGCCTCGCGCACGGCATCGGTCATGGCCTGGCGACCGTCGGGATTCATCATCACATAAGACACGCGGCTCATCAGGTCTTCGCCAAAGCGGATTTGCGGATTGGAGGTGCCGGCCGAGGCCAGCGTGCGGCCCGATAAAAGCGAGGACAGGTGCATGGCGATGGTGGTCGAGCCGATGTCGCAGGCAATCCCGTAAGCTTCGTTCTTGAGCCCGGGATAAAGGGCGACCACATGGGGGCGCTCATCGGCGGCGTCGTGATGGACGGCGACCGTGACTTTCCAGTCCCCCTTGCGCAGAACGGATTGGACGAGCGGCAGCAGATGGGCGTCGACCACGGGCTTTGAGATCTTCCAGTCGGCTTCGAGCTTCACCAGAAGCCGGTCGAGGTCGCCCAGCGGCTTGTGCATGTCGGGCTCGTCCACCTCCACATAACACATGCGGATAGCGGGATTGCGCTCGATGACGCGGCCATCGGACTCCTTGCGCACCACCTGCGCATTGACGACCGTGTCCTGCGGCACGTCGATGACGAGATCTCCTTCCACGGTGGCCGAGCAGGAAAGCCGGCGCCGCTCGGGCAGTCCGCGCACCCGGTCATAGCGCTCTTCCTTCGGGCCGCGCGGGGAAATGTTGATCAGAGAAGAGGTGACGCCGTGCTTGGCGAACACGCCCTCCTGCACCTCGATCTGGCAACGGCCACAGGTGGCGCGGCCGCCGCAGACGCTTTCGACATAGACGCCAAGCTGGCGCGCGGCATCGAGAAGCTGCGTGCCGGCCGCAAACCGGCCGCGCTTTCCCGAAGGCATGAAAAGAACGAGGTGGTCGGTCATGGTGCTACCTTGCGGAAACCGGACGGCGTTTGCAACGGGCCCCGAAGGGCGAAAGGCGAAGGGCTGGCTCCGATTTCATCGGAACCGTCCACCGGTGCCTCACGCCCCACCGACCCGCGTTGCGCGGCCGCCACGGCGACGGCTGGCGTCACCGGAGGGCGCGGGGGAAGACGGCGCGGGCTGGGAGCCCGCCAGGTGCGGCTGATAATCCTTGTAGATCTTGATCCAGGTCATGCAGTTGGGATCGGTGCCGTTGAGCACGTTGGCGGCGCGGACCGCTTCCATTTCCTGCGGGCGGCAGGGGTTCATGATCGCCGACGTCATCCCTGCGCCGATCACCATCGGAATGAAGCCGGCATTGATGCCATGGCGGTGCGGCAGGCCGAACGAGATGTTGGAGAGCCCGCAGGTGGTGTTGACCTTGAGCTCATGGCGCAGGCGGTACAGCAGCGCGAAAACCTGCCGTCCGGCGGTTCCCATGGCGCCGATCGGCATGACGAGCGGGTCGACCACGATGTCGTGGGGCTTGATGCCGTAATCGGCGGCGTGCTCGACGATCCTCTTGGCGACCGCAAAGCGCACGTCCGGATCCTCGGAAATGCCGGTCTCATCGTTGGAGATCGCCACCACCGGCACGTCATATTTCTTGCACAACGGCAGGATCGCCTCGAGCTTTTCCAGCTCCCCGGTCACGGAATTGACCAGCGGGCGTCCTTTGGCAACCTTGAGTGCTGCTTCGATTGCGGCGGTGACGGAAGAATCGATGGACAACGGCACGTCAACCAGGCCCTGGACGATCTCGAGCGTCCGGACCAGGAGCGCCGGTTCGGTCTCGTTGGGATTGACCGAGGTCACGCCTGCATTCACGTCGAGCATGGTGGCACCGGCGGCGACCTGTTCGAGCGCATCCCTGATGACGGTGTCGAAATTGCCAGCCACCATTTCGGCGGCGAGCTTCTTGCGACCGGTCGGGTTGATCCGCTCGCCGATGACGCAGAACGGTTGATCGAAGCCGATGATGACCTCTCGGGTAGCGGAAGCGACGATGGTACGGGTCATGCAGGGTTCCCCCAAAAGGATATAAGGAATTCTTTATCTGGGTATGCGTATTGCAGCAACCCGCAAGCGTGTGGTCAATCAGCGTGGACAGCCTTGGCATTCATGCTTTCGGGCGAGATCGCCTCGCGGGTCATGAGCTCTCCGAGCCGTTCGACGACCTGGGCCTCATCCTGGCGGGCTTCGCGTTGCCAAACCCGTCGGCCCTTCAGAATGCCCGATTCATGCACGATCTCGGCCACATATTCCTCCTGGCGATAGGCCATGACGTGAACGCCGTGCACGCCCTCGATCTCCTTGACCTCGTTGATGATGTCGATGCAGAGGCGCTTTCCCTCTGCCTTCTGGTCAGCAGCGCCTTCGATGCGGCGGATGATCTCGTCGGGAATGTGCACGCCCGGCACGTTGTTCTTCATCCAGCGCGCGGTCTTTGCGGAGGCGAGCGGCCCGACGCCGACCAGGATATAGCACTGCTCATCAAGGCCCATGTCGCGCACGCGGTTCATGAACTGGCGAAACAGCGGCACATCGTAGCAATACTGGCTCTGGACGAATTGAGCGCCGGCGCGGATCTTCTTGGCGAAATGCAGCGGGCGGAAATCGAACGGCGGCACGAAGGGATTGATCGCAGCTCCCAGGAAAACGGCTGGCGGGACCGAGAGTTTGCGGCCTGAGAGGAACTTTGCCTCGTCGCGCATCGTGCGGATGGTCTCGAGGAGCGAGGTCGAATCAAGATCGAAAACAGGCTTGGCACCGGGATGGTCGCCGCCTTGCACGCCATCGCCGGTCAGGCAGAGGATGTTCTGCACGCCCATGGCGGAGGCACCCAGAACATCGCCCTGAATGGCGATGCGGTTGCGATCGCGGCAGGCGATCTGCATGATCGGCGCATAACCCATGCGGGTGAGAAGCCCGCAAATCCCCACCGAGGACATGTGGCAATTGGCACCCGAAGCGTCGACCGCGTTGATACCGTCGACCCAGCCGTCGAAAATCGCGGCGCGTTCGTAGACCTCGTTCGGGTCGGCGCTGTCGGGCGGATTGAGTTCGGCGGTGACGGCGAACTCTCCCCGACGCAGCACGCGTTCGAGGCGACCGCGCGAGGAATGGCCGGGCAGCGGGTCGAGCGGCAGACTTGGATCGATGGAGTTGACGTCTGCGGTCATGCTTGCGCCTCGTGTTCGGCAGCCTCGCGGGTCACCCGCAGCCAGGAGGAGGTATCGCGAAGCGCATGGCTTACCGGCTTCTGGATGTCGAGGATCGCGTCGCCTCCCACCATGCTGCGCGAGCCTTCCCAGGCTTTGACCCAGACGCAGGGCATGTCGGCAATAACCTCGCAATTGCCGTTGGCGCGCACGCCGCCGCAAGGGCCGTTGCGCAGTTGTTTGGGACAGGTCATCGGGCAGGACATGCCGGTCGACGACAGTGCGCACTGGCCGCACATTCGGCAGTCGAACATGAAGCCCTTGACGGCCTTCTCGATGGCCGCCACGGGCCGCTCGGCGCGGTCATATCCAAATCTCGCCAGGAGTGGATGGAGCTTGAGCAGGCTGGCAGCGAACAGGTTGTAGACCCGTTCGAGCAGGCGCGCATGGCGGACCGACCAGAACCTGATGGTGAATGTGCGGCGCGCGCGTCCGTCGGCGGAGAACTTGACCGGGCCGAAATCGGGTTTTGGCGGAGGTTTTCCTGCCGATGTGGATTTGGAACGGGCTTGGACGGGCTCAGTCATGGTCGCGGCCATCGCTCTTGACCAGAGCCACGAGGCGGTCACGCGTATAGGTGGCTTCGGTCTCCGCAGCCGCCCTGTCGGCTTCGGCTTCCAGGTCGTCCGTGACGGGCGCCGGGTCGCCGCGCCGCCATTCAGCCAGATAGTCATCGGTGGAGGCGGCACCCGTGCGCATGGCGCACATGTCGATGGCCTCGGTGAACCGCAACGACAGCTCGCGCTTGGCGCTTGTCCGGCCTTTCTTGACGATGATCTGGGCGGGGATGTCGCGCCAGAAGACGATGATGCGATCGGCCATGGATGTCTCCTCTTGAGGCTGCAGCGCCGCGCGTCTTTTCAGACGTGTGAATGTTGCTGAACCTCTTTGAATGGATGCAAGTCGCGTGGCGTTCAACCAACCCCGATTGAACGCGACATGCATCAGAATGCGCAGCTTGGATTTTTTCCCGCTTGGCTCACGACGACGCCCTGCGCGCCAATTGCGACCTGCGAAATGCCGGTGAACGAAAAGCAGCGCTTTACCGGTGACAGCGCCCTACCAGACGCCGCGCAGGAGGCCAAGGCGCAGGTAAGTCCAGATCGGCGGATGGTAGCGTTGAACCGAAGCCAGGTTGCTGGTCTGTGGTTTCAGCGTGCCGATGACGGCGTCTTCGAGTGCCTTCAGGACGATGGCGCGCGACCCGGCGGCCTGAGCCATGGCGTCGGTGAACATGGTCTCTTTCGGGTCTGGCATCAGATGCGCCTGGTAGAGGATGTCCCCGGTGTCGACGCCCGCATCCACCAGATGAACCGTGGTTCCGTAATGGGCCGTATCGCTGGTGGCGCGCGCCCAGTAGCCGCCCATCATGCCCCGATAGGCCGGATTGATGCCCGCGTGGTAGTTGATGACCGGGCAGGGCATGGCGTCGAGCGTCGCCCGCGACAGCATGCGGCAGCCGGCGAGCAGGACCGCTGAAGGTGCCTTCGCGGCGATGACGGCGAGGGTGTCGTCGGCGTTGGCGGAGGAAACCTCGATGACGGGCACAGCGGGATCCGGCACCGGGCGGAGGTCATGGGTGGCGATGATCTCCGCCTCGCGCCGGCGCGACAGGCGCTTGCCCGATCGCGACAGCGCCATGGTGATGAACTGGCCGAGCGCGATGAACCAACCAAGCTTCCTGGCCCGGCGCCTGAGAAAGGCAGTCTTGGATTCAGGCTGTTCCTGCAGCACGACGAGATCGGGAAAGCGCGCGGTGAGCGCGTTGATGATGACCCAGGGATAGGGGCCGCCCGCGGTGATGACCACGATGCTGCCAGACCCCGCTCCCGAATGTTTTTGCGCGTTGCTCATGACAAACGCGATAGCAGCGTCGCGTTAAAAAATCGCAACTCGGGTCCGGGCGGCCCCTGAAAGCGGCGTCCTGCGTTCAGAAGATCCGCATGATGAGCGCGCCTGCGGCAAGAGCCACCAATCCGGCGACCAGCGCGGCGAGCAAGCCCACGACCGCCCCCACAGCGAGGCAGTTGCCGTCGCGCTCGGTATGGGCGACGCCGAGGATGGCGATGGCGAAGGCGGGCGGCCAGTTGCCGAAAGGTATGGGGAGGATGCAGATGATGGCGAGAATGAAGACGAACAGGCCGAAAAGGCGCTCTCGGACGACCCCGTCGAGCGGCCAGTTGCGCGGACGCACCCACAATTCGGCGCGCTTGAGCCAAGGCGAGACCCTGGCGACCATGCGCTGGAAGGTTTCCCGGTCGATCGAGTAGTCAGCCAGCGCCTTGGGCAGCCAGACTTTCTCGTAGCCGATGAGTATCTGCCAGGCCACGAAGGCCATGGGCAGCCCGAGAATGACGGTCGCACCGGGTGGCAGCGGAATGAGATTGGGCAGCGAGAAGACGACGAGGAACGCGCCAAAGGACCGGTCATCGAGCGCCGTGGCGATCTCGCGCATCGCGACCCTCTCCCCGGCCGTGCGGGCGAGGCGCTCGAGCAGTTCGGACAGCTTCTCCGGATGGTCGGTGGTAGCGACAGGGATAGCAGGCACGGGCGAAACGCTGACGTTCGTGGTCACGATACAAATCCTCTCAACTGGGGTCCGAGTCTAGCCACGAATTGCTAAAAGATTGTGGCTGAATCGGCTCGTTCAAGAATAAATTGGCGCAGGCTCACCGGGCTTTTTGCAGGGTTGCAGGCCGCTTTACGTCTAAAACCGGGCGGTTGGTGCGGTCTTGATCGAAAATTGCTCGTTGCTTTGCAAATGTGAACATCAACCGGAGGCAAACCAGAACCGCTCACGAATCAAGTTGCAAGTTTTCTTTATACACTCTCTGGGATTTTTGGAATCCTGACAGACTGCAGCTTTGAATAAGGGTGAGGGCGGAAATCCAGACTGAGCAGGTTCTGCGTGACGTCAACGGAAATACCGTCACAGATCCGGTGACAGGTATGGGGCGTCGCGTCGATGCCGTCGTGTTCGACGATGTTGAAAGAAACGCTGTGACGTTTGAAATCACAGGGCCAAAAGTTGATCAAGCCCGGCAAGAAATACGCGAAGACAACATAATAGATAGTGCTGGCAGGTATGTGCGAGACCGTCGCAATGACCAGATCACACCCTTATGCAGCAGGTGCGAAAGGATGGGTATCGAATGAAAAGGATTTTAGTTATCTACATACGCCAAGTCTGGTGTCGTCTGGCAGAGGTTTTCACGATAAGCGCAACCAAAGCATATTGTCACTGGTTGCGGAAGAGATTGATTTTTTTGAGGAACGACATTTTCGTGGGGTCTGCCGCCGTTCGGCATCAGAAACCAGAAGATGCCCAAATCATGTTCTCCGATTTCACAGACCTCGGTCAGGATTTTGTGATGAGCCAACAGGTCGACAAATGGAGGGGAGCATATTCCCGGCGAAAGACGCGGAACGCGAAGCCGGACGGTCGGGATCTCGACAAGCGTCTGGCCAAGTTCCTGAAAGACCGGTTGAACGCCTGATTGACGCACATTCGGGTGCTGCAGCAGATTTACTGGCGGCATCAAGCGCGATCGATCCCATCAAGCAACGTTGCGCCACAACCGAGCGGCTCACAGCCGAGCCAGTGCATCCCCGAGATCGCCGTATCCGGTGAGCTTCCGCTCGAAACGCAGGCCGAGCCTTGCCGCCGCACTTCGGGCTTTCCGTTCGAGTTCGGGATCATCGGTCTGGGCGAGATGGAGCGCCCTCTCGTAATGGCCGAAATAGGTGTCGCGCAAATCAGGAAACCGGTCGAGGCCGAGCGGCCGGATCAGGAAGGTCTCGAAATGCCGGGCGAGGAAATCGGTGATGAAGAAAGTCGTCATCAGTGCCTCGCCCTCGGCCTCGAACGCGGCGTTTCCCATGTAGAAGGAAAAGCAATGGGGGCCTGCGATGCGCTCGACGCCATGCGCCGCGCAGACCTTGTCGAGCGCGCCGCCGGTGCCGCAATCGGCATAGCCGATGAAGACATGGGCGAACCCTTCGGCCCGGGCTTTCAGGATAGCGCGTTCGGCGGCTGGGGCGATCCGTTCCGGATGATGGTGGAAATCGGCGTCGAGGCATTTGAGATCTATGTGGCCGAGCCCGAGCTGCGCGCTCAGCGCCAGAATCTCGCGCGAAATCATGCCGCAGGCGATCACCCGAACCTTTTCCGGTTTGGCGCGTTGGTAATCAAGTTGCGCTCCAGCACTCCCAAGTTTTTCAAAGGATTCCGTCATGACAGCCAAGTCCCTGACCCGTATCGGATTTGTCTTCGCAGCTCTGTTCACCCTGAGCGCCTGCGCCAACACCATTCGCGGCGTGGGTGCCGACGCGGCCAATACCGTCAATGCAACCCAGGCCGCAGGCCAGAACATCGCGGCTGCAGCGGAATAACCAGCGGCAGGCCTGGCGTTAGCCGCGGGGCAAGCAGATATCCCCGCGCCGCCCGAGCTCAAACACCAGCCATCCGGTTGTGACGGCGCTTGATCATGTCCTTGGCGGTTTCGACGGCGACTGCGGCATCCCGGCAATAGGCGTCGGCACCCACCGCCCGGCCGAACTCCTCATTGAGCGGCGCTCCGCCGACAAGCACGATGAAATCGTCGCGGATGCCCTTTTCCTTCATGGTGTCGATAACGACCTTCATGTAGGGCATGGTGGTGGTCAAAAGAGCCGACATGCCGAGAATGTCGGGTTGCTCGCGCTCGAGCGCCTCCAGATATTTCTCGACCGGGTTGTTGATGCCGAGATCGACCACATCAAAGCCCGCGCCTTCCATCATCATGCCGACGAGGTTCTTGCCGATGTCGTGGATGTCACCCTTGACGGTGCCGATGACCATCTTGCCGAGCTTGGGCGCGCCGGTCTCGGCCAGCAGCGGGCGAAGAATGAACATGCCGCCCTTCATCGCGTTTGCGCTCATGAGCACTTCCGGGACGAACAGGATACCGTCACGGAAGTCCTCCCCGACGATCCGCATGCCTTCGACCAGAGCTTCGGTGAGCACCTCGTAAGGTGTCCAGCCGCGGGACAGCAGGATGTTGGTGCCTTCCTCGATTTCTTCCTTGAGCCCATCATAGAGATCGTCGTGCATCTGTTGAACAAGCTCGTCATCGGACAATTCGGACAGGATGATTTCGTCGTCGGCCATGGCGCTCTCCGTTACAGCCGGCGGTATCGGTCCGGCGCAGCATCTGATTCTGTCTTAGCGTTACAGGTCTTTGTTTGCAAAAAGTCCTTTGAATGCGACGCCCTGCGCCGAATCCAGGACGGGCGGGCGGGGGCCGGTCAAAACCGGCGCTTCTCCATCTCAAGCTACGGCCAGGACGCCATCTCGCCATTGATCGGCAGTTCCAGCAACTGTGGCCACATGCGGTGGATTGCCGCGTAAAACACCTTGTTGCTCCGCCGTTCGGCGAGAGGTGCGCTCAAGAACGCCTCCAGCAGGGCGCGGCAGGCGAACATGACATGGGTGTCGAAAGCGATATCGCTCTCTAGACAGACTTCCGACAGCCAGACGCCCATGCGGTGCTCCCAATGAAACAGATCAAGCAGATCGACCTCGGTCACGCTCCAATACTGGGCGCGGTCAGTCCAGGCCTGAAATGCAGCCAGATCCACAGCGCGGTCAACTGCGTCGCCGCCCCAGGCGCTTACCAGGGATTCAATCGTTTTTGGTGCAAAACACTTCCCGGGATCACGGAAGAAACTGCGGCCGATCTCGCTAATGCATGTCGCGCACAAATGGATTCATTTGTGCGCTGACGGACATGCATTCATTCAATGTTCTACAGCGGCCTTCACGCATCCGATTGGATGCGCGGCGCTGCAGTGCTGGAACGCACATGCAGCGCGTTCTGGGGAAAATTGAGCGCGTAAGCGTAGGAGCCACGGCGGAAATGGTTGCGGGGTGAGATTTGCGTCATGACTGCGTCGAATGGTTTGCGCAGAGCGGCGGGTATACGACTACCGGTGTCGAGCGACACATGTGAGAGGCCCAGCCATGGCGCTCACTCTTTTGGCATTCCACCTGAACGATTCATCGCCACAATGCTGATACGCAATTGTCGCAAGGACTGCAGTTGTGTCAATTCAAGACCGCCGACCTCGGGTTTATCAATGTTCCTTGCGCGCCAGCGCTTGGCGTAAAAGGAAACGTGCGTGGCGGGGCTTTCCGTAGCATGATGGCAACCGGCGCAATGGTGCGCCCGACGGTTTTGCAGGCTCACCATGGATACCACCCAGACCCCACCCCCCGAAGACACGTCCGGCGACATCCAGTCGGGTCGCCGCAACCGCGGCGCTGCCGGGCGGCGCGCTGCACGTACCGGCGGCGGCCCCGGCGTGTTCCAGCCCTTCATCATGCGCAAGCTCGGTGTCTATGAAGTGCTTGACGAAGAGGGCCTTGAGCTTATCGAGCGAAACGCCGACACCATCCTCGAGGAGATCGGGGTCGAATTCCGCGACGACGCGGAGGCACTCCATCTGTGGAAAGAGGCCGGTGCCGACATCAAGGGCGAGCGGGTGCATTTCCCCAAGGGACTATGCCGGGCACTGCTTGCGACCGCGCCGGAAGTGTTCACCCAGCATGCGCGCAATCGGGCGCGTTCTGTTCAGATCGGCGGCAAGGCGACCGTCTTCGCGCCGGTCTATGGACCGCCCTTCGTGCGCGATCTGGAAGGCGTGCGGCGCTATGCGACGATCGAGGATTTCCGCAATTTCGTCAAACTCGCTTACATGGCACCGTCCATGCACCATTCCGGCGGGACGGTGTGCGAGCCGGTCGATGTGCCGGTCAACAAGCGCCATCTGGACATGGTCTATTCCCATATCCGCTATTCCGACAAGCCGTTCATGGGATCGGTCACCGCACCGGAGCGGGCGCAGGATACGGTCGAGATGTGCAAGATCCTGTTTGGTGCAGAGTTTGCCGATCAGAACTGCGTGACGCTCAACCTCATCAATGCCAATTCGCCGATGGTCTATGACGAAACCATGCTGGGCGCACTCAAAGTCTATGCCCGCAACAATCAAGCCTGCGTCGTTTCGCCCTTCATTCTGGCCGGTGCGATGAGCCCGGTGACGGTGGCCGGAACGCTCACACAGATTCTCGCCGAAGTTCTGGCCGGAGCCTCCTTCACCCAGCTCATCCGACCGGGCGCTCCGGTGCTGTTCGGCACCTTCGCCGCCTCGATTTCGATGCAGTCGGGTGCGCCGACCTTCGGCACGCCGGAGCCCGCGCTGGTTTCCTACGGCGCAGCACAGCTGGCGCGGCGGCTCAAATTGCCGTTCCGCACCGGCGGATCGCTCTGCGGCTCGAAGGTGCCTGACGCTCAGGCCGCCCATGAGAGTGCCTCCACGCTTCACATGACGCTTCTGGCTGGCACCAATTTCGCCCTCCATTCGGCCGGGTGGCTGGAGGGCGGGCTGGTCAGTTCCTACGAGAAATTCATGATCGACGTCGACCAACTCGGCATGCAACAGCGCTTTGCCGAGGGCATTGACCTGTCGGAAACCGGTCAGGCGCTCGATGCCATCGCCGAGGTCGGGCCTGGCAGCCACTATCTTGGCTGCGCCCATACCCAGGCCAATTTCCAGCAGGCTTTCTACCGATCCCCGCTGGCGGACAACAATTCCTACGAGCAATGGCTTGCGGAGGGCGAAAAGCGGATCGAAGACCGCGCCCGCGTGCTTTGCCAGTCCTGGCTTGACAGCTATGTGGCACCTGACCTCGACCCGGCCATCGACGAGGCGCTTCTGGCCTATATTGCCGGGCGCAAGAATTCGATGCCCGACGCCTTCACGTGAACACAGCCCGATAAAGCCAGGGAGACAGGCGCACAGGAGACCATATCCAACCTCATCCACAAAGAGGTGTGGAGATCTGCGTTTGGAAACGGGGGCAGGGAATGACCGGCTCGCGCAATTCCAGCGAAAGTGGCACCGCTTTCTCGTCCGGAATTGCGTCAAAACAAGAGGATAGTGCTATTCTGGCGATTCTGGCCACGCCGGAAGGGGTTGTCATATGACTTTTTTCGCTGATTGGGCGAGAATGGAACCGCCGGGAAGGGGGTTGCACCTCCCTTCCGGCGGGCAGGGGGCGCCGCACCAACGCGACGCAAATCAGGTTTGGCATAGCCGGGACGGTATGGGGCCATCGCAAAGCGTTATTCCGCCGCAGCCGACCGGGAAGCCTCTGCAGCTTTGAAGAATTCGATATACGGATTGCCGCTTTCAGCATTGCGTTCAGATTTCAGTTCCTCGGAAACTTTATTCTCGAACGTTTCCATGAAGTCGAGCGGAGCGTTTTTTCCAAACCATTTACCGATCAGCCTTGCCCTGTAAGCATCTGCCCTGTCACCTTCTCCCATTCGGTCCAAATACGAGATCAATGCCTGGAAGAGGATCCGCTTCTTATCGTCTCCAGAAAAGAACCCCCGAACAAATTGGCGTTCGCTAGGGCGGAAAACCGCAAAATACCGGGCGAGCTCCAAAGCTACCTCTTGTGCAGGAGGGCTGGAAACGCCGGACACCAGCGAAATCCGATTGTGCATGGTGTGGTCCTGCCTCAATTGGTCTTCATTTCTCATCATAGTCCCCTAATAACGTTAGCATACCGTTTCAGTTCCGTCGAATCAGTCGATCGGCATTTGGGTGCCGATGCTCAAACGCCGAAGTCGACATCAACCTTCAGTCCGCACTCTCCGAAGAGGTCGGCCACATTCTTGAGTTGCGTCTCGCTAGGTGGTACGGCTTCACAATATCGTCCGGATTGGGCGTTGATCAGCCACCGCAAATTCAGGCCTGGACTGTCGAAATCAAGGAACAACTCTCCCGCAACCCGGGCGGGTTTGCGTTCAATGAGAGTTGGATGGCCAAGCTTGCGCCGCTCCATCTCGTCCCGGACATAGCGTCGGCGTGGATATCCCAAGTGTGGCATATTGGGTTGATAGGGCGCCAATTCCTCAATCGCGATGAAGATCTCACCCTTTGAATTCATTGCCCAAATGTACACGAGACTGAGCGACGCGCCGGTAAGAAGGCTGTCACTGGCGAGGTCTCGAAACGCGGTCAAGTGGTTGGCGACCTCTTCGTCGAGTTTCCGCAGTGAAACCGGCTTGCATAACCGTTCCCACACATCCGTGAATGCTGCCGGTCGTGGATGACCGAAATCAGCATCATAGTCCGTCGAAGCGCTTCTTGGATGCATGGGGAAATGTTCATTAATTTAAGTTGTAATTTTCTCTAGCATACAGGTTTGGCTTGTAAAGTGAATTTCTCGTCCATCAACAAGCAATAGAACTCCCTTGGGCGGGTCAACTCAGCACCAGTGATTTCTAATGCATGTCGCGTTCAATCGGGTTCAATTGAACGAAACGCACAAGAATTCAAGCAATGGGTTACAGCTACCTTCGCGCGTCTGAAGATACGCGCGGCGCTGTAGTGTCCGCTGAACAGCATGTTCACCTAATTCTCACCCCCGGCGTCTGCGCTCCCGGGTTGGTGCCGGGTTGTCGGTGGCCACGGTGTTGCGCAGCGGGCCGATGCGTTCGACGATCATCTCCACGGTGGGGCGGGCAGCCTTGACGTGGCCGTCGATGGCCTGGCGCATGGCGGCCAGGTGCTCGCAGGAGGTGCCGCAGCAACCGCCGATGATGCGTGCACCGGCGTCAATGGCCAGTCGCGCATAGTCGGCCATCAGCGGCGGTGTCCCTGAATAGTGAATGACCGCGCCGCGAAATTCGGGGATGCCGCAATTGCCTTTGACGATGACGACGGCGTCGGGGTCGGCAGCCGTCATGTCCAGCAGCGAGGACAGGATGTCGGAGGCGCCGACGCCGCAATTGGCGCCGACGGCGAGCGGCCCCGCGCCAACGTCGCCGGCCATCCTGTGGATGTCGCGCGGATGGACGCCCATCATGGTCTTGCCTGCGGTGTCGAAGGAGCCGGTGTAGGTGTAAGGCATATCGCAGCGCACGGCGGCTTCGGCGGCGGCGCGGATTTCATCCACCGCCGACATGGTCTCGATCCAGATCACATCGACGCCACCAGCCTTCAGGCCTTCGATCTGTTCAACGAAAGAGGCCACCGCGCCCTCATAGGTCAGTGCGCCGAGCGGCACCAGAAGATCGCCCGTGGGGCCGACCGATCCTGCCACGATCACTGTGCGTCCGGCCTTGTCGGCCACCGCGCGTGCGATTTCTGCGGCGCGCTTGTTGAGCGCATGCACCCGGTCATCAGCCTGGTGCAGCTTCAGGCGGTTGCGGGTGCCACCGAAGGAATTGGTCAGGATGATGTCAGCGCCGGCGTCGACAAAGTCCTGGTGGAGCTTGGTGATCTTGTCCGGCGCGCTCTCGAGCCAGAGTTCGGGGGCTTCGCCGGCTTCCAGCCCCATGGCAAAGAGATTTGTGCCGGTCGCCCCGTCGGCGAGAAGGATGCCCCTGGTAGCGAGCAGGTCGGCGAGCGGGTTGGCGGGCGTTGTCATGGTGGCCTCCGGATCAATTTCGACGCTGATATAAAGATTTCTTTATGTGGTGGCAACCGCTACATTTTGGCGCAACAAAAGAAATCCCCGCCGGCGCGTCCACGCGGGCGGGGATGGTCTGATTGCAAGGGGCTCGCGTCAGGCCGCTTCGACGTGACCCACCGGTGTCACCATGGCCGAAATGACATGCTGAATGTCGAGCGCACCGATCGGCTTGCCGCCCTGATCCACCACATGGCTGCGGTTCTGCCCGCTGTCTGACATCTTCTTGGCGGCGACCTCAAGGACGGTGCCTGATCGGATCGGCATGCCGGCCGGCTCGCCCGCAAGCGGCGTCATCACCATGTCGATGGAAATCACCCGCCCACGGTTCACCTCGCGCACGAAACTCGAGATATAGCCGTCGGCCGGCGTGAGCACGATGTCCTGCGCCGAGCCTTGCTGGATGACTTCGCCGTCACGCAGGATGGCGATGCGATTGCCAAGCCGCAGGGCTTCGTCGAGATCGTGGGTGATGAAGACGACGGTCTTGCGGATTTCCTTCTGCAGACCGAGCAGCACGGATTGCATGTCCATTCGGATCAGCGGGTCGAGCGCCGAGAAGGCCTCGTCCATAAGCAGGATCGGAGCGTCGTTGGTCAGCGCCCGGGCAAGGCCCACACGCTGCTGCATGCCGCCCGAGAGCTGGTTGGGATAGCTGTTCTCGAACCCATCAAGCCCGACACGCGAAATCCAGCGCCGCGCATGCTCTTCCTGAGTTTGGCGCGGGATGCCCTGGATCTCAAGACCATAGACGGTGTTCTCGATCACGGTGCGGTGGGGAAGGAGCGCGAATTTCTGGAACACCATCGCCGTCCTGTGGCGGCGGAATTCCCGCAGTTCCAGTTCGTTCATCTTGACCACGTCGTCGTTTCCGACGAGCACTTCGCCCGATGTCGGATCGATGAGCCGGTTGATGTGCCGGATCAGGGTGGACTTGCCCGACCCCGACAGACCCATCACCACCTGGATCCCGCCGCCGGGCATGTCGATGTTGATGTCTTTGAGGCCAAGGACGTGATCGTGCTTCTCCTTGAGCTCGGTCTTGGTCATGCCCTGCTTGACCAGATCGACGAAGTCATCCGGCCGCGGACCGAAAATCTTGTAAAGATTGCGGATGCGGATGCCGATCCCCGGAGTTGCTTCAGCCATGGACGACCTCCAGGTGTTTTTGCAGCCGCTTGCCATAAGCCTGGCTGGTGCGGTCGAAGATGATGGCGATGCCGACGATGGCAAGCCCGTTGAAGATGCCGAGAGTGAAATACTGGTTGGCGATCGCCTTGAGCACCGGCAGGCCGAGGCCCTGCACCCCGATCATGGAGGCGACGACGACCATGGCGAGCGCCATCATGATGGTCTGGTTGACGCCCGCCATGATGGTCGGGAGCGCCAACGGGATCTGCACGTTCCTGAGCCGCTGCCAGTTGGAGGAGCCGAAGGCATCGGCCGCCTCCAGCACGTCCCTGTCGACAAGGCGGATGCCGAGATTGGTCAGGCGGATGATGGGCGGAATGGCATAGACCATGACCGCGATCAATCCCGGGACACGGCCGATACCGAGCAGCATGACCACCGGAATGAGATAGACAAAGCTCGGCATGGTCTGCATCACGTCGAGCACGGGATTGATGACAGACTGGATCCGGTTGGATCGGGCCATGGCGATGCCGATGGGGATGCCGACCATGATGGCGAGAATGGTGGCGACCACCGTCATGGCGATGGTGCGCATGCTGTCCTGCCACATATCGAAATAGCCGATCAGCAGCAGCGTCACCACCACGCCAACGGTAATCCTGGCGCTGCGGCTCGCTAACCAGGCGATCAGCGCAAACGTGATCAGCACCAGCGGCCAGGGCGAATTGATGAGCAGGCTTTCCATTCGCAGCATGAACCACTGCACCGGAAGAAGCGCGGTTTCGAAAGCGTCGCCATAGGCGCGGGTAAAGTCACGAAAACCGAGGTCGATCGCCTTTTTGAGGGCGGTGAGCTTGTCGGTGTCCATGGCGGGAAACTTGATCAACCAATCCATTGTCGCGCTCCAAAGGTTGAGGGAACGGGCGTGCCAGCCCGGCAAAGGGCGGCAGGTTCATCATCGGTCAGGCTCGATAGAAGTGTGGGGGGGCGGGGGCCCCCCCCCCAGGTGCGGGAGGGGGTAAAAAAACACAAAATTGTAATAAGAACCCCCAGCGGGGGAAACCACCAAGGGCAGAGTTTAAGGGGTGGGGGTGTGGAGTGGGGGGGCCCC
>JBBQJA010000049.1:0-29624 GCA_038325465.1 Hyphomicrobiales bacterium | reverse complement strand
GTTCGCCGACCTGCGCCATGTCACCCCGCGCGAACCGCCGGAGCCGCACCGGACTCATCCTCTTGCGGCGGCGTCCCTGGTCTGTCGAATGGCTGGACTGCGGCGCTCCAGCCGCAGGCGCGGCTGCACCCGGCGCCGACTCTTCGGAGCACGCATCGTCGCTTGCCGTCAGGGCAAGATCGACGTCCGTGTTGCTGCCAAATTCGCTCATCATCAAGGCCGATTGCTTGAGTGCGACGATAGGATACATATCAAGTTATGTACAACTAGCGGTAAGCATTCGTCTTTGTCAATGCAGATTTACACGCCGCTCACGATTTTCCTGACGCGTCCGGCCCCTCCCGTGGGTCCTCGCCGCGTGCGCGCAGTATCGGGTTTGCAGCCGCCCCGGCAAAGGCCGTCATCATCCCCCGCCTCATCCGATGCCGATGTCCATTCCGATGTCGAGTGTGGGCGCGGCCATGGTGATTTTCGATGTCGAGATGAAATCGACCCCGGTTTCGGCGATGGCGGCGACGGTGTCGAGGGTCACGTTGCCTGACGCCTCGAGCGTGAGGCGGCCCTTGTTCATCGCCACCGCCTCGCGCAACAAGCCGAGCCCCATGTTGTCGAGCAGGCAGACATCGGCACCGGCCTCGAGCACCTGCGCAAACTGGGCGAGCGTGTCGACCTCCACTTCGATCTTGACGAGATGGCCTGCAAACGCGCGCGCCCGGGTGATGGCCTCGACCACCCCGCCCGACACCGCGATGTGGTTGTCCTTGATCAGGATCGCGTCATCAAGCCCGTAACGGTGCGACGAGCCGCCGCCGCAGCGTACGGCGTATTTCTCGACCGCCCTCAACCCCGGAATGGTCTTGCGCGTGCAAGTCACACGGGCCCGCGTGTGGGCGATGGCCTCAGCGAAGCGCGCGGTGTAGCTCGCAATCCCCGACAGATGCATCAGGTAATTGAGTGCCACCCGCTCTGCCGACAGCACCGCGCGCGCCACGCCGGACACCTCGGCCAGCAGCGCGCCCGGCGCCACCCGGTCGCCGTCGCGCACATGGGCGGAAACGCGAATGGAGGGATCGATCAGCCGGAAGGCGGCTTCGGCCATCTGAAGGCCTGCGATGATGCCCCCATCACGCGCCGTCAGCCGGGCGGTCGCCAGCATCTCAGGGCCGATGGTGGCGTTTGAGGTGATGTCGCCTGCGCGGCCAAGATCCTCGATGAGGGCTGCGCGGACCTGATCCTCGATCAACAGCGGCGGCAGTTCGGGCAGATAGCGTGTGGCTTTGATGGTCATCTCGCCTCCGTTTCGGCGATCTCGGCGACAACCTTGTCGGCGTCTGCGAGCGTGAGGAATGTGCGGTGCTTGAAAGCGTCGACCGGGGCGGGATGGTCGGACCGGAAATGGCCGCCACGGCTTTCCGTGCGCAGATAGGCACCAACCGCGATCATCTTGGCGGTGGTGACGATGTTGGAGAACCGGATCCGGCGGTTGGCGCGTTCCAGGGCGGCGATCTCGCTGATTGCCATCTCCAGCCCCGCCCGGTCGCGGATCACGCCCACATGGGCGCTCATCACCTGGCGCAATCGCATGAGCTCGAAGGAATCCTCATGCGTGACGAGATCATCGGTTTCGCCCACCATGCTGCCCCAGTCGGTCAGTTTGGGCATGGGCAGGGAACCCTGGATGGCCTCGGCGATGCGGCCTGCGAAAACAACGGCTTCCAGCAGCGAATTGGAGGCGAGCCGGTTGGCGCCATGGACGCCGGTGGACGCAACTTCGCCGGCCGCCCACAGGCCATCAAGCGATGTCCGCCCGTCGGCGTCCGTCAACACCCCGCCCATGTGATAGTGGACGGCCGGCACCACCGGAATGAGCTCGGTGACCGGGTCGATGCCTGCCGCGCGGCACGAGGCATAGACGGTCGGAAACATGTCGGGGAAATGCGCCCCCACGGCACGGGTGCAATCGAGATACGCCCCCCTGCCCGCCTTGACTTCGGCGAAGATGCCACGGGCGACGATGTCGCGCGGCGCCAGCTCCGCGTCAGGGTGCAGATCAGTCATGAAGCGATGGCCTGACCGGTTGACAAGCGTCGCTCCGTCGCCCCTGAGAGCCTCGGTGGCGAGCGGCGCAGGATCGCGGCCCACGTCGATGGCGGTGGGGTGGAACTGCACGAATTCCGGATCGGCGATGATCGCCCCGGCCTTCGCCGCCATGCCGGTGCCCGCGCCCCGGGCTTCGGCGGGGTTGGTCGTCACCGCGTAGAGATGACCGATGCCGCCCGAGCACAGCACCACCGCGCGCGCCGGAAACAACACCCGGGTGGGTGACTGGCCTGCATCGGGCCGGGCGATGACGCCCGAGACATAGCGTCCCTCTGTCTGCAGTTCCTCCACCACATAGCCTTCCATGACGCGGATTGACGCCGTGAGACGTACGGCTGCAACCAGCGCCTCCATGATGGCGCGGCCGGCCATGTCGCCCTTGACGCGCACGATGCGGCGTTCGGAATGGGCGGCTTCCCGGCTGAGCGCCAGATGGCCCGCCAGATCACGATCGAAGGGCACACCGAATTCAAGGAGATCATGGATACGCGCCGGACCTTCCGACACCATCAGCCGGGCAATCTTCTCATCCACAATGCCTGCGCCTGCGGCGAGCGTGTCCTCAAGGTGTTTGTCGAAAGTGTCGCCCGCGCTCATCGCTGCCGCGATTCCCCCTTGCGCCCAGGCCGATGAGGCACCGTATCCGATCGGTGCCGCCGCCAGCACGGTCACCGGTCTCGGGCTCAGCTTGAGCGCACAGAACAAGCCCGCAAGGCCGCCGCCTATGATGACGACATCGTCGATTCCGTTCCAGGACTGCGGAGGATGGGCGTCGAGACGTGAGGCTGGCATGGCTTGCTCCAAAACGCGGACCCGGGGGGAGACCGGCGCGAAGACGCTCGAACTCCTTGCGCCTCAACTCTTGAGATTGATCATCCGCTCGACCGCAAGCCGCGCCCGCCCGGCAATCGCCGGGTCGATGGTGATTTCGGTCGTCAGCGTGAGCAGGCTGTCGAGAATCTTGGGCAGCGTGATCCGCTTCATGTGCGGGCAGAGATTGCAGGGCTTGATGAACTCCACGCCTTCGACTTCGCTTTCGATGTTGGAGGCCATCGAGCACTCGGTTACCAGCAGCACCTTGGCAGGACGCGTGTCCTTGACATAGTTGATCATTCCCGACGTCGAGCCGGAATAGTCGCAGACCGCGATGACATCGGGATGGCATTCCGGGTGGCCGATGATCTCGATGCCCGGATTGGCTTCCTTGTAGGCCAGCAATTCGGCCGCCGTGAAGCGCTCATGGACCTCGCAGTGCCCTTTCCAGGTCAGGATCTTCTTGGTCGTCTGCCGGGCGACATTCATGGCGAGATACTCGTCGGGGATGCAAAGAACGGTGTCGGACTCAAAGCTTTCGCAGATGGCGACCGCGTTGGACGAGGTGCAGCAGATATCCGTCTCCGCCTTCACATCGGCCGAGGTGTTGACATAGGTGACCACCGGCACGCCGGGATAGCGCTGCTTGAGCAGACGCACGTCTGCACCGGTGATGGAATCCGACAGCGAACAGCCTGCCTTCACATCCGGGATCAGCACGGTCTTGTGCGGATTGAGCAACTTTGAGGTCTCGGCCATGAAATGGACGCCGCACTGAATGATGATGTCCTCATCGACCAGCGTCGCCTCGCGGGCGAGTTGCAGCGAATCTCCGACAATATCGGCCACGCAGTGGAAAATGTCCGGCGTCTGATAATTATGGGCGAGAATGACCGCGCCGCGCTCCTTCTTGAGCCGATTGATCGCATGCACATAGGGTGCATAGACGGGCCATTCGAACTCGGGAATATGGTGGCGCACGCGCGCATAAAGATGAGCGGTTTCCCGCGCCACCGCCGGCGTGTAGCTCAGATCCGGCCGCTCCATCAGCCCGAGGCGCGCCGCCGCCGAGACGGATGCGGAGAGAGGCTCACGCGCCGTGCCCAGAGAGCCGAAGTGACTGTCGCTCATGGCTTTCTCCCACTTGTCAGCCTCAATTTTGCACAAAATGAGCATAAAGGGGCGCAAAAGAAACCGGCGACACCGGATGCAGCAGACCTAGGCGTTCACGACCCAAGATGCAAGACACGCACCACACCTGCCGCATCCGAAGGCAGCTCAAATCGATCAATACCGCTGATCGCTCCATTCAACAAATTGCACTTGTCGAATCCGGAGCCATTGATACATGTGAGAGCTGCACAAGCAGACGTTGCCAGCATAAATCTTCACCCGCACGGTGCACTGGATTTCGGATCCGACCCTCGGGCCGCAGATCGGCTGGCCCGAAATTGGCCCATATTTTGGCAGGAGACCATATCTTGAGCGTTCAATCCGTCCCGGTCCGCAGTTCGCTCCCTTGGCTCATCATCATCTCAGGCTGCCTGATCGCGCTTCTGTCTTTCGGGCCACGCTCGGCCATGGGGTTCTTCCAATTGCCGATGCTGGCCGACACCGGCTGGGACCGCACCACGTTCGGCCTCGCAATGGCGATCCAGAATCTGTTCTGGGGCCTCGGTCAGCCGTTCTTCGGTGCCATCGCCGACAAATTCGGCACCTGGCGGGTGCTGGCGCTGTCATCCGTCCTTTATTCCAGCGGCCTGATCATCATGTCGACCGCGCCGAGCCCGATGTGGCTGAACATCGGCGGCGGCGTGCTGGTGGGTCTCGGGATTGCGTCGGCGTCCTTCGGCATCGTGCTGGCGGCGTTTGCCCGCAACGTCGCGCCGGAAAAGCGCTCGCTTGCCTTCGGCATCGGCACGGCCGCAGGCTCTGCCGGCATGTTCGTTTTCGCCCCCCTGAGCCAGGGGCTGATCGACGCTTACGGCTGGGCCCAGGCGTTGGTCTATATGGCGATGCTGATGGTCTTCATCCCGCTGCTGGCAATCCCGCTGCGCGGCAATTCGTCCTCCGGCTCCCAGAAGCAGACCGATGTCGAACAGTCCATAGGTGCCGCCTTGCGCGAAGCACTTGGCCACAAGAGCTACGTGCTCCTGATATCGGGCTTTTTCGTCTGCGGCTTCCAGGTGGCTTTCATCACCGCCCATTTTCCCGCCTATCTGCGCGACATCGGCATCGACAGTTCTTACGCGGTATTGTCGCTGTCGTTGATCGGCTTCTTCAATATCATCGGCTCGCTCGCCTCCGGCGTCATCGGCCAGCGCTACTCCAAGCCCATGTTTCTGGTGCTGATCTATATCGGCCGCTCCGTTGCCGTCACCGCATTCCTGCTGTTGCCGCAGACCGAAACCTCGGTTGT
Organism: Hyphomicrobiales bacterium; assembly: GCA_038325465.1. Classification (GTDB taxonomy): domain Bacteria; phylum Pseudomonadota; class Alphaproteobacteria; order Rhizobiales; family Rhizobiaceae; genus Hoeflea. The sequence goes on along the minus strand of JBBQJA010000049.1, from coordinate 24,292 downwards.
GATCTTTGCCGTGGTGATGGGGCTTTTGTGGCTGTCAACCGTTCCGCCGACCAATGCGCTGGTGGCGATCATGTTCGGCACCCGTTATCTCGGAATGCTCGGTGGCGTCGTGTTCTTCTCCCACCAGGTTGGCTCGTTCCTGGGTGTCTGGCTTGGCGGCTATCTCTACGACCGGTTGGGCAGCTATGATCCGGTCTGGTGGCTGGGCGTGGCACTCGGACTCTTCGCCGCAATCGTGCACTGGCCAATCAGGGAAGCGGGTGTGGATCGCAGGCGGCTTCAGGCGGCGGAGTAACTCCTGTCCTGTCAATGAAAAGGCCGGGCAATGCCCGGCCTTCGCAGTCTCAGTTCCGTGTCGACAATCAGCCAACCAGAGCGTTGTCATCGCGCTTGACCGCCACAATCGACGAGCGCGGCAGGCTGTCGCCATCCGGGAAATTCTCCCCCGGATGCTGAATGCCTACGAACATGGTGCGCTTGTCGGCCGACCAGCAGAGGCCGGTGACTTCCGACCCCGTCGGGCCGGTCAGGAAGCGGTGGATCTCACCGGTCACCGGATCGCCCGCCAGCATCTGGTTGTTGCCCATCCCGGCATAGTCGCCCTCGTTGTCGTCTTCGCCATCGGTCTGGATCCAGATCAGGCCGGTGGAATCGATCACCATGCCATCGGGCGAATTGAAGAGATTGCCGGCATTGATATTGGCTGACCCTGCCATCGGTCCTTCCGCATGGACCGTCGGATTGCCGGCCATCACGTAGAGGTCCCATTCGAACACGTTGGCGGCGTGGTCGCCGCGGGCCGGGCGCCAGCGCACGATCTGGCCATAGTCATTCTTCTCGCGCGGGTTGACCGCATTGACGGTCATCACGTCGCCGCCGGCGTTGGTGCGCATCGTGCCGTCGTCGTTCTTCACGCCACGGCGCGAATTGTTGGTAAGGCAGCAATAGGCCTCGATCGAGACCGGATTGACGGCCACCCATTCCGGACGGTCCATGGTGGTTGCGCCGACTTTTGAAGCCGCCGTACGGGTGAAGATGGCGGTTTCCGCAGCCGGCATGCCGGTGTTGTCCTCGGTGAGCGAAATCCAGCTGCCGGTCTGGTCGTCATTGAATTTGGCGACGTGAAGCATGCCTTCATCCAGAAGCGTCGAGGTATCGCCGCCCGGCACGTAGATGTCGCGCGACACCCATTTGTAGAGGAATTCTCCGCGCTCGTCATCGCCAAGATAAACAACCACACGTCCATCGGCCGAAACGACACATGCGGCATTCTCGTGCTTGAACCGGCCGAGCGCGGTCCGCTTGACCGGTGTTGACTCCGCATTGGCCGGATCGATTTCAACGATGTAGCCGGCCCGATGTGGCTCGTTGGGATTCTTCGAAACGTCGAACCGCGAGTCGAAGCCATGGTAGTTATACCGGCCAGGCTCGACCTTGGTGTCGATGCCGTAGCGCTTGTATCCGGCGACAACTGCCTCGTCGCCTGACACGTCGACAGTGGTGCCGAAATAACCGTTGAAGTTTTCTTCGCAGGTCAGATAGGTGCCCCACGGAGTCTTGCCGGAACCGCAATTGTTGAACGTGCCGAGCGAGGTCGTTCCGGTCGGATCGGCTTCGGTCTTCAAGAGGTCATGGCCTGCTGCCGGACCGGAAAGCTGCATTGGCGTGTTGTGGTGGATGCGGCGGTTGAACGGGCTGTCGACCACGACCTTCCAGCCATCGGCATCTTCGGCGATTTCGAGAACGTTGACGCCCTGAAACTGCTGCAGGCGCAGGACTTCGTCAGCCGAAGCCGAGACGCCTTCTTCATTGCCAGCAAGGTTGATCTTGTTGTTGGTGTACTCGCTGTTGACGACGAGAACCTGCTTGTCGCCGATCAGGAACAGTTCCATGCCATCGGTGTTCTCACCAAAGACGCGGTCAGAACCGGCAGTTGGCACCCCGTTCTTCGGATCGAAGGCCGGCGCATCGGAAAACAACGGATCGCCCCAGGACACCAGACGTTTCCATGTGTAGCCCTCAGGCACATGCACGGTCGCGTCGGTCTGGGCCGCAATCGGCTTGAACGCAAATCGCGTCTGCTGGCTGGCGAGCGCCGTGGAGGCTTTCAGGCCCGCGGCGCCGAAGACGGCGGCGGCCGAACCCATGACCAGAAGACCGCCGAGAAAGCCGCGACGGGAGATTGCCCTTTCGACAACCCGGTCGAAGTCCTGCTCGGCCGGGCGCGGGAAGTTCAGTTCGTCCCATTCGTCTGCGGACAGTTCGTTGATGTTGACATTTTCCATGAAAGACTCCCTTGTTTGGAATTGTTCCAATCTCTTATCGAGGCGGTGTGACATAAAATTTACACTTCTGTGACCGGGCGGCGACACTCTGGCAGAATTCTTGGTGCTGCAACGGGGACCGCGCTCCAACACAAGGATAGCGTCGCCTCAGCGCATCAGCTTTTCAACCGGAAAGATGGTGCCAGTCTCCATGCCATCGGCGAGGAGCTTGCCTTGCGCTGTCGCGCGGAAGCGCTTTCTATGTCACCACTCATCCACTGAATTCCGCGACATGAAGGGGCGTGTCTGTCTCGCTGGCAGCAAAAGCCCGGATGGCTGCGCTGAGAAAGCTCTCGCGCGAGAGCGACGGCTCCACGCCGCGCGGCTCGTAGACATGCCGGTTCAGGAAATAGGCCGAAAGCCGAAATGCAGCAGCGAGATCGGTGGCTGACGCCAGAGTGAGCCGCCGGTCAGCAAGAAAACCCGGAAGTGCAAGCAGCCGGTCTGCCCAGGGCGCGCCCGCGGCGGCCGACACCGCCCGTCCCGATTTGGGCGACACGAAGACAAGGCAGTCTGTTGCCCCGGTCGCTGCACATTCGCTGAGATCGAGACCAAATCCCAAATCCTCAAGGACTGCGAGTTCGAAGCGGACATAAAGCGCACCGGACTCCACCGGCGCGTCGAGACTGTCGAGAATGACCGCGAAGGCATCGTGCAGGCGCGCGTGCGGATCCCGTTCCGGAAGCAGCCGCAGAAGCGCCGCCATGGCCTGAACGCCATGCACGCCGGTGGCGGTCTCCATCAACCGGCCCGCCCGCGCTTCGATCAACTCGATCTGGAACTGGCCCAGATGCTCGTCCAATCGCGCCCGCCAGACCAACTCAACCGAATTGCCTGGCTGCAGGACAGGCTGCATCCGCCGGGAACGGCCGCCCCGGACGATGCCCAGATGCCGACCGTGAGACCGCGTCATGACTTCGGCGATAGCCGAGGTCTCGCCATGCCGTCTGATCCCGAGGATGATTCCGTCGTCACGCCATTCCATGATCGGGAGTCTGACCGGTCACTGGGGAAATTCAAGCCCGATTTCGCGGTAACGCTCGGGGTCGTCACCCCAGTTTTCGCGCACCTTGACGAACAGGAAAAGATGGACCGGCTGCTCGAGGATCTCGGAGATTTCCTTGCGCGATGCCTGGCCGATCGCCTTGATCGTTTCGCCCTTGTGGCCAAGCACGATCTTTTTCTGGCTGTCGCGCTCCACATAGATCACCTGCTCGATACGCACCGAGCCGTCCTTCTTTTCCTCCCAGCGCTCGGTCTCGACGTGGGAGGCATAGGGGAGCTCCTGGTGGAGGCGCAGATAGAGCTTCTCGCGGGTGATTTCAGCCGAGAGCTGGCGCATTGGAAGATCGGAGATCTGGTCCTCCGGATAGTACCAGGGACCGAGCGGCAGCTCGCGCGCCAGGCAGGCGACAAGATCATTGCAGCCCGAGCCATCGAGCGCAGAGATCATGAAGGTGTGGCGGAATTCTGCCAGAGCGTTGACCGCAGCGGTCAGCTTGAGGAGCATTTCACGGCGAACGCGATCCACCTTGTTCAAGACCAGGATCTTGGGTTGCCGAACATGGGCGAGGGTCTTGAGCATCTCCTCCGCGTCGCCCTTGAGCCCGCGCTCGGCGTCAATCAGCACCAGCACGATGTCGGCGTCACGTGCGCCGCCCCAGGCAGTCGTCACCATGGCGCGGTCAAGCCGGCGCCTGGGCGCGAATATGCCGGGCGTATCGATGAAGACGATCTGCGTCCGGTCCTCGATGGCAATGCCGCGAACAATGGCGCGGGTCGTCTGCACCTTGTGCGACACAATCGACACCTTCACGCCGACAAGGCGGTTGACCAGCGTCGACTTGCCCGCATTCGGTGCCCCGATCAGCGCCACGAAACCCGACCGTGTCGGACCCGCATCAGCGTCTTCAGGAAGGGCCGTAGTCGGCGGCAAATCGGTCATGATGTGGGTCCTGTCGGCGGGGCAGATCTTGCGTCTGCGCCGCCCGAGATGGGGGTAAGCCGGCGGCGCTCAGGCATCTTCCCAAACCCCTTCCCGCTGGAGAATGACAGTGGCGGCCGCCTGTTCGGCAGCTCGCTTGGAGCGGCTTTCGCCGGTCGCGGGCTCGATGCCCGGAATCTCCGCCGTCACCACGAAAACCGGCTCATGATCTGGCCCGCTTCGATCGGTGACGCGGTAGTTCGGAGTGACCCCGAAGCGGGCGTGAGCCCATTCCTGCAGTTCCGTTTTGGCATCGCGGCGCGAGGCGTCGGAATTGAGCGCCCGGGTGGTCCAGCTGCGCAGGATGAAGGCACGTGCGGCCTCCAGCCCGCCATCCAGATAGATGGCTGCGATCAGCGATTCGATGACATCGGCGCGCACATTGGCCATGCGCTTTCCGGTGAGCTTCTTTACATCGGCACCGGTGCGGATGAATTCATGAATCTTGAGCTCATCAGCCACTTCGGCGCAGGCCTGGGCGGAAACGAGCGCGTTGAGCCGAACCGACATTTCGCCTTCGTCAGCGTGGCCGAAATGCGTGAACAGAAGTTCAGCCACGCACAGGCCAAGCACGCGGTCGCCCAAAAATTCCAGCCGCTCGTAGTTGCCGGCAGCCCCGCTGCGCAGGCTAGAATGGGTGAGCGCCCGCAACAGACGCTCCTGATCCTTGAACTGATGGCCGATCCGCTCCTCGACTCTCCGGACGATCTCGGCCCTGACGTGAGCTTCGCGCTTCATCGCTGCGCAGATTTGAAAAAGCGCTCGAGGCGCAGGTCCGACGGCCACTTCCAGATCATGAGCGGTGATGTCCCGTCCTTGATCGAGAAGAACACGATATTGGCTCGGCCGACAAAGTTTTCGAGCGGCACGAAGCCGACCTCGGTCCGGCTGTCGGCGGAGTTGTCACGGTTGTCGCCCATCATGAAGAAATGCCCTTCGGGCACCACGAATTCCCGCGTGTTGTCGCCCGGCGAACCGGGATTGATATCAAGCGTTGTGAAGGTGACGCCATTGGGCAGGGTCTCGCGATAGACCGGCACGGGGCCACCGGTGTTGTAGACGCCCTCTTCGGGCGTATAGGTGCCCTCAGCCACGCGTGGCACCGGTTCGCCATTGCGGATGATGACGCCGTCGCGCATCTCGATACGATCACCCGGCAGGCCGATCACCCGCTTGATGTAGTCGAGTTTGGGATTGCGCGGAAGCCGGAAGACCGCCACGTCGCCGAGTTCGGGTTCCGAACCGAAGATGCGCCCGTCAAACAGGTCCGGCGCGAACGGCAGCGAGTATTTAGAATAGCCATAGGAAAATTTCGACACAAACAGATAGTCGCCGACGAGCAGCGTCGACATCATCGAGCCCGATGGAATGCTGAAGGGCTGAACGAACACGGTTCGAATGACCAGCGCCAGGATCAGCGCCTGGACCAGAACCTTGACGTTTTCCCACAAACCGCTGGAAGTATGTTTCGTTGTATCTGACACGCCTGTGTTATCCTCTGCCCTTGATCCAACACGATGTCTGCGCGCTGTCCCGGCTTGGCCAGAACGAGCCGCCCCGGTTTGCCCTGTCTAGCGCTTTGCCACCGGCGCGGCAACCGCCTGAGATCAAGGTGCCTGGTGGTTTTGGTCCGGCATTCGCATGCCGTCGCCGCTCGCTCCGGACCAGACATTGGCAGCAGATCACCATGACAACGACTTTTGAATGACTGCATGTGCGTTTCGTTCGACCGAACCCGATTGAACGCGACATGCAGTGCAGCGCCGCGCGTCTTTTCAGACGTGCAAAGGTCGCTGCACCATTTTGAATGAACGCATGTCCGTTCCTTTCAATCGAACCCGATTGAACACGACATGCATTATCCCGTCTTCGGCAGGGCTTCAATGATGACGAACGCCTGGGCGAGCGGATAATCATCGGTAATTGTCAAATGAATGGCGGCAATCGTGTCTTTCGGCAGGATTGCGGCCAGCCAGTCGGCCGCGCCGCCGGTCAGATGAAGCGTAGGCTTGCCGCCCGGCAGATTGACCACACCCATGTCACGCCAGAACACACCATTGGAAATTCCCGTGCCGAGCGCCTTCGAACACGCCTCCTTGGCGGCAAACCGCTTGGCGTAAGACGCCGCCGGCTGGACCCGGCCTTCGGACTTTGCACGCTCGATGTCGGTGAAACAGCGCGCTACGAAGCGTTCGCCATGCCGTTCGAGCGTTTTCTCGATGCGCCTGATGTCGATGAGGTCGCTGCCGATGCCGATGATCATGCCTTGCTCCGCCTTGCCCCGTCCGTCATGTCGCGCCGCCCTCCGCCAAGGCCTTTTCGCGCGCCTTGGCACGATCGGCAAGCCGGAGCTGGCGGCGCGATTGAAAGGTGCGCACGCTCATGTAGGTGAGGCCGTAAAAGACGAGGCCCGACGCCAGCCCAAGCGGCACCGCACCGATCAGCATCGGTTTGAGCACCGGTTCCCAGAGTTGGCTCATGTCGCGCTGGCCCAGCAGCGCGCCAAGATCGAAATGTCGGCTGTGATGGCCAACCTCGTCGCCGAGCATCTGGTTGCCGGTCTTGCGCGACAACGCCCAGATGAAGGGAAACGTCAACGGATTGCCGAAGGCGGTTCCGAGAGCCGCAGCCGCCATGTTGCCTGCAAGCACGTAAGCCACCACAAAGGCCAGCAGGAAATGAAACCCGAGCAGCGGCGTCCAGGAGGCGAAAACACCTGCCGCCACGCCCGCAGCAATGGCATGCGGCGTCGCCGTCAGCCGCAGCACCCGTTTGATGAGATACTGGAAAGAGCGCGCGAACGACCTCTGCGGCCAGGCCGCCATGCGCAGCTTCTCCCAAAATTCGAGTGGTTTTCGACGTCGAAACAGCATGGTGCCTAGTGTAGAACTCCCAGTATGACGAAGGTGAGACGGCTTCGGATGCCGTTTCCGGACCCGCCATCGTGGACAAAAGCGCCATTCGCCTGAGCATGGCACATGAGCATGTCGCCGGTGTGGCGAGGATAGGTGCGAACGTCGGCTATAGGCAAGCGGCTTTGCTCCTTGCATGATCACTATGCCCGGCGCGATTTTTGCCCAGCGCTTCATCTGGCCGGACCTGGCACAGCGCTATCCGGGCACCGGAGGAACAGGGATCTTCAGATCCGGTGCGTTATGGACGAACGTGATCTGCAGCGATGTGATGGTCTCGCCCGTCTGCGCGGATGCAGCACCTGGCCGAGGTTCGGACACATCAAGCCCGATCATTCCGAATTGCCCGACCAGCGCCGGCAGCCGACCGGCATCGATCACAAAGCGCACCAAGGTCATGATGTTGGAATAGATCCGGACGTCCTCGACCCAGCCGTCTGCACTGTTGATGGCGTCGAGGACGGCGGCCGTCACCGTTTGCCGGTCGAGCCGGGTGATCGCCATCAGCATCACGGGCGGGACCACCGGGTCAGGAATACACCCGCTCGACCGTCGACACCGAACTGAGCTCGCGCAGCTTTCCGACAAGCTGGTTGAGATGCTTGAGATCCCAGACCTGCAGGTCGATGAGCATTTCGGTAAAATCGGCAGCAACCCGCACCATGCCGAGATTCTGGATATTGGTGTCGCTGATGGCGATGGTCTGCGCCACGTCAGCAAGGGTTCCAGGCGCATTGATTGCCGCCACCAGGATCCGGGCGGGAAAGCGGCTCTTGTTGTCTTCGTCAATGTCCCAGCGGATGTCGATCCAGCGGTGCGGCTCGTCGTCGAATTTGGTCAGTTGCGGTGACTGGATCGGATAGACGGTGATCCCTGCCCCGGTCTCGAGAATGCCCACGATCCGGTCACCCGGCACCGCCCCGCCTGGCCCGAAGCGGACCACCGAATTGTCGTCCATGCCCCGGATCGGCATCGCGTCCGATCCGCCCGAAAGTCCATGGACGGCTGAATTTTTGGCGGCCTTGGCCGACTTTCCAATTCCAGGCAGGCGGAAGATGAGGCCCGCAGCGCTGCGCAGATTGAACCAGCCTTCGTCGACGGGCTTGCGCGCCGACACCCGTTCTTCCCGATGGTTGGGATAGACCGCGCGCACCACGTCTTCGGAAGCAAGCTCGCCGCGCCCCACCGCAGCCAGCACGTCTTCCACCTCTTTCTGGCCAAGCCGGTGCAGGACCGGCCGCAGTCCGTCACGGGAGAAGGGCTTTCCGGTGCGCGCAAAGCTGCGCTCCAGGATGCGCATGCCTAGCCCCGAATACTGCTTGCGCACGGCCGCGCGCGTCGCCCGCCGGATCGCCGCCCGCGCCTTGCCGGTGACAACGATCTCTTCCCAGGCGGGCGGCGGAACCTGCACGCCGGAACGCAGGATCTCGACCTCGTCACCGTTGGCCAGACGCGTGACCAGCGGCATGATGCGACCGTTGATCTTGCTGCCGACGCAGGTGTCGCCGATCTCGGTGTGCACGGCATAGGCAAAGTCGATGGGCGTGGCACCGCGCGGCAGTGCGATGAGCTGACCTTTGGGCGTGAAGCAGAACACCTGGTCCTGGAACAGCTCAAGCTTGGTGTGCTCGAGAAACTCCTCCGGATTGTCGCCCTCCGCCAGTTGCTCGATGGTGTGGCGAAGCCAGGAATAGGCCCGGGAATCCTTGGTCAGCAGCTCGCTGTCGGCGCCTGCGCCAGTGTCCTTGTAGAGCGTATGCGCTGCCACACCGAGCTCGGCGATCTCGTGCATGCGCCGGGTGCGAATTTGCAGTTCCACGCGCTGACGCGACGGTCCCACGATCGTGGTGTGGATCGACCGGTAGTCGTTCTGCTTGGGGGTGGAAATGTAGTCCTTGAACCGACCCGGCACGACCGACCAGCGCATATGCACGATGCCAAGCGCCCGATAGCAGTCGGGCATCGTCTCGACCAGGATCCGGAACCCGAAGACATCGGACAGTTGTTCGAAGGAAAGCGACTTCGACTGCATCTTCCGGAACACCGAATAGGGTTTCTTCTGGCGACCCTTGACCGTCGCCTCAAGCCCTTGCTTCAAGAACAGCGCCGACAATTCCCCTTCGATGGTCCGGATCAGATCGCTGTTCTGTTCCGACAACAGCGCAAGCTTTTTCGTCACCGTCTCGTAGGCTTCGTGGTTGAGGGTCTTGAAGGCGAGTTCCTCAAGTTCCTCGCGCATGTCCTGCATGCCCATGCGACCGGCCAGCGGCGCATAGATGTCCATTGTCTCCTCGGCGATACGGGCGCGCTTTTCGGGCGGCACGTGCTCAAGCGTGCGCATGTTGTGCAGACGATCCGCAAGCTTGACCAGGAGCACGCGCACGTCATCGGAAATGGCGAGCAGCAGCTTGCGCAGGTTCTCGGCCTGCTTGGCGCGCTTGGAGACGAGATCAAGTTTCTTGATCTTGGTGAGCCCCTCCACCAGCCGGCCGATGTCCTCGCCGAAGAGCTGGTCGATCTCAGCCCGCGTGGCCGAGGTGTCCTCGATGGTATCGTGCAGCAGGGCGACCGCAATGGTGGATTCGTCAAGCCGCATGTCGGTCAGGATGGCGGCCACCTCGAGCGGATGGGAGATATACGGGTCGCCGCTGGCGCGGGTCTGTTTGCCATGTTTCTGCATGGCGTAAACGTAAGCCTTGTTGAGCAGAGCTTCGTTGACGTCAGGTTTGTATTTCTGCACGCGCTCCACGAGCTCGTACTGACGCATCATTGACTGTTCACTCCGACAGATAACGAAAAATGCGCCGAGTCCAACGACCGGCGCATTGCTTTGCTTCGGGTGTTTCTCGGGGCTCTCGCCTCAATAGTCGTCGTTTTTCTCCGGCGGCACAAGCCCTTCGATGCCTGCCAGCAACTCTTCTTCCGTCATGCTGGCAAAAGAGATCGATTCCTGCAAATCCGCGTCGGCAGTTTCCTCGACCGTCTCGCCTGCCTGCAGGAACTGGCCCGGATCGGGCTCGGGTTCGTCGACTTCCACATGCTTCTGCAGGGAATGGATAAGGTCTTCCTTGAGGTCGCCCGGCGACAGCGTCTCATCGGCAATCTCGCGGAGCGCGACGACCGGATTCTTGTCATTGTCGCGCGCAATGGTGATTTGTCCGCCCTGAGAGATCTGGCGGGCGCGATGGCTGGCCAGAAGCACCAGCTCGAAACGGTTCTCAACCTTGTCGATGCAATCTTCGACTGTGACACGGGCCATTGCCTGTCCTTTGCAAACGGAATTTCAGGGATTGGCCTTGCGATAGACGCATTGGCCGCAGATTTCAAGTCATTTGCCGAATGATGTCATCATTCCTCACACGACCATTGTGGCAAAACCGGGCCTCCGCGTCCGGCCTCCGCGTCGGGCAATCGCGCCCTTGAGCCGTGCCCGCAACCAGCACATGCTTGATCTTCGAGCCGGAGTCGTGAGATGAGCTATCATTGCTGTGTGAAAGATGATTGATCAGATGTCTTCGACCACTCAGCCGGCACGGTTCAGCAGCAGCTCTTTCACGTTTCAAAAAGGATTTTAACCCATGTTCGATTCCCGCGAGAAGATCGCACTTTTCATCGACGGTGCCAATCTGTACGCAGCCTCCCGCAGCCTCGGCTTTGACATAGACTACCGCAAGTTGCTCAAGGCTTTTCAGGCAAAAGGATATCTGCTGCGCGCTTATTATTATACCGCCCTGATCGAAGATCAGGAATATTCCTCCATCCGCCCGCTGATCGACTGGTTGGACTACAACGGATACAAGGTCGTCACCAAACCTGCCAAGGAATTCACCGATTCCATGGGTCGCCGAAAGATCAAGGGCAACATGGATATCGAACTTGCGATCGACGCCATGGAACAGGCCGAAGTTGTGGATCATCTTGTGATCTTCTCGGGCGACGGCGATTTCACCACCCTTGTGGAGGCGCTTCAGCGCAAGGGTCGCAAGGTCTCCGTTGTCTCCTCGCTCGCCACCCAGCCGCCTATGATCGCCGATGACCTGCGCCGCCAGGCTGATTATTTCATCGATCTGATGAGCCTCAAGGGCGAGATCGGCCGCGATCCTTCCGAGCGTCCGCTGCGCCCCGCGCCGGTTGCGGTACCGAGCGAGGCTGATGACGAAGCGGACGACTGAGACGGACGGCCCGTCCAAAGCGGTCCAGCGCCTGACAACAGTCGAGCCGGACCACGACTGCGATCTGTGCCCGCGCCTGCGCGGCTTCATCCTGTCTGTCCGGAAAACCTGTCCTGACTGGCACAATGGACCAGTCAGGACATTTCATCCCCCGGAAGGCCCTGAAGCGGTGCGGCTGCTGGTGGTCGGTCTGGCCCCTGGCCTGCGCGGTGCCAACCGGACTGGACGACCGTTCACGGGCGACTTTGCAGGCCATCTTCTCTACGCCACCCTTAAAGCCCATGGCATGGCGCAAGGAACGTTTGACGCACGCCCCGACGACGGGTTGGTTCTGTGCAGGACCGCCATCACCAACGCTGTTCGCTGCGTACCGCCGGAAAACAAACCCTTGGGCGAGGAGATCAACACCTGTCGCGCCTTTCTCAAAGCGACACTTTCGGCGCTGCCCAACCTCGCCGTCGTTGTCACCCTCGGCAGGATCGCCCACGAGTCCACGGTTCGCGCGTTGGGAAGCCGGGTTGCTGCCCATCCCTTCGCCCACGGAGCGGAAACACGGATCGGACATGTGGATGTGGTATCGAGCTACCATTGCTCGCGCTACAACACCAATACGGGTCGGCTTACGCCGGCCATGTTTAATGCGGTTTTTGCGCAAGTTTCGAGGGTGCTCGGCACTCGCTGAGGACTGGGTCACTCGGGATTCATTGAAAGTCCGGGCGAGCCTTCTATAATTGCGGGGAATCGGAGAGTTGTTTGTGACAGTGCCGCCGCTCGCAGCGAGAGATCGCCTGCTCGATCTCCTCGACAAGGCCTACGAGGTTTCCGCCGATCCGGCTTCGCTTGACGATTTGCTGGCCTCGGCCGCGCGCTATTTCCTGGCAGATGCGGGATCGGTGGCAGCCGACATCCCGAGAGCCATGGCCGATGACCCCTATCTGCGGCCACACATCAACCGGATTGCACAGAAGCTGGAAGCGCTCGAAGCCGTGCCCGAGAGCCATGGCAGTCCTTATCTGCCTTCCTATGCGCGGATGGTGCTGGCCAAGGGCGGTGTGGTTCTGACGGCAAATTCGGCCGCGACCGCGCTGACGGGTCTCACCGCCCCGGCGCCAGTCTCGATGCTTCCCTTTGACGGTGAGACCATGCGCGCCATCGACAAGGCGCTCAGGGGACTTGGTGGCCGGGTGAGCGGTCACTCTGACCGGGTGATGCTCAACATCACCTGCGAGCCGGACGGATCTGCCTGCGTCGGCCTGCTCGCCAGGACCCGGCTCGAAACACAATCGGGCCAGAGCGCCGACGTGTTGACGCTGTCGCTGTCGCACATCGACTGGAGCGCCAAGCAGGATGTCTTCTCCGAACCGCCCTTCAACCTCACCAGATCTGAAAGCGAAGTGCTGGCCAGCTTGATGGATGGCTTGAGCTACAATGAAATTGCGCAGGCGCGCGGCCGCCTGGTGTCGACAGTGCGCAGTCAGGTCAAGGCGATCATGCGCAAGACCGGCCGCAACAAGGTGGGTGGCCTGGTGCAGCTTGGCGCGAGCGTTGGTTACCTTACCGAACTGTCAAACGCGATCGGCGAAACGCGTCAGGATGACGGGCCTGACGGATCAAATGTTACCGAGCCACGGCCTGCGCCCGCCGTAAATCGTGCGTTGCTCAACCAACCGCTCACGCTGGTTCGCGCTGATGGCCGCTCATTGGGCTACCATCTGCACGGCCCCCAGGACGGAAGGCCGGTTCTCTTCTTCCATGGGCTCATCATGGGGCCAACCATCACCCCGGCCATCGAGATCGCGCTGCGCCGCTACAATCTGCGCCTCATCGCTCCGTCGCGGCCCCATTTCGGATCGACAACCCCGCCGCCGCAGACGAGCGGTTTTGACACCGCCGTCGTCGACGATGTGGCCGCGCTGCTGGACCATCTCAAGCTCGAGGACTTCATCATCCTCGCCCATCAGGGCGGCGTGAGCCACGCTTTCCGCGCGGCGGGGCGGTTCGCCAACCGCCTGCACGGGATGGTGATGATCAGCGCAGGCATTCCCATCGACGAAAGCCGTCACCTGCGCTCGATGAACACCCAGACCCGGCTCGCCGCCGCCGCCACCCGGCACGCCCCGATGCTCATGGAACTGCTCACCCGCGCCGCCATAGCCGTTTACACGCGGCGAGGCCTCGAGCATTTTCTGTTCGACCATTTCGCCGAAAACCCGGACCAGCTTGCAAGCTTCCGCGACCCGGACGTGCTTTCTGTCTTCGTCGAGGGGTTGCGCCACATGATCGCGCAAGGCCCCAAGGCTTTCGTGGCGGATGGCGGCGCAGCCATGGCCAACTGGTCGGAAGATTTTTCGCGTGTCACGTCACCCTGCTCTTGGCTTCACGGCAAGGATGATCCGGTGCTCAAGCCGGACGACATCGCCGACTGGATCGCAACCCGTGGCAACCACACACTCAACGTGATCGAAGGCGGCACAGCATCGTTGTTATACACCGACGCCGACAGGATCCTGTCAGAGGTCTCAAGCCGCTTCCGCCAATCGCCAGGTTGAGATCTTCTGAGCCGCTGCGGCGCTGTAGGAGGCGGCATCAGCAAGAGCCGGACGACGTGAAAAAGCCCCGCACGAGGTGCGAGGCTTTCTCTACGTATTGACGGCAGGGGACGCGGAGATCAGTTGCCGGAAGCGATCTTGCAGCGGGCCTGGACCATGTCGGAGAAGGTGACCTTCTCTTCCTGGCCCTTGGTGCAGGCGTCCATCAGCATTTTCTGCTGATCCGGAGTTGCGGCGGTCATACGGGCCATGAAGTCGGATTCTTCACGGTCGTTGCCCTGCTCGTCCATCAGGATGTCGACGATGCTCGGGTCAGATTCGTTGTAGCTCATCATCTTGGTGCGCACGTCAAGTGCGGACGAATCAGCGAAGGCGCTGGTCGAAAGAAAAGCGATAGCGGCGGCAGTGCAAAGCAGTTTCTTCATGTCAAACTCCAGTATTCTTGGTGCGGCGGGGAGACATTGACGAGTTTTAAGTCGAAAATGCCGGACGTTGGATAAACGGGTGGCCGGAAAATAGGTTCCGTCCGCAGGAAAAACATAAATTCAAAAACAGGAATTTTTAAAAGGATTGCAAACGGAGACCGTGAGGACAGGATTGCGAGCACGGCGCACACGTTCATCGCAGGTCCGGACATTTCGCCCGGGCCGTCCCGCCTCAGCCGCGATCGCGCAAGAGCCGCGCCTTTTGCCGGTTCCAGTCGCGTTCCTTCTCCGTCTCGCGCTTGTCATGCAGCTTCTTGCCCTTGCCAAGCGCCAGTTGCAGCTTGGCGCGGCCACGATCGTTGAAATAGATCTTGAGCGGAATGAGCGTCATACCGTCGCGCGCGACCGCTTGGGAGAGCCGCGCGATATCGCGCATCTTCAGCAAAAGCTTGCGCCGTCGCCGGGTCTCATGGTTGAAGCGGTTGGCTTGGAGATACTCGGGCACATAAGAGTTGATCAGCCAGAGTTCGCCACCCTCCTCGCTGGCGTAGGATTCGGCGATGTTGGCCTTGCCTTCGCGCAGCGATTTGACCTCGGTGCCGGTCAGGACCAGACCGGTTTCAAACGTGTCGATGATCTCGTAGTTGAAGCGCGCCTTGCGGTTCTCTGCGACGATCTTTCCATATTGAGATTTCTCGTTCTTGGGGGCCATTTCAGCCTTCAAGTCCCGCATAGGCCAAGGCGGCGTCGAGCAGTGCGGCGGTGGCAGGCTCCACCGTGGTCAGCGGCGAGCGGACCGCATTTTCCATATGTCCCAACTTTGCCAGGCAATACTTCGTACCCGCAACGCCGGGCTCGGTGAAAATCGCCTTGTGCAGCGGCATCAGGACATCAAGCAGCGCCAGCGCGCTTGCGTAATCGCCGCGCAGCGTGGCTTCCTGCATCTGTGCACACAGGGCCGGTGCCACATTGGCGGTGACCGAGATGCAGCCAACCCCGCCATGGGCATTGAAACCGAGCGCTGTCGCGTCTTCGCCCGATATCTGGATGAAATCCTTGCCGCAGGCCATGCGTTGCTCGGGAACGCGGGCGAGATTGCCGGTGGCGTCCTTGACGCCGATGATGTTGCCAAAGTCCCGCGCAAGCGCCGCCATCGTGTCATTGCTCATGTCGATGACCGACCGGCTGGGAATGTTGTAGATGATGATCGGCAGGCGCGTCGCCTCGGCAATCGCCTTGAAATGGGCGAAGAGGCCCTTTTGCGTCGGCTTGTTATAGTAGGGCGTGACCACGAGAACTGCGTCCGCGCCAGCCTTTTCCGCATGACGGGCCAGCTCAACGGCTTCCCGGGTGTTGTTGGATCCCGCGCCGGCGATGACCGGAACACGACGTCTGGCGATCTCCACGCAGAGATCGACGACGCGCTTGTGCTCGTCGTGGCTCAGAGTGGGGGATTCGCCCGTGGTGCCGACTGGAACCACCCCGTGGCTTCCCGCTTTGATCACCCGGTCCACGTGCGCGACGAATGCCTCGGCATCGATCTCGCCGTCGTGGTCAAAAGGGGTGACGAGGGCGGGAAAGGAACCCTTGAACATGGCTGTCTCCGATGGGGCGTCATGGATCTGCACAGATCCGGGCAAGTCAGTCAATAAGTCAACAGAGCCGCTTGCGATACATGAATTTCCCGGATGACGAAAGACTTGCCGCCGCCGAACCCTTGGCTTTCTGGCGGACAGGACCCACATGAGGGAGGTGTGGCCATCTTGAGGCCGTCCACAATTCCGCCTGAAACGGACTGCTTGCCTGATGCTGGCGCGCCCGATGGTCCGGGCGGGTTTCGGCGGTCTGGCTTCGGCGGTCTGGTTAACGCCCGGTTCATCACCGCGTGCGAGGATGGAATTGAGGTCTGCGCGGCTGCTGGAGAGCAAAGATCGGCTCGGGCTGTGCAAAAACCCGCTGGTGGGTTGAATTTGACATTTGGTTGCCATTTTCGGATCGCGTCCGAAACCAGATGTCAAATTCGAAAATCCCACGCGAAACATGAACTTGCTCAGTGTTTTTCTGAGGCGGACCTTCGCTGAGGAGCCTGCAGCAACGCGATGCAGATGCTGGGTACATCCCACCGGGGCGTCCGTCCAGAGGAGCCCGAAGGAAACGAAGGAGCCATGAAACCGAATTTCGTTGCGATTGTCCTTGTCACGGCATTGGCTGCGAGCGCGGCAATGGCCCCGGCATGGTTTGCTGCGCCCGACGAGATCACCACCGGTGCCATCGGAAGCCGCACCGCGCCCGGCAAGACCGCACGCCCCGGCCTGTCAGAGGCGTCCGATGGCCAAGGTCCGGCGCTTGCCCGCCTGTCCGACAACAGTCCACCTGGCCTGCCTGACGAGGACACCGCCAGTGCGGAGCTTCGAGCCGGATTGGAGGCGCTGGCAAGCCGTGACATGGCTGGCGCACTCGCCATCCGTGATCGGCTGACCGGAGCCCCGCTTGACCGACATATCCTCACCTGGGCGATGGCCTTGTCGGGCGCAAGCGGCATGCCGGCCTCTGAAATCTTGAAAGCCGAAACTGAGTTGGTCGGCTGGCCGGGCTTGTCGGCGCTCAAGGCGAATGCGGAGCGTGCACTTTTTCGGGAAGCTCCCTCGCCGCACGCTGTCCTTGAGTTTTTCGGCGGACGGGAGCCTCAGACCGTGGCCGGTGCCATTCTCAAGGCGCGCGCGCTTCTAGCCAGCGGCGAGACAAACGGCGCCGTCGATCTCATCGGCCGCACGTGGCGTTCAGCCCGGATGGGCGCGGCAGAGACATCGGTCTTCACCGGTGAGTTTGCCTCCCGTTTGACCAAGGTCGATCACAGGCGTCGCATGCAGATGCTGCTCTATGGAGACCACATCGCCGAAGCGGAAGCCCCCGCGCAGCTCGGCGAGGCCCAATCGCTCTACAAGGCCTGGGCAGCCGTGATCCGAACGCCCGGCAGCGCCGGTGCAGCGATCAGGGCTGTCGACAGCGCCTGGAAGGACGATCCTGCCACTCTCTACATCCGCATCCGCATGCTTCGGGCGACCGACCGCGCCACCGAAGCCGCAGCCCTGCTTGCCGAGATGCCTCAGGACAAGGACGCGCTCGTCGATCCGGACGAATGGTGGGTCGAGCAGCGCATCGTCAGCCGCGATCTGCTGGAGGCGGGTGATGCCCGAGGGGCTTACGCGATTGCCGCCCGACACCGCGCGGCGAGCCCGGAAGACATTGCCGATGCGGAGTTCCACGCCGGATGGTATGCGCTGTCCGGACTTGGTGACGGAGCGACCGCATCCCGGCATTTCGCCGCAATCCTCAATGTGGCCGAAGGTCCGCTGTCGCGCTCGCGCGCCCATTACTGGCTTGGACGTGCGGCCGAAAAAGGTGGCGACGGCGATGCGGCGGCGCATTTTTCCAGTGCCGCAGCGTTTCCGGCTACTTTCTATGGCCAGCTTGCTGCCGCCCGGCTGGATCGGCCCGCCCTTTCGGCAGCCCGGATCATGCCGAAAAGCGCCGACCGCGTCCGCTTTGCCCGCCGCGAGGCCGTGCAGGCCATCCGCACACTGGAAGCCAGCGGCTTCGAGCGCCGGGCCGAAATCCTGTACCGCGCGCTGGCGGCCGACCTTGAGCGGCCCGAGGAACTCGCGCTGCTCTCGGCCATGGCGCAAGGTCGCGGCGATCATGCGCTCGCGCTGCAGGTGGGCAAGATTGCCTGGAACCGCGGCCTTGATGTCGCGGCCCTCGCTTTTCCGCTCGGCGCCTTGCCGGAAACCGCAGACATCGACGGCTCGGGCAAAGCGCTCGCCTATTCGATCGCCCGCCAGGAAAGCGCCTTCAACACGGCCGCAGTGTCCCCGGCCAATGCCCGCGGCCTGCTGCAATTGATGCCCGCGACGGCACAATCGGTTGCCGCCCGCTACGGCCTGCCCTATTCCCAGGAGCGCCTGACCTCCGACGCGGGCTACAATGCGACGCTCGGAGCCCACTTTCTGGGCGAACAGATCAGCAATTTCAACGGCTCCTACATTCTCACTTTCATCGCCTACAATGCGGGGCCACGCCGTGTGACCCAGTGGATCAACCGCTTCGGCGATCCTCGCGGCAAGAACATCGACGAGGTCGTCGACTGGATCGAGAAAATCCCCTTCGTCGAGACCCGTTCCTATGTGCAACGCGTGATGGAGAATTATCAGGTCTACAAGATGCGGCTCGGCCAACCCGCCGACATTGAGGCCGATCTGCGCTTTGGTCGCCGGTAATGCGGTGAGATTTTCGGATAGGACCATCCCCATCACCCAAAAAAATCAAGTGCGTGCGATGAACCGGTTTTCAGGTCATGCGCTCTGGTCGAACCGGTGCCCACCATTTGGAGACAAACCGCCGGTGGCGCACGCGTCTGCCGCTATCCCTTCCGTTCAAGCACCAAAGGCTCTAATACAAGCCACGATGCACGCGCAGAAGGACGACACTGAAAATGGCCAAAAGCAAGGACAAGACATCGGCCGTCCCGGCCAGCGCGGCGACCTGGTCGGACGTCTGGTTTTCAGCAACCGACGGATTGAAGCTCCATGCGCGCGACTATGGTCGGCACTCTCTCGCCGCCCGCGGCCGGTTGCCAATTGTCTGCCTGCCCGGTCTGACGCGCAATGCACGGGATTTCCATGATTTTGCGGTGCTGATGGCCTCTGATCCGACATCGCCGCGCCGTGTGGTCACCTTCGACTATCGCGGCCGGGGCGGATCGGACTGGGACAAGGATCCGACCCGCTACACCATCCTGATCGAAGCCGACGATGTGCTGGCCGGCATGGCAGCACTGGACCTTCCCCATGCAGCCTTCGTGGGAACCTCGCGCGGCGGCCTCATCATGCATGTGCTGGCCGCCATGCGCCCGACCGTCATGGCCGCAGGCATTCTCAATGACATCGGTCCGGTCATCGAAGGCGCAGGTCTCGCCCAGATCAAGGCCTACCTCGCGCGGATGCCGCGACCAGCCAGTTGGGACGAAGCCGCCCGCATCCTGAAGGAGGCCCATGGCAAGAGTTTTCCCGTGCTCAGGGATGCCGACTGGGCGGAGATGGCTCGGGCAATCTATGTGGAGAAGGACGGAAAGATCACCTCCGACTATGACCCGGCGCTGCTCGACAGCCTCAAGGACATCGACTTGAACACACCGCTGCCGACGCTTTGGCCACAATTTGAAGGCTTGCGCAACATGCCACTGATGACGCTGAGAGGCGAGCATTCGGCGCTGTTGTCGGAACAGACGGTTGCCGAAATGAAGGCAAGGGCACCCGCCATGCAGGCCATTACTGTCAAAGGGCATGGCCACGCGCCGATCCTGCACCTCTCGGGCCTTCCGGAGATCATCGGCAGCTTTCTGCGGGCTGCAGACAAGCGCCATGGGCGATGAGACCGTCCGGCGGGGCAAGACCAGGTCCTGGCACGTAATCTCTTGTTCCCGTTGTCGGGTTCCTTAACCAGATCAAGCGGGTCCGATCAGGCGGGAATGAACCACAGCGCAAGGGTCGCGGCCAGCGCTCCGGCGACCAAAGCCGGCCAGATCCACTTCCTGACCAAAATCATGCACCCATCCCCGATCATGCACCCCCCCCCCCCCCCCGCGGTCAACGGCAGATACCCAAGCATCAGCCCGGACCGGCCGTCCGTGCTCGGCGCATCATCGCCTTATTCTGAACGTCCTTGTGCCGCCGTCAAGCGGGTACGCAGCAACGGTTGATCCGTCTCGACGGAACTTTCCTGCATTGCCGCGGTCCCCCGGTGCAACTGACCCAGAACGGCCGATCGCGGATTGGTAAAACCGCTTGTCTTGTAAAGGTCCCGGTTCTTTTGCGAGGATAGGCAGCGGCCATCGAGCCACGACCTCGCTGACGGCGGGAAGGGTCGGACCGCTAAAACCGCCGGCCCGTGATCGGCCACGCCGGAGATAGGTGCCTCTCGTCGGAAGGCTAATCATGGCACCTTCGTTCAGCAAGACCGAAAGGCTAACCAGCCGCATTCCACGTCAAGCACTTAAAAAATTCCGCTTTGAACACACGAAAAAAAACCGGTGGCTTGCGCCACCGGGTCTTTTGATCCGAAGAACGGTCGTTCGATCAGAACGAGCGCTGGAAGCGCAGCGTGCCGCCGAATCCGTCGTCGGTACCGTCGTCGTAGTAGGCGATTTCCGGGGTGATCGTCAGGCCCGGAACCAGCGTGTAGGCAACGTTGGCAACAGCCGACCATTCGTCGTCGGCAGCCGGAGCGCCTTCGGTCCACTGACCCTGGAAGTTGAAGACTGCCTTTTCAGACAGTTTCACCGATGCACCGGCCATGACCGAGAAAGTCTCGTCGTTGGCTGCGCCGTTTGCCCAGGTGGTGTAAGCCGAGGAATTCTCGCCGTACATCAGCATTGCGAAGATCGAAGCCGCATCGTTGATCGTGTAGTCGACGCGAACCTTACCGGCAAAGCCGCCACGCTCACGAAGACCACCGACGATGTCAGTGATGTCGTCGCGTGTGTCATAAGCACCCGTTGCGCGGATGTTGAAGTTGCCGGCGTTGTAACCGAGACCGATCACGACATGCGGCATGTAGTCGTCGATGCCCCAACCCGAATATCTCGGACCGACTGCAGGCACGGCGGGGATAGCAGCCATACCACCATCAATCGGATCGCCAGGAACGCCCGGAATGGCATCAACGCCAGGGACGCCCGGAATGTAGGTGCTGTCATCACCCTGTTCGAGCGAAAGCGCAGCAGTGAAGGCACCGGACGAATAGGTGTAGCTGATGAGCGTGGTGTCGAAGGGGCCGTAGCCGCCTGCGAGCGTGTCTTCGATCACGTTGCCGCCGTAGCCGGTAAACGTGGTGAAGAGCGACTCGTCCTTACCGATGCGGAGACCGCCGAGCTGCAGCCAGGCAAAGTTGACCGAGAACTCGCTGTCGTTGGTATAGCCGCCAGATGCGTTGTTGGTGTCCCACTGGAAGCGAATTTCCGCGTAGGTGCGAAGGGTGCCGAGTTCGGTTTCCGAAGCCGTCGAGGTCCGGAACGAGAAGCGGGCGCGCTTGTTCCAGGTTTCGTCACCGGTTGCCGAGATGCGGTCGAACAGTTCGCCGCCCTTGATGTCGTAACGGATGTAGCCGTGGATGCGCAGGCAGGTTTCGGTGCCCGGGATGTAGAAGAAACCAGTGCCGAATGCGTCGCAAACGCGGACATATTCGACGGGCTCAGGCTCGGCAGCGACGATAGCGTCGGCAGCGCGGGCGCCGGATACTGCGACGAGAGCCGCAGCGGAGCCGATGAGAAGGCTCTTGATGTTCATTTCTGACCTCCAGTCAAAAGTTTAACGGGTCGGGGTTGATGCTGAAGGACAGCGTTCCCTGCCCCATCCCCACATTGAAGAAGACAGCCGGTTGCCCGCCTTGGCTTCTGGACCGAACATACCTGTCGACCAGATCCACGCAATCGAGAACCGCAGTCCCGCTTGTCTCCGCCACACCCTTCCCAAACTTCTGTTGCACATTTGCCACGAAAACATCCAGGCAGCGCCACTTTGTTAATGAACCCATATCGGTCTCGC
This sequence comes from Hyphomicrobiales bacterium, assembly GCA_038325465.1. Taxonomy (GTDB): domain Bacteria; phylum Pseudomonadota; class Alphaproteobacteria; order Rhizobiales; family Rhizobiaceae; genus Hoeflea. Next base: position 2,325 of record JBBQJA010000049.1, on the reverse strand, counting down.
GCCCGAAGCTGTCCGCATGGCACCAAACAACTGGTCTTTCAGAGCCTCGGACCATACCGAAATCAGGAAATGGCAGAATCAGGGACAGAATCGGCCTTTGCAATCTGCGAGCGGCGAGACATCTCAGGCATCATTATGCAGACGCATATCCTTGCCCCCCTCGATCGCCTGTTTCATTCGCTACAGCGCCGCGCGTCCAATGGGATGCGCGACGGACGCTGTAACTCTTTGAATGGATGCATGCGCGTTCCGTTCAATCGACACCGGTTGAACGCGACATGCATCAGAGATAGGCGACCAGGTGCCCACCGCCGTTGGGTCCGCTTATCCACCGCCGACCATCAGACCAGACATTTGCGGCGCAATCCTCGGATCATGCGACTCAGGATGCCAGATATGGTCTCATGGTCGCGCCACATGAAACTGCGTGAAAATTAGGCATGACGACCGTGTTTTCAGCAGCGTTAACGCACTGGAAAGGTTTTGAATTTTCCACTTGTGAGCGTTTGCGACATTTCGGCAACAGGAGTGTCGAATTGTGCAGCATTTGTCATCCAAACGTCATCCGGCGCTGTTGTGCGCCGCAAAAGAGAGAGTATCGTTTGATGCAAGCACGGCATGTCCAAGGTATCCGGTTGCGCGTCGAGGACTGTGCCAAAGCATCGCATTCGCCATTTTCAATTTTAGATCCGAGGTCATTCCATGAACATCAAGAGCCTTCTCATCGGCTCCGCTGCGGCTCTCGTCGCAGTTTCCGGCGCCCGCGCTGCCGACGCCATCGTCGCTGCCGAGCCTGAGCCCGTCGAATATGTCCGCGTTTGCGACGCATTCGGCACTGGTTTCTTCTACATCCCGGGCACCGAAACCTGCCTGCGCATCGGCGGCTATGTCCGTTACGACATTTCGGGCGGCGAACTGCTCGACCGGATTTCGGCAACTGGTGACGAAACCTACGGCAAACGCGCCCGCTTCTCGTTCCAGACATCGACCGCTTCGGAAACCGAACTCGGCACCTTGCGCACCTTCGCGGAAATTCGCTTCCAGTGGGACACCAATGACGCAGCTGGCGGCTATACCAACGACAGCGAGTTCTCGGTCAATTTCGCCTGGCTGCAGCTCGGCGGTCTCCGCATCGGTAAGGACGAGTCGCTCTTCACGACCTTCACCGGCTACGGCGGCAACGTGATCGAAGACACGCTCGCAGGCGGCTACGGCCCCTTCGACACTACGCTCATCAGCTACACCTATTCGGCCGGTGCCTTCACTGCTGCACTCTCGCTCGAACAGGGTGATGACAGCACCTACATTCCGGGCGTCCCTGGCGTTGATGCCATTCCGGGCGTTCCTGGCGATCCGATTGATGGTGGTATGGCTGCTATCCCCGCCGTGCCTGCAGTCGATCCGAGCTATTCGGGTTGGGGCATCGACGACTACATGCCGCATGTCGTGATCGGTCTCGGCTACAACGCCGGCAACTTCAACATCCGCGCAACCGGTGCTTATGATACGCGTGACGACATCACTGACATCGTCGGTGGGCTGAATGAGCGTGGCGGCTTTGCCGGCAAGGTTCGCGTCGACTACACGATCAACGACGCGGCTTCGATCTTCGCAATGCTGATGTATGGCGAGAATTCCTCGGCTTACACCACCTGGGCAAACGGCGCAGCCGACGACGAAACCTTCTCGGTCATCGCTGGCGCTTCGGTTGGTCTGTCTGAAAAGGCGGTCTTCAACTTCCAGGGTCAGTGGGTCGAAGGTGCTCCCGGTCTTGACGACGAATGGTCGGCTGTTGCCAACGTCGCCTACACGCTGGTTCCGGGCCTGACAATCACCCCGGAAATCGCCTACTACGACAACGGCATCGACGATGCATTCGGCGGCACGCTTCGTTTCGAGCGTTCGTTCTGATCGAACGACCGTTCTTCGGATCAACAGACCCGGTGGCGCAAGCCACCGGGTTTTTCGTATGAAGAAGGGTCTTGGCCGGTGCAGATCCTTCCATCGTGCCGTCAAGCTTGAAGACTTTTTTGGGACACGTGACACAGCATCAACCGGTGCAGCCAGATCGGGGACCGATCAAGTGGTTTCCATCCAACATGTGGATCCGTTTGCCGCATGCGCCTCAGCAAATGTCAGAATCCACACTACACGACTCACTGGTTTATTGAGAGGATTTGGGGGTTTCGGGGCACGCGTGTTCGCCATGCGTTTGCGGCTGTGTCTGGCTGGTTGACGATCCAGTCCCTGAGGGCGTCAAGGCCTGTGCGGAACCATGACTTTTCGCGTCGGCCATGGCGTTTGCGCTGTATGGCCTTCATGCCC
>JBBQJA010000048.1:0-29807 GCA_038325465.1 Hyphomicrobiales bacterium | reverse complement strand
GTATTGGACGCCATCCCGAACCCAGATGATTGTTTCGATCCACGCCCCCGTGAAGGGGGCGACGGCCCGTCATTCCGGGCGCACGCCGATAGCGCGCAGTTTCGATCCACGCCCCCGTGAAGGGGGCGACAGGCCCGCCTTGGGGTCGACAGCGCGGGGGCGGGAGTTTCGATCCACGCCCCCGTGAAGGGGGCGACCAGAGGCCACGGAAGTCAGCCAGATTGTGGTGTCGTTTCGATCCACGCCCCCGTGAAGGGGGCGACATAGACGGGCGCGTAAGAAGCGTTGAAGCTGTTGTTTCGATCCACGCCCCCGTGAAGGGGGCGACCGGAAGGCTCCGTGCCGATGGTGATCGTGAACTCGTTTCGATCCACGCCCCCGTGAAGGGGGCGACCCACAGACCTTGATGACCTAAACGGGCACCAGCGCGAGGCATTCCCGGCTGTAGTCGTCGACCACGGCCAGCACCCGGAACCGGCGCCCGTCCGTCAGCGCGTCACTGACGAAGTCGAGGCTCCAGCGGATGTTCGGCGCATCCGGCAGCAGCATCGGCCGCCGTGTCCCGAGGGCGCGCTTCCGGCCGCCCCGGCGGCGCACCTGGAGCTTCTCCTCGCGGTAGAGGCGTCTGAGCTTCTTGAGGTTCATCACAATCCCCTGTCGTTCGAGCATGATGTGGATGCGCCTGTAGCCGAAGCGCCGCCGCTCGGCCGCAACAGCCTTCATAGCCGCCCGCGCCTCGGCGTCGTCCGGGCGCACGCTGCGATAGCGCGCGCTCGACCGATCCACGGCCAGAGCCTTGCACGCCCGGCGCTGGCTCACCCCGTGGATCGCCACGACATGTGCCACCGCGTCCCGCCTCGCGCCGGGCGCTACCATTTTTTGCCGCGACATCCTTCAGGATCGCATTGTCGAGCATCGCCTCAGCCAAAAGCTTCTTGAGCTTGCCGTTCTCCTCCTCGAGCGCCCTCAGCCGTCGCGCGTCCGACACTTCCAGACCGCCATACTTCGCCTTGTATTTGTAGAAGGTCGCAGAACTCACCCCGTGCTTGCGGCAGACATCGGCCGTGGGCATCCCGGCCTCCTGCTCCTTCAGCATCGCAATGATCTGCTCCTCGCTGAACCTCGATCGCTTCATCGTCCGTCTCCTCGTTTGGAGCGGATTCTACCTCAAACTGGAAGAGGATGCGGGGCTCAGGTCAGGACCGCTGCCGGGACACCCCGAGGTGCTGGAAGGGCGTTAAAGCTCGATAGTCTGATTGGGACCCGGTACGCGGACTTCATCAGGGCCAGCGGTCAGACGTGCCGCGTAAACAGGCCGGACACATGACCGCACCCCGCAACGATCAAAATCAGCTCAAATCAACCCTTGCGTAAACGGAGCCGTCCACACATGACACCACCGGCCAGACCCATTCTGAGGGAGTTCACGAAACGGCCATTTACGCCCGCACGGTGAACCCCTTCGCGATATGATGGCGGACGAAGAAAATCATCGCCAGCCCCGGGATCAGGGAGAATACCGTCATGGCCATGACCAGCCCGACGTCGGTCTGAAAGCCGAACAGGTTGCTGATCGCCATCGTGATCGGCTTGCCGTCTGTCACCGTCAAGGTTCTAGCAAATACGACCTCGACCCATGAAAAGATGAAACAGAAAAACATCGCAACACCGATTCCAGGTGCAATGACCGGAATCATGAACCTGACGAAAAAACCGGTCGTCGAATACCCGTCCAGCTTTGCGGACTCGTCATAGGCACGGGGAACCGTGTTCATGAAGCTTTCAAGGATCCAGATCGCGATGGGGACATTGAACAGGCAATGGGCAACGGCGATCCCGACCGGCGTGTTGATCATGCTCAGCTTGGAAAACAGGATGAAGACGGGCAGCGCGAGAACCAATGGCGGGGTTACGCGGAACGCCAGCATTACGATGAAGACCGACCGCTTGCCCGGAAAATCGAACCTCGAGATCGCATAAGCCGCCGGCAGCGCCACCAGGAGCGTCAGGCAGACGTTCAACACCACGTAGGTCACGGAATTGAACAGCGATGATTTCAGCGCATCCGAGGCAAAGATGTTGCGGTAATTCAGGGTCGTGTAGGTGCCAAGGGGCGCCTCAGGTGTTCCGAGGGTTGACAGCACGCTCAGGTGAACAACCTGGACGAAAGGCGCCAGGATGAACAGCGCCAGCGCGGCAAAACCGATCCCACCGATCACGTAGCGGAGCAAGGAGCCAGGCCTCATCGTGTCGGTTCCGATAGTGAGGCCATGCGCACGAAGGCCCAGACCACGCAGCTTGTTATCGCGAAATAGACCACGGACCGCGCCGCCGCGGGTCCATAATCGAAGCCGCGCATCTCTTCGCCCAAATCGAGAGAGAGGAACGCAGTCGCGGTGCCCGGACCGCCGGAATTGATTCCGAAGGCCTCCGTGTAGATCATTAAGCTATCGATTAAGCGCAACAGCAGCGCCATCAACAACACCCTCCACATTGCCGGCAACTGCACCCACCGGAACACCTGCCATCTCGACGCCTGGTCGATAGCGGCTGCCTGGTAGTGACTTGGCGAGATGCTCGCCAAGCCGGAATAGGACAGGATTGCAACCAGTCCGACCCAATGCCAGGTATCCATGGCGACAATCAGCGCCCATGTGTGGACGGCGTTGAATTTATGGTCGAAATCGACCCCAAGGACGGCAATCGCTTGCCCCAACAAGCCGGTATCGGCATCGATCAGGCTGAGCCAGATTATCGGGATCATGTTCCAAGGAACGACGAGAGGCAGTGCCAGCAGAACCAGTGTTGCGGTCCGCACAAAACCGCTGCGTGGGGTCAAAAGTGCGATGGCGATGCCAAGTGGGAACTGGATACAGATAACAAGAGCTGAAAACCCGAGACTGCGCAGAAGGCTCTCGTAAAACCGGCGAGACCCCAAGAGATCCAGGTACCATTGCCCACCCACCCACGACCTTGATCCAAGGGTAAAGATGTCATGTAGCGAATAGTGCAGCACGATCCCGAGCGGTATGGCACCGACCAGAAGCATGATCGCCGCTGCCGGCAGCAGCAGCACCCATGGCAGGTACTGGGGCAGAAAGGTCTTCATTGGCAGCACCGGCCACTGTCTTTCAGGGTTTTTAGTCTTCGATATACACGTCGATGTTCCAAGACGTACACAGCGCCGCCAACGCCGGGTCCAGTACCCGGTCGGTAAAAAAGCCGTTCAGCCGACATTTCCCAAGTGGCCTGCAGCCTAACGTTAATCTTGCCAGATGCTGCCGCCAGATCAAGTGTTTTGCGCTCCCAGCCGCAACTGCAGTCGTCATAGCGCTCGAATGCGGGTGGATTGGACTGCGAATGCACGTCACCTTGGCCATGCGGCCACGTTTTGCAGCACGACGTACCGAGCTGCCTTGCCACTTTCGTTCGGTTATAGCCATTTTCGAGATCACGCGCATGACGGCGGCACCCGTAGTCGGTGGATGGCGGCAAGGATGGCGCGCACCATTGGGCCGGTGACGGCAACCTCGGCCAGCTGGAACGTGATAGCGCGGGCGTGGCGCACGACGCGGACACCCATCTTGATCAGCTTCAGTTGCATGCTGGTCAGCGACCAGTCGGCCATGGCCTCGGGCAGATCGATGCAGCGCAGGAACGTGGCCACGTTGTAGGCCAGCGTATGCAGTTGCAGCCGGACCTCGTTATCGCAGAACCGCTGGCACGACAGTCGTGTCCAGCGGAATGGTGTTGTCAGAGGAGAAACGCTTGAGACGGGGAGGGTGGTTTTGTGCCGTCCATCCATGACCAAACGATCGCCATTTCGCTACTTCAAGGCCAGTCCCGAGATCATCCGCCTAGCCATGGTTCTCTATGTCACGTTCCCGCATTCGCTTCGAAACGTCGAGAACCGGCTTCACGAACGCGGCATCGACATCAGCCATGAGACCGTTCGATTTTGGTGGACCCGGTTCGGTCCGATATTCGCAGCTGAGATCCGAAAACGGCGGATCGTGCAGATGAAATCAAGCCGCTGGCGTTGCCATCTGGACGAGGTTTTCTTGAAGATCAATGGTGAACGGCACTACCCATGGCGGGCCGTTGACCATGAAGGCGAGGTCGTGGAAAGCTATGGGACCAAGAGGCGCGACAAGAAAGCGGCGTTGAAATTCCTCAGGAAATCGATGCGAAAACACGGAAAGCCAGAGATTTTCGTGACGGATCGGCTTCGCTCCTACGGCGCCGCTCTGAAGTAAATTTGCGCGACAGACAAACAGGAAACCGGGCGCTGGCTAAACAACCGGGCTGAAAATTCACACCTGCTGTTCCGGCGACGATAACGCGCGATGCTCCGGTTTCGGCACATACGAAGTTTGCAAAAGTTCGCAACTGTGCACGCCTCTGTGCGCAACCACTTCAATCACGAAAGCAGCCTCTCCAGCCGACCCCATTTCAAGCTCAAACGCGCCGCCTCCCTTGCTGAGTGGCACGGTCTCTGCGTGGGATAAGTGGCAGCGTCACTGCCCTAGGTGAGACTGGTTCGAATTTGTCTGACCGCACCGATGGGGAGTACCTCAGATACTCAGGGCTGGTTTTGAAGTCGCGAAATGGAAATCGTTTGGTAATAGGGAAAGGCTACGGTCCCGCCCTGCCTTGCTGAAGCAAGGATGTCTGACAGTGCCCGCGCGCTCCTTCTGTGTCGGCCCTCAACTGCCACCAACCAGGACCCGCGTGCCCCAGTTCTTGCAAGCGTCGCGCAGTGATTGGGTGATGGGGCGATCTGTGACAAGACAAGAAACGTCTGCCAGCGATCCGATCCGCGCCGGAGCCTTGCGTTGCAGCTTGGTGTGATCGGCCGCGAGAAAGACATGCCTAGACTGACGAATGATCGTCTGGCTGACTCCCACCTCCTGAATGTCAAAATCAAGGATATCGCCGTCTTCATCTAAAGCTGAACAGCCAATGACCGCGAAGTCAAACTTGAACTGGCGGATCGTATCGATCGTCAGGTTGCCGACCAGCCCCCCGTCTGAAAGCCTGAGTGCGCCGCCCGTTAGAATCACCTGACAGGCTTCGTTGGCCGCAAGAATGTTGGCGACGTTCATGTTGTTGGTCACGACCATGATGTTGCGATGGTTCAGAAGCTCCGCCGCCACAGCCTCGGTCGTGGTGCCGATGTTAAGGAAGATCGAGCAATCCTCGGGCAACTCGGCCGCACAGATCCGCGCGATATCCACCTTGCTTTCATGGTTCATCCTGCGCCGTTCATCATAGCCGATATTGGCTGTGCCCGAGGGCAGAACCGCGCCACCATGCACCCTGTCAAGCTTGCCGCTTTCTGCCAAGTCTGTCAGGTCGCGCCGGATAGTTTGCAAAGTGACGTGAAAATGTTCCGCAAGCCCATCAACCGTCACTTTGCCTTCCCGGCGGGCGATCTCGAAAATCTCGGCTTGTCTGAATGTCTGTGCCATGGCGGCTCATTCTCTCCCCAGTTCATCTAGATCGTTCATCGATAAAATCGCAAGGTTTTCCTCTTTGCTCGCATTGCTTCGGCAATTTTCGACTCCCTTGACAGTGACGCGGCTCTGCAGCGAGTGAGGTAGCGCAGCGAACAGCCGGACACAGCTGGCCGCAATGCGAACAAGGACGCGGAAAATCTACCTCAGATTCAGAGATTTAGGCCGAAAAGGAACAAAACCGAAAATAAGTTCTTCCCATACGCGCGAATGTTTGTCATTTCATGAGCATCTAGAACGCTGAGTTGGGAGGCTCGCGCATCGCCGATGACCGATGTAGAAGAGACATATGACCTCTTCGTCATAGGCGGTGGCATCAACGGATGTGGCATTGCCAGGGACGCCGCAGGGCGCGGCATGTCGGTTATTCTGGCTGAGATGAATGATCTTGCCTCGGCAACGTCATCTGCCTCGACCAAACTGTTCCATGGTGGCTTGCGGTACCTGGAATACTTCGAATTCCGGCTGGTTCGCGAAGCTCTCATCGAACGAGAAACCCTGCTTCGTGCGATGCCACATATTAGTTGGTCGATGAGGTTCGTCCTGCCCTATCACAGCGACATGCGGTTCGAGAGCGAAACGCCGACCTCCAAACTCCTCAATGCAATTATGCCTTGGATGAAGGGCCGCCGCCCAGCCTGGCTGATCCGCTTCGGCCTGTTTCTTTATGACAACATGGGCGGTCGCAAGATACTGCCGGCAACGGCCACGGTGAACCTTGCCGGAACGCCCGAGGGCGCCCCCCTCAAACCTAAATTCGCAAAGGCCTATGAGTATTCCGATTGCTGGATCGAAGATTCCCGATTGGTGATCCTGAACGCCCGTGACGCACAGTCCAAGGGTGCCAAGATAAAGGTGCGCACCAAGGTGTTGAGCGCGGAACGCGTGGAAAACCTTTGGGAGGTGATTGTCGAAGACACGGAAACTGGCCAGACAGGGAAAATCCGGGCGCGGATGCTGGTGAATGCTGGAGGTCCATGGGTGGGAGAAATCATCCAGCAGAAAGTGCGCATCAATTCGAAAGAAGGCGTTCGGCTGGTCCGGGGCAGCCATATCGTGACCAAGAAACTGTTTGATCACGACAAATGTTATTTCTTTCAAGGCAGTGATGGCCGGATCATATTCGCGATCCCCTACGAGACGGACTTCACCTTGATCGGTACCACGGATGCGGAACATGATGATCCGTCTGTCGCGCCCCGCTGCACGCCGGAAGAGAAGAAGTATCTGGTGGATTTCGCCAATCAATACTTCAGCAAGCAGATCACGCAGGACGATATTGTCTGGACCTATTCCGGTGTTCGCCCGCTATACGAAGACGGTGCCAGCTCTGCCACAGCCGCTACGCGGGACTATACTCTGCGGGTCGACAATGTCGGCGGCGCGCCAATCCTGAATGTCTTCGGTGGAAAGATAACTACGTACCGCCGACTGGCCGAAAGCGCGCTGCAGAAGATCGAGCCGTTCTTTGACGGTCTGCCGGGGAAATGGACCGCTGGTGTGCCATTGCCTGGCGGCGATTTCCGGGTCGATGGGTTTGACGCGCTTGTCGCCGACCTGCAAGCCGAGCACGGCTACTTGCCGCCCTATCACGCCCGCCGATTGGTCCGTGCGTACGGCACGGAAGCGCGGAAGGTTCTGGGCGATGCCACGTCGCTGGACGCGTTGGGCCAGGATTTCGGGGCAACGCTGAGGGAACGAGAAGTTGCGTGGCTGATTACTCACGAATTTGCCCGAACCGCTGAAGATGTCGTTTGGCGCAGAAACAAGCTTGGCCTTCGTATGACACCGGAGCAGATCGCGTTGCTTGATGATTGGATCAGAGTGCATTGCAAAGCACTTCTGAGAAAAGCAGCCTAGGCCGAGTGCTGGAGGGGAGACCAAAAAGATGACGTTAGTACTGGAGGGGGTGTCGAAAGTGGTCGCAGGCCAGACCCATATTCATTCGACTGATCTGACCCTGCAAAACGGAACAATGAACGTTCTGCTTGGACCGACTCTTTCCGGGAAGACCTCTCTCATGCGCCTGATGGCAGGGCTGGATGCACCTCATAGCGGTCGCGTCATCTGGAATGGCAAAGACGTGACAGGCAAACGGGTCCAGGAACGAAATGTCGCGATGGTGTACCAGCAATTCATCAACTACCCGTCGATGACGGTTTTCGAGAATATCGCGTCACCGCTTCGCATCATGAGGATGACAGCCGACGAGATTAAATCCGCCGTTCACAAAGCGGCTGACTTGATGCAACTGGGGTCATTTCTGGCTCGCAAGCCGTTGGAGCTTTCCGGCGGACAGCAACAGCGTTGCGCCTTGGCCCGCGCTTTGGTCAAGAACGCCGGATTGGTTCTGCTGGATGAACCGCTGGCCAATCTGGATTACAAGCTGCGTGAGGAATTGCGCATCGAGATTCCCAGAATATTCGAGGAGTCCGGCGCGATCTTTGTTTATGCCACTACCGAACCCGAGGAAGCGCTTTTGCTGGGTGGTAATACGGCCACCATGTGGCAAGGCAGGATAACTCAGTTCGGGCTGACACCGACGGTCTACCGCAAGCCCAATGATGCAACGACGGCACGGGTCTTTTCGGATCCGCCGATGAATTTCCTGCCGGTGACCAAGACCGGCGCCATAATGGTGTATGCCGACGGCCAGACTGTCCCCACGGTCAGACAGATGGCCGAGGCGCCAGATGGCATATACTTGGCCGGTTTCCGCCCCAACCATGTTGAGCTGCGCCGGAAGGTGCCCGGCGCAATGGAGTTCAACACCAAACTGTCGGTGACCGAAATCACCGGGTCGGAGACGTTTGTACATCTTGACCACCATGGTGAGCGGTGGGTCGGGTTGATCCACGGGGTGCAGAATTTGCAGATCGGACAGGATCTTAAGGTCTACCTCGACACGGATCACGCCTACATCTTCGCGGAAGACGGTCGATTGGTCGCGCCAGCACCGTATTCGGAGGCGGCATAAACGTGGCCAAAATTACGTTCGACAATCTAGCGCATTCCTACCTGCCGAACCCGACGTCGGAGGATGACTTCGCGTTGAAGGAACTGAACCATGATTGGGCAGATGGGGAAGCCTATGCACTGCTTGGTTCCTCTGGCTGCGGCAAATCCACGCTGCTCAACATCATCTCGGGCCTTCTGAACCCAAGTCAGGGGCGGATCTTGTTCAACGATATCGACGTTACGAGGGCGCCGACTGTGGAACGCAACATTGCTCAGGTGTTCCAGTTCCCGGTGGTCTACGACACGATGACCGTCCGTGATAATCTCGCGTTCCCGCTGCGCAATCGGGGCGCAGACGCGGCCTATGTGGCGCAACGCGTAAATCAGGTAGCGAAAATGATTGGCATGCAGGAGGTATTGAACCGCAAGGCGCGGGGGCTGACTGCAGATGCCAAGCAAAAGATCTCGCTCGGCCGCGGCATGGTGCGAGAGGACGTGAACGCGCTTTTGTTCGACGAGCCGCTGACCGTCATTGACCCACATCTTAAGTGGGAGTTGCGGACGCAGCTAAAAGCGCTGCACCACGAATTCGGCCATACCATGATCTACGTGACTCATGACCAGACTGAAGCTCTGACTTTCGCCAACAAGGTCGTGGTCATGTATGACGGGCGTGTGGTCCAGATAGGTACGCCGCAGGAGCTGTTTGAAAGACCTCAGCATACTTTCGTCGGGTATTTCATCGGCTCGCCCGGAATGAATGTGCTCGGTGCCACGGTCAAAGATGATTTGGCAGTCCTGGCCGGGTTGGAGATTGTCTTAGGAAGATCTTTCGGTACGCCCAAGGGCAAGATCGAACTCGGCATTCGCCCGGAATTTGTCCGAGTTTCCGAGGATGACGTGGGATTGCCCGCCCGGATCCGCCGGGTCGAGGATGTCGGTCGTCACAAGATCATCCGCTTGGAGACCGCCGCTGGCAAGCTCGACGCGATCGTGGCCGAAGAGGTGTCAGTACCCGCCGCCAGCGTCGTCGTCAGCTTCGATCCAGCTGCCATCAATGTCTATTCGAACGATTGGCGCGTGGCGCCGAGGGAAGAGGCCGCGTCATGAACAAGACCGTAAATCAAAAGGCATGGTTGCTGGTCTTGCCGGTGCTTCTCCTCGTCGGTTTCTCGGCCGTCATTCCGCTGATGACCGTGGTGAACTACTCCATTCAAGACACCTTTGGAAACAACGTCTTCTTTCCCGCCGGCCTCGATTGGTTCCGTGACACCCTGCAGTCGGATCGCATGTGGAGCTCGCTGCAACGCCAGCTTGCCTTCTCGGGGCTCATCTTGGCGATCGAGATTCCGCTTGGTGTCTATATCGCGCTGAACATGCCGAAGAAGGGCTTCTGGGCCTCCTTCTGTCTGGTGACGATGTCGTTGCCGCTTCTGATCCCTTGGAACGTCGTTGGCACGATTTGGCAGATCTTCGGCCGCGTCGATATCGGCCTGTTGGGCCATACGCTGTCGCAGCTGGGCGTAGACTACAACTATACCCAAGATGCGGTGGATGCGTGGTTCACACTTGTGCTGATGGATGTCTGGCACTGGACGTCGCTTGTGGCACTCCTGGCTTATGCCGGTCTGCAATCGATCCCGGATGCCTATTATCAGGCAGCCAAGATCGATCAGGCGAGCCGCTGGAAAGTGTTCCGTTATATCGAGCTTCCGAAAATGCAGGGTGTGCTAATGATCGCCATTCTGCTACGATTTATGGACAGCTTCATGATCTATACTGAACCGTTTGTGATTACCGGTGGCGGCCCCGGTAGTTCGACCAACTTCTTGTCGATCGACCTAGTAAACGTGGCCCTTGGCCAGATGGATCTGGGTCCAGCAGCAGCATACTCGATCATGTATTTCCTCGTTATACTATTGATTTCCTACGTGTTCTACACCGTGATGACGAACCTCGAAAAAAGGGATGGCGTAAAATGACCTTTGCAGCGTCCCGCAGCGCCCAGAACTTGGCGCCACGCCGCCGACCCAAGCTCTTGGAAAACAGGAAGCCAATTGTCATGGGGCTCTATCTGATCTTCCTCATGCTGCCGATCTACTGGCTGCTCAACATGAGCCTCAAGACCAACGCAGAGATCGTGGGAGGCTTCTCGCTTCTGCCTCGGGTCTTCACCCTGGAGAATTACGCCACGATCCTGACTGATCCCAGCTGGTACATGGGTTACGTCAACTCGATCATCTATGTGACGATCAACATGCTGATCAGCCTCGCCGTGGCGCTGCCTGCAGCCTACGCCTTTAGCCGCTACACCTTCATGGGTGACAAGCACCTCTTCTTCTGGCTGCTGACCAATCGGATGGCACCGCCTGCCGTCTTTGCGTTGCCGTTTTTGCAACTCTACAGTTCGGTCGGGCTCTTTGACACGCACATCGCGGTAGCTTTGGCGCATACGCTGTTCAACGTGCCCCTTGCGGTGTGGATCCTTGAGGGTTTCATGCGGGGTGTGCCAAAGGAAATCGACGAAACCGCTTATATTGACGGCTATAGTTTCAGCCGGTTCTTCACGCGGATATTCATGCCACTGATAGCTTCCGGCATCGGTGTGACGGCCTTCTTCTGCTTCATGTTCTCGTGGGTGGAACTTCTGCTGAGCCGCACGCTGACCTCGTCTGATGCGCGCCCGATCGCGGCCATCATGACACGGACATCAGGGGCCGCAGGTGTCGATTGGGGAGTGCTGGCGGCCGCCGGCGTCCTGACCATCGTGCCGGGCGCGCTCGTCATCTACTTCGTCCGCAACTACATCGCCAAGGGCTTTGCTCTGGGCCGTGTGTAAGCCACCAGAAAGGGAGTTCCGATAATGTCTTGGATGGCTTGGACGACGGAGACCGCGATATTCTTTGCTGTGATCGCCTCGATATTGGCGGTCATGACAATCCTCGCGATCAAGTATCCGGAGGTGCCCCGCGTCGGGATCTTCCGGATCGAAACGACCCGTGGTGATCGATTGTTCATCACGCTTTTGGGATCAGCCTTCCTTAATTTGGCATGGCTGGGATTGGAGGTCGGACCGCAGCCTTATGCGCTGCTTGTTTGCCTCATCTACGGCGCGGCGGTTTTCCGTTGGGCCTGAGCGGGCGAATAAAGAGGACGGTCCATGGATTACGGAGTCCAAGGGGCCGTCAAATAGAAACCAAGTAACTATCAACCGGGAGGAAGCTATGAACTTAACTTTAAGAACAACTTCTGCAATGGCGTTGGCGGTGGGATTGATGTCCTCACCTGCTTTTGCAGATATGGATGCGGCGATCGCATTCCTTGATGAGCACATCCAGCGTTCGGCCCTGACTCGGGGGGAACAAGAAACTGAGATGCAATGGTTCGTGGATGCGTCGACGCCCTTTGTCGGTATGCAAATCCGCGTCGTCTCCGAGACGATTGCGACACATGTTTACGAGGCCAATGTTCTCGCTCCGATATTTACCGCTATCACCGGCATTGAGGTCACCCATGACCTCATCAGCGAAGGGGACGTTGTGGAGCGGTTGCAGACACAAATGCAGACCGGCGAGAACATCTATGACGCTTATATCAACGATTCTGACCTGATCGGCACCCATTGGCGTTATCAGCAGGCCCGCAGCCTGACCGAGTGGATGGCAGGTGAAGGCGCCTCCGTTACCAACCCGAACCTCAACCTGGAGGATTTCATCGGTTTGTCCTTCACGACTGGCCCGGATGGGGAGCTCTATCAACTGCCCGACCAGCAATTCGCGAACCTCTATTGGTTCCGTCACGACTGGTTCACGGATCCGGACATCATGGCCGCCTTCGAGGCAGAATATGGCTATCCGCTCGGCGTTCCGGTCAACTGGTCGGCATATGACGACATCGCGGAGTTCTTTACCGGACGCGAAATCAACGGTCAGACTGTCTATGGCCACATGGACTATGGTCGTCGTGACCCTTCGCTTGGCTGGCGTTTCACCGATGCGTGGATGTCGATGGCTGGCATGGGTGACATTGGCGAACCCAACGGTCTGCCTGTGGACGAATGGGGTATTCGTGTGAACGAGAACTCCCAGGCTGTCGGGTCCTGCGTCGCGCGTGGCGGGGCCACCAACAGCCCGGCGGCAGTCTATGCCATCGAGCGGTACACGCATTGGCTGAACAACTACGCTCCGCCTGAAGCGCCTGGCATGAACTTCGGTGAAGCCGGCCCGGTTCCGGCGCAGGGTGCGATTGCCCAGCAGATCTTCTGGTACACGGCCTTCACCGCCGACATGGTCGGCGAGGGAGCTGCTGCCGTTCTCTATGATGACGGCACGCCGCGTTGGCGCATGGCGCCCAGTCCGCATGGCGTTTACTGGCGTGAAGGCCAGAAGGTCGGCTATCAGGATGCGGGTTCGTGGACGATCTTGGAATCTACGCCGGTGGATCGGGCACAGGCGGCCTGGCTTTATGCCCAGTTCGTCACCTCGATGACGGTCGATGTGGAGAAATCCCATGCGGGTCTGACGTTCATCCGCGAATCCACCATCAACCACGAAAGCTTTACCGAGCGTGCGCCTCTTCTGGGCGGCCTGGTCGAGTTCTATCGTTCGCCCGCGCGCCTGGCGTGGTCGCCGACTGGTACCAACGTGCCCGACTACCCGCGTCTGGCTCCGCTTTGGTGGCAGAATATCGGGGATGCATCTTCCGGTGCCCTGACGCCTCAGGAAGCTTTGGACAACCTGTGCGCTCAGCAAGAGGACGTTCTGGCCCGTCTTGAGCGTTCTGGTGTTCAGGGGGATCTTGGTCCGGTCCTGAATGAGGAAAGCGATCCTGAATTCTGGCTGTCCCAGCCCGGAGCGCCCCAGCCTCGTCTTGAAAACGAAGAGGAAACGCCGATCACGATCAGCTACGAAGAACTGATCCAGTCCTGGCAGTAAGACCATCCTTGAAGGGCCCGTTGGGTCCAACATTCCGGGGCCTACGGGCCCCGGATTTTTGCCACAAGTTTACAGTCATACCTCTGACGGTTTCGCTTCCATCGGCTATTTTGGGGCCTGAAAATGACCCATATCCTTGCCATCGACCAAGGCACAACCTCGACTCGCGCGCTTGTATTTGACGGCAACATGGGGGTCGTCGCTGGTGCGCAAGAAGAATTTCCCCAGCATTTCCCGGCGTCTGGCTGGGTCGAACATGATCCGGACGACTTGTGGACCACAACTGTGAGCACCAGCCGCGCCGCGCTTGAAAAGGCCGGGCTTGGTGGCGATGGCGTCGTTGCCGTTGGTATCACCAATCAGCGCGAAACGACGTTGGTTTGGGACAAAACAAGCGGCCAACCCATTTACAACGCGATTGTTTGGCAAGACCGTCGCACCAGTGATTTCTGCGGTAAGCTGCGTGACGCGGGCCATGGCGACATGATTACCACCCGCACTGGGCTGGTGGTTGATCCGTATTTCTCGGCAACCAAGCTGAAATGGATCCTCGACGAGGTCGAGGGCGCACGTGAGCGCGCCAAACGCGGCGAGTTGTTGTTTGGCACGGTGGACAGTTTCCTGATCTGGAAGCTGACCGGTGGTGCGGCCCATGTAACCGACGCGACCAATGCTGCGCGCACCATGCTATATGACATCCACAATGGCCGGTGGAGCCAGACCATTTGTGACCTGTTCGATATCCCCATGAACATGCTGCCAGAGGTCAAAGATAGCGCTGCAGACTTCGGCGTGATCCGTAACGATTTTTTCGGTCGTGCGATCCCCATACTGGGTGTGGCAGGTGACCAGCAAGCCGCAACCGTAGGGCAGGCGTGTTTCAAGCCGGGCATGATTAAATCAACGTATGGCACCGGGTGCTTCGCCTTGCTCAATACCGGCGATGTGGCGGTATCCTCTCGAAACGAGCTGCTGACCACCATTGCCTATCAGTTCGACGGCAAGCCCACTTATGCGTTGGAAGGGTCAATCTTTGTAGCGGGTGCTGTGGTGCAATGGCTGCGTGATGGGTTGAAGATTATTGGCGCAGCAAGTGAAACACAATCGTTGGCCGACGCCTCCGACCCGAACCAGGACGTTATCCTTGTGCCCGCCTTTGTTGGCCTCGGCGCTCCGTATTGGAACTCTGAATGCCGAGGCGCGATCTTTGGACTGACACGAGCGTCGGGGCCCAAGGAGATTGCCCGCGCGGCGCTGGAAAGCGTCGGATATCAGACGCGCGACTTGTTGGATGCGATGCATGCCGATTGGCAGACGAACGGGACGGAACCGACGCTGAGGGTTGATGGTGGCATGACTGCCAACGATTGGACAATGCAGTTCCTTTCGGACGTTCTGGACGCCCCGGTGGATCGACCGCAGGTGCTGGAAACCACTGCCCTTGGCGTCGCCTGGCTTGCTGGACAGCGCGCCGGTATCTATCCCGATATGGAAGGGTTCAGCGCCAATTGGGCATTGGATCGCACTTTCACGCCCCGGATGGCGCCCGAGACACGGGATGCGAAATACGCAGCCTGGAGCCGTGCGGTCGCGGCAACCATGAGTGTATAAACAATGACATTCAATGGCGCGGACCAAGGACAACCTGACATAAGGCTGTTTGCATTCCAGACAGCCGGAAGAATCTTGTTTGGGCGAGGCCAAGCGCACAACGTTCATCAATTGGTGCGGGCGTTCGGCCTGCGGGTGTTGCTTGTCCGGGGCCGCGCAGTTCCCTTTGTGGATTTGCTATGTGCCCGAATGCGCGATGCTGGCTGTGACGTGACGGAAGTATTCGCTGGCAATGAGCCGACGCTGGCTGATGTCGAAAGCGCCGTCGAACAGGGCCGCTCGATGATGGTAAACGTGGTCGTATCAGTTGGTGGTGGGTCGGTCATAGATTTAGGGAAAGCAGCGGCCGCTCTGATCCCAAGCAAATCTGCGGCGCTGGACCATCTGGAGGTCGTCGGAAAAGGGCAACCGCTATCCGCCCCGCCACTACCCTTCATCGCCGTCCCAACCACATCGGGGACAGGTGCAGAGGTTACGAAAAACGCGGTCATCGCAGTGCCGGTTGAAGGGCGAAAAGTCAGCTTGCGGGACGATCGGATGTTTCCGAACCTCGCGATCATCGATCCGGCCTTGACCGACAATTCGCCACGCTCCGTCACTCTCGCCTCCGGTCTTGATGCAATTACCCAAGTGATCGAACCATATCTGTCCAACCGCGCCACTCCCATGACCGACGCAATATGCAGGCAGGCGATCCCGCTTGGGTTGGAGGCCTTGGCGAGCTTGATGAAGGTTGAGTCTCCAGCCGCGCGCGACTGGCTTGCCTATACAAGCCTCATAGGCGGCGTCGCGCTCAGCAATGCAGGCCTTGGCGCCGTGCATGGTTTGGCCGGTGTTATTGGCGGGCGATCCGCTGCACCCCATGGCGTGATTTGTGGACGTCTACTTGGACCCATATTGAAACTGAATCACGAGAGGGCTGTGGCGGCCGGTACAGATGCAACGCGATACCACGACATTTGCGTTTGCTTGGCTTCTTGCTTTGAGTTGGACGAAAGGACGGCGTTTGCGGACTTGCCTTCCAAGCTTGATCAACTGGGCTTGCCGCGCCTGAGTGATTGGCTCGGCCACAAGTCCGATCTGGCGGTCATTGCCAAAGAAGCAAGTACCTCAAGTTCCATGAAAGCAAACCCGTTCGTCATCGGGCCGGAGGCGCTCATGGACGCCATTGGCGATGCGATCTGAGGGTCTTGTCAGAGCAACTTCGCTTGAGGCGGGGCAGGGCGCCCGCTAGCATCCGACCATGACCAAACCTTCCCCGTTCAAGTACTTCAAAACGAGCCCCGAAATCATCCGCCTAGCGGTGATGTTGTACATCCGGTTCCCGCTGTCGCTTCGTAAGCGTCCGGCGTGACCGCGTTACTTCGCTGAGTTCCAAGGCAGGAGATCATCGACGCGGGTGATCTTGTAGTCTGGGATGCGGGCCAGCGTATCGGCCAGCCAAGCCTGCGGATCGATGCCATTGAGCTTGGCAGTCTCGATCAAAGTATAGGCGATGGCCGCGGCGCGGCCACCGGTCAATGATCCGACGAAGAGATAGTTTTTCCGGCCGATGGCGACGGATCGCATGGCGCGCTCGGCCGTGTTGTTATCGGGCATGTTAGCGGTGGTGCCTCGATTTCGAGACCTTCGCTGCCTGATGTCATGGTAGGATGGCACATCGGGACAGGGGCACTGGAGTGCGAAGACCCGGGCAGGCCGACTAGACAATGAGCTGCGAGCTCGTGTTGTTATCTGGCCGCCCCTGCGACCAGCCCGACTGCGCTGTGAGCGCGTATCCGTAGTTGTCGCACAGCCCGCGCACTCTCTTGGCAACAAATGGGAGAGCATAGGATGAGATCGATAGGAATGGATGTGCATCGAAGCTTCGCGCAGATCGCGATCTTCGCGGACGGCGTCGTCATTGAGAGCCTGAGGATTGACCTTGAGCACGATGCGGTCGTGGCGTTCGGGCGAAGTCTCAAACCGGATGACGAGGTCGTTTTGGAAGCAACCGGGAACACGGCGGCGATTGTCCGATTGCTGACGCCCTTCGTTGCCCGGGTGGTGATCGCCAATCCGCTGCAGGTGAAAGCGATCGCCCACGCGCGGGTGAAGACCGACAAGGTCGATGCGAAGATCCTCGCGCAGCTGCACGCGGCGGGCTTCCTGCCGGAGGTCTGGGCGGCGGACGACGACACACTCGCGCTGCGTCGTCTGGTCTCGGAGCGTATGGCGGTCGTGCGCTCGATCCGCCGGACCAAGAGTCGCGTGCATGCCGTGCTGCACGCCAACCTGATCCCCAAATACATCGGACACCTGTTCGGAAAGGGCGGACGGCGCTGGCTGGCGAAGGCACCTCTGCCCAAGACAGAGCGCGATCTGCTTGGCCGCCACCTCGACGGGCTGGACTGGCTGCAAGGGCGGCTGGAGATACTTGAGCGCGACTTGATCCGCTTCTCGCTCGACGACCCGCAGACGCGCAAGCTGATGACCGTCGCCGGTATCAGCGCTGTGGTCGCCACTGCGGTGATGGCGTCCATCGGTAACATCAGCAGGTTCGCGACCCCTGAGAAACTGGCTAGCTACTTCGGACTGACGTCCAGGGTGCGGCAATCCGGGGATCACAAGGCCATCCACGGACGCATCTCCAAGCAGGGTAATGCCACGGCGAGGACCATGCTGGTCGAAGCGGCTTGGTCGGCCGCGTCCGTGCCCGGACCATTGCGGGCCTTCTTCCTGCGCATCAAGACGCGCAAGGGCCAGAACGTTGCCGCCGTCGCCACGGCGCGCAAGATCGCAACGCTGATCTGGCAACTGCTGAAGCACGATGAGCCCTACCGCTGGGCTCGACCTGCCTTCGTGGCGATGAAGATGGAGTACTTCTCATTCCTCTCCAACTTGCCCAGGAAAATTGTTGGCCTTCGTCTCGGCTGCGTCGGCAGCATTCCGAAACTCGGTTTTGAGCGACGCAGGGGCGTTAAGGCCAGCGACGACCGCTCGCGCCTTGGCGATGTAGCCGAGGGCGGCGTCTCGCCCCCAATAGGGAGTGACCTGCTCGTCGCGGAGCGCAGGAGGCTCCTGCGACCGCCGGAGCATGTGGCCTCAGCCCAAATTGGAATCCGCTATTTCTACAAGCTATTTGCAAGTCCAATCCGGAGGCATACCCAGAACTGGCCGGCAAGTATTGTTAGCTACTCAGCATTGAATCACCTAGGCAAGATGGAATGGTGCAAACTGACGATCGGAAGGAAAAATGACGACACAATCGCTCGAGAGGGACAGCTTCGTCCGCGTACGAGGACAACCGAGCAGGGTCGGTCGACTTCTTGAGCTGCAGGACCGCAGGGGGCGTACCTTCGGCCGAGTGCAGTTCGCTGCTGGCGTCAGCGACATCCCGGCCGACCAGTTGGAACTGGTACCTGTCCAATTGGAAACGTCGGTTGATCACCTCCGCCGCGGCCATCTGGAGGCACCAGAGACCCTGCGAAGGCATCTGGCACACGTTCGCCTGTCTGGCCGCGTGTCAGACATGCTCTACTCGCTAGAAGCGACCGATACCCAGTTTTTCGCGCATCAGTTCAAGCCTGTTCTAAAACTGCTCGACTCGCCAACCGGCCATCTGCTGATCGCCGACGAGGTGGGTCTGGGCAAGACGATCGAGGCGGGCCTGATCTGGACGGAATTGGCGGCGCGCCACCGCTATGGGCGCCTTTTAGTCATCTGTCCGAAGGCTCTCTGCGACAAGTGGCGAATGGAACTGTCGACAAAATTTGACGTGGATGCTCGTATCATGGGTCCTGCTGACCTCCAAGACGCGCTTTCGAACACTTTCCAGCAAAGGCGTGGGTTTGCTGCGATCTGCGGCCTTCCCTCAGTGCGGCCGCGAGCCAAGCGGGACCGAGAGAGTCGCCCAGCCGACCGGCTCGCCGACATGGTCGAGAACATCGACGCTTTCGACATGCGCGTCGACTTGCTGATCATCGACGAGGCACATCACCTGCGCAATCCGGGGACGCAGTCGAATGCCACAGGCCGGATGTTCTCGGCCATCGCGCGGCATGTCGTGATGCTTTCGGCGACACCCATCAATTTGCGCAGCGACGATCTGCATTCTCTGCTGCGGCTCGTTGATCCTGACACGTTTCGTGATCCTCGGGCGCTGGATGGCATCATAGAAGCGAATGCACCTCTCATTGCCGCACGGGACGCAATTCTGTCAGGAGCTCCTATCGAAAAAGTGCGTGGTATGCTCGACGACTCCGCGAAGCACGTTCTTCTAAAGTCTTCGCAACAGCTTGCCCACTTGCGGCTAGAGCTCGATACCACTGCAGGGAACATGACCGAGGACAGACGTGCCAAGTTGGCGACCCATGTCGAAAGCATCAACCTTCTTGCGAACGTGGTGAATCGGACTCGGCGGCGCGACGTCGAGGAACACCGCGTAGTACGCGACGTGAAGGCCTGGAAGGCTAACATGGTTCCGATCGAGCAAGAGGTATACGAGCGCGCAACTCGGACGATCCTCGACTATGCCGAGGCCCGTGGATTCCCGGCCGGTTTCCTGACCGTGATGCCGCAACGAATGCTGGCCTCTTGCATGCCCGCGGCGCTGTCGCATTGGAGACGTAATTCTGGAACAATCGGCATCGAGGACGAGCGCGATGACGATGACGATGACGATGACGATGACAGAGACGACGCACCGCTGAAGCGGGAACTTGGGTGGATGGCAGCGGCTCTCCCGAATCCAGCCGAACTTGAGGCTGTCGATACCAAATTCAGAGCTTTCGTCACCGCCCTGAATGGCCATCTGGCCGACCATCCATCCGAGAAGGTAGTCGTGTTTTCGACATTCCTTGGAACTCTCGACTACCTGCGGAGGCGGCTTGTTGCAGAAGGGATCAGGGTGGCCGTCCTCGACAGCCGAGTTCAGAACCGAACCGAACTGATCGGCAATTTCAGAACCGACCCATCCATTCGTGCACTTCTTTCTTCTGAAGTCGGTAGCGAAGGCATCGATCTGCAGTTCGCCACTGCCGTGATCAATTATGACCTACCTTGGAACCCGATGCGGGTCGAGCAACGGATCGGCCGAATCGACCGGCTGGGACAGACGGCGCCGAAGGTGACGATCCTGAACCTAATGCACCGCAACACAGTCGATGAACGCATATGGGATCGTCTCTACGAACGTTTGAAACTCTGCGAGCGGGCCCTCGGAGGGTTCGAGGAAGTATTGGGCACCGAGATCAACGGGCTCGAAAAGGACCTGCTTTCGGGGCGACTTACCGAGGGCGAGCAGCAGAGGCGCATCGATCAGACGGCCCAAGCGATAGAGAACGTGCGTGAGCACGAGGAGCGCCTGGAGGGCGACGCAGCGGCGCTGATCGCCCACGGCGACTACGTTCTGCGGGAAATCCGCGAGAAGCGGAATGGACAGCGCTGGATCAGCCCCGAAGATATTGTCGACTACCTAAATCTCGGGCTTGGCCGCCTGCACCCGAAGTCTGGGGTGACCTGGGAGCGTGCATCCGAGAAACTGGAGGTCAGGCTGGACCCAGAAGCGCGCCATGCCCTCGGTGAATGGGGTCGATCGGAACAGGTCGATCCCGGCCCTCTTGCCCGTAGCGCTTCACCCATGAATTTCCGACTTGGCTCGCCCGACACGACCAGCCGGATACCGCGCATGAGCCAGTCGCATCCGCTCTTGCGCTATTTGACCGACAAGCTCAGCGAGAGCGGCGCAATGTCGCCCTGCGCCGTGGCGGTCAGGGTTTCGTCCGCGGAATGCGGACTTCCGTCCGGGCTCTACGCCGGAGCAGTGCAGGAATGGATATTCGGCCGACGCGATCCGGAACTACGGCTTGCGGTTGTGCTGTTCGATGTTACGACGGGTTGGCGACTGGATCTGCCGACATCGGAAGCAACTCTGCGCCGCTCTCTTGACATTGGTCGGCCTTGGACGGGAGCCACTGAAGTCGTAGACGTTGAGGCACTGGCAGAGACGACGGTAGGTGCCGCACTCGACGAACTCGCTGTTGCCCTCGAAGCGGAAGCCGATCAGCGCCGTATGAAGGCCGAAGACCGACTTGCCATGCAACTGGCAACGCTCGAACGCGGGGCGACCGAGGACCGACAGCGGCTTGAACGAGTGATCAGGGAAGCGGGTCCGCGGCTCGAGGCCGCAAACCGGAAGCGACTGGAACTACTGGAAGATCGGGTTGCTCAACGGCGAATAGAGCTGACGTCGATTGCCGACTCTGTCCATGAGAGCCGGGATGTCGCTGTGGTCTTGCTGAGGGTGGAGGATCGGAATGCGTGACGTGGATAACCTTGCCGTCCGTGGATTGAGGTATCTTCGGCAATTGATTTCCGGTGGATCGAAGCCGAGTACCCCGAAAGCGGTCGGTCCGACGCTGCGGAAGTATTCTGATCCGCCACCTCCATCTCCAGTCCCGAAGAAGATGTTGGCGGAACAAACCCGCGGTGCCCGCACGGTCGCAGAGACAACGGCCCAAGGTAAAGTCCTTCAAATCGGGCAAACGGAACGAAGCCCTGCTTCTGGGGTTCGTGGACGGCCTCTGCCCCCGTCTGCTCCCCGCCGAAAAGGCCCGGTCGCCGCGAGCATAAACGCGTCGAAGTTCTCACCAGCGACGGCAATCCAGCTAACAGAGATCCAGCAGGACCGAGCGACCCTCGACGCACTTGACCCGGCGGATGCCCTTCGCATTGGCGCGTCGGCGAACTGGCCCTCCGCCAGGGATCTAGAGGAAATCGCGGCGAGGCTGACAGCAGATGGTGGAAGCCTTCTCTCAGCATCGACCGAAGGTCTGCAGGAGACTGATCTGGTCCTCGGGATCGATATCGGCTCAACAAGTTCAAAGGTGGTCCTGCGGCTGCCCTACGAAGGGTCGGGGGCCGCCCAGCCTGTGCCAGTCCCCGTCTGGCTAAGGGCCGATCACCACCCTTACTACTGGCGCACCCTTCTCTGGCAGGGCGGCGGGGGCCAATACCATCTGCTGCCCGTGGACGGATCGCTTCTCTATGATCAGATCAAGGTAGACTTCCTCTCCGCTGTCGAGGACGGGGATCTTTCAGACCCGGCGATTCTTAGGATGACCGCCTTCGTTGCGCTGATGATCCGCCAGTCGCTCGGATGGTTTCGGAAAGACAGGCCGCAACTTGCCCGACGCTTTGCGTTTATACCGGCAATCAATGTTGGCTTTCCCGCTGCTTCGCTGGAACGGGTCGGTGCTCAGGAAGCGTTTCGCCTGTGCTGCCGTGCCGCTGGTATACTGGCAGCGGAAACCTGTGATTTGGACGAAGCCGTGGTTCGTACCGTGCTTTCTGATGCAAAGGCCAACGCGGCCGACGCCAATAGGGAACCTTTGGTCGAGGTCTACCCGGAGCTTTCGGGCGCAATCGCGGGCTTTGCAGCGTCGACCGAAAGCCGAACAGGACTTTACGCTCTTATGGATATCGGGGGACTGACGCTCGATAGCGTCGTGTTCAAGCTTGTTAAAGGCAGGGACGAAGGTCCGGGTTACCTGGTGTTCGCCGCGGAGATCCATCGCTACGGTGCAGAAATCATACGGCACTGGATCGAACAGGGAAACTTGGAGGGGCGTGCTACCGCGGCTTTGGGAAACGTCTTTGCTGGAACCGTCAAACAAGCATACTTAAAAATTGGATCCAGATTGGGTCGTAATGATGCCAGAACCGAAATCCCAACACTACTCATAGGCGGAGGGCGCCATTCAGTCCCGCACCGCAACGCCGCACAATGGACTGAGCGCAGCTTCGCAAACTCAATGTTCGCCGCGCGCCTTATTGTAAAGGATCTGGCCCCGACCCGCCAGGATATGGATGTACCCGAGATCACCGACCAGAATATCGGGCGACTGCTCGTGGCGTCAGGTCTATCCCGGCCGCGAGCCGAGATTCCGACCTGGACAAAAGCGCGCGACATACCTGATGCCGAACCGCAGATGACAAAGGACTTCAGTGGGCTGTTTGTCGGAGCTGAACAGACTTGAGGCACCAATCCGTTCAAATGGGCGTTTGATCAAGGCAGTGAAGGGCGGGCGAACATCCATGATGCTGTCATCCTTTCTAAGCCCCTCACGACACGGGATTTACTACTTACCTTGGCGTTGTTGCACAACTCACACCTGAGGCATGACTTCCCCTTTCCCCGCTGACGTCAGGCCACGCGAATGATCTCGGCTGTGCCGAGGGCATTGAAGCGGTTGATGAGGGCGATGCGGATCTGGATTTCGGCGGTCTGGCTGTCGGGGTGCCTTGCGGCGATGCGCTCGCCGAAGGCTTTGAGGCACCGCATCTTCGCCTCGATCCGGCTTCGGGCATGGTATCCGGTCCAGCGCTTCCAGAATGCCCGGCCGTAGTGCCGGGTGGCGCGCAGGGTTTCGTTTCTGGCGATCGCGGCGGGGCAGTCCTCTTTCCACGGTCGTCCATTCTTGCGGATGGGGATGATCGCGGTGGCCTGCCGGTCGATGATGGCAGTGTGGCAGCGGCGCGTGTCATAGGCCCCATCGGCGGTCACGGTGCCGATCTCCTCGCCGTCAGGGATCTGGTCGAGCAGGTCCGGCAAGACCGGACTGTCGCCGTCGCTGCTGGGAGTGAACTCCACCGCGCGGATGTCAGACGTGGCGGTGTCCATCGCCAGATGGACCTTGCGCCATTGCCGGCGGCCCTGAATGCCATGCTTTCGGGCCTGCCATTCTCCATCGCCGAGGAACTTGATACCGGTGCTGTCGACGAGCAGGTTCAGCGGCCCAACGGCGCGCCGGTAGGGGATCTGGACAGCGAGGGTCTTCTGCCTGCGGCACAGGGTGGTGTAGTCGGGCACGGCCCAGTCCAGGTTCGCCATTTTGAGCAAACTGGCCATCATCCCGGTCGTTTGCCTGAGCGGCAGCTTGAACAGGACCTTGATGGTCAGACAGAACTGGATCGCCACGTCGGAGAACACCGCAGGCCGACCCGGGCCGCCGTCATGCGGCGCGAGCCAGGTCATATCCTTGTCCAACCAGATCAAAAGCGACCCGCGTTTGCGAAGAGCGGCTGTGTAGCTGGACCAGTTCGTCGTGAGGTAACGCGCGGGAGAAGGCTTGCTCATGCCCCCCGTCTAACCGCATGGATTCGCGATGTGAATCCTGCACGGTCAGAGTTCTGCAACAACGCCCCATGGCGGAAGAACCGAATGCGCCGAAGCATCACGGGCTGGCTGATGATCTCTTCGATCTTCATGGTTCTAGCTCTCCTTTCTTGCCCATCAGGGCCGCGTGTCCCGCCCGACGGCAGGGGGCCACCCGCAAGGTCCCGGGTTGGCGGCAGGAAACCCATGCACTCGTCACGCAAATCACCAAGCCTTCAGGCTCGGCCGGTTCGCTTTGCTTCACGCGCCGGAACGGCACGCGCAATTGCAGATTTCAGGAGATCCCTTTGCCTCTGCGGGGCCGTGTGTCCTTGCGGAAAACCACCCTTGGGAGACCGGGTTGGTGGCGCTCGAAGGCGCACTCTTCACACGGTGACATGGTACACCAAACCTTGACGTCGTTTCAAGGAACATCCGTTCTCAAGGCAGGTGAATTGGTCCTGGCATCACAATGCTCGGTGATCAGGATCATAAGAATGCTCTGACAGATCGGGGCCCCGATGCCGACTTGAGATAAGCATCTGCTCAATGAAAGCGAGGAAATCCGCGATCGCTTTTGAGTCATTCACCTATGACGTCGGAGGCTTCGGCTTGAAGGTCATGTTGCCGACGACAGCGACCTGCTCGAGACGCAGGGCACGTTGCTGATCTTGGGCCT
Organism: Hyphomicrobiales bacterium; assembly: GCA_038325465.1. Classification (GTDB taxonomy): domain Bacteria; phylum Pseudomonadota; class Alphaproteobacteria; order Rhizobiales; family Rhizobiaceae; genus Hoeflea. The sequence goes on along the minus strand of JBBQJA010000048.1, from coordinate 4,973 downwards.
ACCTCTGCGGGTGCGGGTAACCTGTCTCCGCCGTCAGCACCCACCAAGTCTTTCCCGACCAACCTGTTTTTGGTGGATCAACACATCAAGTCTGGCTCGAGTAGGCATGTGCTTTGCGGCCACCGTTCGTCGCGGGCCTCCAAGAGTTCGTTTACGAGCGCGGCAGCCGTGGTGAAGCCGACTGCCATTGGCGAGCACAAGACCTATGAGATTCTAGATATGCCAGATTCGAACATAACGCGGACACAGGGCGGACACGGTCAGTCAAGCAAAGCGACTCATTCTGAGAAGTTCTCTTAACTGTTTAGAATAATGATGAAAAATGGTACCAGCGCCCCGGCTCGAACGGGGGACCTCTTGATCCACAATCAAGCGCTCTAACCAACTGAGCTACGCCGGCATCTGTCATGCACGTGGGGCGCAATAACGCCGTGGCGACGCGATTGCAAGGGCCTCAGGCGCGCAGACCAAGGCTCCATTCCTGTTCCACCAGATCGACCCCGAAAGATCGCACGGCCCTGGACGCGGTGCAGGTGAACCCCGCCTTGGCATAGAGCGCGCAGGCGGCCTTGTGGCTTTCATGTGTCCAGAGCGTCAGCCGCGCAAAGCCATGGGCCCGTGCATGGGCGATGCAGAGGTCCAGCAACCGGCGCCCCAGTCCGCGCCCGCGCGCTTGCGGCAGCAACAGGAACAGGCGCAGCTTGGCCACGTCCGGGTCGGGGGAGCGGACGCAGAAGATCGAGCCCAGCCGCTCGGCCCCGTCCCACGCGATCCAGGCCCGTTCCACACCGGCCTCCCGATGGTCGATGAAATCCGCCAGAATCCGCGCCACCAGCGCCTCGAACGAAGCATCGAAGCCCTCGTCGCGGGCATACAGCAGGCCATGCTGTTCGATCAGCCAGCCTGCGTCGCCGATGGCCAGATCGCGAAACTCGATGGCGTCCATTCCGCGTCTCCCTTGCCTTCGCCCGCCCGCCTGCGCTAGGCCGTTGCGGCATGTTCACCGGAGGCACCCATGGGGATCAATAGCGAAAACGACCAGTCGGCGGACCTGCAGATCGGGCCAACGAGCCTTGGCATGGTGCGCATCTACGTGCTGGGCAACGGCATCGACCTGCCGATGGATTTCGAGCCGGAAGAGGCCGAGGACATCGCCGAGGAATTGCGCGCCGCCGCCGCCGCCGCGCGGTCGATGGGCAAGAAGAAGAAGGGCCGCTAGGCCGGGGCTCCTCGGCCGACTGCCCTTGGCCGGGCCCGCTGCGGTCGCGTCAGATCTCGAACACCGCCGCCGGATCGCGAAAACCATGCAGCCGCAACGCCGCGTGGCGGGCGAATTTCTGCGTCACCACCTTGCGCCGCGCCCCCGCCAGCCGCGTCTCGGCCCCGAAGCGCAGGATTTCGGCGTCATAGGCGTCGGCGATGATCAGGCCGGTATCGTCGGGCAGAAGCTCGGTCGGGAACGCCTCGTCCACCGCCCAGAAATAGCGGTCGCCCCATTCGAGGTAGGTTTCCCACTTGGCGTCCGAGGTGAAATCCACCCGGCTGGATTTGCATTCGATCACCCACAACTCGCCCTTCGGGCCCAGCGCCATCACGTCCAGCCGTTTGCCGCGTTCCGGGGTGAATTCCACCAGCGTCACGAAATCATGGGCGTGCAGGTGACGGCAGACGCCCCGCGCCAGAAGCTGGCCGGGCATCAGGAGGGGTTCTGGCTGGACATCCCGCATGGGACAATCATGAACAATAGGTGAACATTTCGCAAGAAATTTTCGCGGGTCGCGGGAGGGGGATGGGCAAGGATGGCCGCCGCCGCAGGTTTCCCCCGCCAGGCACCCGCTCCGCACAAACGCGCCCCTTGTTGCAGGCACCTGTTGCGCCTATCTTGGGTGCTGGCGGGTCTGCCCAATTCGTGCCTGTGGCAACATTCCAGTGGCCTTAAGCAAATCCGAGGGAGCTGGCTCTGACTTGATCTTGGTCTCGTTATCTGGTGCCCACCTGTACATACAGGTCCTCGGGAATATACGCCTCCACGGTTGTGGTGGTCCCCGCCACCCCAGCGCCGCTTGTCGGCGCCCTGACTGACCGGCCTCAGCGCTTCCTGTTGGCGCAGAGAAACCGGCCTAGCGACGACGCTCGTCGCGCGCGATAACCGCGATCGGAACCGCCACCGCCTGCGGGGCGCGCTTTCCGCCGCCGCCACTTTCTTGATCCTCGGCCATCGCCATGATGCGGATGCCGATCTGGACCGAGCCGAAGGTGATGGTGCAGAACGCGGTCAGCACCGCCAGGGCCAGAGGGCCCTCGGACGTGTGCGTCACCAGATGCCACAGGTTGCCGACATTCAGCCACAACAGCAAAGCGACAAATCCCACCGCGATCAGGCCGCCCAGGGCGGCGTGGCGCAGGATCAGCTTGATGGGGTCGGGCATGGCGCTCTCCTTGAAGGTCTGTGCTTGAAGCTAGCAGCCCCGCGCGGCCTGTCCACCGCCGATCAGGCCAGCACCACCGCGACATAAACGGCATAGCCCACAAGGCCCACCGCGCCCGCGATGCGCCCGATCCGCCCCCAATAGCCAAGCGCCACCAGCGCCAGCGAGGTCAGCACCAGCGCCACGATCTCGGCAATGCCGAACCCCGTGGTGACCGTGATCGGATGCACCAGCGCCGTGACGCCCAGAATCCCCAGCACGTTGAAGATGTTGGAGCCCACGATATTGCCCAGCGCCATCGCGCCCTGCCCGCGCAGGGCGGCGGCAAGGCTGGCGGCAAGCTCGGGCAGCGAGGTGCCGACCGCCACGATGGTCAGCCCGATGATGGCGGGCGGCACACCGAAGTCTTCCGCCAGATTGACCGCACCGTTCACCAGCGCCTGTGCGCCGCCGATCAGCAGGGCAAGGCCCACAACCACCAGCCCGATGTTGAGAGGCAGCGAGGACGGCGCGCCCTCCAGCTCGTCGGGCGTCTCGACCTGGCCCGCGCGCAGGCTGAACCACAAGAACACCGCCAAGCCTGCAAGAAGTGCTGCGCCAAGGGCCAACCCAATGTTGCCCAGCACCACGATCACAATCAACGCCGCCGTCGACAGCACCAGTGCCACCGCTTCGATCCCGCCGATCCGCGCCACAATCGGCGCGATCATTACTGTGGAAGCCAGAATAAGCGCGACATTGGCGATGTTCGACCCGATGACGTTGCCCAACGCAATCCCCGGCGCATCCGCCAGTGCCGCCGTCACCGAAGCCGCCAGTTCCGGCGACGATGTGCCAAAGCCCATCACCACCGCGCCGATGATCGCGGGCGACAGGCCCAGCCGAACCGACAGGCCCAACGCGCCGCGCAGCAACACCTCGCCGCCTGCCACCAGAAGGCCGAGGCCCAGCGCCACCCACAGATAATCCAACCCGACATCCCCCTGAACCGGTGCTCCAACGATCTTCGCCGCGCTGCCCGGTGTGGGCGATATGGGAAGCGCAACTGCCGACACAAGGGGGTGTGACTTGGGGATAGGCGGCGGTGTGTCTATATTGCCCGACAATGATTTAGCAAAGGTGCCGCCCATGTCCGATTCCCGCCAGCCACGGGGCAATGCCCATGGCCTTGCCCATGCCCGCGAATTGCAGGGGCACCTGACCTGGCTCGAGAGTTTCTCGGGCACGGCCCTTGCCGTGCTGGCGACGGCGTCGGGCATCTATACCTATCTCGGCGTCTCGTCGCTGCTCGACGATACCGGCGCGCTCAGCTTCATTGCGGCCTCGGCCTATTCCATCGCCGTCTCGGTCGGCATCTTCGTGTTCTGGTCCTACCTGATGCGCCTGATGCCCGCGATGCGGACCGTGGCGGCGAAGATGAAGCTGATGGGGGCGATGGCGTTGGGCTCGCTTGCGATCATCGCGATGTCATCCTGGCTGAACGCGGCGGCGCTGGCCGGTGCTGCGGCGGTGGAGCAGCATCTGGCCCGCACCGTGCAGGATTATCAACTGGCGCTGGAGCAGGCCCATGACACGGCGCTAAGCGCGCAGGCGCTGGAGCGCGACGTGGCCCGCGTGCGCCAATCGTTCGAGGACCTGTCCGAACAGGAGGCGGCGGGCGATCTGTCCGGCCTAGCCGGGCGCGGCGCGGTGTTCCGCGTGTTGCGCCAGAAGGCCGAGGAACTGGCCGCCTTGGAGGCGCAGATCCAGACCCAGCAACCGCTGATCGAAGCCGCCTTCGACGAGGGCAACGTGATCCTGTCGCGGATGCGGTCCCTGATCGTGGAGCCCGGCGCGGTCGAGGCACGCTCGGTCGCCTTTTCCGAGGATGCGGTGCGGCTGGCAGGGCTGGTCAGCCGGTTGCGGCAGCTTTCCGTGGCGCCGCTGGTCGACCGGGCAGCCGCCGACCTGTCGGCCTCGGTGGTGTTGCCCGAACTTGATTCGGGCACCCTGACGGGACAGGCGGCGCAGCAATCCACCATCACCTCGGTCCTCGGCGTGCTGGCGCTGCGCGCCGCATCGCTGGAGGAAGCGGCAGGGCAGGTTCTGGCCCTGCCGGACGCGCCCGAGGTGATCTATACCCCCGTCTCTTCCGCCGATGCGGTCATCCTCTATGCCGGGAATTTCATCCCGTCCTGGGCCGGTGCCATCGCCATCGACCTGCTGCCGGGGGTGCTGGTCCTGATCCTGATGGTCACGCAGGGCGCAATCCGCGCCGGGCGCGGCGACCTCCCGGCAGAGGATACGCTGACGCTGGCCGAGTTGCGCGCGGCGCTCCACGCCATGCGCGAGATGGAGGAGTATGAGCGCGGCGGACGCCCGGTCGTTCACGGCGCACCAGAGCCCGCAGCACCCGCGCCCGCACCGCCGGAGAATATCCGTACCCTGCCCGCGCAGCCCGTGCGCTCGAATGACTGAGGCCGTCCCCCGCCCGGACGCGCATGCCCAAGCCCACGCACGCGCCCGGACGCGTCCCCCCAGCCATGTCTGGGAAGGCTGGACCGT
>JBBQJA010000047.1:0-29909 GCA_038325465.1 Hyphomicrobiales bacterium | reverse complement strand
CTCGTGGATGGCGCGCACGAACGGCTCGATCATGACATACCGCCCGGTCATGGAGACCGGCGCAGGTGCCGGTCGCCCCAGCCAGTTCGTCAGGTCCTGCATGGGTGTCCCCGATTTGATCTTTCCGCGCGGATAGGACATGAAGTCCGTCATCAACACAACAGTTTGTGGATGGATATCAACCGGATGATCAGCACCGTCAGCGCTTTTGACCGTCTCGGCGAGGAAAATGCCTTCGCCGTCCTCGCCCGCGCCACGCAACTCGCTTCGCAAGGCCGGTCGATCATCAACCTCGGCATCGGCCAGCCCGATTTCAAGACGCCCGCCCATATCGTGGAAGCGGCCGTAAAGGCGCTGCGCGACGGCCATCACGGCTACACCCCGGCCAATGGATTGCTCGTCACCCGCGAAGCTGTGGCACGGCGGACCCATGCCATGACCGGGATCGAGGTCAGCCCCGAAAACGTGATGATCACACCGGGTGGAAAGCCCGCCATGTATGCGGCCATCCTCCTGTTTGGCGAACCGGGTGCGGAAATCCTTTATCCCGATCCGGGTTTTCCGATCTATCGCTCGATGATCGACTACACCGGCGCCCGCGCCATTCCGGTGCCGATTCGCGAGGCGAACGGCTTCGCCTTCTCGGCGGCAGAAACACTGGCGCTGATGACGCAGAGAACACGGCTTCTCATTCTCAACTCGCCCGCCAATCCCACCGGCGGCGTGACGCCGCGCGCCGAGATCGAGAAACTGATCAAGGGCCTCGCCGACCATCCTCACGTGGCGATCCTGTCCGATGAGATCTACGATGTGATGACCCATGACGGTGAGCGCCACACATCGCTTCTTGAGTTTCCGGAAATCGGCGACCGCCTGATCGTGCTCAACGGCTGGTCGAAAACCTGGGCCATGACCGGCTGGCGGCTGGGCTGGTCGATCTGGCCGGACAGCCTCATCGACAAGGTCCGCAAGCTCGCCGTCAATTGCTGGTCCTGCGTCAATGCCCCGGCGCAATGGGCGGGCGTCGCCGCCATTGACGGACCGCAGGATGGGGTCGTTGAGATGCTGACCGCCTTCGAGCGCCGCCGTCGGCTGGTGACGGAGCTGGCCAACGGCCTGGACGGCGTGACCTGCATCATGCCGAAAGGTGCCTTCTATGCCTTCCCCAACGTCACGGCGACCGGATGGAAGGCGAAGGCGCTCGCGCACGCGGTTCTTGAAGAGGCGGGTGTGGCGCTGATCGGCGGACCGGATTTCGGGGACTTCGGCGAGGGGTATGTGCGGGTGTCCTGCGCCAGTTCCGACGACAGCATCGTCGCGGCTTTCGGGCGGATCGGGGACTTTCTCGCGGCAACACCACGCGTCCGTCCAGACGCGCGAAAGTCGTCGTAACCCTTTTCCGATATGCCCATCAGCGGTGTCCGATGTGCAGGGCGCTCAGCCCGATCTCAAGCTCCAAGGCTGGCCAGAAACGGCTGCCCGATGAGTGCCTGGGCAAAGACGATGAGGACGAACAGCGCAAAGGCGGCGGCAAAAGCCCGCACCGGCATGACCCGTCCGGGACCAAACAGTGCGGCTGAGGCGATCGCGAAGGCCGGAATGACATGCAATGAGTGGGTGGCAAAGAAATGGGCGACCCTGAGGTCGCCGCCATCGCGCAGCCAACCCATGAGAGGCAGGCCCCCCGCATCCACACCCGTTCCTCCGACGCCGTGTCCCCCCGCTGACGACATGTAACCAGCGGTGACGAGCGTCAGCGGCAGGGTGAGCGCGAGTCCGGCAACGATGCCGGACTTGACCGCCGGAGACAGGCCAGTCGCGGCGTTGCCGTGGATATGCCAGGCCTGCACCATGGACGCCGACGTCAGGATCACGGCCGCCATTCCCATCAGGCCGTAGATCGCCGCCATGAAAGGCTCAGAAGTGTTGAAATGCGAGGCGATGCCGAAGGCGGCCGCTCCGCCGATCCAGATCATTTCCGCCACGATCGCCGTGGCCACGACATGCTCGAAGACGCGATAACTGAGCTTGCGTCGGGGCAAAGCCGGCGCGTAACGGGCGAAAAAGGCAAGCGTCAGCAGGTAGACGGCCAGCGCGAGTTCGAACTTGAGCGGCTTGACCCAGACATTGACGCCGTAGAGAAGCCGGTCATCGATCAGTGCCGCAAAGCCAGTCGGAACCATCAGCAGGAGCATGAACATCCCGAGCCGTGCAAACAACGGCGCGTCGTTGACGAGTTGACTGGGAGAAATGGGCCAGACCCGATCTCCAGGGGAAGGTCGATTCAGTGCGGAATCGGAGGTGGCAAGGCTGCAAGTCATTGGTAGAGATCCAGGTGTCAGGCGACGCGCGTGGTGGCCGGGGTGATGGAACGCAGAAGGCGCAAGCCGAGAAAGAGGAGAAAGCCGGCCGGGCCGAACAGGAAGGTGAGAAACAGGCAGGGGATAACGAGCAGGAAAGGGATGCGCTCCGCCCGTGCGGTGCGGACTACCCAGGCACCTACGAACAGGTCGAAGGCGAGATAATGGATCCATCCCGCCAGCAGCAGCCAGGGGTCCTCGAAAAGTCTGGCGACGCTGGCAAGCGTCTCAAAACCGCCCTCCGTACCGCTCCAGTGGGCCAGCGCGATGCCACTATAGGCCACCGCCAGCAGGAGCGGAATGGCGATGCCAGCCACCGCTTGCGAAAGCCGAGGCAGGAAGGGACTGGCGAGAAGAGCTGCCCATCCGGTCATGGCGAGAGCGCCGGAGAGGGAGAAGATCATGTCAGGCGTCATCAGGGGACCTTTTCTTGCAGCGTCTGGATCTTCATGTCGGCGAATCTAGACACTGTCAAGTTATCTTTTTGACAAGCCCTCTTCAAGACGCTACCTGTCTGCGATGAGCGACACTCCGGCCCGGTCCAAGCCAGTCCCACGGAAGGCCGCCTATCACCACGGCGACCTCGCCACCGCACTCATTGATGCGGGCGAAGCAGAATTGCGAGAAAAGGGCATAGAGGGCTTTTCATTGCGCGGCGTGGCCAAGCGGGCAGGCGTAAGCCACGCCGCTCCCGCCCACCATTTCGGCGACACGAACGGGCTTCTGACGGCCCTGGCAGCCCGTGGTTTTGAACGTTTCCTCGCCCGTCAGGATGATTTCAAGCGTGCAGCCGCGCCTGATCCGCGAGCCCAATTGAGCGCAGCCGGTGTCGGCTATGTCAACTTTGCGCTCGAAAATCCCGCGCTCTTCCGGCTCATGTTTTCGTCCGACCGGCCGGAGTTCGAAACTGCGGTGCTTGACCAGGCGGCGACCCAAGGCTTCATGACGCTGGTTGACGGCGTGAGCCAGATCACTGGCACCGACCCGTGGGCCGACAGTGCCGCCATGCGCCAGGTATCAGCCACCTGGGCCATTGCCCACGGCGTTGCTGATCTGCTGGTCTCGGGTCGACTGAAGATCGTCGGCGGAATGGACCCTCAAACCCGCAACGCGGAAATCGCCGCCATGATTGACCCGGTGATTCCGGCCGCGCGGTGATCCAGACTTGATATCGCCCGGGCGTGCCGGGTCTGCCGTTGTTCGAAAGCCCCGCGCAACACTCTCGACACTGAACTGACCGTGCCTGACGTTGCGCGAGCGGTTTTGATCGAGGTCGAGCCGGACGAAAAAGAGGGGGGCGGATACCGACCGGAATCCGCCCCCTCTTTTTCAAATGCCCGCTGAACCGGTCGAAGACGCAACCTGATGCGTGCGATTGCTCAGACCTTGGCAGCAGAGACAGTCGCCTCAATGTGGTCGATGAGGCCGTCGGCAAGACCGAGGCGGCCAGCCAGCAGATCGAGGAACCCGCGCTCGGCCCGGCTGTCAGGCTCGATGGCGAGCCGTGCCGCGGTAAAGAGTTCAACCTTCTGCGCTTCGGTCCTGGCCTGGGCCACCAGCCCATCAATGTCGATGGGTTGCGACAGTTCATTCTCCAGGAAGGACAATGCCTCGCTGCCCATACCCGCAAGCGACAGCTTGTCGTGAATGCGGGCGCGCTCGCCGTCGTCGACATGGCCATCGGCACGGGCGGCGGCGATCATCACCCGGACCAGCGCCAGGGCGAAGCCTTCATTGGCTTCTACCTTGACCATGGCAAAGTCGGAATCGGCGGGCGGCGGCAAAAGTTCGGGCTCGGTCGCCAAGGCACCGCTCGCAGATGCAGCAGGCGTCTGTCCGGCCTGGTAGTTCTTCCAGGCCTGGTAGCCAAGGCCCGCGACCGCAGCGAGACCGCCAAGCTTGAGCGCGGAACCGCCGAGCGACCGGCCGGTCTTGGTGCCGAGAAGGACAGCCGCCAAGGCGCCTGCGGCGAGAGGGTTGTCGCGCGCCATCTGGGTCGCCTGTCCGGCCTTGTCGCGCAAGGTGGACTGACCACCGGGAACCTTGGAGCCAAGAAGTTGGTCGAGAAGGGCTTTCGGATCGAGCATGGGGGGCGGTCCTTGTTGTGAGTGGCCAAAGGGCGGCGCGCGCCCAATCCGGACCGTGCCAACGGCGGCGAACTGTCCTTTTCGCCTCCCACATAAGCATCCCAAACTGCCATTTCAAACCGGACGCGCGGGTTAGACCAGGCCCGCTCAGACGGCGAGCTTGCAGGCATCTTCAGCGAGACGGGTGATGCCCGCCCAGTCGTTGGCCTCCACCATCGCCCTGGGCGCGACCCAGGAACCGCCCACGCAGATGACATTGGGCAGCGCGAGATAGTCGCGGGCGTTGCCCATGGTAATGCCGCCGGTCGGGCAGAAGAATGTCCCGGCGAGGGGCGAGGAAAGCGACTTGAGATAGGCCGCGCCGCCGGCCTGTTCGGCCGGAAAGAACTTGAGCACCGTATAGCCCTCCTCCCGCAACGCCATCACTTCGCTTGCGGTTGCAGCGCCCGGCAACAACGGAACCGGCGAAGAGCGCGCAGCGTCAAGAAGCTCGAGCGTGGTCCCCGGCGAAACGATGAACCGCGCGCCGGCTTTTACCGCCTGGTCGAACTGGCGGGCGTTGAGGATCGTGCCAGCGCCAGCCACCGCGCCTTCGACCTCATCGGCCACCGCTCGGATGGCTGCAAGCGCCACCGGGGTCCGGAGCGTGATCTCGATTGCCTTGAGACCGCCGGCCACCAGTGCGCGCGCCAGTGGCACCGCCGTGGAGAGATCGTCGATCACCAGCACCGGGACCACCGGCTGCAGCTTGAGGATCGCGAGCAGCGCGCTTGTGGTGTCACTCATGAGGAGGGTCCTTTCCTGCGCGTTTTGGCGGTTCCGCATAACCTTTCGCCCCTGGCTTGTCCATGCCGCCCTTTGGCATGGGGTCATGAAGGACCACCATAGTGCGCGAAAAGTGCCGCAGCGGGGTAGATTGATTGCCTCACGCCTGAAGACGCGCTATGTCGCCGCAATGCACGACAAACAGCCCCAGGTTCCGTCAAACCAGCCTTGTGTGGTGGCAGCACTCTACCATTTCGCGCGCCTGCCCGACCCCGCCGCGCTTCAGGCGCCTCTGGCAAAGCTGTGTTGCGGGGCGGGTGTGCGTGGCACGCTTCTGCTGGCGGGCGAAGGCGTCAACGGCACTATTGCGGGCGAACGCACCGCCATCGACCGGGTGCTCGCCCATCTCCGGACCATTCCCGGCCTGGGCGGACTCATTCACAAGGAAAGCCACGCGCCGCGCATGCCCTTCAGGCGCATGAAGGTGCGGCTCAAGAAGGAAATCGTCACCATGGGGGTGGACGGCGTTGATCCGCTCGAGGAAACGGGTGCCTATGTCGAGCCAGCCGACTGGAATGCGCTGATCGCTGACCCCGAAACGCTGGTCATCGACACCCGCAACGACTACGAGGTGGCCATCGGCACATTCGCCCGCGCGGTTGATCCCGAGACACGCACCTTCCGCGAATTTCCGGCTTGGGTCGACAGCCACATTCCCGACCCGTCCGCACCCGCCGGCCCCAAACGCATCGCCATGTTCTGCACCGGCGGGATCCGTTGCGAAAAGGCCACCGCCTACTTGCGCGGCCTCGGCTTTGACAATGTCTACCATCTCAAGGGCGGCATTCTGAAATATCTCGAGGATGTGCCCGCCGGCGAGAGTCTGTGGCAGGGCGACTGCTTCGTCTTCGACGAGCGTGTTTCGGTCAGCCATGGCCTGAGTGTCGGCGACACCGCACTCTGTCGCGCCTGCCGTCAGCCGGTCACGCCGCAGGAGAGAGCCTCGCCGCTGTTTGAGCAGGGCGTGTCCTGCTTGCGTTGCCACGGGACGCGCAGCGCGCAAGACCGCGAACGCTACCGCATGCGGCACCGCCAAATGCTGACCGCCGCCGCCCGCGCCCGCCAGGAAAACCGGACGCCATGACCGCACCTGGAAAAGACATCCTGATCGTCGGCGCAGGCATCATCGGTGTCAGCGCCGCCGCACTTTTGGCCGAGGCCGGCCATACAGTCACCGTTATCGACCGCAAGGGCATCGCCGAAGAAGCGAGCAAAGGCAATGCCGCCGCGCTCGCCTTCTCCGACATCTTGCCGCTCGCCTCGCCGGGGATCATGCGCAAGGCACCAAAATGGCTGCTCGATCCCTTGGGGCCGCTCTCCATCAGGCCGTCCTACCTGCCCCGTCTCGCCCCTTGGCTGGTCCGCTTCTGGCGCGCCTGCAGCCCCTCCCGGGTGGAGGCGAGCATCGCCGCCCAGTCGGCGCTGATGGATCTGGCCGCCCACGAAGCCGAGGCCTTGTTCGAGCGCGCCCGGATCAGCCACATGGTCCGCCATGACGGCTCGCTTGAACTCTATGAATCGGAGGCCGAATTCCGCGCAAGCCTTCCGGGCTGGCAGCGGCGCCAGAACCACGGCATCAGTTTCGACCATGTGCGTGGCGCGCGGCTGGCCGATCTCCAGCCCGGGCTCTCGGCGCGCTTCGTCGCGGGCACCTTCGTGCCCGGCTGGAAGACAGTCAGCGATCCCTTTTTGCTCGCCAAGGCGGTCTGGGCTTACGCCGAAAACCACGGTGCTCGCTTCGAACGGGCCGAGGTGCTCAGGCTCGAACGGGTCAGTGGCAAGGCGTGCCTGATCATGGCCGACGGATCGCAGCGGTCGGCGGAACGGATCATCGTGGCCGGCGGCGCCTGGTCGGCGCGTCTTCTGAGCGCGATCACCCCGCTGCCGATACCGCTCGAAACCGAACGCGGCTACACCACGACCCTGCCCCTGGGCGCAGTCGATCTGCGCCGCCAGATCATCTTCGGTGGCCACGGTTTCGTCATGACCCCCTTGTCGACCGGCATCCGGGTCGGTGGCGCGGTCGAACTGGCGGGGCTGAAGCTGGCACCCAACTTCGCGCGATCAAAAGCCATGCTCGCCAAGGCAAAGGACTTTCTGCCGGACCTCAGGACCGAAGGCGGGACCGAATGGATGGGCTTCCGCCCCTCCATGCCCGACAGCCTGCCCGTGATGGGCCTGCTTCCCGGCCATGGCGACATCGTGCTCGCCTTTGGCAACGGGCATCTGGGCTTGACCCAGTCGGCCGCCATGGCGCGTCTTGTCACCGACCTCGTCGAAGGCCGACCGCCAGTCATCGACCTTGCACCTTACCGCCTCGACCGCTTCTGATCCGCACACGACTTGGGGAACCTCAATGGCCCGCTCCACATTCTTCTGCCTAGACGGCCACACCTGTGGCAATCCGGTCCGGCTGGTGGCCGGGGGTGGCCCGCAGCTTGAGGGTGCCGACATGCTCGAACGGCGGGCGCATTTCCTGGCCGAGTACGACTGGATCCGCACCGGACTGATGTTTGAACCGCGCGGCCACGACATGATGTCCGGCACGATCCTCTACCCGCCGACCCGGCCAGATTGCGACATCGCCTTCCTGTTCATCGAAACCTCCGGCTGTTTGCCGATGTGCGGCCACGGCACCATCGGCACGGTCACCATGGCGATCGAGAATGGTCTGGTTCGACCCAAGACGCCAGGCACCATTGCCATCGACACGCCAGCAGGTCGCATCCTTGCCACCTATGCCATGACCGGCCGCAAGGTCACCGAAGTTCGCCTGACCAATGTACCGGCCTTTCTGTATGCAGAAGGCCTCGAGGCCCATTGCCCCGGCCTTGGCGATCTCGTCGTCGACGTCGCCTACGGCGGCAATTTCTACGCCATCGTCGATCCCCAGGCCAATTTTGAGGACATGCGGGATTTCACCGCCGGCGATCTGGTACGCATGAGCCCGCTGCTGCGTGAAGCGCTCAACCGCGATTACAGTTTCGTCCATCCCGAAAAGCCCGACATCAAGGGCCTGAGCCACATCCTGTGGACAGGCGCGCCAACGGTTGAGGGGGCAAGCGCCCGCAATGCGGTCTTCTATGGCGACAAGGCGATCGACCGATCCCCCTGCGGCACCGGCACGTCAGCGCGCATGGCGCAGTGGGCCGCCAAAGGCAGACTGAAGGTCGGCGACGCCTTCACCCACGAAAGCATCATCGGGTCTCTCTTCCACGGCCGTGTCGAAGCGGCGACCAGTGTGGCAGGCCGTTCAGCCATCATCCCCTCCATTGCCGGGTGGGCAGTGGAAACCGGGCGGAACACCATCGTCATCGATGACGAGGAGGACCCCTTCGCCCATGGTTTCGTGGTGCGCTGAAAAGCCGACCCATGCTCAGCCGGGCGATACAGATCCGCCATCGGCCACCGTCGCAACGGTCCACTCGGCGCACCGCCCGGCAGCATGCGCACCCGATCGAACGGAATGACGTCTTGACCCATGGTGGCGGCTCCGGAATGACATTTCCCCACAACGTCAATCGGAAAGCGTGGTTCCGCTCCCACGCAATTGCTTGTCACAACGCCGTGGCATCAGCCGTTCCGATGCGCCGCCGCAAGCTCCCGGTACCAATGACCCGACTGCTTGACGGTGCGAACCTGGGTGACGTAGTCCACGTGAACGAGCCCGAAGCGCTGGGCGTAGCCCTCGGCCCATTCGAAATTGTCCATCAGGCTCCAGGCGAAATATCCCCTGAGCGGGATCCCATCTTCCACCAGATCGGCGGCGACGGAGAGATGGTCGTTGAGATAATCGAGCCGCATGATGTCGCTGACCGCGCCATTTTCGATGCCGGTGTTGTCGGCGGCTCCGTTCTCGGTGATGTAGAATTCGGGGAGGGCGTAGCGCCCGTAAAGATCGCGTACCACGTTGGAAAGGCCACCCGAATCGATCTCCCAGCCGATATCTGTCTTTTCTGTCCGAACAGGCGGGGCAGTCCGGGCGGCCGGAAACGCCGCGCCCGGATCGTCGGCCACCCGCAGCGGCGTGTAATAGTTCAGGCCCCAGAAATCGAGGGGCTGGGAGATCGTGGCAAGATCGCCCACCATAACCTGTAAGGCCAGATCCGGGCAGCCTTCCATGAGCGCGCTGGGATAGGCCGCTTCAAAGATCGGGCCGAAGAAGGCACCATTGTGGAAGTCGAATGCGCGGGATGCCGCTGCAACATCGTCTGCCGCTTCGCTCTTGGGCATCACCGACATCGCATTGATGACGATACCCACCGGCAGATCGGTGCGCTCGGCGCGGATCGCCATGACGCCCAGACCATGGGCTAGATTGGTCACATGCAACGCCGCCATGGCCGCTTCCATCGACTTTTCGCCGGGCGCATGCACGCCCGTCAGATGACCCAGGTAGACCGAGCACCAGGGCTCGTTGAACGTGGCGACGGTGTCGATCCGGTCTCCAAGCCTTTGGGCGACGACACAAGCGTAACGGGCGAACGCATGCGCCGTTGCGCGCGCCGTCCAGCCGCCCTGGCCTGAGAGTTCGAGCGGCAGGTCCCAATGATAGAGCGTTGCATAGGCCTTGATGCCCCGCGCCTTGAGCCCATCAAGGAGCCGGTCGTAGAAGTCGAGGCCTTTTTCGTTGACCGCCCCGTCACCGTCGGGAATGACCCGCGGCCAGGCGATCGAGAACCGGTAGGCGTCCACGCCGAGCCCCGCAAGCAGGTCGAGATCGCCATCGAGCCGGTTGTAATGGTCGCAGGCCACATCGCCGGTGTCCCCGCCCCGCACGCGCCCCGGCATATGCGAGAACGCATCCCAGATCGACGGCTTGCGGCCATCAGCGCGTACCGCTCCTTCAATCTGATAGGCGGCAGTGGCCACCCCGAACAGAAAGTCGGACGGGAAGCGTCGGGCAAGGGTCGCTGGCGACTTCGAGAGGCTCATGGCTGGAACTCCGGTTGCACACGGAAAAGGCTGAATGCCCGCATGATCAGTCGACCGGGAGACGGTCGATGAAGGCGCGGATGACGTCGGTCAGGATGACGGGCTGTTCGACGCAGGGGAGATGGGCCGCTTCGGGGATCTCCTGATACATGGCACCCGGAATGAGGCGCGCCATTTCCCCGACCAGCGACGGCGGCGTGGAACCGTCTTCGTCCCCGACGATGCAGATCGTCGGCACCGCTATCCGCCCGGCCGCGTCGGTGAAATCGGTGTCCCGGATCGCAGCGCAGGTGCCGAGATATCCGTCCACCGGTGTGCGTTCGAGCATCATCCGGTATCCGGTGAATGCGGGATCGCCTGACTGGCGGAACGCCTTGGTGAACCAGCGCCCGAGGATCGCATCCGACAAGGCGGCGATACCGCCGGCCTCGATGGTGCGGATGCGGGCGCTCCAGCTGTCTTCGTCGCCGATCTTGTGGGCCGTGTCGCACAGGATCAAGGCGGCCACGAGGTCAGGCCGGCTGGCGGCGAGGCCCTGGGCGATCAGTCCGCCGACCGACAGACCGCAGACAATGACTTTTTTGGCCTGATAGTGGTCGAGAAGTGCCGAAAGGTCGTCCACATGATCTGCCATGCGGCAAGGCATCGGACCGGTTTCCGACAGGCCATGGCCGCGTTTGTCATAAACGATCAGCCCATAGTCGCCCGCAAGCCGGACGACGACGTCACGCCAGATGCGAAAATCGGTCCCCAGCGAATTCGAGAATACGATGGTCGGCCGGTCCGGAGCCGCGCCGATGACCTGGTGGTGGAGGGTTACGCCATTGCACCGGGCGAACTGCATCGATTTCTCCTGTCCAGTCCTGTTATCAGGTCCGGCCGTCCCGATTACTCCTGTTGCGGTGCGCGAGCAAATCGGGGACAACCGTGGTCGTCCCCGCAGGTGGCGGCAGCGGTCTCAGACGTAGCGGTTGACCAGGTTTTCGAGATGCTCCTGTCGGCCGGAGCGCGGCTCAGGCTCGATCCCCCGCTCCACGACGCGGGCGGCGAGATCGGCGAGCGTGAAGCCGCCGGCCAGCGTCTTCTGCGCATCTGCGTCGTTCCAGCCCTGATAGCGCGCCGCAAGCGGTGCCGACAGAGCCTTGTCCTCGATCATGCTGGCGGCGGCCTTGAGCCCGCGCGCGCAGCAGTCCATGCCGCCCACATGGGCCATCAGCAGGTCTTCCGGGTCGAGCGACTGACGGCGCAGCTTCGCATCGAAATTGGTGCCGCCCGTCGCAAAACCCCCGGCCTGCAGCACATGGTAATAGGCGAGCGCCATTTCCGGAACGTTGTTGGGAAACTGGTCGGTATCCCAACCCGACTGGTAGTCGTTGCGGTTCATGTCGATGGAACCGAAGATGCCGAGCGACCCGGCAAGCGCCAGTTCATGCTCGAAGGAATGGCCGGCAAGAATTGCATGGCCCTGCTCGATGTTGACCTTGACCTCGCTTTCGAGGCCAAAATCCTTGAGGAACCCATAGACCGTCGCCACGTCGTAATCATACTGGTGCTTGGTCGGCTCCTGTGGCTTTGGCTCGATCAGGATTGCGCCCTTGAAGCCGATCTTGTGCTTGTAGTCGACAACCATCTGCAGGAAGCGGCCAGCCTGCTGGCGCTCGCGCTTGAGGTCGGTGTTGAGCAGCGTCTCATAGCCCTCTCTGCCACCCCAGAGCACGTAGTTCTCGCCCCCGAGCTTCATGGTGGCGTCAATGCAGCTCTTCACGGTCGCCGCCGCATAATAGAAGACGTCGGGGTCCGGGTTGGTCGCAGCTCCCGCCATGAAGCGACGGTGGGAAAACAGGTTGGCCGTCCCCCACAAGAGCTTGACGCCGGTCTCTTGTTGCTTGCGGGCGAAGATGTCGACGATCTCGTCGAGCCGGGACACGCTTTCGGCGAAACTTGAACCTTCGGGTCGTATGTCGGCATCGTGGAAACAGTAATATGGCACGCCCAGAAGCGAGAACATGTCGAAGGCCACGTCCGCCTTGAGGCGCGCCAGCGCCATGAAATCGGAACCACCGTCTTTCGGAAACCAGGGCCGCTCGAAGGTCTGGCCGCCGAACGGGTCACCGCCCGGCCAGGCGAAGGAATGCCAATAGGCGACCGCAAAACGCAGATGGTCTTCCATGCGTTTGCCGAGGACGATCTCATCACGATTGTAGTGGCGGAAGGCGAGCGGATTGTCGCTGTCGGGGCCTTCGTAGCGAAGTGGCGAGAGCGTACCGAAAAAACCGGAAGTCATGCTGTTGCTCCTTTGAGCGCGGGGTAGAGGGAACGATAGCGCCGATAGGCAACCTCGAAAGCCTCGACGTGATCACGGTTGGGAAGGATGGTGGCCGAAGTGGTCGGCGGCGTGCAGATGGCGGTTGGATCTGCGCCTTCGGCGGCGATGAGCCCCAGGCGCGCCGCGCCGAAGGCCGCGCCAAAATCACCATCGGAAGGAATATCGACCGGCAGGTCGAGAACGGTCGCCAGCACGTCGAGCCAGTAGCGCGACCGCGAGCCGCCGCCGAGTGCGGTCACCCGCTCGAGGGTCGTGCCGGCCTGCCTGAGAGCGTCCAGGCTGTCCCGGAAGGCAAAGGCGACCCCCTCGACCACAGCCCGCGTCAGCGCCACACGGTTGGACTCATGCCCGAGGCCTGTGAACGCGCCCCGGATCTTGGCATCATTGTGCGGCGTCCGCTCGCCCGACAGGTACGGAAGGAACGTCACCGACCCCGGCGCAATCAGCTTCTCGCCCAGTTCTCCTGTCAGCGCGGCCGGATCGGTGCCTGTCACGCCTGACAGCCAGTTGAGCGAATCGGTGGCCGACAGGATCACGCCCATCTGGTGCCAGGTGCCGGGCAATGCGTGGCAGAAGGCATGCACAGCGCTTGCTGGATTGGGCCGGTAGCGCCCGTTGGCCGCAAACAGCACGCCAGAAGTGCCGAGCGAGGCAAAAGCCTGGCCATCGGCCACCGTCCCCATGCCGCAGGCTGCGGCGGCGTTGTCGCCTGCGCCCCCGGCCACGGGGACGCCTGGCGAAAGACCAAGCACGGTGGCGACCGCCGGTCGCAGCGCACCAGCCCGCTGGGTGCCTTCAACGAGCTCAGGCATGTGGCTCTTGTCAAGCCCGGTCGCCGCCAGCAGCCGACTGTCCCAGCTCCGCTTTCCGGTATCAAGCCAGGATGTTCCGGCGGAGTCCGACATTTCGGAAAGGCAGTCGCCTGTCAGCCATAGCCGGAGATAGTCCTTTGGCAGCAGCACTTTCCGGATGCGTTCGAACAGCGCCTGCTCGTTACGCTGGATCCACACCAACTTGGGAGCCGTAAAACCGGGAAAGACAATGTTGCCAGTCAGCGCCCGGAAAATCGGATCAGCGTCAAGCATCGCCGCCTCCGCATGGCTGCGGGTGTCGTTCCACAAGATGCAGGGGCGCAGCACCTTTCCGTCCGCATCCAGCGTCGTTGCGCCATGCATGTGCCCGGACAGGCCGATGCCGCGCACGGTCATCAACGCCTCGGCGTGGGTGCGCGCAAGCGCTGCCACCGCTTGCCGAACAGCCTTGATCCAGGCGGCCGGATCCTGCTCCGACCAGCCCGGATGCGGCCGCTCCACGGTGATGGCGGCGCTGGCCGACCCAACCACGTTCTGGCCGTCGTCGATGAGCAGCGCTTTCAGCGAGGACGTGCCGAGATCAAGACCGAGATACATGGGATACGTCCTTTGGCTGCGGTGAATTGGATGCGGCGGGCAGCGGCACGGTCATGGCAGATTGTCACGCAGGAAGATGTCGATGCGGATGCGTTCCTGCGCCTTGACCGGATCAAGCCCGTCGGCACGCGCCAGCAGCACGCGGATGGCGCTCCGGACCTCATGGCCGCAATCCTGGTTGATGACCGCATCGAAGTGACCCTCGGCGAGCGCCTTGCGCGAATAATCCGTGACCTCGTGCGCCACCACCGAAAGCCGGGGACCGGTCCGGGCCGAGATCACTTCGACCAGCCCGCGGTTTCCCGCGCCCAGACTGTAAATACCCACAATGTCGGAATTGGCCGCGAGTGCCGCGCCGACAACGCGCCGGACCGCCAAAGCGTCGTCACGCCCCTCAAGCGGCCCCAGAATGGAGAGATGTGGAAACTCGCGCGCCATGACGTCCGCAAAGCCGCTCGCCCGGCCCATATGATCCGACAGGCGCATCGAGCCCGCCACGACCAGGACCTTGCCCGGCGTGCTGCGGGCAAACCGGCCCATCAGCCCGGCTGCGGTACGGCCGGCGGCGACGTTGTCAATCCCGCAGAAATGCGCCCGCCGGGATCCCGGCAGGTCGGAGACCAGTGTGACCACCGGAACGCCGAGCGAGACGAGGCGATCGACCGCGGCCACCACGCAAGCCGTGTCGACCGCCACCAGTGCCACACCGGCCACATCCTTCGGATCAAGTCCGTCAAGCGTCCGCGCGATCGCTTCGGCGTCCAGGGGCCTTGTCGTCATCAGCTTGATCGCCGTGCGTTCGTGCGGCGAACGCGTCATGGCCTGACGGACTTCGTGCTCGAGGTTGCGCATGAAGCTGTTGGGCCCATCGGGAAGCACGAAGACCAGCGGATAGACGCGGCGCCGGGCGAGATTGGCCGCCGTCATATCCCTGACATAGCCGAGCGCTCGGACCGCCTGCTCGACCCTGTCGATGGTCTTCTGCCGGACACCCGAGCGTCCGTTGAGCACGCGATCGACCGTCGCCAGGCTCACGCCCGCCGTTGCGGCAATGTCATGCACGGTCGGCCTCACGCGTATCCTCCACGGTCGGGTCAAAAAGACCGCGCTTCGTCCGGGACCTGTCATCGGACAGTCCCGATCATCGCTGCCCTTGGCGTCGCTGTTGCTTTCGGCTCAGTTTCTTGGCGTCGCAGTCCCCTGGCGTCGCAGTCCCCTGGCGTCGCAGTCCCTTGGCAATCCAGTTACATAAAATTCTGAGGTACGTAAATCATTTTCTTCGTGCCTGCGGCGTGTTCAGTCGCGCGCTCCGGCAGCGCAGGTCTGCCAATGCGTATCGCGCACACATGGATTCAGTTGTGCGCGACATGCATCCATTCAAAGAGTTACAGCGGCATTCACGCATCCGATTGGATGCGCAAAGGCCGCTGTAGCCCGTTTCCCGGCGCCATACTTGACGCAAGCCGAGCAATATGGCCTAACGCGGACCTTGCCGGGACGCGGCTTTGCACATGCTGCGGGACCCGGACGACCGGTCTGGCACGGCGCCGGAACGCGGGATTTGGCGTTTCCTCGCTCACATTCAAGCGATACTGATCATGGCTAACACGCAGACGCGGGTGCGCATTGCACCTTCCCCGACCGGCGAACCCCACGTGGGCACAGCTTATATCGCGCTGTTCAACTATCTGTTCGCCAGGAAAAACGGTGGCAAGTTCATCCTCAGGATCGAGGATACCGACGCCACCCGCTCGACGCTGGAATACGAGCAGAAGGTCCTTGATGCGCTGTCCTGGTGTGGGCTGGAGTGGGACGAAGGTCCCGATATCGGAGGGCCTTACGGGCCTTACAGGCAGAGCGAGCGCAAGGAAATCTACCGTCCCTATGTGGACAGGATCGTCGAAAACGGCCACGGCTTCCACTGCTTCTGCACACCGGCGCGCCTGGAGACGATGCGGGAGGCGCAGCGCGCCGCCGGAAAGCCGCCAAAGTACGACGGCCGATGCCTGACGCTTGGTGCAGAGGAAGTCTTGACCCGCCTGCAGGCGGGCGAGCCAAGCGTCGTGCGGATGAAGATCCCCGAGGACGGCGTCTGCACCTTCACCGATGGTGTTTATGGCGATGTCGAGATCCCGTGGGACGCCGTGGACATGCAGGTGCTGCTCAAGGCTGACGGCATGCCGACTTACCATATGGCCAATGTGGTCGACGATCATCTCATGAAGATCACCCATGTGGCGCGCGGCGAGGAATGGCTGACCTCGGTGCCCAAGCACATCCTGATTTATCAGTATCTGGGCCTTGAGCCGCCAGTCTTCATGCATCTTTCGCTGATGCGCAATGCCGACAAGTCAAAGCTGTCCAAGCGCAAGAACCCGACGTCGATCCCCTATTATGCGGCATTGGGGTACCTGCCCGAAGCGCTGATGAATTTTCTCGGCCTTTTCTTCATCCAGTTCGCAGATGGCGAAGAGCTCTTGACCATGGACGAACTTGGCGACCGCTTCGACCCCGACAACCTGTCGAAAGCCGGTGCCATTTTCGACATCCAGAAACTCGATTGGCTCAACGGACGCTGGTTGCGCGAGAAACTCTCGGAAGATGACTTTCTCGCTCGCGTCAGCGCCTGGGCGCTTGACGGAGACCGTCTGTCGGCCGGCCTCAGGCTGTCGCAATCGCGGATCCAGAAGTTCGGTGACCTGCCCGACCTCGCGGGTTTCCTCCTGAAGTCGGACCTCAATCTGGAAGCGTCCGCCTTCACGAGTCTGAAGACCGGGCTCCCCGACAGCCTCGCCATCATCAACGAAGTGGCCCCGGCGCTCGAAAAGATCCCGGATTGGACGGTGGAGGCGATCGAGGCCGAACTGCGCGTCATCTCTGAGAACACAGGCCGCAAGCTGCGCGTGATGCTGCCGCCGCTGTTTGTCGCCGTCAGCGGGTCGTCACGCTCCCTGCCGCTGTTTGATTCGATGGCGTTGCTGGGCCGTGCCATGGTGCGCCAGCGCCTGAAGGTTGCCGCCCAGGTGCTTTCAGCGGCCACACAGACGCCCTGACGGCCCGAGCCCTGAGGCCCGCCATCCGCCAACAGATGCCCCGAAGGTCAGATCAATGAGCCAGACACCGAGCGAAACCGGCCTCTCCTCCAATGTCACGGAAGTGCGCGCCCAGAAGCTCGCCCATCTTCGCCAGACGCTGGATACGGTGTATCCGGCCCACTTCCACCGCACGGCAACCAATGCGGAACTGGTGGACACCTATGCCGGGCTAGCCGCCGACACCGAGACTCTCGACAGTGTCACGGTGGCGGGCCGGGTCTATTCATCGCGCAATTCAGGCATGTTCATTGATCTTCGGGACGCCTCCGGCAAGATCCAGATCTTCACCCACAAGGACCACGCCTCCGAGGCCTCCCGCGCGCTTCTGGCTTATGTCGACCTCGGCGACATCATCGGCGTGACCGGCGTGGTGCGCCGCACCAAGCGCGGCGAACTGACGGTCAACGCCCGTGAGATCACGATGCTGACCAAGGCGCTCCTGCCAATGCCAGAAAAGTGGCACGGTCTGTCCGACATCGAGCAGCGTTACCGCCGCCGTCATCTCGACATCCTGACAAACGAGGACTCCAAGCTTCGATTCCAGCAGCGCTCGCGCATCGTCTCCGCGATTCGCCGCTTCCTGGAGAGTGACGGCTTCATGGAAGTCGAGACCCCGATGCTGCATAGCGTTTATGGCGGGGCCACGGCAGAACCCTTCAAGACGCACCACAACACGCTCAAGCTCGACATGTTTCTGCGCATCGCGCCGGAACTCTACCTCAAGCGCACGCTGGTTTCGGGGCTCACCGACAAGGTCTTCGAGATCAACCGCAATTTCCGCAATGAGGGCGTGTCGACACGGCACAATCCCGAATTCACGATGATGGAATGTTACTGGGCCTATGCCGACTACGAGGACATCATGGACCTCGTCGAACGGTTGTTCGAGAGCCTGGCCGTGGCCATCCACGGCAAGCCCGAATTTGCCTACGGCGACAAGGAGATATCCTTCAAGGGTCCGTTCCGCCGCGTGCCGATGCCTGAAGCCGTCAAGGACGCGACCGGCATCGACTTCATCGCTCTGAAGACCGACGAGGACGCCCGGGCGGCGGCCAGTGCGGCTGGTTTTGCAATTGAGAAGGATTGGACCTGGGGCGAATGTCTGGCTTTCATCTTCGAGGAGAAGGTCGAACAGACGCTGATCCAGCCGAGCCACGTCACCCATTTCCCGAAGGACATCTCGCCCTTCGCCAAGGAAGTGCCCGGCGAGCCGCGCCTCGTCGAGCGCTTCGAGACTTATTGCAACACCTGGGAACTCGGCAACGCCTTCTCCGAACTCAATGATCCCGAGGAACAGCGCGCTCGCATGGTCGAACAGATCGAGCAGGCCCATGCCCGCGGCGAGACCGCCAAGGAGCTCGACGAAGATTTCCTCGATGCGATCGACCAGGGGATGCCGCCCGCAGGCGGCTTGGGCATCGGCGTTGACCGTCTGGTGATGCTGTTGACAAACGCCCCTTCAATCCGCGATGTGATCCTGTTCCCCGCCCGCAAGACACGCAACGACTGACGCGCCTTTCGCGGCGCAAGTTCGTGTAAAATCACTCAAATCATTGCAGCCGTGGCGTTCAGTGTCCTGCCGCGGGAGCAGCCTTTTCGGGGCTTCCACCGGCTGCGGCTTCCACGGCATCCCCATCGCACCCCGTCACCTCCGCGAGGCCAGCGACTGCGGTCTCGATGTCGCCAAGGCTCATGTCGACACGCGGACCATAATAGAGCCCCGCGACCGTGGGCCGGGTGTCCACGTAGCGCACCTCCCAGGGCTTCATCGTGGCAAGCGTGCGGCCGTGGGGGGCATGGGCCACTTCCACCCCGATCGCCTCGCCGCGCAGTTTGGCACGCGTATCTGGACCCCGATTGTCGGTGACCTGAACGATGACCAGATCCGCATGCCGGGTCTCTGCCAGATGTCTGGCAATCCTGAGGCCGGTGCGCACCCGTTCGGAAGGTTCCGTGTCCGTCGTGCGGACGACGGCCAGCAACCGGTCTTCGCCGGCCCGCTGGAATTCTGCTTCATAGAGCGTCTTGCAGGACCCGGCCTCCTCGTCCCCGCCGCCGCCAAGAACAAGCGCCGCCGTCCCCGACACACCAAGCAGAAACAGACAGCCGCCCGACAACAGGACAAGCTTCTTTGAAAGCCGAAGCTTCGGGAGACCCATGACCGCACAACCCTTGACGCACTACTGACCACCAAAGGTAAGGCATGGGTCTTTCGCTTAGGTTAACCTCGAAGGCCATCCCCTGCGACGTGGCAACACGCCCTTGATCACACCCCCCAGCGCAACGCCGCCGTATGGACCGGCGCGTCCCACAGGGCGAGCGTGTCGTCGTCCATCAAGGTCAATGTGATCGAGCATCCCGCCATGTCGAGTGAGGTGACGTAGGATCCGGTGAGCGAACGGGCAATCCGCACGCCGTGGCTTTCGAAGATTTTACGGGCGCTGTTGTGCATCAGATAGAGCTCGAGCAACGGCGTGCCACCAAAGCCATTGACGAACAGCAGCGCCGTCTTCCCCGACACGTCGCCGAAATCCTTGACGATGCCTTCGCAGATTTCTTCAGTGATCGCATCAGCCTTGGCGAGCGGTGCACGCCGGCGGCCGGGCTCGCCGTGAATGCCGACGCCAAACTCCATCTCTCCAGCACCGATGTCGAAGGTGGGTTTGCCTGCCGCGGGCACCGTGCAGCTCGTCAACGCCACACCGAGCGACCTGGTCATGCGATTGGTCTTTTCGCCCAGCGCCTTGAGCTCACCGAGCGGCATCCCGCGTTCGGCGGCAGCACCGACGATCTTCTCCACCACGAGCGTGCCTGCCACGCCGCGCCGTCCGGTGGTGAAAAGCGAATCCTCCACCGCAATATCGTCATTGGTGACCAGCTGGAGGACCTCGCTGCCGGTCATGTCGCGCACCATCTCGGCGGCCATTTCAAAATTCATCACGTCGCCTTCGTAGTTCTTGACGATGAAGAGGACGCCCCCGCCGGTGTCGACCGTCTGGGCGGCTTCCAGCATCTGGTCAGGCGTCGGCGAGGTGAAAACCTGCCCCGGGCAGGCTGCATCAAGCATTCCGAACCCCACAAACCCGCCATGCAGAGGCTCATGACCAGAGCCGCCGCCGGAAATCAGCCCCACCTTGCCCGTCTTGAGTGTGGCCCGGCGCAAGAATTTGCCTGCCCCGTCAAGCACCACGATATCGCCATGGGCAGCGACGAAGCCCGCCAGGCTTTCCTGCAGGATCGTGCCTGCGTCGTTCATGAACTTCTTCATGCTGATCTCCCGTTGCAGCGCATCAATCTTCCGTTTCTCCGCAGATCAGGCTCATCCGATGGGCGAGATCGGTGATCGCCTGATCAAACAGCCTGTTCTTTTCGTCGTCGCCAAAGTCCGGCGTCATGATTGACAGATGCCGCAGCCGCTTTCCACCCGCCGGTTTCTCAAGACGACCCGGATGGGCGATCTGATAGGCATCAAGAAATTCCTGCTGCTCGGCCGCGCTGAAATGGCAGACCGAAAAGACCGAGGTCAGATGCCGGGCCGGTAGCGGCGTCGCATAGCTTGCAGACGTGATCTGCGTGACGAAGCTGCGATGCTTGCCGAGCGCATCGGCGAGCCGCTGCCGCGTACCCGACGGTCGGCGGTCGACGACCCGGGCGAGGATCTCCTTGTATAGTCTCAGGGCCTCCTCGCTGGATGGCGTCGCCATGGATCAGCCCATGCCCTGGGCTGGATCGCCCGGGCGCCAGCGACGGACCGCCGCCTTGACCAGCGCAAGGGTTGCGGGAGCGACCGACAACCGACGAATCCCCGCCGACAGCAGGGCGTCCGTCAGGTCCGTGTCGCTGGCTGCATCTCCGCACAGGCTGGTTTCAATTGACGCCTGCACGCCGAAGGCTGCCACATTGGCTATCAGCGCCATCACGGACGGGTCATTGGTCTGGGCGAGCGCGCTGAGGCGCCCGTTGTCCCGCGACGCCGCCATCACATATTGGGTGAGATCGTTGGAGCCGATGGAAAAGAATGCGGCCCTGGCAAAGCGGCCTGGGGTGACCGCGACCGATGGCACCTCGACCATGATGCCAATTTCGGGCATGCGGTGGTCGACAAGGGCCGCGGAAAGTTTGGCCGCCTCCTCCTCAAACAGCGAGATGGCCGCATCAATTTCGCCCGGAACGGACACCATGGGCAGCATCACCTTGAGTGCGCCATGGGGTGCAGCCCGCAGCAGTGCGCGGATCTGCACCCGGAAAATATCCGGATTGGCAAGCGACAACCGTATGCCGCGCAGGCCGAGGAAAGGATTGTCCTCAGTGACCGTGTACCCCTCCACCGGCTTGTCGCCGCCCGCATCCACGGTCCGGATGGTGACCGGCAGGCCCTTGGACCAGTCGAGCACCTTGCGATACGCCGCAAGCTGGGTGGCTTCATCAGGCAGGCCGTGACGGCCGCCGAACAGGAATTCGGTGCGCATCAGGCCCACCCCGTCCACCTGGGCAACAGGGATCCGATCCACGTCTGCGGGATCTGCGATATTGACGAGAATGGCGACATCCTGACCGTCCGCAGTGATTGCGGGCTTGCCGACGTGTGCCTCTGCCTGCGCGCGCATCGTCGCCTGGTTGTTGCGGTTGCGATTGAAATCCGCCCGAGCCGCCGGATCCGGATCAACAAGCAGAATTCCGGCATCCGCATCCAGCAGCGCCGGTGCCTTGTCCTTGAGCAGGTCCTCTCCGATGCCGACCAGGGCCGGAATGCCGCGCGCGCGCGCCAGCATGGAGACGTGGCTGGTGACGCTGCCCTGCCTTAGCGCGAGACCGCCGCCGCCGTCCCAGTCGTGCGCGAGAAACAGGCTAGGCGAGATGTCCCTGGCCACATAGATGGCACCAGGCGGGATCTGCTCCCCCGCCTCCCCCGAAAGCGCAGCAAGCACACGGTCGCGGATGTCACCGAGGTCGGCCGACCGGGCTTGGAAGTAGTCGTCTTCAGATTTGCGATAGCTCTCGATCTCTGCGTCGAGCACCTGTTTCCACGCCTGGAAAGCAGTCGCACCTGATGCAATCGTTGCAGCTGCGGCCTCGGTAAACGTGTCATCCTCGAGCATGGCGAGCTGAAACTCGAGGATGCCAAAGGCTTCCGCGTCGAGCCCATCCATGGAAAGCGCCACCGCCGCCGATGCCGTCGACACCGCTTCGGTCAGGGCCGCCTGCTCCTGCACGACCGAACCACGCGGGCGATAGACCGCGTGGGCCTCGCGGGCGAGATGGATCACGCCTTCCGCAAAGCCGCCACTCGCCCGCTGGCCTTTATGCCTGATCGGTTCCAGCATGCTCATGGCCTTCATCAAATTGCCGGTCGACGAGGGCCACCAGGGCTGCCACCGCCTCTTCCGCCTGCTCGCCCGTGGCTTTCAGCCTGAGTGTCGTGCCCTTGGGTGCCTTGGCGCCCATCACCTTGACAATGCTTTTCGCATCGATCCATTGGCCGTCTGGACCGATCGAGATTTCAATGGCGCAAGCATAGCGCTTGGCAAGCTTGGTGAATTTGACCGATGGTCGGGCATGCAGACCCACATCGTTGGTGATGATGACTTCGGCAAGGACCGGGGAGGTCATGGCTGTATTCCTTCCATGCGCATCATTGCGGCGACAGTTCCTCGGCAGTGGCGACGACTGCGCCCAGCGAGGCACCGCCTGATGCTTCGGTGGCCGCCATGATCGCCCCTTCGACGATCGGCGCATTGCAGATGCGAATGCGGGAGGCCCGCGGCTCGCCAATGAATTCGATGGCCATTTCCGAATTGGTCTCCGCTCCGCCGAGGTCCACGAGCACAGCGACGCCGGCTTCCGACCACGCCCGCTCGATCGCCTGCTGGATGCTTTCGACGTCGGTGCCCAATCCGCCCGATGGATCGCCGCCGCACCAGGCCAACGGCACCTCGTCGCCGACCATCTGCCGCACCATTTGCGCAGCCCCTTCCGCAACCAGAGGCGAGTGTGACACGATCACGATTCCCACATTCATGCGCTGCACTCCTTCATGTCCGTGCCGCCCAGACCCTGGCCGCAGCGTCAGCAAGCAAAGCCACGGACGCCGATCCGGGATCCATATGCCCGATCGAACGGTCGCCCAGAAACGAGGCGCGCCCGCGTGTGGCCTTGACCGGAATGGTCGCCTCCGCCGCTGCCTGGGCCGCCCGCGCCATGCCCGCAGCATCCGCCCCGGCGGCAATGGCCGCATGCAAGGGATACAGCACGTCAAGCAACGTCTTCTGGCCTCGCTCCGACTTGCCGCGCGCAGCCACTGCGGCTGTTGCGGTGGCAAAAGCGGCCGCCAGGCTCTTGCGGTCAATACCTTCAGGCAGTTCCTTGCCGAGTGTCATGAAAAACGTGCCCACCAGCGGCCCGGATGCGCCACCCACCGTCATCACCAGCTTCAGGCCTGCCGCCTTCGTCGCCTCGGCGAAAGACTTCTCGGCCAGGACGTCAATGTCGCCCACCACCGCATCAAAACCCCGCTTCATGTTGGCACCGTGGTCGCCATCGCCGATGGCGCTGTCGAGTGTTGTCAGACGTTCGGCGTTGTCTGTGATCGCCCCTGCCATGGCAATCACGAACTGTCGGAAATCCTCACCCGTCAGAACGGTCATGGCCACACACTCCGGTTTGCCTCATCCATGGCTGATCATCCTGTCATCAGCGCCGAAGAACAAGGGCGTCTTGAGCCGAATGGACACGGGATCGCCCGCCTTGAACCCGGAGTAGGGATCGGACAGGAGTGTGAGCTTCTCTCCGCTCACCGAGATGTGCAGATGGTTCTGATCGCCCAGATGCTCGATCCAGTCCACCGTGGCATTGGCATCGCCCGGTTGTGCCGGCCTGCCGACCTCCACATGCTCGGTGCGTGCGCCGATCATCCGCGTTCCCTCGGGTATCGACTGGCAGGGAACCAGGCCTGGACGCAGGAGATTGATATGCGGGTGGCCCAGACGGGCGGCCACATGCAGATTGGCCGGCTTTGTGTAGATCTCGCGCGGCGTTCCGATCTGGATGAGTTCGCCGTCCGACAGGATACCGATCCGGTCGGCCATGGTCATCGCCTCGATCTGGTCATGGGTGACATACAGCAGCGTCGAACCAAGGTCGATCTGGATCCGCTTCAGCTCAAGCCGCAGATTGGACCTGAGCTTGGCGTCAAGCGAGGACAACGGCTCGTCCATCAGGAAGATGGCGGGATCGCGCACCAGCGCCCGGCCGATCGCCACGCGCTGCATCTCCCCGCCCGACAGGCGCGTCGAGCGGCTGTCCAGCTTGTGGTCGATACGAACCATGCGGGCGATGTCGCGCACCCTTGCGTCAACGTCCGCCGCACTCAAACGCCGCGCTGGCGAGCGCAGCGGGAACGCGAGATTCTCGTAAACCGACAGATGCGGATACAGCGAATATTGCTGAAACACGAAAGCGACGTCGCGCTCCGCCGGCGCTCGGTCATTGACGTTCTCGCCGTCGATATGAACCGCGCCGGTGTCGGGACGTTCGAGCCCGGCGATCAGACGCAGCGTGGTGGTCTTTCCCGCCCCGGTGGGGCCAAGCAGAACCACGAACTCCCCGTCCTTGATGGTCAGATCAAGGTCCCTGACCGCTGGCTCAGCGCCGAAGCTCTTGCCCAATCCGGAAAGCCGAACCTCAGACATGCTTGACCTCCGGATGCGAGCGGGTGCGCAGCGCCTTGCCTGTCGCCTTGCTGAACAGCGAAAGCCGGGCCGGATCAAGATCGAGTCCAACCGTTTCGCCGCGCCTGAACGTGAGATCGGGTGCCACCCGCGCCTTGCAGAACCCGTCGGCGGTTTCGACCGTGACAATCTGGGTCGAGCCGAGATATTCGGTCCCGTAGACGGCGCCGCGCAATTTGGCATCGTCGCGGAACCGGACGTGCTCGGGCCTCACGCCAAGCGCGAAGTCGCCCTCGCCTGCCTCCTCCACCACTTCCGGTACGACAATGGCGGCCTCGCCGATGCGCACACTGCGGCTGCCCTTGGCGACCCCGTCGGTCAAGCCGAGAAAGTTCATCGGCGGCGAGCCGATGAAATCGGCCACATACATGGTGGCCGGGTGATCATAGATCTCCTGCGGCGTGCCAAACTGCTCGATCAAGCCGTGATTCATGACCGCGATCTTGTCGGCCATCGCCATCGCCTCGACCTGGTCATGGGTGACATACACCGTCGTCGCCTTGATCCTGGTATGCAGTTCGCGAAGCTCATGGACCATCACATTGCGGAATTCGGCGTCCAGCGTGCCAAGCGGTTCATCCATCAGGAAACATTTCGGCCGTCGGACAATGGCGCGTCCAAGCGCAACCCGTTGTCTGTCGCCGCCCGCCAGGCCCGAGACCGACTTGTCAAGAATATGCTCGATCTGCAAAAGCCGCGCCGTTTCCTCGACCCGGGCGCGGATCTCCGCCTTCGCCACCCCTTGCGCCACCAGCGGAAAGCCGATGTTCTTGCGCACATTCATGTGCGGGTAGAGAGCAAACAGCTGGAAGACGAAAGCGATATCGCGGTCGCGCGCACGGTTGAAGGTGACATCCTCGCCATCGAGCAGGATTTTCCCGCTGCTGGGCAGTTCAAGCCCGGCGATCATCCGGAGCGTCGTCGTCTTGCCGCAGCCCGACGGCCCCAGGAGCGCCAGGAACTCGCCATCGTTGACGACAAAGCTCGAATCCTTCAGCGCGACGAAGCTGCCAAAGTTCTTCTTGAGATTCTCGATCCTTATTTCGGCCATCGGCTCACTCCGGGAACTTCGACACGATGATGAACATCACCGTGCCGGCAAGCAGCGTGAGAAAGGACCAGGTGTAAAGCACCAGAGCGAAGGGCTGGAACATCATCAGAAAGCCGAGCCCGATCACCACCACAGCGAGATTTTCCATGGGGCCGCGCCTCAAAAAGAAGGAGCGCGGCTTTCGAGACATGTCCTGGGTCTTTCGGCTCATTTGCGCACCGCTCCGAAGGTGATCCCGCGCAAGAGCTGCTTGCGCAACAGGATGGTGAAGATGAGGATCGGCACCAGGAAGATGGTCGTGCCGGCGGCGACCGCGGGCCAATCCTGTCCACCTTCGCCTATAATGGTCGGAATGAACGGCGGCGCGGTCTGGGCCGAGCCCGAAGTCAGGAGCACGGCGAAGGCATATTCGTTCCAGGCAAAGATCAGGCAGAAAATTGCCGTGGCGGCGATCCCGGTCGTGGCCTGCGGCAGCACCACCTTGAAAAAGGCGCGCATTCGGGTGTAGCCGTCGATCATC
Source organism: Hyphomicrobiales bacterium (assembly GCA_038325465.1). Classification (GTDB taxonomy): domain Bacteria; phylum Pseudomonadota; class Alphaproteobacteria; order Rhizobiales; family Rhizobiaceae; genus Hoeflea. The sequence continues at coordinate 3,574 of JBBQJA010000047.1, read as the reverse complement.
GCCGCCTCTTCATATTCGCGCGGGATCTCGTCGATGAAGCCTTTGAGCAGCCAGACGGCGAGCGACACGTTGACGGCGGTGTAGAGCAGGATCATGCCGAGTGCGGTATCGGACAGGCCGAGTTCGCGATACATGAGATAGATCGGGATGGCCACCGCGATGGGCGGCATCATCCGTGTCGACAAGATGAAAAACAACAGATCGTCGGCCAACGGCACCTTGAAGCGGGAGAATCCGTATGCCGCGAAGGTGCCGAGCGTAACCGCGAGAAACGTCGACCCGAACGCGATGATCAGCGAATTGGTGAAGCGCGGCCAGTAGTTCGACGGTCCGACGGTCACCATGGAGCGATCGCGCGTGATCTCGTCGCACACGCCGGTCGGAGGCCCCAGGCTCGCGATGTAGTCCTGCGTCTGCCGACTGCGGGTGGTGAACAGGTTGCAATAGCCCTCGATCGTCGGCTCAAAGAAGATCTTCGGCGGATAGCTGATGGAATCGGGCGGCGACTTGATGCTGGTCAGGAAGATCCAGGCAAGCGGGATCATGGTTATCAGCGCGTAGAGGATGACCAGCGTGCCGGCAACGGCCTTGGACGCGGTGCTTGGTTCGACGACGGAGTGGGCGGTGGTCTTGCTCATCGCTGTTTGACCTTGTTGAGCGCCTTCACGTAGATGTTGGCGAGGCCGAAGACGGCGACGAAAAGAACAATGGCGAAAGCCGAGCTCTGTCCCGTGCGCCAGCTTTCGAAAGCCTCGCGCTTGAGCGTGATGGACGCCACTTCGGTGACTGATCCAGGGCCGCCGCCGGTCAGCAACGTCACCATGTCAAACATCTTGAAATTCTCGATGCCGCGGAAAAGGACCGCCAGCATGACGAAAGGCAGCGCCATCGGCAACGTGACGGACCAGAACTGCCGCCAGTGAGAGGCGCGGTCCACTTCCGCCGCTTCATAGATATAGTCGGGGATCGAGCGCAGGCCCGCCAGGCAGATCAGCATCACATAGGGCGTCCACATCCAGGTATCGACGATGATGATGGCCCAGGGTGCCAGCGAGACCGAACCCAGCATCTGGAAGGAGGACGGTTCGGCACCGGTGAAGAACGTGACGATGTAATTGAACAGGCCGATTTGCGGCTGGTACAGGAAGCGCCAGAAATTGCCGACCACTGCGGGCGACAGCATCATCGGGATCAGGATGATCGTCGTCCAGAACGCATGGCCGCGAAATTTGCGGTCGATCAGATAGGCGAGCGCAAACCCGATGACCATCTGAAGCAGGATCGTCCAGAACACGAAATGTGCCGTCGTCTGCATGGCCAGCCAGGTGTCGGCATCGGTCAGCACGCGGATGTAATTGCGCAGGCCCACGCCCTCGACTTCGGCATTGGGCCGGTTGGCGCGAAAATTGGTGAAGGACAGATACACTGCCCACATCAGCGGAAAGACGTTGATCGCCAGCAGCAGCACCATCGTCGGTGCAATGAAAATCCAGGCAATCGTGCGGTCGGAAAATCCGCGCACGCGACGCGCCAGCCGGACCGGGGTCGCCCGGGCAACAGCATCGGCTGTCCGCGCCAATGAAGTCGGGGAATCGTTGGCCACCGTTTTTCTACCTGTCGGGTTCGTGGATGCTGGGGCCCCGGTGCATTGGCGCACCGGGGCCGACTGATCTTGATCAGATCAGAGCTTGCCTTCGTCCTTGAAGACTTCGGTCCAGTCGACAATGAGCTGGTCGAGCGCTTCCTTCGCGGTTCCGTTGCCGGCCACGACATAGTCATGCAGACGCTTCTGCATGGCCTGGAGAAGCTGCGCGTAAGCGGGCTCCTGCCAGAAGTCCTGCACCTGGTTCATGGCGACCAGGAAGTCGGCTGCGAAGGGCTGGCTGGTGGGGAAGCCCGGATCGTTGAGAACGGAATTGTGGGCCGAATAGCCGCCGAGCGACCACCACTTCTTCTGCACGTCCGGCTGGGCGAACCATTTGATATAGGCGAGCGAGCCGTCCATGTTGTCGGTGTTGGCGACGACGGAAATGCCCTGGCCGCCGAGCGTCGAGCCCTTGGTGGTTGCTTCCGGATTGACGAAAAAGCCGATCTTGTCACCGCCGACGTTCTCGTCCTTGTAGAGGCCGGGGAAGAATGCGAACCAGTTCATGGCCATCGCTACCTGCCCCGACTTGAAGGCGTCCAGGCTCTCGCCCATATAGCTGTCGGTGTAACCCGGCGCGGTGCAGCAATCGTAGAGGGCCTTGTACATCTCGAGGCCCTTGATTGCGCCTTCGGAGTTCACGGCACCTTCCATGTCATACTTTCCGGCCGTGTTCTCGTACTTGAAGCCATACGGATAAAGTGCCGAGGTTGCACCCATCGTGATGCCTTCCGAACCGCGTTCGGTGAACATGTTGAGGCCGTAGACCTTCTTGCCGTCGATGTCGCGCTCCTGGAAGAATTCAGCCGTCTGCTTGAGTTCGTCCCAGGTCTTGGGCGCGGCCAGATCGCGGCCATGTTTTTCCTTGAACTCAGCCTGCAACTCGGGCCGGGAGAACCAGTCCTTGCGGTAGAACCAGGCATTGGCGTCACCCATGGCGGGCAGTGCCCAGTAATTTTCCGTACCCTTGGGCCAGGTCGAATATGCGTAGACAGTCGCGTCGGCAAAGTCGCTCATCTTGATTGCTTCCTTGTCGAAGAAATCATTGAGCTTGACATAATACCCGTTCTCGGCCGAACCGCCGATCCACTGGGAATCGCCGATGAGCAGGTCGCAAAGCTTTCCGCCCGAGTTGAGTTCGTTGAGAATGCGGTCTGCGAAATTTGGCCACGGCGTGAACTCGAAGTTCATCTTGATGCCGCTTTCGGCCTCGAAGTCTTTCGACAGTTCCACCAGCGCATTGGCCGGATCCCATGCGGCCCAGCAGAGTGTCAGTTCTTTGGCCTGCGCCTGAGCGCCAGTGATCGCGGCCCCCGACATCAGGGCTGCGGCGCTGACGGAGAGCGCCAGTGTCTTCAAACGGTGCATGCTATCCTCCCAAGATACGGGCCGACCCAACGCCGGTCCCTTCCGCAGAAACTCCCACTCCTGCAAAGCCGTTCAGGGCAGTTTTCGGACCGCCGATGTTCAGCCTAATGTTGAGTTAATCAGGTTTCACTCAACATTACAAGAGTCCGCGAAGTCCCGGAGCTGCCTGCAAGAACCAGCGGTATTGCGCTGCAAAATCAAGCTAATTTCAGATGAAATTCAAAGACTAACGTGCCTCAAAAATTTCAGGCGGTTGAGCGATGTCGCCGCAACGCAACAAAAAAACTCAACAATTTGCGACGAGTGGTTTCATTCCAGCCCATTTCGGCGCCCGGAGTTTTCAACCGGCCGGGGATGGCGGCCTCCGGTCCTCAAGGCGTATCGTCGTGGCACCTAGTGGTGCGATCCTGACAGATAGTTCCCATCTGTCAGGACAAATCGCCCCACCAGATCAATAGCTTGTGGGCTGACTTTTCGAAACAGATGGGAACCATCTGTTTCGGTCAGACCACTTGCGATCAGTCGAACTTGGCCAGTTCGAAGTGCATGCCATCTTTCTTG
>JBBQJA010000046.1:0-30059 GCA_038325465.1 Hyphomicrobiales bacterium | reverse complement strand
GGGGGCTGGATGCCGGATCACGTCCGGCAGGACGGGTGGAGGGGTCCGGCATGCCGGTTGGCGGGCCAAACGCGCGGTGGCTGGATGCCGGATCAAGTCCGGCATGACGGTTGGACGGGGATGGCTTGACGGATGGAGGGCCGACGCGCGGCGGCTGGATGCCGGATCAAGTCCGGCATGACGGGTGGAGGGGTCCGGCATGACGGATGGAGGGCTGACGCGCGGTGGCCGGATGCCAGGTGGAGGGGTCCGGCTTGACGGCTGGAGGGCCGACGCACGGTGGCTGGATGACGGGTGGAGGGGGTCTTGTCGAGCAGACCAGAACGATCTGACGCTGATTTGTCCTGCCGCAGTTTCTAACAGAAAAGCGCTTCACACTTTTCCTGAAATTGATGTCAACCTGCGTCGAGCGTTCGCTCGCAATGGGACGGACCGCCCTTTGGATCCACACGGTCGGAGACGGCGCGGATGGTGGAAATCACGTAATCGCGATTGACAGCGAGTTCCACCGTACACGACCTGCCTCGGGAGAAGCCGCGCCAGGTGTAGAGAGTGGCACCGCCGGAACCCGCTGCGTCTGAAACCGGAGGTCCGTAAGCCGCGAAGAACACGTCGGCACCCTTGCCGTTCCAGCGCGCCTGCAGCGGGTTTGAAGGAAATGTTGCCGTGGTACAGGCCGAGAGGGCAACGGCAAGAACTGCCAGAATTGCAAGCCGGTAGCGCATGGTCGACATGTCCCTGGATAGTTTTTGATCGGTCGCGGCGACTGGCAACAGCCACCTCGTTTCTCTTGCAGCGCCGCGCGTCCAATCGGATGCGTGAATGCCGCTGTAAAACGTTGAATGAATGCATGCACGTTATCGTACAAATGAATCCATTTGTGCGCGACATGCATTGGCGCATTCCGCGCCAATAGAAAATCTTTTGACGGGTTCGTGCCCGCACCGCACTGCAATATCACCGATGTTGTCACCGGTTCCGCGTCCGAGCGGCTTTCGACGAGACACTCCCGGACTTGATCCCCCCGGACTTGATCCCCTGGACTTGATCCCCCGTACGCCGTCACCCCGGACTTGATCCGGGGTCCAGCAGGTGAGCGTCCGCGAGCCGGAAAATGCGTTGACCGCGTCCAGACAGCGAGGGACATTCACCGCGCCGACGCGCGGTGGCTGGATGCCGGATCAAGTCCGGCATGACGGATGGAGGGGATGGCATGACGGGTGGAGGGCCGACGCTCGCCTGCTGGATGCCGGATTGGGGTCCGGCATGACGGGTGGACGGGGATGGCTTGACGGATGGAGGGCCAACGCGCGGTGGCTGGATGCCGGATCAAGTCCGGCATGACGGGTGGACGGGGATGGCTTGACGGATGGAGGGCCGACGTGCGGTGGCTGGATGCCGGATCAAGTCCGGCATGACGGGTGGAGGGGTCCGGCAGGACGGATGGAGGGCCGACGTGCTGCGAGGGATCGCACGGAGCCAGCCCCCTAACTACCCCACACCGCGATATCCCCCCGCGCCCAGCGCCCCGTCGTCTCCGCCGAAAACGCCTCGAACCGTGCCGCTTCGATTGCCGCGCGGATGCCTGCCATCAGGTCCTGGTAGTAGGCGAGGTTGTTCCAGGTCACCAGCATGGCGCCGAGATATTCGTTGGAGCGCACCAGATGGTGCAGGTAGGCGCGGGAATAGTCGCGCGCAGCCGGGCATTGGCTTTCAGCGTCAAGCGGGCGCGGGTCCTCGGAATGGCGGGCGTTCTTGAGATTGACCTTGCCGTGGCGGGTGAAAGCGAGGCCGTGGCGGCCGGCCCGCGTCGGCATCACGCAGTCAAACATGTCGATGCCGCGGCCGACCGATTTCAAGATGTCATCAGGCGTGCCGACGCCCATCAGATAGCGTGGCTTGTCCGCGGGCAGAATCGGACAGGTGACGTCGAGCATGTCAAGCATCACCGCCTGCGGCTCGCCCACCGCAAGCCCGCCCACCGCATAACCCTTGAGATTGAGGGAGGTGAGCCCTTGCGCCGAGCGCTCGCGCAATGTCGGGATGTCGCCACCCTGCACGATGCCAAACATCGCCTTGCCGGGCTGGTCGCCGAAAGCTGTGCGGCAGCGCTCGGCCCACCTCAGGGACATCTCCATGGCGCGCTCGATCTCGCTGTGAGAGGCGGGCAGCCGCACGCATTCGTCAAGCTGCATCTGGATGTCGGAATCGAGCAGGCCCTGGATCTCGATCGAGCGTTCGGGCGACATCTCGTGGCGAGAGCCGTCGATGTGGGACTGGAAGGTGACGCCTTTCTCGGTCAGTTTTCGCAAGCCGGCCAGAGACATCACCTGAAAGCCGCCGGAATCGGTGAGGATCGGCTGCGGCCAGCGGGCAAATTCGTGCAAGCCGCCCAGCCGCGCCATCCGCTCGGCACCCGGTCGCAGCATCAGGTGATAGGTATTGCCAAGAATGATGTCGGCGCCAAGATCGCGGACCTGATCCATATACATGGCCTTGACCGTGCCGCCGGTGCCCACCGGCATGAACGCGGGCGTGCGCACGTCCCCGCGCGGCATCGAGACCACGCCGCGCCGGGCCTTGCCATCGGTGGCGAGAACCTTGAACGCGAAGTCTTCTGTCATGGCTTTGCAGCGTCGCTGTCAGTCGCGAACGCTTCCGTGGCAATAAAGCCGTGGACCAGCCGTGAGGTGGTCCGAGGGTGGGCGATGGCATTGGGCCCCCGGTGTCCGACCGGGACCGAAGGGTCGATGACCACCCGAGGATGGGTGAAATAGTGGAGACGCCGCGCCATCAGCTCTTCGCCCGGAACAGGAGCGACGCATCGCCGTAGGAATAGAAGCGGTAGTTCTCTGCAATCGCATGGGCATAAGCGGCCCGAATGGTGTCAAGGCCGCAGAAAGCCGAAACCAGCATGACCAGGGTCGAGCGCGGCAGATGAAAATTGGTCATCAGCACGTCCACAATGCGGAACTGATATCCCGGCGTGATGAAGATGTCGGTGGGGCCCGACCAGGCCTCAATCACGCCATCCGGACCGGCCGCACTTTCGAGCAACCTGAGAGATGTGGTGCCGACCGAAACGATCCGCCCGCCGCGCGCCCGCACAGCATTCAGGCTTGCGGCAGTTTGTGCGCTCACATGGCCGATTTCGGCATGCATATGGTGGGCGGTGGTGTCGTCAGCCTTGACTGGCAGGAACGTTCCCGCGCCCACATGAAGGGTAACAAAATGGCGCAAGATTCCCCGACGATCCAAGGCTGCGAACAACTCCGGCGTGAAATGCAGCCCGGCGGTCGGGGCGGCCACTGCACCTTCCTCGCGCGCGTAGATGGTCTGATAATCGGTGCGGTCGCGGTCGTCCTCGCCACGCTTGGAAGCAATATAGGGCGGCAACGGAATGTGGCCGACGCTGGCGATGGCCGCATCAAGCGCGGCGCCCGAGAGGTCGAAGATGAGTTCGATCTCGCCGCCCTCGCCGCGGGCGCCGGCGGTGGCATCAAGCACGCCTGCAAGGCACATCTCGCCGCCTGCGCCGAACTGCAGTCGGTCGCCCTCCTTCACCCGCTTGGCCGGGCGAATGAAGGCCTTCCAGCGATCGGGTTCCGTGCGCATGTGCAGTGTGGCCGAGATCCGCGATGCGTTGCCGTCGCGATGGCGCAGGCCATCGAGATGTGCGGGAATGACCTTGGTGTCGTTGAACACGAGAGCGTCGCCGGGTTCAAGCAGACCGGGAAGATCGATAACCGAAAGATCGGCCAGCAGCCCATCGGCATCCACCCGCAGCAACCGTGCAGAATGGCGCGGCGAAACCGGCCTGAGCGCGATCCGCTCTTCGGGAAGATCGAAGTCGAAGAGGTCAACACGCACAGGTTCAAGTCCAAAAAAGTCCGTGCGGATGGCTGGCGACCCGCACGGCGCAAAAATGTCAAGCGTCGGCGGCGACCTTCATCGAGACGATCTGGTCAGGGTCCTTGACCGGCTCGCCACGTTTGATCTTGTCGACGATGTCCATGCCTTCGATCACCTGGCCCCAGACCGAATATTGGCGGTTGAGGAAGCCCGCGTCGTCAAAGCAGATGAAGAACTGCGAATTGGCCGAATTCGGGTCCGACGAACGCGCCATCGAACAGGTTCCGCGGCCATGGCTCATGTTGGAGAACTCAGCCTTGAGATCGGGCTTGGAGGAGCCGCCCATGCCGGCGCGCGAAGGGTTGAAGTCCTTGCCGCCGGATTTGCCGAACTTGACGTCGCCGGTCTGGGCCATGAAGCCTTCAATCACGCGATGGAAAACCACGCCGTCGTAAGCGCCGTCTCGCGCCAGTTCCTTGATCCGCCCGACATGGCCCGGTGCCAGGTCAGCGAACATTTCGATGACGACACGGCCTTTGGTCGTTTCCATGATGAGGGTATTTTCGGGATCTTTGATCTCCGCCATGGTCTTCTCCTGGTTTCTTGATGTGATAGGTGAGATCAGCCGCCCGAGCGGACGCGAATCATCCGGTCTGGCTCGGCAACGGAGCCGTTGTTGTTGGGATCACCAAGCTTGATCTTGTCGACGTTCTCCATGCCTTCGACCACCTTGCCGACAACGGTGTACTGGCCATTCAGGAACGAGCCGTCTGCAAACATGATGAAGAACTGCGAATTGGCGGAATTCGGATCACTCGCCCGCGCCATGCCGACGGTGCCGCGCACGAACGGCGTGTCGGAGAATTCGGCCGCCAGATCCGGCTGGCTCGATCCGCCCCCGCCCGCCTGCTTTCCCGAGTATCCGTCTTCCATGTCGCCAAACTGGACGTCGCCGGTCTGGGCCATGAAGCCTTCGATGACCCGGTGGAAGGCGACATTGTCATAGTCGCCGGCGTCAGCGAGCGCCTTGATGCGGAGGACGTGCTGCGGTGCCAGGTCATTGGCGAGTTCGATAACCACCGGACCTGAGGCAAGGTCGATGGTCAGCCGGTCGGCGGCCGCAGCCAGGGAGGCGCTGCAAAGCCCGGCTGCAAGAACGGCGGAGGCAAGAAGGGAGGAAAGGCGCATGACGGCTCCGTGATGACTGGGCCCGGCTCGGACTTGGCCGGCTCGAGCGCTTGCGTTTGGCACACTGCCCGGCGCTTGGCAACGCCAATCAGGCCGGACGACGGGGTCAGGTGTAGCGGGCCGCGAGCGCGTCAAGAACAGGTGCTGGCACAAATGGCGCTACGTCGCCGCCCATCCTGGCGATCTGCCTGACAAGCGTGGCGGTGATATGGCGGGTCATCGGGCGCGCCGGGAGAAACACAGTTGTCAGTCCGGGTGCCATATCGCCGTTCATGCCGGCCATGTGCATTTCGTAATCGAGATCGGTCCCGTCGCGCAGGCCGCGCACCATGACAGTTGCGCCCGCCGAATTCGCCGCGTCGATGACAAGACCCTCAAACGACGTCACCGTTACATCCTCCGCCCTTCCCTGCGCTTGCTCCGTGAGCACCCGTGCGATCATCGCCGCCCGCTCCTCAAACGAGAACAGTGGCGCTTTGCCCGGATGGACACCGATGCCGATCACCAGGCGGTCGCAAAGCGTCAATGCCTGGTGGAGAACATCGAGATGGCCATTGGTCATCGGATCAAACGATCCCGCGTAAAAGGCGATGCGCATCAAGAGGCCCTCATTGGTCCCCGGCTTCATCTCATGCCGGCTGCCCGCCATCAAGCCGCCGTGCAGGTGAATTCCGCAAAACCGCCCCAGATCCGCGCCTCGCTGACGCCGAGATTCGCAAAATCATTGGAAAGACGCCGGGCCGGGCCGCGCAGGTCCCGCCAAAACGACACCACATCCTGCTAACCGGCGATTAACGACAATTTAAAAATGGCTCGGAAGCAAGCACAGCCTTCAGCCGACGTTCAGCTTCGCAACACCATCATGGCACGCACAACGCCGAATGCCGGAGGGAAGCACCATGATGATCACAGCACTTGCCGTCCTTGCAGTTATGATCGCACTCCTGTTTGGGGGCCTGGTGTTCGGCGCCATGTGCGATGGCCTGTCCGACCTCTCGGCCAAAAGGCAGGAAATCCGCCACCGACGCCGATTGGTGCCTGTCGCCAAAAACAGGACCGCCCAATCTGCAACGCGCGTGGAAAGCTGATGCATGTCGCCCACAAATGGCTTCATGTGTGCGATAACGGACGTGCATTCATTCAATCCGCTGGTGGTTTCTATCCAACATTTGCGTCCCGTTGCTGCTTGCTCTCAAGCACATGTTGGACTCAGAAAAACCACGAGCAAGTGTAAAATCCCGGTGGATTTTACGAATTTGACATTTGGCATCGGATGCGACCCGAACATGAAGACCAAATGTCAAATTCAATCCACTGGTCGCGCGTCAATCCTCTGACGAAGAATCGTTTGCCGCCTCGTCTTCACGACCATTGCTGGTGTCGGGTGCTGCCGGTTCGATCCCTCCGGTTTCCACGTCGGCGATCTCCTCGTCAGCCTCGGGTTCGCTGATCCGGTCCACTGACACCACGCGCTCGCCATCGGCAGTGTTGAAGATGGTCACGCCCTTGGTGGCACGGCTCGCCATACGGATGCCCCGCACCGGCACGCGGATCACCTGACCGCCATCCGACACCATCATGATCTGGTCACCAGCATCCACCGGGAAAGCTGCCACCAGAGGCCCGATCTCTCCGGTCTTGGAGGTGTCGGTGGCGCGGATGCCCTTGCCGCCGCGCCCCGAAATGCGGAACTCGTAGCTCGACGACCGCTTGCCGTAGCCTTTTTCGCTCATCGTCAGGATGAACTGCTCGCGCGCCCTGAGGTCCTCGTATCGCTTGTCGGACAGTTCTCCGATTTCCCCGGCCTCCTCGCCCACCAGGCCCACATCCTCGATCTCCTCGCCTGTCACCGCCCGGCGCTCGGCGACCGCTCGCTTGAGATAGGCTTCCCGCTCAGCCGCCGACGCATCGACGTGACTGACGATGGTCATCGAGATGATCGTGTCTGCAGATGCAAGCGTGATGCCGCGCACACCGACCGAATTGCGCCCGGCGAAGACGCGGACATCGTCGACGGGGAAGCGGATGCACTGGCCCAGCGCTGTCGTCAGAAGCACGTCATCAAGTTCTGTGCAGGTCTCGACGTTGAGGATGGCGTCGCCCTCCTCCTCGAGTTTCATGGCGATCTTGCCGTTGCGGTTGACTTGAACGAAGTCGCTGAGCTTGTTGCGCCGCACCGTGCCGCGGGTGGTGGCAAACATCACATCAAGGCCACCCCAGGTGGCCTCGTCTTCGGGAAGCGGCATGATCGAGGTGATGCGCTCGCCCTTTTCAAGCGGCAGCATGTTGATGAGCGCCTTGCCCTTGGACTGCGGCGTGCCGACCGGCAGTCGCCAGACTTTTTCCTTGTAGACGATGCCGCGCGAGGAAAAGAACAGGACCGGTGTATGGGTGTTGGCCACGAACAGCCGGGTGACGAAATCCTCGTCACGCGTGGCCATGCCCGAGCGGCCTTTGCCGCCGCGCCGCTGCGCCCGGTAGGTGGCGAGCGGAACGCGCTTGATGTAGCCCGCATGGCTCACGGTCACCACCATATCCTCGCGCGCGATCAGGTCTTCATCGTCCATGTCGGGACCGCCATCGACGATCTGGGTCCGGCGCGGTACGCCAAACTCATCACGGATTGCGGTCAGTTCGTCCTTGACGATCTGCTGCACGCGCAGCCTTGAGCCGAGGAGTTCGAGATAATTCTTGATTTCCTCGCCGATGGTGTTCAGCTCATCGCCGATCTCGTCCCGTCCAAGCGCGGTCAGGCGGGCAAGACGCAGCTCGAGGATGGCGCGCGCCTGTTCTTCCGACAGGTTGTAAGTGCCGTCCTCGTTGATCCGGTGACGTGGATCGTCGATGAGCCGGATCAGCGATTCGACCTCCATCGCAGGCCAACGCCGGGTCATCATCTGCTCACGCGCGGTGGCGGGATCGGGCGCGTTGCGGATCAGACTGATGATCTCGTCGATGTTGGCGACTGCAATCGCCAGGCCCACGAGCACGTGTGCGCGGTCGCGCGCCTTGCGCAAAAGGAATTTGGTGCGCCGGGTGACGACATCCTCGCGGAAGGCGATGAAAGCCTTCAGCATGTCGATGAGGTTCATCAGCTCCGGCTTGCCGCCGTTGAGCGCCACCATGTTGACGCCAAACGAGGACTGCAGCGGCGTGTAACGATAAAGCTGGTTGATGATGACGTCGGTGTTGGCGTCTCGCTTGAGTTCGATGACGACGCGGTAGCCCTGCCGGTCGCTTTCATCACGCAGATCGGAAATGCCCTCGATGCGCTTGTCGCGCACCAGTTCGGCCATCTTCTCGATCATCGCCGATTTGTTCACCTGATAGGGAACCTCGGTGATGATAATCGCCTCGCGGTCGTTGCGCATCGGCTCGACATGAACGAGGCCGCGCATGACAACCGAGCCGCGTCCGGTCTCAAATGCCTGGCGAATGCCTGCACGCCCAAGAATGAGGCCGCGGGTCGGAAAATCCGGACCCTGGATGATCTGCATCAGATCGAGGAGATCCATCGCCGGAACGTCCATCAACGCGATGCAGCCGTTGACGATCTCGATGAGGTTGTGCGGCGGAATGTTGGTCGCCATGCCGACAGCGATGCCGCCCGCGCCATTGACGAGCAGATTCGGGAACCGCGCCGGCAGCACCTTGGGCTCGCGTCCGGACGCGTCATAGGTCTCCTGGAAATCGACCGTGTCCTTGTCGATGTCCTCGATCATCTCGTGGGCGACCTTGGCCAGGCGCGATTCCGTGTAACGCATGGCCGCAGGCGGATCGCCGTCGATAGAGCCGAAATTGCCCTGGCCGTCGACCAGCATCACGCTCATCGACCAATGCTGCGCCATGCGCACCATGGCGTCATAGATCGACTGGTCACCATGGGGGTGGTATTTGCCCATGACATCGCCGACAATGCGCGAGGATTTGACGTATTTGCGGTTCCAGTGATAGCCGCCCTCGTGCATGGCGTGGATGATGCGCCGGTGAACGGGCTTCAGACCGTCGCGGACATCGGGAAGCGCGCGGCTGACGATCACGCTCATGGCGTAATCGAGATAGGAGCGCTGCATTTCCTCGATGATTGAAACCGGCTCGATGCCGGGGTTGCTCGGTCTACCGCCTGGGGATTTCTGCTCTGTCAACTTGTCTCGCAATCAGATTTGGAATCACTCACGCCTGTATAGCGGAAACACTCTCCCACCGCCAATTTTCAAGGCTTTCAGCCACTCTCCGCCCACTGTTTTCTCAGCGGTCAGCTGTCCAGTGTCCGGCTTGCCGATATTGGCGCGAACGGGCATTGAAAACCCGGCGCGCCCATAGCCTCGCAGGCCCCATCCGAGGGAGAGAATCGCAAACGGGCGGTTACGTCGCGCCCGGCGATGCTGTAAGGCATTTGCAGGATGCCGGCGGACGGTCGGCCCGGCCCGAGGGGACCGCTTGCGATGAATTTCGAGACCTATGTCAACGCCTTCGTCACGATCATCGTGATGTTCGATCCGCCCGGATTGGCCGCAATCTTCCTTGGCCTGACCACCGGCATGACCCGGCCTCAACGCGTACAGGTCGCCTTGCGCGGCACGGTGACGGCGGCTTTGATCCTCATCGTCTTCGCCATTGCAGGTGCCGCAATCCTCGGTCTGCTCGGCATCTCTCTCGGAGCTTTCCGGATCGCAGGCGGCATCCTGCTGTTCTGGATTTCGTTCGAGATGATCTTCGAGAAACGCCATGAGCGCCAGGAAAAGAGCGCGGAACTCTCGGTCACCAAGGATCATATCTCCAACATTTCCGTCTTTCCCCTCGCCATCCCGCTCATTGCGGGACCAGGCGCAATATCAGCCGTCATCCTGTTGGCGGGCTCCTTTTCCGCTCCTCTTGAACGCACCGGTCTCATCGGTGTGATCGTGTTTGCCTCAGCACTGCTTTTCGGCTCGCTCGTGGTCGCCGAACGGCTCGACCGCTTCCTGGGTGCCACCGGACGAACCATCCTCACCCGGTTGCTCGGCGTGGTCCTTGCCGCCTTGTCGGTTCAGTTCGTCGTCGACGGCATCAAGCAGGTGTTCTTCACCACCTGAACGACGCCAAATGGTCGCCGGTCAAGGCAGGTTCGGTGAACGAAAAAGGTCGCCACGCGACCCCGGGTCGCGTCCGTTGGCAACCGCCCCGTCACACCAGCCGGGATTGCTCGAGCGCCGCACCGATGAAGCTCGCAAACAGGGGATGAGGATCGAGCGGACGCGATTTCAGTTCCGGGTGATACTGCACGCCGATGAACCAGGGATGGTCGGGATACTCGACCGTCTCGGGCAGAAGGCCATCCGGGCTCATGCCGGCGAAAACGAGGCCACACGTCTCAAGACGTTCCCGGTAGTCGATGTTGACCTCGTAGCGGTGGCGGTGGCGCTCGGCGATATCCTGGGTGCCATACACCTTTGAAATCAGACTGCCCGCCTTCAGGTGGGCCGGATAGGAGCCCAGGCGCATGGTGCCGCCGAAATCGCCATTGGCAGCCCGCTTTTCGAGTTCATTGCCGCGCAGCCATTCCGTCATGACCCCCACGACCGGCTCGCTGGTCTTCCCGAACTCAGAGGAGGACGCCTTTTCGATGCCGGCCAAATTGCGCGCGGCCTCCACCACCGCCATCTGCATGCCAAAGCAGATGCCGAAATACGGCACCTTGCGCTCGCGGGCAAAACGTGCAGCCAGGATCTTGCCTTCCGATCCCCGCTCACCGAAGCCGCCTGGAACCAGAATGCCGTGGACTTTCTCGAGCCAGGGCGAAGGATCCTCCTGCTCGAAGACCTCGGATTCAATCCATTCCAGCCGCACCTTCACGCGGTTGGCGATGCCGCCATGATAGAGCGCCTCGATCAGTGATTTGTAGGCGTCCTTGAGGCCGGTATACTTGCCGACGATGGCGATGGTGACTTCGCCTTCCGGGTTGTGAATGCGCTCGGACACCGCTTCCCAGGCCTGCATGCGGGGATGCGGCGCGGGGTCTATTCCGAAAGCGGCCAGCACTTCGGTATCCAGTCCCTCGTGGTGGTAGGCCATCGGCACGTCGTAGATGGAGGGAACATCCAGCGCCTGGATGACCGCCGACGCACGCACGTTGCAAAACAGCGAGAGCTTGCGCCGCTCCTCGACCGGGATCGGCCGGTCCGCCCGGACGAGAAGAATGTCCGGGGCGATCCCCATCGCCTGCAACTCCTTGACCGAATGCTGGGTCGGCTTGGTCTTGAGTTCTCCCGCAGCGGCGATGAACGGCATCAGGGTCAGATGCACGTAAACGGATGCGTTGCGCGGAAGGTCGTTGCCGAGCTGGCGGATGGCTTCGATGAACGGCATGGCTTCGATGTCGCCGACCGTGCCGCCGATCTCGCAGAGAACGAAATCGAAATCGTCATTTCCATCCAGGATGAAGGTCTTGATTTCATTGGTAACGTGCGGAATGACCTGGACGGTTGCACCGAGATAATCGCCGCGGCGTTCCTTGTCGATGATATTCTTGTAGATGCGGCCGGTTGTGATGTTGTCGCTTTTCACTGCCGAACGTCCGGTGAAACGCTCGTAATGGCCCAGATCGAGATCGGTTTCCGCACCGTCATCGGTGACGAAGACTTCGCCGTGCTGCGTCGGGCTCATTGTCCCCGGATCGACGTTAAGGTAGGGATCAAGCTTCCTCAGCCGCACGCGATATCCGCGCGCCTGCAGCAGAGCCCCAAGCGCCGCCGCCGCAATGCCTTTGCCAAGCGAGGAGACCACGCCGCCAGTGATGAATACATATCGCGCCATGGGGTTGAACCGATACTGCCTGAACTCTGATTCCGCCACCCCAAAAAGTCGGGAGGGACGTTTTTGCGGTGGATAGCCAGGGCCCGTCGAGAGCCGTCGTCGCCACATCGTCGCCCATCACACGAAAAGACCGCCGGAAGGCGCTGAGCGCTCTCCAGCGGTCCTGTGTGAGACCTTGAGCCTTACTGACCGGTCGGAACGCCCGTGGCCGGCGCGGGCGTCCCAAGGCTCGATGGGGCACCTGGCGCGGTGGCTGGTGCGCTTGCACCCGGCGCAGCGGCTGGTGCCGTGTCGCCCGAATTCGGCACATCGGCGTTGGGCGCAGGCGTTGTCGGGCCGCCCAGCGAGTCGAGCACGCCCTGACCCGAGCCCCGTGTCTCAGCCGGAATCCGGTCCAGGATATCGCTCGGACTGTCGCCGTAACGGGCGAGGATTCCGAGCGAAAGCGAAGTGATGAAGAACGCGGCCGCAAGGATCGCCGTTGTCCGCGTCAACGCGTTGGACGCGCCGCGAGCCGACATGAAGCCCGACCCGCCGCCCATGCCCAGCCCGCCGCCTTCCGAACGCTGAACGAGCACCACGCCCACAAGCGCGAGCACGATCATGAGATGAATGATGATCAGTACGTTTTCCATGGCTGCTTTCCTGCTCCGCAGAGGAGCACATTCTGTCCGGTTGCGCGGCTCTTTACACGAGCGCCCGCCGGTTTCCAAGCCCCGAGGAGGTCACCGTCCGGCTCAGAGACTGCGGTAAGCTTCACAAATGGCGAGAAAGTCAGCGGCTTTCAAGCTCGCGCCGCCGACAAGCGCACCGTCGACATTGCCGACCGCCATCAACTCACGCGCATTGTCGGGTTTGACAGACCCGCCATATAGCAGCCGCATCGCCTTGCCTTCGGTCCCGAAACGCTCGGAAATCTGCGCCCGGATGAAACCATGGGCCTCTGCCACATCGCCAACCGTCGGTGTAAGCCCCGTTCCGATCGCCCAGACCGGCTCATAGGCAATGATGACAGTGGCCGCCGTCGCTTCGTCGGGCAGAGATCCGTCGAGTTGGCGGCCGAGAACGGCCAGCGTCTCGCCCGCCTTGCGCTCATCACCGGTTTCGCCGATGCAGACGATGGCGGAAAGTCCCGCCCTCAGGGCTGCCGACGCTTTTGCACGGACAACGGCGTCGCCCTCGGCGTGCTGCGTCCGGCGCTCGGAATGGCCGACGATCACATGGCTTGCCATGCAGTCGGCGATCATTTCGGCCGAGATATCTCCGGTATGGGGCCCCGAAGCCTCGATGTGGCAATCCTGCGCGCCGATGAACAGCGGATGATCTTCCGCAAGCGCTGTGGCAACATAAAGAAGCGTCATCGGCGGACACAGAAGGGTGTCGATCTTCCCCGAGAGACTTGTGTCCAGTCCGTTCGCCACTGCCCTGATCTGGTCGAGCGAAGCGCGAAGGCCGTTCATTTTCCAGTTTCCGGCCACCAGCGGGCGTATCTTGGGGGTCATGCGTCTGCGCTCCTTCCTCTCGGTTCGGACGCGCTCTAGCAGAAGTCCGGCCGTCTGCCAACGCATGCCGCAGCGGCCCGATGCCATGCCGCAGCCCCGAAGGCTGCTCAAATGCCGGAATGGCCTTCATTTCGGCAAAGCTTTCGTCTAAAGGATCGTCAATCTGAAGCGCCAGGCATTTGATTGCCTGTGGCCGCACCTAAACACGAAAGAAGCCGGGAGCCCCCATGCTGGATCTGTTACGACGCGCCTCGAAGGGCTGGGTTGCAAAACTCCTCCTCATCTTGCTTGTGGTCTCTTTCGGTGTCTGGGGCATTTCGGGAAGCATCCTCGGCGCGGGAAGCAATTCGGTCATCACCGTGGGCAAGACCACCGTGTCTCCCAATGAGTTTCGGCTCGCCTATGACCGGCAGGTGGCGGCGGTCAGCCAACAGCTCGGCACGCGGCTGACCACCGAGCAGGCGCGCGCCTTCGGCATCGAGGCCCAGGTCTATTCGCAGCTCGTGGCAGGCGCTGTCCTTGACGAGCAGTCGCGCCAGATGAATCTCGGCCTCTCCGATGACCGGCTTGCGGCGCTGGTGGCGGATGATCCGGCATTCCACGATTTCAACGGCCAGTTCGTACGGGCGAATTTCCAGAGCATTCTGCGGTCAGTCGGCATGAGCGAAGAGGATTACCTGCGCGATCGCAGCCGGGTCGCCGTGCGGACCCAGATCGTGGAAGCCGTATCGGAGGGATTCAAAGCGCCCGACGCCATGGTTGCAGCCCTCGCCCAGTACGAGGCGGAAACCCGCGACATCGATTATGTTTTTCTCACCAAGGATATTCTCGATCCGATCCCAGCGCCTTCCGATGCAACGCTTGCGGCCTTTTTCGAGGAGCGCAAGGCGGACTATGCCGCGCCTGAATACCGCAAGATCAGTTATGTAAAGCTGCAGTCGAGCGATATCGCGGACCAGCAGGCCATTTCAGATGACGCCGTGCGCGCCGATTACGAGGCGCGCAAGGACCGGTTTGGCGCGCCGGAACGCCGCACGGTTGACCAGCTGGTCTTTACCGACCGTGCGATGGCGGACGCGGCTGCGGCGCGGTTGGCCGGCGGGTCGACCTTTGAGGACCTTGCCACCGAACAGGGTCGTTCGGCCGCCGACATCCGGCTCGGCGAGTTTTCGCGCGCGACCATGCCCGACCAGACTCTGGCAGCCGCAGCCTTTGCCGTCACCACTCAGGGCGGCATGAGCCCTGTGGTCGAAGGGCTGTTCGGACCGGTCATCCTGCGCGTGGCCACCATCACACCAGCATCGGTCCAGAGTTTTGAGGAGATCGCCCCCAGATTGCGCGAGGAACTGGCGCTGGTGGAAGCCAACCAGCGCCTGCTCGATGTGCATGACGCTTACGAGGACGCCCGCGCGGGCGGCAAGACCATGCAGGAGGCGGCCACCCAGCAGAAGCTCGCTGCGGTGACCGTGGCGGCAGTGGATCGCACCGGGCGGACGCCCGACGGAACAGTCCTGACCGACCTTCCTGAATCCCAGGCGTTGCTGCGAGACGCTTTCGAGACCGATATCGGCGTGGAAGCTCGGCCCCTCAACATCGGCTCGAACGGATTTGTCTGGTTCGAAGTCGAAGAGGTGATCGAAGCGCGTGACCGCAGGCTGGAGGAAGTTCGCGACCGCGCGGTCGCCGACTGGACCACGATGAAGACCCGGGAAGCGCTCGGAACACGGGCGGCAGCGCTGGCCGAACGGCTCGCAAAAGGCGAAGACATCGCAGCCATCGCCGCCGAAATCAGTGCGGCCGTCGAAAACAAGTTCAGCCTCTCCCGCTCAGGCGCCGATCCAATCTTCGGCGAGGCGGCTATCAAGGCGGCCTTCGGCGGGTCGAATGGACATTCGGGCGTGGCGTTGGATTCCAGCGCCGACAACCGCATCCTGTTCAAGGTACGATCGGTCAGCGGTGCGGAGGGTGTATCGGCTGACACCGTTCCCCAGGAAGAGAAGGACATGGTCGCCAGGCGAACCGGTGACGACATCCTGGACCAGCTCGTCAACCGGCTGCAAACCGACTACGGCGTGACCATCAACCAGTCAGTGGCCGAAACCGCCATGAGCTTCTGACAAGGCGGCGCAGGCAAGGGGAGCGGAGGCGGCCATGGCCGAGTTCAAGAGTTTCATCGCCAAGGTTGCCGGCGGAGGGTCGTTGACGCGCGAGGAAGCGCGCACCGCCTTTGGCGTGATGATGTCGGGCGATGCGACTCCGTCCCAGATCGGCGGCTTCCTGATGGCGCTCCGCGTGCGCGGCGAAACGGTGGACGAAATTGCTGGCGCTGTCAGCGTCATGCGCGAAAAGATGCTGCCGGTCGAAGCCCCGGTCGGGGCCGTCGATATCGTCGGTACCGGCGGCGACGCCAGCGGTACTTACAATATCTCCACCTGCGCCGCCTTCATCGTGGCCGGCGCCGGCGTCGCTGTCGCCAAACATGGCAACCGGGCCTTGTCGTCAAAGTCCGGTGCGGCCGATTCGCTCGCAGCCCTCGGCGTCAGCCTCGAACTTGATCCCGCTGGCATCGCTGCCTGCATCCGTGAGGCTGGGATCGGCTTCATGTTCGCGCCAGCTCATCATTCCGCCATGCGCCATGTCGGCCCGAGCCGCGTTGAGCTCGGCACCCGCACGATCTTCAATCTGCTCGGACCGCTGTCCAATCCTGCCCGCGTGCGTCGCCAGCTTCTGGGCGTCTTTGCCGAACAATGGGTACGCCCGCTCGCCGAGGTGATGGCCGATCTGGGCGCCGAGTCGGTCTGGGTGGTCCATGGCGACGGGCTTGACGAGATGACCACGACCGGGGTGACGACCGTTGCGGCACTGGAAGACGGCAAGATCCGCCATTTCACCCTGACGCCAGAGGATGCAGGGCTCGCCAGAGCAGGTCTTGACAGCCTCAAGGGCGGCGATGGAGCTTATAACGCGATCGCGCTTCGAGCGGTGCTCGACGGGGCGCGCAATCCCTACCGCGACATCTCGGTCCTCAACGCCGCCGGCGCGCTCGTGGTGGCAGGCAAGGCCGAGACGATCGGCGATGGGGTGGCGCTTTCGGTCCGGTCGCTCGACAGCGGTGCGGCCCGCGACCGCCTCGACCAACTTGTGGCGGTGTCCGCAGCCCATGCCCCGGTAAAGAAGGAGGGTTGAGTTTGGCCGACATTCTGAGAAAGATCGAGGTCTACAAGCGCGAAGAAATCGCAGCCGCCAAAGCGGCCCGGCCGCTTGCGGAGGTCAAGGCTGCGTGCCGCGACTTGCCCGCACCGCGCGGCTTTCTTCGAGCGCTCGAGATGCGGCGCGAAGCCGGCCGGTTCGGCCTGATTGCCGAAATCAAGAAGGCAAGCCCTTCCAAGGGCTTGATCCGCGCCGATTTCGAGCCGGCCGACCTTGCCCGCGCCTATGCGGCGGGTGGCGCTGCCTGCCTGTCGGTCTTGACCGATGGTCCTTCCTTTCAAGGTGCGCCCGACTATCTCACACAGGCCCGCGAGGCTGCCGCCCTGCCCGCGTTGCGCAAGGATTTCATGTTCGACATCTACCAGGTTCACGAGGCAAGAAGCTGGGGCGCCGACGCCATTCTTGTGATCATGGCATCGCTTGATGACGACCAGGCGGGAAGGCTTGAAGACGAGGCCCACGGGCTTGGCATGGATGTTCTGGTTGAAGTTCATGACGAGGCTGAAATGGAACGGGCGCTGCGGCTCGACAGCCGCCTCTTGGGGATCAACAACCGCAACCTTCGCAATTTCGAGGTTTCGCTCTCGGTGGCGGAACGGCTTGCGCCGATGGCACCGGCCGACCGGCTGCTGGTGGGCGAAAGCGGCATCTTCACCCATGCCGACTGCCAACGGCTCGCCGCCTCAGGCATCACGACGTTGCTGGTCGGTGAAAGCCTGATGCGGCAAGCCGATGTCGCCAGCGCCACCGCCGAGCTTCTGGGGATTGATGCGGCCTCCCAGGCGGCGGAGTGATCCGGTGAGCACCCGCCCCGATCCGCCAGCCCGGCTCACCCACCTCGCGGAAGACGGCTCGGCCGAAATGGTCGATGTCGGCGACAAGGAGGTGACCACGCGCGTCGCCGAGGCTGTGGGCCACGTGCGCATGAAGCCAGAAACGCTTGCATTGATCCGCGCCGGCGACATGAAGAAAGGCGATGTCATCGGAATTGCCCGCATTGCCGGGATCATGGCCGCCAAACAGACCGCGGCACTCGTTCCGCTCTGCCATCCGCTGGCGCTCAGCAAGGTCGGCGTCGAGATCACGATCGACGAAGATTTACCCGGGTTACGGGTGCGTGCGCTCGCCAAAGCAACCGGCAAGACCGGGGTGGAGATGGAGGCATTGACCGCCGCAAGCATCGCCTGCCTGACCATTTACGACATGGCAAAGGCGGTTGATCGCGGGATGGAAATATCGGGCATTCGTGTTGTCGCCAAATCAGGCGGAAAGTCCGGCGACTGGACACTTTTGTCCGGGGGTGAAAGCTGATGGTTCTGATGCCGGTGGAAGAAGCGCTTGCACGCATCACAGGGGGCGCCGCGCCGGTGAGCCGTGTCGAGATGGTGCCGCTGAAGGCCGCCCTCGGCCGCGTGCTGGCAAAGGATCTGATTGCACTTCGCACCCACCCGCCCTTCACTGGTTCAGCCATGGACGGCTATGCGCTCAGGGCGATGGATGCGGCGGTGGCCGGAGCGACGCTTCGCCTCATCGGAGAATCCGCCGCTGGCCACGGATTTGACGGCACCGTCAGCCCGGGCGAGGCGGTACGCATCTTCACGGGGGCGCCGTTGCCTCAGGGTACCGATGCGATTGTGATCCAGGAGGACGCCGAGCGGCCCGACAGGGACCACGTCCACCTGAAAGTCGCCGCCGTCCCGGGACGCCATGTGCGCCCTGAAGGTGCCGACTTCAGCTTTGGCGACGCCGGGTTGACAGCCGGCCGGGTGATGGATCCGACAGCCGTCACACTTGCCGCCGCTATGAACCATCCGGCGGTTCCCGTAATAGGCCGACCACGGGTCGCTGTTCTCGCCACGGGCGACGAACTGCGTCTGCCCGGCGAGAGCCTCGCCCTTGGCCAGATCATCGCCTCCAATACGTTCGGAATCGCTGCCATGGCAATTTCCGCCGGTGCAGATGTGATCGATCTCGGCATTGCCGAAGATCGCATGGAGGCGCTGAATGCAGCACTTGATTCGGCCGTCCGTGAGGGCGCCGACGTTCTGGTGACCATCGGCGGTGCCTCCGTCGGCGATCATGACCTGGTGCAGAAGGCGCTTGTCGAACGCGGCATGGCGCTTGATTTCTGGCGCATCGCCATGCGGCCGGGCAAACCGCTGATGTCGGGCCGACTTGGTGGGATGCGGGTGCTCGGCCTGCCGGGCAATCCGGCCTCGTCAATGGTCTGCGCGCAGCTGTTCCTGGAACCGCTTGTGCGCAGTCTGGCTGGGCTTGCACCCTTGGACAGAATGAGAAAAGCCTTCCTGGGCAAGGAGTTGCCTAAAAACGACAAGCGTCAGGACTATCTCCGCGCCGCCCTCTCGCTGGCCTCCGACGGACGCCTGACGGCCACACCTTTCGACAGGCAGGATTCCTCTCTCATGCGAATTTTTGCCGACGCCGACTGCCTGCTTGTCCGTCCGCCGCATGCGCCCGCCGCCGACGTCGGAGAGGCCTGCTCTGTGCTCGTTTTGCGCCCCTGATGTTCTTTCATTGTTTCTTTACCCCTTGCGGAACACAAATGGAACATGTATTGCGTGTTCTGTGTTTGTTTCATATCTGGCCGTGAGGGATAGCCTGCCATGCTGACGCGAAAGCAACACGAGCTGCTTCTTTTCATCAATCAACGGATGAAGGAGTCGGGCATTCCACCATCCTTCGACGAAATGAAAGACGCGCTAGATCTGGCGTCGAAATCCGGTATCCATCGACTGATTACAGCGCTCGAGGAGCGCGGGTTCATCCGTCGCCTGCCAAACCGGGCTCGGGCACTTGAAGTGATCAAGATGCCGGAGAGTTATCAGGCGAGCCTTCAGCCACGGCGCGGTTTCTCCCCGAGCGTCATCGAAGGCAGCCGCGGCAAGGTCGACCCGGTGCGGCGCGCCGAGACCGCCAATGACGAACCGGCCAAGACCGCGCTTGTTCCGATGATGGGCCGAATCGCTGCCGGGGTACCAATCTCGGCCATCCAGAACAGCACCCATGACATCACCATCCCGAGCGAGATGCTGGGCCAGGGCGAGCATTATGCGTTGGAGGTCAAAGGCGACTCGATGATCGAGGCTGGCATTTTCGACGGAGACACCGTCATCATACGCAATGGGTCGACGGCCAATCCGGGCGATATCGTGGTCGCGCTGGTGGACGACGAAGAAGCAACCCTGAAGCGCTTCCGTCGGAAAGGTGCATCAATCGCTCTTGAAGCCGCCAATCCGGCTTTCGAGACACGGATCTTTGGTCCGGACCGGGTCAAGGTGCAAGGCAAGCTGGTTGGGCTCATCCGTCGATACCACTGAACACCCGGGTGTCATTGGGCATCTGGTCAGACGCTGGGGTGGCACGAGGGGCTTTCAGGTGGTCATCAACAGGGGCGGCAATGGTATGCCGGTCTGTGCGCGTATCGTCCTCGAATGTGTAGCGGCCGCGTCGCCAGTCGTAGTAGCGGTGGATTGTCCAAGGCCGGATAACGCCGCCGAGCGCTGTCGTGACGTCGAGCCTGAGCACTGTTTGCGCAACCGCTGAAGGCCGGCAGGCTGCCTGGCCGCAGCCAACGTCGCTGTCAAAGCCACTAAGAACGCCGCCGTCGACAGCTTTGCCGTCGAAGCTTCGATGTACACCGCCTCTGGCAATTCGGTTGCTATCTATGCTGCCGCCCGGACTGCCGTCTGGACTGCCGCTCCTGGCAATTCGGTTGCTATCTATGCTGCCGCCCGGACTGCCACCGCGACTGCCGTCCCTGGCAATTCGGTTGCTATCTATGCTGCCACCCGGACTGCCGTCGGGACTGCCTCTGGTAATTTCGTTGTTATCAGTGCTTCCGTCGGGACTGCCACCGCGACTGCCGCTCCTGGCAATTCGGTTGCTATCTATGCTGCCACCCGGACTGCCGTCGGGACTGCCTCTGGCAACGTCCTGTTCTCGCAACGCCGCTGCGCCGTTCGCGTCCATGCCAGCTTCGTCATCGGAAATCCGGATGGCGAGCGATCCTGTCTTGCGCAGCGATCGGGCGGTCACCAGCAGGGCACCAGACCGGCAGGCCTGCATGTGCACCGGTATGGCCACAATGACGAGATCCGCCATGTCGCAGGCTTGACCGATGCGTGCGGCCTCGCCCGTCAGCACCACTGTGACTTTTTTAACCACCGCCACACATGCGAGCCGCCCCGCACATGCAAAGCGGCCCGGTTCGGCTTCGGCCAGCTTCGCCAGAGCTGGCAGCAAGGTGTCGGGTGCGGTGCTTGATGTCGGGGTTTGCGGTGCGCCGGGCGCTGTCCTTGCGACCTGCAGCAAACCACTTTCAAGTGGCGGGCGATGCTCCTGGACGCCCAAGGCCATCTGCCATTGAGAAAACAGGAAGGTGCCGGGCCGTTGTGCGGTGGTGGCAATGGCGCGGTCGGTCAGGATGCCCACAAGTCTGCCGTCTTCGCTGATGATCAGATCGGGACGTTTCGAAGCTCCCGGTCCTGCGGTCGCAAGAACCGCCCCGGCCGCAATCACAGCACCAGACAGCGCCAACCACGTTCGCAGGAAGACAAGCAAACCGAGACCAAGGGTAGCCGTCAGCAGGATCCCAAATCCGAGACGACCGACGACGACGTCCCCGCCGAGGCTTTCAACAAAGACCGCGACCCTGACCACCCCGTCGAGTGCAAGCCCCATGATCTGCAATGGCAATCGGTCGAGACCCAATGGCATCAACAAGAGCGCCGCCACGCCCGCAGGCATGACAAAGAGAGAGACCAACGGCATGGCGAGAAGGTTCGCCAGCATGCCGTAGGCGGCGATGCGGTGAAAATGGTAGGCTGAGTAGATGCCGGTGGCGAGCCCTGCCACAAGCGCCGTTGCGAGCAGTCCGGCGATGGTTGACACCAGCCGGACAAGAATGGATGCGGGCCCGCGGCGTTGTGTCGGTCGCCGTTTCCGTGCGCGGGCCAGACGCGCCCAGCCGCCATAGGCTGCGATGAGCGCTGCTGTGGCGGCGAACGACATCTGAAAGCCAGGGCTGGTGACGGAAGACGGTGCCAGCACGATCACCACGATCGCAGCCAACGCCACATTGCGCATGGTGAGAGCCGGCCGGTCGACGAGCACCGCGACCAGCATCACCATCAGCATGAGCCATGAGCGCTGTGCGGGCACGCTCGCGCCCGAAATGAACAGATAGACGGTCGCTGCGAGAATGGCACCGGCGGCGGCAAGCTTCTTGACCGGATAAGCTTCGGCGGCGGTCGGGAACAGGGCGAAAAGCCGCCTCAGTCCGACATAGAGCGTGCCGGCGGCAAGCGCCATGTGCAGGCCGGAAATCGACAGGACATGGGCAAGACCAGTCGCCCGGAAAGCCTCCATCACCGGTTCGCTGATCCCCCGCTGGTCAGAGACCGTGAGCGTTGCGGCGAGCGCTCCGGGATCGCCGGGGACGACCGAGCGGATCCGCGCGGCGATCGCACCACGCAACCGCCGCGTTTCATCAGCAAGCCGCCCGAAGACGCTGACTGCGGGCTCAGGAGCTGCGAGTAGGGCTGGTGGCCGGAAAAAGAACCCGTTGGCACCCGTGCCGATCGCAAAGGCATGGTAGCCGAAATCATAGCCGCCCGGCAGCGCAGGACCGGACGGGGCCATCAACCGCGCTTCACCGGAAATCCTCGCACCGATCGGAACCGGTTCATGGCGTGCCCGCACCACCAGACGAACCCGTTCCGGTGGCCGCCTCAGCCTTGGTTCGGATGTGCGTTCCACAGCAATCAGGTAGCGAACCCGGCCTGCGCCATCGATCTCGTGTTGTTCCACCCGTCCGGTAACCCTCGTGGTGACATCGGCATCAAGAAGCGTGACGGGACTGAGCACGGTTTCCCCGTGAGCGGCGCAAAATCCTGCAAGCACGATGAGTGCTGCCGCGAACGGATGCCGTGCGGGATGCCAATTCCAGCGTGCAATTGTCCAGGCGGCGACCAAAGCCAATCCTGCGAGACCGGCCTTGGTCATGTCCGGGTCGCGATCAAGCGAGAAGTAAAGTGCAGCACCGGCACCCATGAGGACCGGGAGCATCAGGAACGCGAGACCCCTTCCCCGCTCGGCAGTAATTGCCCGCCGGACTTCCGCCAACCCCGGACGGAGGATCGCAGCGCTGCCGTGACCAACGGCCGTGGGCAGGCGTGTCAACCGGCCAGGAGACTGCACGAGGCGGTCATGGCCAGCCACAGGCGCGGTCTTCACCAGCGTGGATGCAGAATTCGCGGTGGACACAGCATCTCCCACATGCGCCCTCCCTTGCCTGTTTTGCCCCAAATTCATCCACGAGCCTTCAACCGGAGTGAAGGACTTGGCAGGCACCTCCGGCCTCAGGTCGAGACTACACTTGATTGATCAGATAATGCAACCATTGCGCGTTTGTCGGTGGTGGAAATCCGGCATTGGCGGATGCAATCCGCCAGCCGCGTCCGCCCGGAAAATCATGAAGTCAATTCATGCGGTTATCGCATCAATCGTTTTCGGAGGGCGACATTGCGCTGCATTCGCCGCAATGCACAATTCGCCTCGCGCGTAGCTTGGCAGGTCCGTTCAAATCGTATAGCAAAACCTGACAGTCATCCACCGTGCCAAGCCGGCAGGTTTGGGCCCGGCCATTTTGGAAGGACAAGCCATGGCTACCAAAAGCGCAAAATTCATCCTCGACGGCAAGGAAATCAGTTTCAACGTCAAGAGCGGAACGATTGGCCCCGATGTGGTGGACATCGGCACACTCTACAAGGAAACCGGCGCTTTCACCTATGATCCCGGCTTCACGTCCACGGCGTCGTGTGAATCGCAGATCACCTTCATCGACGGCGATGAGGGAATCCTGCTGCACCGCGGATATCCCATCGACCAATTGGCCGAACACGGCGACTTCCTCGAAGTATGCTATCTTCTGCTGTACGGAGAGCTGCCAACCGCTTCGCAGAAGGCCGATTTCGACTATCGCGTCACGCGCCACACCATGGTGCATGAACAGATGTCCCGGTTCTTCACCGGCTTCCGCCGTGACGCTCATCCGATGGCGGTGATGTGCGGCTGCGTCGGCGCTCTGTCCGCCTTCTATCACGACTCCACCGACATCACCGACCCGCACCAGCGCATGGTTGCTTCCATGCGAATGATCGCCAAGATGCCGACACTTGCGGCCATGGCCTTCAAATATCACATCGGACAGCCCTTCGTGTATCCGAAGAACGATCTCGACTATGCCTCGAACTTCCTGCGCATGTGCTTTGCCGTTCCCTGCGAGGAGTATGTGGTCAATCCGGTGTTGTCGCGGGCTATGGACCGGATCTTCGTCCTTCATGCCGATCATGAGCAGAACGCGTCCACTTCGACCGTGCGCCTCGCCGGTTCTTCAGGTGCCAATCCGTTTGCCTGTATCGCCGCTGGCATCGCCTGCCTGTGGGGACCAGCTCACGGAGGTGCCAATGAGGCTGCGCTCAAGATGCTGGCCGAAATCGGCTCGGTTGAGCGCATCCCTGAATTTGTTGCCCGCGCCAAGGACAAGGATGATCCGTTCCGGCTGATGGGCTTCGGCCACCGCGTCTACAAAAACTATGACCCGCGCGCCAAGATCATGCAGAAGACAACGCATGAAGTTCTGGGCGAACTCGGCATCAAAGACGATCCGCTGCTCGAAGTCGCCATGGAGCTCGAGCGCATTGCGCTCACTGACGAGTATTTCATCGAGAAAAAGCTTTACCCGAACATCGATTTCTACTCGGGCATCACCCTCAAGGCGCTCGGCTTTCCCACCACCATGTTCACTGTTCTCTTTGCATTGGCCCGGACAGCCGGATGGATCGCTCAGTGGAGCGAAATGATCGAGGATCCGAGCCAACGCATCGGGCGCCCTCGCCAACTCTATGTCGGGGAAGCAGAGCGGCAATACGTCCCGGTTTCCAAGCGAGGCTGACCAACAGCTGTTCGAAAAATCAAAGCGCCCCTCACGGGGCGTTTTTTTGGTTGGAGACAGCGGCGTTTGCCCGACGCCAGGGTGGCACGCGCCACCAGCCGGTGCCGTTGCCAGGATTGACGCGGTCGCCCGCGTCCGGTCCCGTCCCGGAAACTGATGAGTTCCAGGCGGACATCAGGCAAGGTCTGGCGTCATTCAAAGCCAGACGTCATGAGAACAGTGCGTCCGCCTCGTCGAAGAAGCCTGTGGATTGGCTCTGTAGGATGGCGAAGGGTGTGATCGCACCGGCGACGAACATCACCACATTGCTGCCTGCCTGCTCAACCCGGATGTCGGCCACTGAATTAGCCCCGGTTCCACGCAGATCGAGGAGGTCAACACCGTCCTCGAAATCGATGATGGTATCGGTCGAGCCGTCGCTTGCCAGCACGAAGCGATCCTTGCCGCCGCCGCCGCCGAGATTGTCATCGCCGGGGCCACCTTCGATGATGTCATCTCCGGAGCCGCTGCGGATCTTGTCGGCACCGCTTCCGCCGATCATCACATTGCGGCCGACGGTGCCGGTCATGTCGTCGTCGAAAGCCGTCCCGGTGAAGTTCTCGACGCTGGAAAAGACGACCACCGTCGCGCTGTCCCTGAACGAAATGCCGGACGAACCACGCACCGTGACGCCGAACTCCCGCTCGGAGAAATCGAGTGTGTCGACACCAAAACCGGCGATAAAGATGTCCTTGCCGCCAATGGAGCGAAAGGTATCCTTCGCACTGGATCCGGTGAAGGTCGTGTTGCCGTCATCGTCTCTGACGACGGTGTGCCGGCGCGAGGCAATCACGTTTTCCACACCCAGGAAGTCAACCGCTGTCGCTTTGCCGGTCACGGAGGTGACGGTGGCCGTTTGGGCATCAAGGTCGATGACCCAGAAGGAAGTCGAGTCTGAAAGATCGACGGTGTCGATGCCCTGTCCGCCGTTGAAATCGTCCACGCCGCCGCCCCCACGCAGCGTGTCGTCACCGCCCCCGCCTTCGAGCCGATTGCGTCCAGATGTTCCCACGATCCGGTCTGCGGCATCTCCACCGATGGCGTTTTCGACTGAAACGATGGGCCGGTTGGGGGTGCCGGTCAGTCCGTTGCTGAGCACGCCGGCCCTCAGATCGATGCCAAAGGACAGGTTGCCCGTCATCCGAATGGTGTCATTTCCGGCACCCCCGTCGTAGCCAACTGTGGAAAAATCCCCGATGAGGAGATCATTGCCGTTGCCGCCGATGAGTTCGGCAGGTCCGCCATTGCCGGTGATCGTATCGTCGCCATCCCGGCCTTCCAGCCTGAGCGCTGTGGCGCTGCCGGTGATGATGTCGTCGAAAGCGGTAGCAATGACTTTTTCGAAATTGACCGCCGTCTCGAAGACGGAGACAAAAACCGGTGGGGAGGCGACGAAATAGCTGAAGTTTCCGGCCGCCAGATTGATCCGCGCGCCAGCGACCAGTCCTTCCTGGCTGACGTCGAGCGTGTCGACACCGATGCCGCCATCAAGCGTGTCAACGCCGGATCCGCCGACGATGAGATCGTCGCCGTCGGCACCGTTCAGCACGTCGTTGCCGCCAGCCCCGACCAGCACATCATTGGAATTGGTGCCGATTATCGATTCTGCGTCGCTGTCGCCGAACACCGCGAAACGGTCATCGGCTGCCGAAAAATCCTGCAAGGACAGAAGCCGGAAATCGGCGGAGGTGCGGCCACCCATAAAGACGTCGACCAGTTCGATATCACGGGGATTTGCATCAAAGTCGATGATCAGGACGCTCTCCAGTTGGGAGGCAAAGAACTGGCCGAACCGGCGTTGACCATTCACGCTGGCCAGAAATTCGATTTCCTCGATCGAGTTGAGGGTCTCACCGCGGAAATTGAAAAACTCGCCAGTGGTCAGGACAAGTGTGTCGACGCCTGCCCCGCCGTCAAAAAGATCGGAGGTGTCAACCTGCGACGCAGATAGCGAAATCCGGTCATTGCCGCGCCCGCCATAGACGTCAACTGTCCCTTGCGCCAGCGTAAAGCTGTCGTTGAGCGGTGTGCCCACCTGGTTGCCACTGGAATCTGGCTCTGCATTGGGCGCATCGCGCGGGTCAACGATGAGAAAGCGGACATCCGCATTGCTTGAGGCAACCGACGTGAAGCTCACCGATACGCGGCCATCTTCAAGCACGGTGGCGTTGAGATCAAACGGCTGTGACGCCTGGCCGTTGGTGAAGTCGGCGAGCACGAGGGTGTCACCGAACTCGAAACCGTTCGGCTCAAGCGTTTGAAGAACGCGCGCCACCACCTGGTTGGTTGTCGTGCGCACCCAGACATACATGAGATCGCCGTTGGCGAGCGCCACAACATCAAAGCTCGCCTGGTCGGCGACACCGGTGTCATCGACCGCAAGAGCGTTGAGGCTCAGCACTGTGCCGTCGGCTTTGAAGATTGTCGTCACGAGCCGCTGGAAACCCGAGCCCTGAAGGTGGGTCAACGCGAAACCGCCATCGGACAAGGCGTCGCCGTTGCCCGCCAGTGCCGTCACCGCAGGTGCGCTGAGCCTGGCATTGGGCAGATCGGCACCCACGCTTGTCCCGGGCTGCAGGGTCCCGTTGGCCGAAACCCGTTTGAGGAGGATCTGGCTGTCGCCCACCAGAGTGCCCGGATCCTCGTCCTCATCGGCGAGCGCGATGACGAAGCTGCCATCCGCGAGAGCGGTGATGGAGCCCCCCATGAAATCTTCGTTCTTGCCAGAATCGATGATGAAGGAGGTGACCGACTGCGTTCTCAACAGCGTCTGGCTGGCGTCGTAGATCTTGAGCTTGACGAACATGGTGCCGGAGGCAAACAGGCCTCCCGGTTTAAATTCCTGGTAGAGAACCGCCGTCAGCCCTGCGCCGTTGACGGCGGCGTCCAGCGTCGCTGCCACCCTTCCGGCGTCCGACGTGTCTGTGTCGGCGATGATCGTGCCGCTCGTTTCGCGCAGCCCTTCAGCGTCGAGCACATTGAAGCGGATGTCGAAATCATTGGTGGCCTGGGGCACGTCGTTCTGCGAGTAGGACATGAAAATCTTGCCGTTCGGCAGCAGCACGAGGTCGCGAAGGCTCTCCTGTCGGCTTGTCAGGCCGTTGACGCGGTATTCCCCAGTCACGGGGATGCCGTTGATATCGAAGACGCGCGCGAGAATGTCCCGCCCCACAGGCGATCCGGATCCGGCGTCGCTGTTGGTGGTCCAGACAAACAGGATCGTGCCGTCATCAAGCTGGACGGACCTGGCCCCGAACTGGTCGTTGCCATTCAGATCGACATCGGTTTCATTGACGCGGAGGGAGGAATTCCAGAGACGGATGGGCATTGTGTGTCCTTGTTCGTTGACCGCAGCGCGTGTCAGCCGTGTTTCACTTTCGGGTCACCCAGGCGTGGCGTCTGTGCAAATCCGCACAATACCGACCACGTCCAGGCAGGTTCAGCTCAAGGCAGCGCGCCTCCCTGGCCCAAAAACCGATCCCGGTCAGTTGAAGATGAAGTCACTCGTGTCAAACAAGCCGGCGGCGACGTTCTCAACCACGACCGCAGCGGCCAACGAGCCGGCGATCAGGATTGTTGTGTGCAAGCCCGACTGCTCAATGAAAAGTTGATCTAGCAAGCCCACGCCGCTGCTTCTCGGATCGATCAGGTCGAGACCGTTTTGGAAATCGAGGATGGTGTCAGTTTCTCCGTCGTTCTGGATGATGAAGGTGTCCCTGGCGGCGCCGCCGCGCAGGCGGTTGGCTCCGGTTCGTCGGTCCAGAATATCGTCACGCGATCCACCATTCAACCTGTCATCACCCTCACCGCCGCGCAGGATGTTGGCGCCGGATGTTGGCGCCGGATGTGCCGATGATGTGGTCGTCAAAAGCCGTCCCCGTGACATTCTCCACCCCGCTCAAGGTGATGATGTCGCTGCCCCCTCCCCGCACGAAACCTGAAGTCAACCGGACGGTGACACCTGCCCCCCGGCTCGACAGATCGAGCGTGTCGTTGCCAAGCCCCCCCGCGAAAACGTCGATCCCCGCCGAACTTGCGAATGTGTCGGCGGAGCCCTGACCGGTAAAGCTGTTGGGCCCCGCCGTGTCGCTTACCGTTGTTCTGCCGCGCGATCCGACCACGCTTTCCGCATTGGCGGCGAGCAGGCGTTCGGCATTCTTGTTGGCATGGAGGATCACCCGGTCCTCGCCCAGGATAATCAATCCCTTGCTGATCTGGTCGAGTGCTTCATCCACCCGTTGCGTCTGCTGCTAAGCCGACGTCAGACGGAGTCAGATGTTGAAGGAGCGGACCAGATGCTGGACATGGGGCCTGATGACGGCCATGTCGTCAGGTGTGTACAGCTCGCGCGACAGATCGCTCGGCAACGACAGGAGCACGAATTCCCTATTGCGACGCGCAATCGAGATGGCGAGATTGTCTGCGCAGCCGGCAGGAACCTGCCAATCGTTGTAAAACGAGCTTGCAAGAAAGTGCCGTTCGTCCAACGCACCAGAGCCATAGGTGATATAGCCGAGCGGCATTGCCGAAAGGCAACTCAACACCGGGTTCTTGTGCACGTATTCCCGGACACAGGCAGCTTCCGTTTTTGGATCGACATCGATTTGCGCCAAAACCTCCGCCCCAGCTGGCGCGATCGAGTGGCGGACGACACCTGCGCATTTCGTTTCGATCAAGCCCATGATTGGCTGCAACGCCGTCTCCCATGGCAACTCCCCTGTGGCGCAGGCGTGGATTTTGTGGATGATCGCGTCGTCGACGAGGGTCATGAAACTCGGTGCTCAGGTGGCGAAGAACGTGATTTAACGGCCTCCCCGAGCCAATTGACAAGAGCAGTCGCGGTTCAAACACCCTTGAAATTCAAGAGCATTTATAGGAGCGCTCTTGAAAACAACGCGGCCAGGATGGGTCAGCGTCGAGCGGACAGCGCCGATGGCCGGTGTTTTCCCGGCAGGCCCGAAAGCCCCCTTCGGCTCACGATAAGTGCCGCATACCCCAATCAGGGTATGCGGACATTGTGAGGGTGAGTACACTGCTTGGTGGGGCCTGAAACTGATCGCTGGACTGTCGCGGTGCGCGAACGTCTTTGTGGCCCTGTGAACGACGGGAGACCTTCACATGCCAACGCTCGAATGGCTCAACGAATTCAAAGTCAACACGTTCGATTCCGACGGCAATGACAATTCGCAGTTTTCCCAACAGGTCGTTCAGCTGACCAATGGCAATTTTCTGGTCGTTTGGACTTCGGATGCTGACCCGGCAAACGGCGCAGGATCCGGACCTTTCAACGATATCATCGGACGGATTTACGATCGCTTCGGCGTCGCGGTGTCCGGCGAATTCCAGATCAACACGAGTGAGCGAGAAAACGAGCAGCAGGCTTCGATCACAGCTCTTGATGGTGGCGGCTTCATTGTCACCTTTGCGAGCTTTACCCCGAGCCTGGCGACCCCCAAATGGGGCATCACCGGCGAGGTCTATTCCGCGGGAGGGAACTC
>JBBQJA010000045.1:0-30702 GCA_038325465.1 Hyphomicrobiales bacterium | reverse complement strand
TTGTGCGCGACATGCACGACAGCGCCGCGCATCCAATCGGATGCGCAAAGGACGCTGTAACGCTTTGAGTGGATGCATGTCCATTATCGCACAAATGAGTCCATTTGTGCGCGACATGCATGACAGCGCCGCGCATCCAATCGGATGCGCAAAGGACGCTGTAACGCTTTGAGTGGATGCATGTCCATTATCGCACAAATGAGTCCATTTGTGCGCGACATGCATTAGGATCGGGCGAGCTGAGTCCCATCCGGAGCGAAATTCATGTCCGACCTTGATACCGTCCTCGCCTTCGCTGACAGAGGGCTTGAGGAGAGCCTTGCGCGCCTGTTCGCCCTCATGCGCATAAAGTCCATTTCCACCGATCCGGTCTACGCGCCCGAATGCCGCCGCGCCGGGCAATGGCTGGTCGACGAGCTGACGGCGCTCGGGTTCGAGGCCACGCTGCGTGACACCCCGGGCCACCCGATGGTTGTGGCCCACCATAAAGGTGCCACAGCCAATGCGCCGCATGTCCTGTTTTATGGTCATTACGACGTCCAGCCGGTCGATCCGCTGGCCGAATGGCAGGCCGCTCCCTTCGAGCCCGCTCTCAAGGAAGTTGCGCCCGGGAGGCAGGTCATCACCGGGCGTGGGTCTTCCGACGACAAGGGACAGCTGATGACCTTTGTGGAGGCCTGCCGGGCCTACAAATCAGCTGACGGCGCGCTGCCCTGCCGGGTGACCATTCTGTTCGAAGGCGAGGAGGAATCGGGCTCGCCGTCGCTCAAGCCGTTTCTTGAGGCGAATGCGGCGGAGCTCAAGGCCGGGTGCGCGCTGGTTTGCGACACCAATATGTGGGACGCCGATACGCCCGCCATCTCAGCGGGCCTGCGCGGGCTGGTCGGCGAGGAAGTGACCATCAAGGCGGCTGACCGCGATCTCCATTCGGGCTATTTCGGCGGTGCTGCGGCCAATCCGGTTCATATCCTTGCCAAAATTCTCGCCGGTCTGCACGACGAGACCGGCCACGTGACGCTGCCGGGCTTCTATGAGGGGGTCGAGGAAACCCCGAGCCAGGTGCTGGCCTCCTGGGACACGCTGGGCCGCACCGCCGAGAGCTTCCTCGGTGAAATCGGGCTGTCCATTCCTGCTGGCGAGACAGGCCGTTCGGTGCTGGAACTGACCTGGGCCCGGCCGACCGCCGAGGTCAACGGCATCATCGGGGGCTACACCGGCGATGGGTTCAAAACCGTCATCGCCGCGCAGGCCTCGGCCAAAGTCTCCTTCCGCCTCGTCGGCAAACAGGATCCCGCAGCCATCCGGGCGACCTTTCGTGCCTATGTCGAAGCCGCCATACCGGCCGACTGCTCGGTCACCTTCAAGCCCCACGGCGGCTCGCGCGCCATCCAGCTTCCCTATGATTCACCTGTGCTGACCACCGCGCGCCGCGCGCTGTCCGACGAGTGGCCGAAACCCGCAGTGATGATCGGCATGGGCGGCTCGATACCGATTGTCGGCGATTTCCAGACCCTGCTCGGCATGCAGTCGCTGCTGGTGGGCTTTGGCCTCGCCGATGACCGCATCCATTCGCCCAACGAGAAATACGAGCTCAGATCCTTCCACAAGGGCATCCGTTCCTGGATCAGGATTCTCGACGCGCTCGCCGCATGACCGGCGCATCAGGCCTGTCGGAAGTTTCCTTAACCACCCCTTAAACCGCCGCATTTACGGTGGAGCGGCTTTATCCCGAAACCATCCACCGGACAGTCATGGCGCGCAGGACAACCAGAGGCGAACGCATCGAACCCTCTTTCGAAGGTGGACGTGGCAAAGGTGCGCGGCGCTCCGTGGCAGACGAGCGGGTGGCTGGCGCGTCGGGTCCCCAAACGCCGCGCCGACGTGGCGGACCAGGGAAAAGTGGCCGCGGCAGACGACGGGCGCGCAGCGCCGGTCGCCGAGGCTTAGGGCCAGCCCTGCGCGGCCTTGTCTACTGGTGTTTCGTGTTGGGCATCTGGGCTGCCATCGGGGTCTCGGGTCTCGTCGCCTTCTATGGCGCGCGCATGCCCAATGCCGCCACCTGGTCGGTACCCGACCGGCCTCCAAACGTGAAAATCGTGTCGGTGCGCGGCGAGATCCTGGCAAACCGGGGTGCGACTGGTGGCGAGGCGCGTCTGCTCGGCGATATGGCACCCCATATCCCCCAGGCGGTCATCGCCATTGAGGATCGGCGCTTCTACAGCCATTTCGGGATCGATCCGGTCGGGCTTGCCCGTGCCATGTCTGCCAATGTGATGGCCGGGCGTATGGTGCAGGGAGGGTCGACGCTGACCCAGCAGTTGGCCAAGAACCTGTTCCTCTCCCCCGAGCGGACGCTTGAGCGCAAGGTCCAGGAGGTGCTGCTGGCCTTCTGGCTCGAGCACAAGTTCACCAAGGACCAGATCCTCGAGATGTATCTCAACCGGGTTTATTTCGGATCAGGCGCCTATGGCGTCGAGGCCGCGTCCCGGCGTTATTTCGGCAAGTCCGCGCGGGATGTGAGCCTTGCCGAAGCTGCCCTTCTGGCAGGTCTGCTGAAAGCCCCGTCGCGGCTCTCGCCGGCACGCGATCCGGAGGCGGCCGAAGCCCGGGCGCAGGTCGTGCTCGCAGCCATGGGCGATGCCGGGTTCATCACCGACAGCGAGACCGCCACGGCGCTGACCAACCCCACCATCCACGCCAAGAGCTATTGGACCGGATCGGAGAATTTCGTCGCCGATCTCGTCATGGAACAGTTGCCCAAGCTCATCGGCGGACCGGTGACGCAGGATGTGCTTGTCGACACCACTGTCGATCTGCATCTTCAAGCCGAAGGCGAGATTGTCATCCGCGCGGCAATCGACACCAAGGGTGCTTCGCTCGACGTCAGCGAAGGTGCGCTCGTCTCCATCGACGGCACCGGCGCCATCCGCGCCCTGATCGGAGGCAAGGACTATGCGCTGAGCCAGTTCAACCGCGCCTCTGGTGCCCACCGCCAACCCGGCTCGGCCTTCAAGCCCTTCGTCTATGCCGCAGCACTCGAACTTGGCCGCACGCCCCGTTCGGTCCGCAACGACGCCCCGGTCCGGATCGGCAAATGGACACCCGAAAATTACGATGAGAAATACCGGGGCGAGGTAACCCTCACCCAGGCGCTCAGCCAGTCGCTCAATACCATAGCTGCCCAGCTCACCATGGAAGTGGGTCCGCGCCGAGTCATCCAAACCGCCAGCCGCCTGGGCATCAAGTCGCCCATGCAGGCCAACGCCTCCATCGCGCTCGGCACGTCTGAAGTCACGTTGATGGAGCTGACTTCCGCCTACGCGCCGTTCATGAATGGCGGCTTTGCAGCTGCCCCGCATGTCATCCGCCGGGTTTCGACGCTGGACGGGCAGGTCCTCTACGATAGGTCCCGGGCAGCTCCGCTGCAGGTCATCGATCCGGCGGTAGCGGCCATGATGAACCGTATGCTGAGCGAGGTCGTGGAAGCGGGCACCGGACGCAAGGCGCGGCTCGATGGCTGGCAGGTGGCCGGCAAGACGGGCACCAGTCAGTCCTTCCGCGATGCGCTCTTTGTCGGATACACCGCCAATCTCGTCACTGGGATCTGGTTCGGCAACGACGACGGCCGACCGATGAAAAAGGTGACCGGCGGCGGCCTGCCGGCTGAAGCCTGGCATGCCTATATGCAGATCGCCCATGCTGGTGTGCCCGCCGCTTTCCTGCCGATGGGCCAAGACAGTCCTGCCGTCACCATCGGTGTAGAGGCGGCCCCGGGCGGACCTGCCGATCCCATCGTCGGTCTGGTCAATGGTCTCGCGCCTGGTCCAGTGTCCCCCGACGCCACCTCTGCGACCCGGTCGGACGGCCCGGTTCCGCCCTCCGACATCAGCGCATATCCGTCCTCCCGCTCTGGTGTTGCCAACACCACGCTTCTCGATATCATCATGGGCAATTAACGCAGACCAGCGCCCGTTTTAGCCCGATGGTCGACATACGGGCGGCTTGCAGTCGATCAGAGCCGCTCTTATATAGCCGAGATGGCAGCGCCGGGGTCTTGTTCGGGGTCTCGCGCGCCAGCGAATGGAAACTCCGGATCCCCCGGCCTTTCTGAATTGTTGTCCCGTTAGGGGTTGTCGATGGGAACGCCTGACCGGGTCCCGGCAGCTCGCTTCAAGGAGAAAAGACATGGCTAAAGTTATCGGTATCGATCTTGGAACGACCAACTCCTGCGTGGCTGTCATGGACGGCAAGGAAGCGCGGGTGATCGAAAATGCTGAAGGTGCCCGCACCACGCCCTCGATGGTGGCTTTCACCGAAGACGGCGAGCGTCTGGTGGGACAGCCGGCCAAGCGCCAGGCCGTCACCAATCCGGAAAACACACTGTTCGCTGTCAAGCGTCTGATCGGTCGCCGCTACGACGACAAGGCCGTGGGCAAGGACAAGGAACTTGTCCCTTACAAGATCGTGCGCGCCGACAATGGCGACGCCTGGGTGCAGGCCGACCGCGAGAGCTATTCGCCCTCGCAGATCGCGGCCATGGTGCTTCAGAAGATGAAGGAAACCGCCGAAGCCTATCTCGGCGAGAAGGTCGACAAGGCCGTCATCACAGTTCCCGCTTATTTCAACGACGCCCAGCGCCAGGCGACGAAGGATGCAGGCAAGATCGCCGGCCTTGAGGTTCTGCGCATCATCAATGAGCCCACCGCTGCAGCACTCGCCTATGGCCTCGACAAGAAGGAAGGCAAGACGATTGCCGTCTATGATCTGGGCGGCGGCACTTTCGACGTCTCGATTCTTGAGATTGGCGACGGCGTTTTCGAAGTCAAGTCGACCAACGGCGACACCTTCCTGGGGGGCGAGGATTTCGACATGCGCCTGGTCGGCTACCTGGCCGACGAGTTCAAGAAGGAGCAGGGCATCGACCTGAAGAAGGACAAGCTCGCGCTTCAGCGTCTCAAGGAAGCCGCCGAGAAGGCCAAGATCGAGTTGTCCTCGTCAGCGCAGACCGAAATCAACCTGCCGTTCATCACGGCCGATGCCGCCGGCCCCAAGCATCTGACCATGAAGCTGTCGCGCGCAAAGTTCGAAAGCCTGGTGGACGATCTCGTCAGCCGGACGATCGACCCGATGAAGGCGGCACTCAAGGATGCAGGTCTGAAGGCCGCGGAGATCGACGAGGTTGTTCTCGTCGGCGGCATGACGCGCATGCCCAAGGTCCAGCAGGTTGTAAAGGATTTCTTCGGCAAGGAGCCCCACAAGGGCGTCAACCCCGATGAAGTTGTGGCACTCGGTGCCGCCATTCAGGGCGGCGTGCTGCAGGGCGACGTCAAGGACGTGTTGCTGCTCGACGTGACCCCGCTCTCGCTCGGCATCGAAACCCTTGGTGGCGTGTTCACCCGTCTCATCGACCGCAACACCACCATTCCGACCAAGAAGAGCCAGGTCTTCTCCACCGCCGAGGACAATCAGAACGCGGTGACCATCAACGTGTTCCAGGGTGAGCGCGAGATGGCGGTCGACAACAAGAGCCTTGGCCGTTTCGACCTGGCCGGTATTCCGCCCGCACCCCGCGGCGTACCGCAGATCGAAGTCACCTTTGACATCGACGCCAACGGCATCGTCAATGTGTCGGCCAAGGACAAGGGGACCGGCAAGGAGCACCAGATCCGCATTCAGGCGTCCGGTGGACTGTCGGACTCCGATATCGACACGATGATCAAGGAAGCCGAGGCCAATGCGGATACGGACAAGAAGCGCCGTGCCGTGGTCGAGGCGAAGAACCAGGCCGAAAGCCTCATTCACTCCTCGGAGAAGTCGCTCAAGGACTATGGCGACAAGGTGACCGCTGAGGACCGCACCGCCATCAGCGAAGCCATCGCCGCGCTGAAGGAGGCTGTGGAG
The DNA here is from genome assembly GCA_038325465.1 of Hyphomicrobiales bacterium. Taxonomy (GTDB): domain Bacteria; phylum Pseudomonadota; class Alphaproteobacteria; order Rhizobiales; family Rhizobiaceae; genus Hoeflea. The sequence goes on along the minus strand of JBBQJA010000045.1, from coordinate 24,801 downwards.
GCCGCCGATCCGGATCCCGATACCATCTCGGCTCGCAGCCAGACGCTGATGGAAGTCTCCATGAAGCTCGGCCAGGCGATCTACGAATCCAGCCAGACCGAAGCGGCTGGATCGGATGGCGAGGCCGGCGACAAGGTGGTTGATGCGGACTTCGAGGAGGTCAAGGACGACAGCGACCGCAAGAAATCGGCGTGATGCCATCTCGAGGCCTTCGTTCAAAGTCAGGGGCCCCTGTCCGGGGGTCCCTTTTGCAATGAGGTTGATGTCGGTCATCCACCGCGTCGTTCCGGCTTTTTCACTCTGACCGCTCGCTGTCTTCCCGCTTCCCTTAAACGCAATTGACCCCGTTTTGGCGAGGGCCGGCAGGGACGGTGGAGGGAGGGCTCGGATGACGAGATTGCCCTGACAAAAGCAGCGGGCACTCCTGTCGTCTGAACAGCGGTATTCAGGGGAACCCGGGCTGGAATTTTGCGCGGCAAATGACTACATCACGAAAACTGTCTGAAAACGCGAACTCTCGTCTTGTATCAGTAGCAGGACGGTTCCCCAGCCTTGCGCGACCGGCTTGCCAGTTCTGGCGTCGGCGCCCCCGGAAGAGAGACCTACGGATACGATGGCCAAGCCAGACTATTACGAGACGCTTGGTGTGGCGCGCGGAGCGGACGAAAAGGAGCTCAAGAGCACCTTCCGCAAACTGGCCATGCAATACCACCCGGATCGCAATCCCGACAACGCCGACGCCGAGCGCAAATTCAAGGAAATCAACGAAGCCTACGAGATGCTGAAGGATCCGCAGAAGCGGGCAGCCTATGACCGCTTCGGCCACGCCGCTTTCGAGCAGGGCGGCCCCGGCGGCATGGGTGCAGGCGGCATGGGCGGCGGTTTCTCCGACATTTTCGAAGACATTTTCGGAGACATGATGGGAGGCGGCCGGGGTCGCCGCTCGGGTGGTCGCGAGCGTGGGGCAGACCTGCGTTACAATATGGAGATCTCGCTCGAGGAAGCCTACAGCGGCAAGACAGCCCAGATCCGCGTGCCGACATCGATCACTTGCGACCTCTGCTCAGGCAGCGGCGCCAAGCCGGGAACCAAGCCGACCAGCTGCAACACCTGCGGCGGCAGCGGCCGCGTGCGCGCGGCGCAGGGCTTCTTCTCCATCGAACGGACCTGCCCAACCTGCCAGGGCCGCGGCCAGACCATTTCAGACCCGTGCGGCAAGTGCGCAGGGCAGGGGCGCATCACCGAGGAACGTTCGCTGTCGGTCAACATTCCCGCTGGCATCGAGGATGGCACCCGGATAAGGCTTTCGGGCGAAGGAGCGGCCGGCTTGCGCAGCGGCCCGGCGGGCGATCTCTACATCTTCCTGTCAGTCAAGCCGCATGCCTTCTTCCAGCGTGAAGGCGCAGATCTGTTCTGTACGGTGCCGATTTCCATGACCACCGCCGCACTTGGCGGCAAGTTCGAGATCTCGACCATGGACGGAACCAAGTCGCGCGTGGCTGTTCCTGAAGGGACCCAGCCGGGCAAGGAACTCAGGCTGCGCGGCAAGGGGATGCCGGTGCTTCGCTCCGCGCAGATCGGTGACCTCTATATCCGGATCTCGATTGAAACGCCGCAAAATCTGAGCAAGCGCCAGCGTGAACTCCTGACCGAGTTCCATGCGCTGTCATCAAAGGAGAACAGCCCCGAATCGGCTGGCTTTTTTTCCCGCATGAAGGGGTTTTTCGATACGTTGACCGATTAGTGGTTTTTCTGATTCCAACATTTGCATGAGAGCATGCGGCAACGGGATGCAAATGTTGGATAAAAACCACTCGCGGCTTCGGCCCGGCTTGTTTTTTCGCCGTGCTGCCCTTGATGAGAAAAGGGCGGTCTCGTGATCCAGGCGGGGAAGCCAAAGTCAACCGTTTGGAGTGTGCTGTGACTTTCAATCTATCCCGGCGTTTCGCGCGCAAGTTCGACGAGGAGATCCGCTTTTTCAGAGGCTGGATGGACGGTCCGCGTACGGTGGGGTCGATCATGCCGACCTCGCTCACCGCTGCCCGCAGCATGGCGAGCCTCGTCAACCCCGGGTCCGGGCTGCCTGTTCTTGAACTCGGTCCGGGAACGGGGGTCATCACACGGGCGATCCTGAGCCGGGGCGTCGAGCCTGAGCGGCTGTTTTCAATCGAGTATTCCCAGGAGTTTTTTGACCGCCTGAGCGACGATCTTCCCGGTGTCCATTTTCTGCGCGGCGATGCGTTTGATCTTGATGCGACGCTCGGCGAGCAGCGGACGCTCATCTTCGATTCGGTCGTCTCCGGGCTGCCGCTGCTCAACTTTCCGATGGACAGGCGTGTAGCACTGCTCGAGGATCTGCTTGACCGCGTGGTCGAGGGCGGTCCGGTGGTGCAGTTCTCCTATGGCGCTGCGTCCCCGATCGCCCCTGGTCGGGGGTCCTACACCGTCGCCGCTCACGACTTCATCATCCGAAACGTCCCCCCAGCCCGCATCTGGGTCTATCGACGCAGCCAGTACAGCGCCGCGCGTCTTTTCAAACGCGTGAATGTCGCCGTACCGCTCTGAATGAATGCATGTCGCGCACAAATGGATTCATTTGTGCAATAACGCTCATGCCTGCATTCAATGTTTTATAGCGGCATTCACGCATCCGACTGGATGGGCGGCGCCGTAGTCTGGAGCACTTTCATGAACCCGCGCATCCTGGTTTTTCCCGGTTCCATCAGAACCGGTTCCTTCAATGCATCCCTCGCCGCCGCTGCGGCACTGGAACTGGCGGTCCAGGGTGCCGATGTCACCCGTATTTCGCTTGCCGACTATCCTCTGCCCATCGTCGACGAGGATCTGAAAAACCACAGCGGCATTCCCGAAAACGCCATGAAGCTCGGTCGTCTTGTCGCCGCCCATGACGGCGTCTTTCTGTGTAGCCCGGAATACAATTCATCCATCCCGCCTCTGCTCAAAAACGCGATCGACTGGGTCAGTCTGATCAGCCACGACGCTGAGCGTCCGTTCAAGCCCTGGGCGGATCGGACCGTGGCGCTGGGTTCAGCCTCCAATGGCAAGTTCGCGGGCATCCGCGGTCTTTATCATCTCCGTTCGGTGATGATGAATGTGGGCACCCAGGTCATCTCCGAGCAATGTTCGATCGGCGGGGCGGCGAACGGCTTTGACGAGGAGGGCCGGATCAAGGACGAGGCCACGGCTGCCATGCTGCAAAAAACCTGCGGCTCGCTCATCGCCCATTGTGCCATGAAGATGGACGCAGCCTGACGTGTCGGTCCGGGCTTCTGGCCGCCTGCCGGGGCTTGCGGCGCGGGCGCGGGTGTGCGACGAGCGCGCACGTGGTTTCTATCCAGCATTTGCATCGCGTTACCGCATGCGCCTGAGGGCACGTCAGACTTGGAAAAACCACTGGCAAGCTTATGATCGGAGTGGGTTTTTCGAATTTGACATCGGGTATCGGGCGCGACCCGAAAATGGAGACCAAATGTCAAAGTCAATCCACTCGCCGCAAAGGAGAACAGCCATGGCCGCAGAGCCTCTCTATGTCCGCGATTGCGATCCGGCCGCCGCAGATGACCGCCTGATCGTCGCCCTGGACGTCGCGTCCGTCGAGGACGCGGTTTACCTTGTCAACCATCTCGGCGACAGCGTCTCGTTCTACAAGATCGGCCACCAGCTTGCCTTCTCCGGAGGAATGGGCCTCATCCATGAACTCAAAGCCCGCGGCAAGCGGGTTTTTTTCGACATGAAGCTTCTCGACATCGACACCACCGTCGCCAAGGGCGTGGAGGCAATCGCCCGGATCGGCGTCGACATGCTGACCATCCATGCCTATCCGAAAGCCATGGCGGCTGCGGTGGCTGCGGCGCGCGGCTCATCGCTGTGCTTGCTTGGCGTCACCGTGCTCACGTCCATGGACGATGCCGATATCGCTGACGCTGGCTATACCGGCGATGCAAAGAGCCTGGTGCGCCATCGGGCAGCGCAGGCTAGGGACGCCGGCATGGGCGGCATCGTGTGTTCGGCCGAGGAGGCTTTTGCGGTCAGAGCCATGGTCGGCCCGTCCATGGCAATTGTCACACCCGGGATCAGGCCCGAAGGCGGCGACAGGGGTGACCAGAAACGCGTCATGACTCCGTCTTCGGCGCTTGCAGCCGGAGCGAGCCATCTCGTCGTCGGAAGGCCCGTCACCGGCGCTGCTGATCCCAGGAAGGCCGCGCGCGCAATCACCGCTGAAATGGCGGGTTTTTAGGTTGGGGGAACCGGATATGCCAAAAGGATACTGGATCGGCCGCATCGACGTCCACGACCCTGAAGGCTATCGGCGGTATATCGAGGCGGCGACGCCCGCTTACGCGGAATTCGGGGCCAGATTTCTCGTCCGCAGCGGCCGGCTCGAAGCGGTCGAAGGTGCCGCGCGGTCGCGCAATGTCGTCATCGAATTTCCAAGTTACGATGCGGCACTCGCCTGCTTTCACAGCGAAACCTACCAGAAGGCATCGACCATCCGACGTGCCTTTTCGGACGGCGAACTGATTGTGGTGGAAGGCTATGGCGGCTGATGGCCGCAGACCGTCTTTGGACTTCACCTGATCTGCGAAACTGATTAAATTGAAGTGAAGACGCCGGGTTCCGGCATGTCATCACAGGAGTGCCCGATGCAGACCATGAATCAACCCCGCCTCGTCACAGTTTTCGGCGGTTCGGGTTTCGTCGGACGGCACGTGGTCCGCGCGCTTGCCCGCCGCGGCTATCGCATCCGTGTCGCAGTCCGCAGGCCAGACCTTGCCATTCACCTGCAGCCGCTCGGCGACGTTGGCCAGATCGTCGCCGTACAGGCCAATCTGCGCTACCGCGATTCCGTCGATCGTGCGGTCGAAGGTGCCGATCATGCGGTCAACTGTGTCGGCATCCTGTTCCAATCAGGTCGCAACAGTTTTGACGCCGTACAGGATTTGGGCGCTCGCGCTATCGCCGAGGCAGTCAGAGCGGCAGGCGCGACGCTGACCCATGTGTCGGCCATCGGTGCCGATGCCGGGTCGCAATCCGACTACGCCCGCACCAAAGGCCTGGCGGAAGACGCGATCCTTGAGACATTGCCTGAGGCAGTCATCCTGCGGCCGTCCATCATCTTCGGACCTGAGGACGGGTTTTTCAACAAATTCGCCGAAATGGCCCGCTTTGCCCCCGCGCTGCCGTTGATCGGCGGAGGCGGGACGCGCTTTCAGCCGGTCTATGTGGGCGATGTGGCCGAAGCGGTGGCGCGTTCAGTCGACGGCACCCTCAAACCTGGCACCATCTACGAACTTGGCGGACCGCGCGCTCTCAGTTTCCGGGAATGTCTGGAGGAAATGCTGGTCGTCATCCAGCGACGGCGTCTGCTGGTTTCGCTGCCCTTCGGTCTGGCATCCCTGATGGGCTCGGTCGCAAGCCTGGTTCCGTTCATTGATCCGCCGCTCACGGCCGATCAGGTCAAGCTGCTCCGCCTCGACAATGTCGTCTCCGAGACAGCGGTGCGCGACGGCCGCACGCTCGAGGGGATGGGCATCGAGCCTGCCACGCTTGAATCCATCCTGCCCACCTATCTTGTGCGATATCGCCCTGCAGGTCAGTTCTCCGGCGCAGGCGACAAGGCCTGACAGATGCTGAACGGTGGCTGTGGGCACCGGTACCCGCGTCGCTGATGCATGTCGCGCACAAACGGATTCATGAGTGCGGTAACGTGCATTCATTCATTCAATGTCTTACAGCGGCCTTTGCGAAGCCGACTGGATGCGCGGCGCTATAGTCTGGCAATCATGATTTGAAGGATACCTTTGGCGGGCATCGGTGGATGAAACTGGGTCGACCCGCCCGGTCTGGTCAGCCTGCCCGCCCGATACTTCCGCGCCGTCTTCGACATCTGTCTGTGGCCACTGGCCGTTGAGCTGTTTTGTCGATGTGTGGCAGGAATATCCCAAGGTTAGGGATGATTTAAGTTTTCTCGGGTGAAGTGTGAAATCTGGACATATCCGCCTTGCCCGGCCTCGCGCCCGCTTGTATGGGACTGCAACCTTTTCCAAGGGCTGGCGTTTATCTCCGCTGACGCGGTGCCGGACCGGTTCGTCTCAGGGTCGATCTGTCCAAGGCAGAGAGGCTCTGAAGAGGGAACGGGACAGAACCGGGCCTTGTCGAACACAAGAAACATCGGGACAGACACTGACATGGCAAAGACTGTTATATCCGCATTCGCATTCTCAGTTGTCGTAATTCTTTCCGCATCCGCTTTCGCACCCCGCAGCGTCGCCCAGGCGGAAAAGGGCTGCGATCCGGCCTATGGCGTCGAGCTCTGCGCTCCGGCCGCGCGCTGAGCTCACCCGACATCCTGTCAGGCCCGACTTGAACGCCCGCGCGATCTGACCGCGCGAGGTGGTTCCCTTCTGGCGCTCAGTCAGCCGACCACCCACAGCCCGATCAGGCCGGCAAAGCCAACCACGATCCGCCACCAGCCAAACAGGGCGAAGCCGTGGCGCGAGACGAAGTCGAGGAGACTGCGCACGACGATGACGCCGGCCACGAAAGCAGTGATGAAGCCCACCACGATCGCGACAATATCGTCCTGTGCGAGCAGGGAATAGTTCTTGTAGAGATCGAGCGTAAACGCACCCAGCATCGTCGGCATGGCGAGGAAGAACGAGAACTCCGCCGCCGACCGCTTGTCTGCACCCATCAGCAGTGCGCCGACGATGGTGGCCCCACTGCGGGAAGTCCCTGGCACCATGGCGAGGCACTGGAACAGGCCGATCTTGAAGGCGAGCGACAGCGGATAATCCATGATGTCGGTGTGACGCGGTTCGATCTTCATGCGGTCCACCGCCAACAGAACCACGCCGCCGACAATCAGCACCACACAGATTGTCATCGGACTTTCAAACAGGACCGTCTTGATGAAGTCATGGGCCAGCGCACCGATCACCGCTGCGGGCAGGAAAGCCAGGAGAATGGCACCGACGAACCGCCGGGTCCGGGCGCTGGAGGGCAGTGACGCAGTGATGCGCCAGAGACGGGCTGTGTAGACCGTCAGGATGGCGAGAATCGCGCCGAGCTGGATGAGAACCTCAAAACTGTTGCCGGGCGAGCGGAAGCCGAGAAAATGCCCCGCCAGCAGCAGATGCGCCGTGGACGAGACCGGAATGAACTCGGTCAGTCCCTCGATCAGTCCGAGCAGAGCTGCGCCAACCAGTGTCGATTCGGTCATGGAAAAACTGTCTCCGAAGGGCCAGGAAACGCCATCGTGTGGTGCGAAGAAGATGTGTTGGCGCGGTGATTCGCTTGTCTTGATGGCGACCATTCCCTATAGCTTCTTTTCAGGAATTCTGGCCAGCTCCGCGCCCGGGGCTTGAGCCGGACACAGCAAAGTAAAAACGCTCCTCATGCCACTTCTCTACCATCACACCGTCTCCTCGGCTTCCCGCTTCATTCGCCTGTGTTTTGGCGAACTCGACTTTGATGCCGATCTCGCGGAGGAGCGCAACTGGGAGAGGCGGCCGGAATTTCTCAAGATCAATCCGGCGGGCGCCCTGCCTGTGCTGATCACCGATCATGGCCATGCACTGTGCGGCCCGCATGTGATTTCCGAGTATCTCGATGAATCCTTCGGTGTCTTCAAGCGCGATCGGCGGTTGTTGGCCGAAGATCCGTTCCGTCGCGCCGAGACCCGTCGGCTGGTGGAATGGTTCCTTGTCAAGCTGGAAGCCGACGTCACCCGTCCGATCACCCGCGAGCTGATCGTCAAACTCCAGCTGCCGGCCGACCAGGGCGGCGGGGCACCCGATTCGAAGGTCCTGCGCACCGCGCGCGCCAATATCCGTCAGCATGTCCGCTATCTGTCGTGGCTGTCGGGGTCGCGCCCCTGGCTTGCCGGCGATCGTCTGAGCTATGCGGACATGGCGGCGGCGGCGGCCATGTCGGTGCTCGACTATCTCGGCGAGATCGACTGGAAGGAAGCGCCCCAGGCGAAAGACTGGTATCAGCGCATGAAATCGCGCCCAGCATTCCGGCCGCTTCTGTCCGACCGCATCCGCAATCTGTCACCAGTTGCCCATTATGCTGATCTCGACTTCTGACCGGTGGGCGCAGCGCCGCCGCCTCCGATGACCCGCCGCAGCGTCTCCGCCAATGCGCATCAGCTGCGCGCTTTTCTTGACACCGACGCCGAACGACTTGGCTTTGCAGCACTTGGCGTCACGTGGCCCGACCGGTTGGGCGACGCCGGACCCCGTCTGTCGCGTTTTCTCGATCTTGGTCGCCATGGCTCCATGAGCTGGATGGCTGACACGCGCGCACGCCGCGCCGATCCGGCAGCACTCTGGCCCGATGTCCGTTCCGTGGTCATGCTGGCCATGAACTACGGGCCCGAGGACGACCCGCTCGAGAGCCTCACCCAGCGGTCGAATGCCACGATTTCCGTCTATGCGCGCAACCGAGATTATCATGACGTCGTCAAAGGCAAGCTCAAGGAGCTGGCAGACCGTTTCGCTGCCCGATCGGGCAGCGACGTCAAGGTCTTCGTCGACACCGCCCCGGTGATGGAAAAACCGCTCGCAGCCCTTGCAGGCTTGGGCTGGCAGGGCAAGCACACCAATCTGGTCAGCCGCAGTCACGGGTCCTGGTTGTTTCTGGGGGCGATCTTCACAGCGGCCGAGATTGCCCTTGACGCTCCGGAAGAAGACCGCTGCGGCAGTTGCCAAGCCTGCCTCGACATTTGTCCGACCGACGCGTTTCCCGCACCCTATCAACTCGATGCCCGGCGCTGCATTTCCTATCTCACCATCGAGAACACGGGTCCAATTCCGGTCGAGTTCCGCACAGCCATGGGCAACCGCGTCTACGGCTGCGATGACTGTCTGGCCGTCTGCCCCTGGAACAAGTTTGCACGGGTGTCCGGCGAAGCCAGGCTGAAAGCTCGGCATGATCTTGCTGCACCGCCGCTTGAAAGCTTTCTGGGGATGGACGACGCAGCTTTTCGCGCTTTTTTTGCAGGCTCGCCCGTCAAAAGGATCGGCCGCGAAAGGTTTTTGCGCAATGTGTTGATCGCGGCGGGCAACAGCGCCGATCCGGCATTGGCCGAACCCTGCTGGCACCTCACCCGCGATCCCTCAGCGCTGATCCGTGGGGCCGCGGTCTGGGCGCTTTCGCTCCTGCTGCCCGTTGAAGAAATGGCGGCGGCATGGCGCGGCCGAGAGCCTGACAGCGAAGACATGGTGGAAGCGGAATGGCGGTTGGCCCTGGCGGAGCAGAAGGACAAGCAAAGGTGAACCCATGCATGTGATGATCTTCGGTGCCGGATTTTCCGGCCTGGCCATAGCCAGGGAACTCGAGCCTGAAGCCGACCGCGTGTCCGGCACCACGCGCAGCCTGGAGAAATTCCCGATCCTGGCAGCATCGGGAGCCGAACCACTCCTCTATGCCGGTGGCCCCTTTTCGGTCGAGATCCGCGAGCGGCTTCAGACGGTTACCCATATCGTGGCGTCGATCTCGCCTGACAATGGCGGCGACCCGTTGTTGGAGGCATTGGCTGAGGGTCTTCCCGCCCTCGTGCCGTCCATCCAATGGGTGGGTTATCTCTCCACGGTGGGTGTCTACGGCGACCACCAGGGTGAATGGGTGAACGAGAACACCCCCTGCCGACCGGTCTCGCGCCGGTCCATAGCCCGGGTGGCGGCCGAGGAAGCCTGGGCGACGTTGGGCGAGCGTGATGGCGTCCCCGTGGCTCGCCTCCGGCTGTCGGGCATTTACGGCCCGGGGCGCAACACCTTCGTCAGCCTCGCCAACGGCACCGCCCGCCGGCTTGTCAAGCCGGACCAGGTCTTCAACCGCATCCATGTCGAAGACATCGCCGGAGCCACCGCCTTTCTGGCGCGGCGGTTGCTCGGAGGCATCGTCAACGTCACCGACGATCTGCCCGCGCCACCGCAGGACGTCGTCAGCCATGCTGCCGGCCTGATGGGGATCGAGCCGCCACCCGAGAGCGATTTCGAGTCCGCCGACCTGTCGCCGATGGCCCGCTCATTCTATGGCGAAAACAAGCGCGTATCCAATGACAAGATCAAAACACTGGGTTATCGGTTCCAATTTCCCGACTACAAGGCGGGCCTTTCTGCCCTGATCAGAGATCAGCACTGGCGTGGCTGATCTGCCGCGACTGTAACGTCCCGATACATGAAGTGAAAATCCCGACACTTTTCTGCTTTGTTTGCCCGTCATTTGGCAAATTGGGATGGAAAAAGTAAAATTTGTTGGGAATGACATGGTCACTTTTCTTAGATATTCTCTCTTTGGCGCAACTCTGGCGGCTTCCTTGATGGCAATGCCTGCGCTCGCCGCGTCGGATGGCTGCGGCCGCGCGTCCTGGTACGCGCTCACCTCCCGGACAGCATCGGGTGAACGGATGGACCCATCCAAGCTGACAGCGGCCCATCCGCGGCTGCGCTTCGGCACCAGGGTTGAAGTCACCAATCCGCGCAACGGGAAGTCGGTCATCGTGCGCATCAACGACCGGGGTCCCTTCGTCAAGGGACGCGTCATGGATGTCTCCAAAGCGGCGGCGCAGCGGCTCGGCATGATCAGGAGCGGCGTCGCCAGGGTCTGCTACCGCGTCGTGGCCTGACAGGCCGGAGGCGCGCGTCTTCTTGCCCCGCGGGGCTGCCCGTGTATGGTGCGTCCGACACCACGAAGCGGAGCAGTCCCAATGGGCACAGGCCAGGTCATGTCGGAGCGGCAGCACCGGATCTCGCGTGAGATCGTCGGCCGTCGCGAGGATATGGTGGCGTTGACCCAGGCGCTCCTGCGCATCCCCACACTCAATCCGCCGGGCCAATTCTACCGCGACATCTGCGAACTCATCGCCGCACGGCTCGCCGGGTCCGGCTTTGAGACCAGGCTCATGCGGGCCCACGGCACGCCGGGAGACAGCGACCGCTACCCGCGCTGGAACGTGGTCGCCCGCCGCGAAGGCCGGATGCCGGGTCCTTGCGTCCATTTCAATTCCCATATCGACGTGGTCGAAATCGGGGCGGGGTGGACCTTCGATCCCTTCGGCGGGATCGTCCATGACGGCAAGATCTACGGTCGCGGTGCCTGCGACATGAAGGGCGGGCTTGCCGCCTCCATCGTCGCTGCCGAAGCCTTCATCGCCCAGGTGCCCGACTATCCGGGTGCCATCGAGATTTCCGGAACCGCGGATGAAGAAACCGGAGGTTATGGCGGCGTGGCCTGGCTTGCCGAGCAAGGGTATTTTTCCCCCGACCGCGTGCAGCATGTCATCATCCCCGAACCGCTCAACAAGGACCGGATCTGCCTCGGCCACCGCGGAGTCTGGTGGGCCGAGATCCGCACCCATGGCCGCATGGCCCATGGCTCCATGCCATTCCTCGGCGACTGCGCGGTCCGCCACATGGGCGCGGTGGTGGCGGAGATGGAGGCCAGTCTTTTTCCTGCGCTGGCGCGCAAGCGGACAGCCATGCCGGTGGTTCCGGATGGCGCCCGTCATTCCACCATGAATATCAATTCGCTGCATGGCGGACAGGCCGAACGGGACCCCGGTTATACCGGCTATCCGTCGGCCTGCGTTCCAGACTCCGCGCGCATGATCGTCGACCGCCGTTATTTGATCGAGGAAGAGCCAGAAGACGTGCGCGCCGAAATCATCGAACTCCTGGAGCGGGTAAAATCCTCCCGCGATGGCTTCCATTACGATCTTGAGGAACTCTGGCAGGTCAGCCCGACGATGACCGCAAGCGATGCGCCGGTGGTCCGAGCGGTCGAGCGCGGCATTCGCGCCGTGCTTTCTTGTGAACCGGTTCATGTGGTCTCGCCCGGGACCTATGACCAGAAACATGTTGACCGTATCGGCCGCTTGAAAGACTGTATCGCCTATGGTCCAGGCATCCTCGATCTGGCACATCAGCCGGACGAATATGTGGGAATTGATGACATGGTCGACGCGGCGACGGTCATGGCCCTTGCCCTCGGTGATCTCCTGGAAGGTCGGGTCTGACACACCACCTGGGAGAAGCAGGGCTGAAATGGCGGATGCCCGACTGTCGGGGTCCGCAACACGATGGGAGCAAGGAGAGCTGACATGACAAGGAACAGAATTGCTGTGGCCGCCGCCTCATTGCTGGCGTTGACGCTCGGCCTCGGGGTTGCACCCGCCAGCGCCGCCAGAACGGACATCACGGTCGGCATGCAGCTCGAGCCACCCAATCTCGATCCCACCGCCGGCGCTGCCGCTGCCATTGATGAAGTGGTCTACGCCAATGTGTTTGAAGGCCTGACCCGCTTTGCGGCTGACGGGGCCGTGCTGCCCGCACTTGCCGAAAGCTGGGCCATTTCCGACGACGGCCTGGTCTACACATTCACGCTGCGCAGCAATGTCACGTTCCATGACGGAACCGGCTTTGATGCCGAAGACGTCAAGTTTTCGCTCGACCGCGCCCGCTCAGCTGATTCGACCAATGCCCAGAAGGGTCTGTTTGCCGACATCGCGTCTGTCGATGTCGTCGATCCCGTGACCGTCAGGATTACGCTGTCCAAGCCGAACGGCTCGTTCCTGTTCAACATGGCCTGGGGCGACGCGGTCATCGTGGCACCTGAAACGGCTGCAGACAACGCCACCGAGCCGGTCGGCACCGGTCCCTTCACCTTCGTCGCCTGGACCAAGGGCGACAACGTCGAACTGGCCCGCAGCGGCCAGTACTGGGGCACGCCGCTCAAGCTCGACAAGGTGGTCTTCAAGTTCATCGCCGATCCGACCGCCGCATTCGCCGCCATGATGGCGGGCGATATCGATGCCTACCCGAATTTCCCTGCGCCCGAGAACCTGCCGCAGTTTGCCGCCGATGCCCGCTTCCAGGTGCTTGTTGGATCAACCGAAGGCGAAACCATCCTGGCGATGAACAACAAGAAAGCCCCTCTCGACAACATCAAGGTGCGTCAGGCCATTTCCCACGCCATCGACCGTCAAGCGATCATCGACGGCGCGCTGTTTGGCTACGGAACGCCGATCGGCACCCATTTTGCTCCCCACAATCCCGCCTATCTGGATCTGACCGGTCAATCCGAGTATGACCCCGCAAAGGCCAAGGTTCTGCTTGCCGAAGCCGGCGTGGCTGATCTCACGCTGTCGCTCAAGCTGCCGCCGCCGAGCTATGCCCGCCGCGGCGGGGAAATCATCGCTGCCCAATTGCGTGATGTCGGCATCAACACCGAGATCACCAATGTCGAATGGGCTCAGTGGCTTGAGGATGTCTTCAAGGCCAAGAACTTCGATCTGACGGTCATTTCCCACACCGAGCCGATGGACATCAACATCTACGGCCGAGACGACTACTATTTTCAGTATGCCGACCCGGCCTTCAAGGCCATCATGGCCGATCTCGACAATGCCACCGATCCGGCCAAGCGGACCGGTCTGTTGCAGGCTGCCCAGAAGAAGATCACGGACGATGCGGTCAACGCTTATCTTTTCCAGCTCGCCAAGGCCGGCGTCGCCGATGCCAAGATCAAGGGTCTGTGGCTCAACTCTCCAACCCAGGCCACCGACATGACCGGTGTTTATTGGGAAGAATGAGGTCTTTGCGCCGTGCGCCCCTCGGATCTGGTCCGGTGGGCGCCGCTGAAACGGTGAGCGGTCCATGATGCGTTTCGTTCTAGGCCGGTTGGTGTCGCTCGGGCTGAGCCTGGTGGCGGCCAGTCTCGTCATCTTCCTGGTGATGGAGGTGGTGCCAGGCGATCCGGCTTCGTTCATGATGGGCATCAATGCCGATCCTGCGGCGGTCGAGGCGCTTCGCCGCCAACTCGGCCTTGATGCGCCGCTGCTGTCGCGCTACCTCGACTGGGTCGCTGGTCTGCTGCGTGGCGATTTTGGTATCTCCTATACTTATAAGGTTCCGGTCTCCGAACTTGTGGCCGAGCGGGCGGCGATTTCCCTGCCGCTGACGCTCTATGCCCTGGCGCTGTCGACCCTGATCGCCTTTCCCGCCGGCATCATTGCCGCCGCACGGCGCAATTCCGCGGCCGATGTGACGGTCATGGGAGCAACGCAGCTCGGCGTCGCAATCCCGAATTTCTGGTTCGCAATGCTTCTGGTTCTGGTTTTTGCCATCAATCTGCGCTGGGTTTCGGCAGGCGGGTTTCCGGGTTGGGATGCGGGGTTTTGGCCGGCCATGAAAGCGCTCACCCTTCCGGCGATTGCGCTGGCCTTGCCGCAGGCGTCCATTCTCGCACGCGTCATGCGCTCCGCGCTGATCGATACGCTGTCGGAGGATTTCATGCGCACCGCCCGCGCCAAGGGCCTCAGCGAAGGCCAGGCGCTCCGGCGACACGCCTTGCGCAATGCGCTGATCCCTGTGCTGACCATTCTCGGCCTGCAATTCTCCTTTCTGCTCGCCGGCGGCATCATTATCGAGAATGTTTTCTTCCTGCCGGGGCTCGGACGCCTCGTCTTCCAGGCCATCACCCAGCGCGACCTGATTGTTGTCCGATCTGTGGTCATCCTGCTCGTTGTTGCCGTCATCGTGGTCACCTTCGTTGTCGATCTCGCCTACGCCCTGGCCGATCCGCGGCTGCGCAGGCCTGCGCCATGACGGCGCTGCGCGAGCCGGGCGCGTTTTCGGCGGCCCTGCGCCATCCCGCATTCCTCGTCGGCCTCGTGCTGACCGGGATCTTCGTGGTTGCAGCACTGGTGTCGCTGGTCTGGACGCCCTTCGATCCGTCCCGCCTCGATATCCCCGACAAGCTCAAGCCGCCTTCTGCCACCCACTGGTTTGGCACCGACCATTTCGGTCGCGACATGTTGTCGATGGTGATGGTAGGCGCGCGGGTGTCGATTGCGGTGGCGTTCGTCGCCGTCGGCATCGGCATGACGCTCGGCATTCCGCTGGGTCTCTATGCGGCCGCCCACCGGGGAAGCCTCGTCGATGAGGCGATCATGCGCGGCAATGATCTCGTCTTCGCTTTTCCCTCGCTGCTGCTGGCCATCATGATTACCGCCGTCTTCGGTCCGGGTGCGGTCAATGCCATCATCGCCATCGGCATCTTCAATATCCCGGTGTTTGCACGGCTGGCGCGCGGTGCAGCGCTGTCGCTGTGGACGCGGGACTTTGTGCTCGCCGCCCGGGTTGCGGGAAAGGGCCGCATCCGCATCTCTGTCGAGCACATCCTGCCCAATATCGCCAATCTGATGATCGTCCAGGCCACCATACAGTTCTCGCTGGCCATCCTCGCCGAAGCGGGCCTTGCCTATGTGGGTCTCGGCGCGCAGCCGCCATTGCCGTCCTGGGGTCGGATGCTGGCCGATGCCCAGACGATGATTTCCTTTGCGCCGCACATGGCGCTCATTCCCGGGCTGGCGATCGTCTTCACCGTTCTTGGCCTCAATCTCATGGGCGACGGACTGCGCGACCTGTTTGACCCGCGGCTGCGCAGGCAGCGGCGATGAATGTCCTGTCGATCAAAGACCTCGCGGTCTCCATCCATGGCGAGGCGGTGCTTTGCGACATCGACCTGGCCCTCGACGCTGGCGAGATCCTCGGCATCGTGGGCGAATCGGGGTCCGGCAAGTCGATGACGGCGCTGTCGGTGATGCAGCTTCTGCCTCCCGGCAGCCAGTGGAATGGTGCCATCGCGCTTGCCGGACGCCCGCTTGCGGGCCTTGCGGAAGCCGAGCTTTGTGCCGTGCGCGGACGCGACGTGGCCATGGTGTTTCAGGAACCGATGACGGCGCTGAACCCGGTGCAGACCATCGGCGACCAGGTGGCCGAAACCGTGCTGGTCCATGGCGGTGTGAGCCGGACGGAAGCGCGGCGCGTGGCGCGGGCAACGCTTGACCGGGTCGGACTGCCGGAATCGCGCTTCCCCATGGACCGTTACCCGCACGAACTCTCGGGCGGCCAACGTCAGCGTGTCGTAATCGCCATGGCGATCGCCTTGCGGCCGAAGCTGCTGATCGCCGATGAACCGACCACCGCGCTGGATGTCACCACGCAGGTGCAGATCCTGGAGCTTTTGCGGGGCCTTGTGCGCGAGGAAGGCATGGGCCTGATGCTGATCACCCATGACCTGGCGGTTGTGGCAGGTCTCGCCGACCGGATCGCCATTCTCAAGGATGGCCGCGTGGTCGAGGAGGGGCCGACGCGCTCGGTGTTCAAAACCATGCGGCAGCCCTATACCCGGGCTCTGTTTGCCGCCTCCGCCCATGTTCCGGTCCGCCGTCCGCCCAGGTCCGGGCTTGGCACGCCGGTGCTGGAGGTTTCAGAGGTGGTGCGCACCTACCGGCGCCCGCGCACGGGCCTGTTTTCCCCAGTGGAGCCGTTTCTGGCGGTTGACCGGGTGAGCTTCACCATCAAGCGAGGCGAAAATGTCGGTCTGGTGGGCGAATCGGGCTGCGGAAAGTCGACCCTTGCGCGGGCAATTCTGGCGCTCGAGCCGTTGCAGGGCGGTGAGATCCGGCTCGGCGGCAAGCTCTTTTCCGATGCCGGAACCGGCCCCGACATGGCAAGCCGCGCCGCCGTTCAGGTGGTCTTCCAGGACCCCTATGGCTCGTTCAATCCGCGCCACCGGGTCGGCCGCCTGATCGCCGAACCGTTCCATCTCGTCAGGGATCCGCCGAAGGGCACGGCGCTTGACGATCGCATTGCCCGTGCTCTGTGCGCGGTCGGCCTCAAGCCTTCTGACGCGGATAAATACATCCATGAATTTTCCGGTGGCCAGCGCCAGCGCATCGCCATCGCCCGTGCGCTCATCATCGAGCCGTCGCTGATCGTCCTCGACGAAGCCGTCTCCGCACTCGATGTCTCGATCCGGGCGCAGATTCTCGATCTCCTGGCCGATCTTTCCGGACGGCTTGACCTGAGCTATCTGTTCATTTCCCACGATCTGTCGGTCGTGCGTGCCATCACTGACCGGGTCTTGGTGATGCAAAACGGCCGGATCGTTGAGGAGGGTCCGACGGAGCGGGTTTTCTCCGCGCCCAAGCACCCCTACACCGCAAGCCTTGTTGCGGCCACGCCAAACCTGGAGGCGGCCCTGGCCGCGGCCGACGTGGCGGCTGTCATGACTGGAGAACACCCCCGTGGCTGACCTCATCGACATCGGTTTTGATTCCACCCAATGCCTGATCGGCGGCCGCTGGGTGCGGGCGGAAAAGGGGGGTACACTTTCTGTCGAAGATCCCTCGACCGGGCAGGACATCGGCCGCATCGCGCGCGGCACCCGACACGATATCGATCTGGCGGTGCGCGCCGCCCGCGCGGCGCTTTCCAGTGAATGGGGCCGTCTGAGCGCCGCCGAGCGCGGGCGGCTTCTTGCCCGGATCGGGCGCGCGGTGGAGGACAATGTCGAGTGGCTGGCCAAGCTTGAAGCCCATGATGTGGGCAAGCCGCTCAGCCAGGCGCGCAACGACGCCCGGGCTCTCGCCCGCTATCTGGAATTCTATGGCGGGGCGGCAGACAAACTGCACGGCCAGACCATTCCTTATCTCAACGACTACACGGTCTATACCTTGCGCGAACCCCATGGTGTGACCGGCCACATCATTCCCTGGAACTATCCGATGCAGATCCTCGGACGGTCGGTGGGTGCCGCACTCGCCACCGGCAACGCCGCCGTGCTCAAGCCGGCCGAGGAGGCGTCGTTGACCGCGCTCGCCTTTGCCCGCATCGCGGTCGACTGTGGACTGCCCGCCGGCGCTCTCAACGTGGTGCCGGGCCTGGGTGAGGAAGCAGGTGCCGCCCTGACGTCGCATCCCGATGTCAACCATCTCTCCTTCACCGGATCGGTGGAAACCGGCCGCAAGGTCCAGGAAGCCGCCGCCCGCAATATCGTGCCGGTCACGCTGGAACTGGGCGGCAAGTCGCCGCAGATCGTCTTCGCCGATGCCGATCTCGAGCGGGCGCTGCCTTTCCTCGTCAATGGCGGGATCCAGAACGCGGGCCAGACCTGCTCGGCGTCTTCGCGCATTCTCGTGGAGGCGTCCCGGCACGATGAGGTCGCCAGGCTGATGGCGGAGCGCTACAAGGCGCTCACTGTCGGTGCGGCGATGGAGGACCTTTCCATTGGCCCGCTCATCTCGGCGCGCCAGAAGGACATCGTCTCGGGGTTTCTGGGTGCGGCAGATCGCGACGGTCTGGCCCCACTCGCCGAAGGCCGCATGCCGCAATCGGCGCCCATCGGCGGTCATTATGTGCGCCCGACACTCTATGCCGGCGTCGATCCCGCCGCCAGTATTGCCCAGGACGAGATCTTCGGTCCAGTCCAGGTGATCATCCCGTTCCATGACGAGGCCGAAGCCATCGCGATCGCCAACGGCACCGACTATGGTTTGGTCGCCGGGGTCTGGACCCGGGATGGCGGACGCCAGATGCGGCTTGCCCGAGCCATCCGGTCTGGTCAGGTCTTCATCAACAACTATGGCGCGGGCGGTGGCGTGGAGCTGCCATTTGGCGGCTACGGAAAGTCCGGCCACGGCCGCGAAAAGGGCTTTGAGGCGCTTTACGGTTTCACGGTGCTCAAAACCGTGGCGGTCTGGCACGGAACGTAAGAAAAAACGAACATGAAAGCGGAGGATCGGACATGAGACTGGAAGGCAAGACGGCGCTGGTGACAGGGGGTGCTTCGGGCTTCGGGGCGGGTATCGTCCGGAAATTCATCACGGAAGGTGCGCGGGTTGTCATTGCCGACATCGACGGTGCGGCCGCTGAGCGATTTGCGGGCGACCTTGGCCCGCACGCTATCCCGATGACCGTCGACGTGGCGCGCAACGACAGCGTGGCCTCTCTTGGCGAACAGGTCTTGTCGCTTTTGGGTCATCTCGACATTCTCGTCAACAACGCTGGCATCACCCATCTGCCGGCCATGATGGAGGATGTGAGCGAGGAAGATTTCGACCGGGTCTTTGCGGTCAACGCCAAATCCGTCTATCTCACGGCGCGGCATTTTGTGCCCGCCATGAAGCGTCGGCGCAGCGGGACCATCCTCAACATCGCCTCCACGGCAGGCGTCAGCCCACGCCCGCGGCTCAATTGGTACAATTGCTCTAAGGGTTGGATGATCACGGCGACAAGGACTATGGCGGTCGAGCTCGCGCCATTCGGTGTGCGCGTGAACGCACTCAATCCCGTTGCCGGGGAAACGCCGCTTCTCAAGTCTTTTCTCGGCGAGGATACGCCGGAAATGCGCGCCAAATTCATTGCCACCATTCCGCTGGGTCGATTTTCGACGCCTGAGGACATGGGCAATGCCGCCTGCTATCTCTGCTCAGATGAAGCCTCGATGGTGACAGGGGTGGCCATGCAGGTTGACGGTGGGCGCTGCATCTGAGGGTTTACATGCGCTTTTGCCTCCCCTTCTTTCCCCCGCCTTGTCTTGGCCATGCCAAGCCGCTATAGCGCCGCGCATCCAATCGGATGCGTGAATGCCGCTGTAAAACATTGAATGAACGCATGTACGTTATCGCACACATGAATCCATTTGTGCGCGACATGCATTAGAGCTATTCCGGCGGTGTCAGAATCGCCGGAATAGATTTATCTTCTTGTTTTGACGCAATTCCGGATGCGAAAGCGGTGCCACTTTCGCTGGAATTGCTCTAATGCATGGGCGTTGCGTTCAATCGGTATCGAGTGAACGCGACATGCGTTGGCAAAACCCTGATCGTGGCCATTTTGCCACCCGGAGACTGGCCATGCGCTTGGGCGGACGCCTGCAAGCAGCCATCGAGGTGCTGACCGATATCGCCGCCCGCCATCGGCCGGTGCCCGACGCGCTGAAGGACTGGGGCCTGTCGCACCGCTTTGCCGGTTCGGGAGATCGCGCGGCCATCAACAATATCGTGCTTGATGCGCTGAGAATGAAGCTTTCCCACGCCCATGTGATGGACGGTGATGCGCCCGCCGACCTCGCGATCGGGGTCATGCTGCGCCAGTGGGGGATGACGCCCGACGCGTTGACTGCGGCCCTGGACGCCGACAAGTTTGCTCCATCGCTGCCCGCCGCTTCCATCCTCGCGGCGCGGCTCGGCCGTGGGCTTGACGGTGCGCCCGATCACGTGTGCGCCGATCTCCCGGCCTGGCTGGTGGACGAGTTTGCCCGTGGCTTTGGCGTGGGCTGGATCGCCGAGGCCGAAGCTCTTGCCGGGCGGCCTCCGCTCGATCTGCGGGTCAACAGCCTGCTGTCCGCCCGCCCAAAGGTTCTCGTGTCCATTGAGGCGGAAGGTGCCGCTCCGACCCGGCTCGCGATCAACGGCATCCGCATTCCCGCCGGTGAAGGACCCGCCAGGCAGGTTGCGGCCACCAGCGAGATCGCTTTTGCCCGTGGCTGGTTCGAAATTCAGGATGAAGGCTCCCAGATCGCCGCGCGGCTGGTTGGAGCGAGACCTGGTGAGACGGTTCTCGACTATTGTGCCGGCGGCGGCGGCAAGTCACTCGCGATTGCCGCCGACATGGAGAACCGAGGGGTTGTTCATGCCTATGATTCCGACCGGCGGCGGCTCGCACCCATGGTCGAAAGGCTCAAGCGCGCCGAGGTCACCATCGTCGATCTCATCGACCGTGCCGCGCGCCTCACACCGCTGCTTGGCGGCATGGATCGGGTTCTGGTTGACGCTCCCTGCACGGGAACCGGGACCTGGAGGAGGCGACCGGACGCAAAATGGCGGCTTTCTGCTGCCAATCTCGCAGATCGGACGCGCGACCAGGATGGCGTGCTCGATTCGGCCGCAGCTTTCGTCCGTCCCGGTGGCGAACTAGCTTACGTGACCTGCTCGCTGCTGCCGTCGGAAAACGGCGATCGCGCGCTCTCCTTTCTCGCCCGCAACCCGACATTCGAGCTCTTGGACCTTGGATCGCGCTGGCATGCCGCTGTCGCCGATGACACTGCGGTGCTGCCTCAAGCGCCTGCCGGGCCGGGCCTCCTGCTCTCTCCGCACCGAACAGCCACCGACGGCTTTTATTTCACGGCGTTCCGGCGCAAGGATTGATCCGACCCAAAGGGCGCCAGACGCCTCACTCCGAGGACTGCTTCATGTCAAAGGTGCTCACACTCATTTTCTTCGTCGCCATCGCGCTCGGCACCGGCATCGTCATCGGGACATTCTCGATGCCGGGGGAATGGTATGCCGGTCTCGTCAAGCCCTGGTTCAATCCGCCGAATTGGCTTTTCGGTCCGGTCTGGACGATCCTGTATGTCATGATCGGCATCGCCGGTGCCCGCGTCTGGGCGCTCGACCGCGGCGGCAGTCTGGTCAAACTGTGGTTTGTGCAGATGGCGCTCAATTTCGCCTGGCCGCCGGCCTTCTTCATCGCCGAACAGCCCGCTCTCGGGCTCGTCGTCATTGTGTTGATGCTTCTGTCCATTGTCGCCTTCATAACCCTTGCCTGGCGACGTGACCGGCCGTCCGCCTTGCTTTTTGTGCCCTATGCAGCCTGGGTGTCGTTTGCCACGCTGCTGAATGCGGCACTCTGGTGGCTGAACAGGGGCTGATGGAACGGGGCTGTCGGTGGGAAAATCGCTTGCGGTTTTGCGCGCCGCTTGGCACCTTCGCAAATGGAAAAAAATGGGCTCAGATGGACACCAAGCCAAATGCCATGTTCCGGGAACGGGTGAACGAAAGCTTCGCTCGCCAGGCTGCGATGCGCACCATCGGTGCCACGCTCACCCGCGTCGATTACGGCACAGTGGAAATCGAGATGGACTTCAATCCCGGTCTGACCCAGCAGCACGGATTCTTGCACGCAGGCATTCTGTCGACCGCGCTGGATTCAGCCTGCGGCTTTGCCGCACTGTCGGTAATGCCGCCCGATGCCGCCGTTCTGACCATCGAGTTCAAGATCAACTTGCTGTCGCCCGGACGGGGCGAACGCTTTCTGTTCCGGGGCGAAGTCACCAAGCCGGGCAACACGATCATTGTGAGCGACGGGCGTGCGTATGCTCTGGGAGACGGCGCGCCGGCCAAGCTCGTGGCCTCCATGACCGGCACCATGATGGTGGTCAAGGGCCGCGAGGGCCTTGCAGGGTGAGTTTTGCGCTTGAAACCATCGGCGCGCGCCGCGTCCTTTTCGCTATGGCGGCCCCTGCCGAATACGGCCCGCATCTCGCCAGGCGGTTCCGCCCGCTGATGACTGGCGTGGGACCCGTCGAGGCGGCGGCCGCGGTTGCGGTCGCACTCGCCGGCCTGGGGCCTGACAAGCCTGACTGCATCATCTGCCTCGGATCGGCCGGGTCGCCCGTCCTCGCGCACACCGGGATCTATCAGGCGGCCTCGGTCAGCTACCGCGATATGGACGCAAGTGCGCTTGGCTTCAAGAAGGGCGAAACCCCCTTCCTCGACCTGCCCGCCGAGATCCCGCTTGCCGCACTGGTTCCCGCGCTGCCTGCGGCGAGATTGTCGACCGGGGCCAATGTCGTCTCCGGTCCGGCTTATGCCGCCATCGATGCGGACATGGTCGACATGGAGACTTTCGCAGTTTTGAGGGCCGCGCAGCGGTTTGATGTCCCCGTCCTCGGGCTTCGGGGAATCTCGGACGGGCGCGAACCGCTCGCCGCCATCACCGACTGGACCGAATATCTCCACGTCATCGACGAAAAAATGGCCGCCGCAGTAGATCAGATCGCTGCCGCGATTGCGTCGGGCGCATCTTTGCATTATGGCGCGCCATGACCGACGTGACCCAGATTTCCCATCCCGATTGTGTACTCATCATCGACTTTGGCAGCCAGGTGACGCAGCTGATCGCACGCCGCGTGCGTGAGGCGGGCGTGTTCTGCGAAATTGTCCCCTTCCAATCGGCCGAGGAAGGCTTTCATCGGCTCAAGCCCAAAGCAGTGATCTTTTCGGGTGGCCCGGCGTCGGTTCCGGAAGCGGGCTCTCCGCGCGCCCCGGCATCCGTCTTTGCCTCCGGTGTTCCGATTCTTGCGATCTGCTACGGCCAGCAGACGCTCTGCCACCAGCTAGGCGGCACTGTCGAGGGCGGCCACCATCGCGAATTTGGGCGCGCCGACGTGGAAATCCTCAGGGACAGTCCATTGTTCGAGGGTGTCTGGGAGACCGGACGGAGCTATCCGGTCTGGATGAGTCACGGCGACCGGGTGACCCGGCTGCCCGATGGCTTCGAAGTGATCGGCACGTCGCCCAATGCGCCGTTCGCCATCGCGGTCGATGAATCGCGGCGCTACTATACGACGATGTTTCACCCCGAAGTCGTGCATACGCCGGACGGGGCGAAACTTCTGCAAAATTTCGTCCACAAGATCTCTGGCCTGACGCCGGACTGGTCGATGGCGGCCTATCGCAAGGAGATGGTCGACCGGATCCGCGCCCAGGTGGGTGGCGGCCGGGTGATCTGCGCCTTGTCCGGCGGTGTAGACTCCTCCGTGGCAGCACTTCTCATTCATGAGGCCGTCGGCGATCAACTCACCTGCATTCTTGTCGACCACGGGCTGATGCGCAAGGACGAGGCCGCTGGCGTGGTGGCCATGTTCGGCCACCATTACACACTTTCTCTCAAACTTGTTGACGCCTCCGACCGGTTCATTTCCGCCCTCGAGGGCGAGGCCGATCCGGAAGTCAAGCGCAAAACCATCGGCCGGCTTTTCATCGAGGTCTTCGAGGAGGAGGCACGGAAGATCGGCGGCGCCGATTTCCTCGCCCAGGGGACGCTTTATCCCGACGTCATCGAGAGCGTCTCCTTTTCGGGCGGACCCTCCGTCACCATCAAGTCCCATCACAATGTCGGCGGCCTGCCCGAACGCATGAACATGCAACTCGTCGAACCCTTGCGGGAGCTGTTCAAGGATGAGGTGCGCGCTCTCGGCCGCGAGCTCGGCCTGCCCGACAGCTTCATCGGCCGTCATCCTTTCCCGGGTCCGGGATTGGCCATCCGTTGCCCGGGCGGCATCACCCGGGAAAAGCTTGAGATCCTGCGTCAGGCCGATGCCATCTATCTCGACGAGATCCGCAAGGCGGGCCTCTATGACGAGATCTGGCAGGCGTTCGCCGTCCTGCTTCCGGTGCAGACGGTGGGTGTCATGGGCGACGGCCGGACTTACGAATTCGTCTGCGCCTTGCGCGCGGTGACCTCGGTCGACGGCATGACAGCGGATTTCTACCCCTATGACATGGCGTTCCTCGGCCGCGCGGCCACCCGCATCATCAACGAAGTCAAAGGTATCAACCGCGTCGTCTACGATGTGACATCCAAACCACCAGGCACAATCGAGTGGGAATGACAAAGCAGGTTTTTGACCGGTCTTGATCGGACCTGGGCCAAGGATCGGTGGCCATCTTTGGCGCGAGAACGACTGCTCAGCCCGACAGGGACTCCCGCTACTCTCCTTGCAGCTGCCAGGCTGACGGGTGTCGAGCCCTTGTCTGAAAGAACAGGTCGCATCCCGGCGGTCAGGCGGCGACAGCCCTGCGGTCGGCCATGATCCGGTAGGAGATCGCCTCCGCCAGGTGAATGCGACCGATGGTTTCAGCGCCGTCAAGATCGGCCAGCGTGCGACCCACTTTCAGAATCCGGTGATAAGCCCGAGCCGAAAATCTGAGCTTCTCGGCGGCTTCGTGCATCAGCGCAAGCCCGGCCTTGTCAGGAACGGCGACTGTCTCGATGAGCGCTGTGGAGCATTGCGCATTGGTGCGGATATCGGGCCGGCCCAGGGCGCGGTACCGCTCGATCTGCAAGTTCCGCGCCAAGGCGACACGGCGGGCGACGTCGGCGCTCCGCTCAGCCGCCTGCGGGCGGATCAAATCGCCCGCCG
>JBBQJA010000044.1:0-31083 GCA_038325465.1 Hyphomicrobiales bacterium | reverse complement strand
ACAAGGTCAGGGCGAAATTTGGCCGCGACAGCCTGGAGACCGGCTTTACCTTCGGCAAAGGCGGCTCAAAGCGGCCGTAGTCAGACGCGCGGCCGCAACGCCGCTCAAGATACGACCGGATCCTCGCTCAAGACCGGTTCTGCTTCCGGTGGCTTGCCGGGAAAATAGCGGTAAGCGTCCGAATTGTAGAATGCCAGCGCATCGTTGACACGCCCGCGGAAGGCAACCTGGCCGCGCTTGAGCACGATTGCGCCTTGGCAGAATTCGTTCAGGATTGAGGGTGCGTGGGAGGCCATGACGACAATGCCTGCGCCGTGAAGCTGGTTTTTCAGACGATCCTGCGCCTTTTGATAAAACTTCGTGTCCCCAACGCCGATGACTTCGTCTATGAGAAGGATGTCGGCCTTGATGCCGGTCGTAAACGCGAAGCCAAGTCTGGCTTTCATACCCGACGAATAGGAACTGATCGGCAAGTCGAGGAATTCGCCCAATTCGCTGAATTCGTCAATGTCGGCTATGATATCGGGCACGTCCCGCCGGGGAATATTGTGCAGGGCGGCCAGTCGACGGATGTTCTCGCGTCCGGACCGCTCACCGTCCATTCCGATGCCGGTCGAAAACAAGGTCGCCACGCGGCCCTCGATCTCACGCCGACCGGTGGCGATCGGCAAGATCCCCGCCAAGGTCTTGAGCATGGTCGACTTGCCCGAGCCGTTGCCCCCGACAATCGCCATGCGCTGCGCGTCGGGGACATCAACCGTCACACGATCCAGAGCCCGGATGTATTCACGGTCGTCGTCCACAAATAGCGAGCCGCCAAGAGGAGACCGGTTGTTGGTCAGCAACGGTTTTCCGCGACGGTGAATCGGGTAGTCGATCGTGACACGATCGAGCAGAAGTCGAGCCATTGCTACGTTCCTCGTCGTTTGATTCCAACATTTGCATCCAGTTGCCGCATGCTCTTACGCAAATGTTGGAATCAGAAAAACCATAAGAGCAATTCCAGCGAAAGTGGCACCGCTTTCGCGTCCGGAATTGCGTCAAAACAAAAGGACAGAGCTATTCCGGCGATTCTGACAACGCCGGAATAGCTCTAATGCATGTCGCGCACAAATGGATTCATTCAGTGTTTTACAGCGGCATTCACGCATCCGATTGGACGCGCGGCGCTGTCATGCATGTAGCGCAGAAATGGAGTCATTTGTGCGATAACGCACATCCATTCATTCAATGTTTTATAGCGCCGCAATACCTGCCGAGCCTGGATTTGCCAGAACATCCCTGCGACTCCAAGCCGGAAGAAAGTCATGCACTCCGGCATCCATCAGCGCCGGCGTTCTGCGGTCAGTCTTTTCCTGCTTCTTCAGGCTTTTGGGCAAAAAGCACAAGATTTTCGACAGGACTTTTGTACTCGACGGCTTCGCGCACAAATTGCCCGAGCGCCCTGGCGTCTTCGTTGCTGGTCACATACAGCCCGCCAGGCACCTGCGGCCGCAGCAGTGGTTGACTTGAATAGACGATCTCCATCCCGAACGTCGTCAGCACGTCCCTGATCAGCGTCGAGCTGATGTAGACGACATAATCGGTCAGAAAAGACCCGGAGTCACTCTTTCCGAGACCCTCGACATAGGCAGCGGCGAATTCGCGCGGGAGATAGGGTGGCCAGGGAACACTGGCATGTCCGTCCCGTGCATTGCGCACTTCGTCGGCGAAAATGGCCAGCGTTCCACCCGGCTTGAGAACTCGGCAGATTTCCCTCAGGCTGGTCTGTGGATCGCTCACGTGCTCGAAAACGAACCAACTTTAGCAACCGTCGAAATGATGCGACGGAAAGGGCAGCAGACGTCCGTCGTACAACGTGAACCGGTTTGCAGCTTCCGGGTGGAATTCCTCGGCATTGCGCATGAATTGCTTCTGCCGCTCGACGTCCACTTCCACGCCATGAATATCCATGCCATTCTTCAGGGCAGAGACCATGAATCCGCCCGCACCGCAGCCAAATTCCAGCATCCTGCCCGAAAAGCTGCGGCCGAAACGCTGGGCATGCATGCGCTCGAAACTGGCAAGCCTTTTCTTGTAAGACTCAAGATGGTTTGCGCGACTCATGCCAAAGCTCCATCTGTTCCCGTCGGCACTTCACTTGACCGATGCGGACGCATCGCGGCCTTCGGCATTCAATGGCGGTATGCCGCTCCTGCAGGTCGAGCCCCGGATACAGAAACTTAATGCGCGTTTCAACTCGATGAGAAGAACGGCTTTGCGCCCCATAGGGCGGCTGCGGCCAGCTGCCGGTGCTCGGTTCAAACAAGCTCCACATCCACAACGCCGGGCGCAGCCTTCAGTGCAGAGGCAATCTGCGGCGAGATCCGGTAGCGGTCGGGTAGTTCCACCTCGATTTCCCGCCTGCCCCCGTCCTTGATGACGATGAAGGACACCTGGCCGTCGCCACGGGTGGTGAGATGGCTGGCAAGCGACTTGAGCGGAGTGGCGTCGCGCAGATAGACCCGGAGCGCGGACTGGCCCCGCGCTGACAGGCTTTCGAGCGAATCAGCGGTCTGAATGCGCAAGCCGATGCCCTCGGGCCGCTCCTCGGCATTGACCGTGATGACGAGTGACTGGCCCGGCTCCAGAACGTCCCGGTACAGCGCAAGCGATTCGGAGAACAGGACGGCTTCGAACTGGCCGGAAGAATCGGAGAAAGTGACAATTCCCATTTTGTTGCCGGTCCGCGTCTTGCGCTCCTGGCGGCCGGTGACAGTGCCAGCGAGGCGGCCGACGGTGGAGCCGGCCTTCACTGCGACTGAGAAGTCGGCCCAGGTCTGCACCCGCATCTTGCGCAAAAGGTCGCTGTAGACATCGAGTGGATGGGCGGACAGATAAAAGCCGAGCGCCTGGTATTCACGCTGCAGCTTTTCCGATGGCGTCCAGACTTCGGCCACCGGCAGCTGGATGCTGGCAGCCACGGATGCAGCACCGGCGCCGAACATGTCGCTCTGGCCGCTCAGCCGGTCTTCCTGGGCGCGGGCTGCGAAACCCATGATCCGCTCGATGCCGGCAATCAGGCTCGCCCGGTCGTGTCCGAAGCCGTCGAAGGCACCTGCGGTGATCAGGCTTTCCAGCATCCGGCGGTTGACCTGACGGGGATCGACGCGCAGGCAGAAATCCTCAAGCGAGGCGAAAGGCCGGTCACCGCGCACAGTGACAATGTGCTCGACAGCCGCTTCGCCAACACCCTTGATGGCGGCCAGCGCATAATGAATGCGGTTTTGGGCTGTCTCGAAATGTCGAAACGAGGTTTGCACCGATGGCGGGACGACCTCGATGCCAAGCCGCTTCGCATCCTGTCGAAAATCGTTGAGCTTGTCGGTGTTGGCCATGTCGAGCGTCATGGAGGCAGCAAGGAACTCGACCGGATAGTGCGCCTTGAGCCAGGCCGTCTGGTAGGACACGATGCCGTAAGCGGCGGCGTGGGACTTGTTGAAGCCGTAATTGGCGAATTTGGCGAGCAAATCGAAGATCATGTCGGCCTGCGGCCTGGTCACGCCACGCTCGGTTGCGCCTTCGACAAAGCGCGCCCGCTGCTTGTCCATCTCTTCCTTGATCTTCTTGCCCATGGCGCGGCGCAGAAGGTCAGCCTCCCCGAGCGAA
The DNA here is from genome assembly GCA_038325465.1 of Hyphomicrobiales bacterium. Taxonomy (GTDB): domain Bacteria; phylum Pseudomonadota; class Alphaproteobacteria; order Rhizobiales; family Rhizobiaceae; genus Hoeflea. The sequence goes on along the minus strand of JBBQJA010000044.1, from coordinate 27,435 downwards.
TAGCCGGCCAGAACCTGGGCGATTTCCATCACCTGTTCCTGATAGACGATCACGCCCTGCGTCTCGGCGAGCAACCGGTCGATCTTCGGATGGATGGAGGCGATTTCCTCTTCGCCATGCTTGCGGGCGTTGTAGACCGGGATATTCTCCATCGGGCCGGGACGATAGAGCGCAACCAGGGCGATGATGTCCTCGATCCGGTCCGGACGCATGCCGATCAACGCCTTGCGCATGCCCGCCGATTCCACCTGGAAGACGCCCACGGTTTCCCCGCGCGACAGCATTTCGTAAGTGGGCTTGTCATCAAGCGGCAAAGCCGCAAGATCCACCGTGATGCCGCGTTTGGCGATGAAATCCACGGCGACCTTGAGCACGGTGAGCGTCTTGAGGCCGAGGAAGTCAAATTTCACAAGGCCAGCCTGCTCCACCCATTTCATGTTGAACTGCGTCACCGGCATGTCCGAGCGCGGATCGCGGTACATCGGAACAAGGTTCCACAGCGGCCGGTCGCCGATGACGATGCCGGCTGCATGGGTCGAGGCGTGGCGATAGAGGCCCTCGATCTTCTGGGCAATGTCGAGAAGCCGCACCACGGCGGGCTCCTTCTCCATTTCCTCGGCAAAGCGCGGCTCCTCCTCGATGGCCTTGGCGAGGGTGGTGGGATTGGCGGGATTGTTCGGCACGAGCTTGCAGATCCGGTCGACGAGCCCGTAGGGCATCTCGAGCACCCGACCCACGTCGCGCAGCGCGGCGCGCGCCTGCAGCGTTCCAAAGGTGATGATCTGGGCGACCTGATCGCGACCATATTTCTCCTGCACATAACGGATCACCTCGTCGCGGCGGTCCTGACAGAAGTCGATGTCGAAGTCCGGCATCGACACGCGGGCGGGATTGAGAAAGCGTTCAAACAGCAGCGAAAAGCGCAATGGATCGACGTCGGTGATGGTCAACGCATAGGCGACAAGTGAGCCTGCGCCGGACCCGCGACCCGGCCCCACAGGAATGCCCTGCTCCTTGGCCCATTTGATGAAATCAGCCACGATGAGGAAGTAGCCCGGGAATTTCATGCTTTCGATGATGCCGAGTTCAACACCGAGCCGCGTCCGGTAGTCGGCCTCGGTGAAGCCTTCGGCAAGACCCCCGCGGGCGAGCCGCACATCGAGCCCGCCGACGGACTGACGCCGGAGTTCGGCTGCTTCGGCGACGATGGCTGCCGTCTCGTCGAGTTCGCGCGCCTCGCTGGTGAAGCGCGGCAAGATCGGCGCACAGGTTTCCGTCACCGCCGAACAGCGGCGGGCGATTTCGACGGTGCTGGCGAGCGCCTCGGGAATGTCGGCAAACAGAGCCATCACCTCGGCACGGCTCTTGAGGCAATGGTCGACCGTCAGGCGCGGCCGACGGTCGTCCGATATCACCGCGTTGTGGGCGACTGCCATCAGCGCGTCATGGGCTTCGTAGTGGTCGGGCGACGGAAAAAAGGCTTCGTTGGTCGCCACCAACGGAACCTCCAGTTCATAGGCCAGCGCGATCATCCTGGTCTCGTGAGCCCGGTCATGGCCGGCTTGGCGCTGCAACTCGAGATAAAGCCTGTCGCCAAACAGTCCCTTGAGCGTGTCGAGCCGTGTCCGGGCGCGCGCTTTATGACCTTCGCGCATCGACTGGTCGACGGGACCGCCTTGAGCACCGGTGAGCGCGATCAGCCCTTCTGTTCCCTCCATGAGCCAGGACAGCTTCAAATGTGGACGGTCGACGCCCTGCCCCAAAAGATAGGCCCGGCTGACGAGGTCGACCAGCCGCTTGTAACCAGCTTGCGTCGCAGCGATGAGCACCAGGGCTGGCGGCCTGACGAGATGATCGCGGTGGCTGCGGCGGTCGGCGTCGTCGGCATCTTCCATGTCGATGTCGAGCTGGCAGCCGATGATCGGCTGCACCCCGTATTCCATAGCCTTGACCGAGAATTCCAGAGCACCAAAAAGATTGTTGGTATCGGCAATACCGATTGCGGGCTGCGCGTCGTCCACCGCACGGGCGACGATCGATTTGATGAGCAAGGCCCCCTCAAGCAGCGAATAGGCCGAATGCACGCGCAGATGCACGAAGCCAGGCCACTCCGTCGAATTTGCTCCGCCGGCTTCGCCGCCGCCATGGCGGAGGCGTTCGGCTCCGGCCGGTCCTTGCGCCAGCCTGGCCAGTAGTCTTGCTGATTTGCCGTCCCGCGCCATGCCCGAAAAGTCCTGTCGCTCCGCCCGTTCTCCTCAGCGTCCCGGACCGGGCGCTTTCAAAGAAAAAGACTCAGTGCGATTGTCAGGTTCCAGATCGAGAAAGTCCAGACTGCTCCCGACGGCAGGGACACAAGAGCGTGGATTTGACGGCCTGCGGCGTCCGTGCGCACCCGCGCGCTCGGAAAATGCAACCAGGCGGGCGGTTCAGAAGGGAAAGCAGCAGCCGGTTCCGACCCTATCGCCCCAGCCAGGCAATCGGCCCAGGCTGCCAGATCAGGCAATCGGCCCAGGCTGTCAGATCGGGCAATCGACCCAGGCTGCCAAATCAGGCGGACGGTTCGGGCAGCAGAGTCAGAAAGCCATCAGCACGACGGTGAAGCTGGCAACGAACAGGGACATGGAGACGAAGGCTGCGATATCGCGGGCAAATGCGGTCATGGGGAGCACATCCTTTGTGTGGTCTACGTGTGTGTCCAACGCGGAATATTCTATGTATGTCCTGTGTATGTACACTTTATGTTCACGTGTCAACGGCAAATTTGGCCTCGCTCACCCGAATGGTTGGGGGCGCGAGTGCCAAGCGGGAATGGCGTTAACGAAGCCTGAAACCGCCTCCGCCTCCCGGTCCGGCTTGCCTGTTACCCTCGTGATGGCATACGACATGGCGTCATGGGCCAAACGCGACAGGATCTCTTCGACGTGACCGACAAGCCGCTCGTCATCAGTGCGCCTGAGCCGCGCAGTCTCGATCTCATCTTCAACGCAGAGGCTCGCAGCGAGTTCCACGCGCGCTACGAGGTCATCGAGATCGCGCCGTCGGACCTGCCCGCCGTTCCCGCATCCGTGCTGGCGCGTGCGCGCTATATTCTCGGCCAGCCGCCTGTGTCCGAAGAGACGCTCGAGCGCATGGGTTCGCTCAGGGCGGTTCTCAATGTCGAAAGCAATCTCATCAACAACATGCCGTACTCGGTGCTGTTTGCCCGCGGCATCCATGTGCTGACGACCGGGGCCGTCTTTGCCGAGCCGGTGGCCGAACTCGGTCTGGCGCTGGCACTCTGCCTTGTCCGCAATGTGGTGGACGCTGATCTCGCGTTCCGCGAGGGACGCGAACTGTGGGGCGGCGATGGCACTCAATCGGCGCGGCTTTTATCGGGCAGCGAGATCGGGCTCATCGGGTTCGGCGATCTCGGGCGCGCGCTGAACCGGGTGCTGGCCGGGTTCCGTGCCACCATTCGCGCCCATGATCCCTGGCTGCCACCCTCCATGCTGCGCGACCAGGGGGTGGAACCTGTGGGGCTCGATCGGGTGCTGGCCGAAAGCGACGTGGTCTTCGTGGTCGCCTCGGTGACCGGAGACAATGAAGGTTTTCTTGGCGCGGAGGCGTTTGCCGCTATGCGCAAGGGTGCCGCCTTGATCCTGCTCAGCCGCGCCGGCGTTGTGGATTTCGACGCGTTGATGGCGGCAGTCCGGTCCGGCCACATTGTGGCGGCGAGCGACGTCTTCCCGGAAGAACCGCTGCCGCTGGACCACCCGGTGCGCCAGCTGCCGGGTTTCCTGCGCTCCGCTCATCGGGCAGGCGCGCTCGACATCGCCTTCAAGCGCATGGGCGACATGGTGCTTGAAGACATGGACCTGATGGACCGCAACCTGCCGCCGCTGCGCTGCAAGCGGGCCGAGCGCGAGACGGTGGCACGCATGCGCTCCGTGCCGGTGACGCGGAATTGAAGTCCTGAGTCCGCAAACTCCTCCAAATCCCTGTTTCGGCACGGGCCTGATGGAGCCGATTAACGTTAGCAAGCGCTCATTATAGCCATGTCTGTGCCCTTATGCATGTCGCGCGCAAATGGATCCATTTGTGCGGTAACGGACATGCATTCATTCAGAGGTCTACAGCGGCATTCACGCATCCGATTGGATGCGCGGCGCTGTCGTGCATGTCGCGCACAAATGGATTCATTTGTGCGGTAACGGACATGCATTCATTCAATGGTTTACAGCGACATTCACGCATCCGATTGGACGCGCGGCGCTGTCGTGCATGTCGTGCACAAATGGATTCATTTGTGCGGTAACGGACGTGCATTCATTCAGAGGTTTGCAGCGACATTCACGCATCCAATTGGATGCGCGGCGCTGTAGTCTCAAATCCGGGCCTGGACGCTCACGCCTTGGCGAGTGCCTGTTCGAGATCGGCGATGATGTCCTTGACGTCTTCGATGCCGACCGACAGCCGCACGACTTCCGGTCCCGCACCTGCGGCCACCTTCTGCTCGTCGCTCAGCTGGCGGTGGGTGGTCGAGGCGGGATGGATGACGAGCGAGCGGGTGTCGCCGATGTTGGCGAGATGGGAGAACATCTCGAGCGCCTCGACGAAACGGATGCCAGCCTCGTAGCCGCCTTTCAGACCGAAGGTGAAAACGGCACCGGCACCCTTGGGGGAATAGCGCTGCTGGAGCGCATTGTTCTCATGGTCCGGCAGGCCGGCATAGGACACCCAGGCCACCTTGTCATGCGTCTTGAGCCAGGCCGCAACCTCGTGTGCGTTGTCGCAATGGCGCTGCATCCTGAGCGGCAGCGTCTCGATTCCGGTCAGGATCATGAAGGCGTTGAAGGGCGAGATCGACGGGCCGAAATCCCTCAGCCCGAGCACACGGGCGGCGATGGCGAATGCGAAATTGCCGAACGTCTCGTGCAGCACCATGCCGCCATATTCCGGGCGGGGCTCGGACAGCATCGGGTACTTGCCTGATGTCGACCAGTCAAAGGTGCCACCATCGACCAGCACGCCGCCCATGGAATTGCCATGGCCGCCGATGAACTTGGTCAGCGAATGGACGACGATATCGGCCCCGTATTCGATCGGGCGGATGAGATACGGCGAGGCCATGGTGTTGTCGACGATGAGCGGCAGCCCGTGCCGGTGAGCGACTTCGGCAATCGCGGCGATGTCGACGAAGGTGCCGCCCGGATTGGCAAGGCTCTCGATGAAGATCGCCTTTGTGCGGTCATCAATCTGGCTTTCAAATGTCGACAGATCGGCAGGGTCGGCCCAGCGGACATGCCAGTCGAAGGACTTGAACGACTGGCCAAACTGGTTGATCGAGCCGCCGTAAAGCCGCTTGGCGGCAACGAAATTATCCCCCGGGCTCATGATGGTGTGAAACACCAGAAGCTGGGCGGCGTGGCCTGACGCCACCGCGAGGGCCGCGGTGCCGCCTTCAAGCGCCGCCAGTCGCTCCTCAAGCACGGCCTGGGTCGGGTTCATGATGCGGGTATAGATGTTACCGAAGGCCTTCAGCCCGAACAGCGAGGCGGCGTGGTCAGCATCCTCGAAGACGAAGCTCGTGGTCTGGTAGATCGGCGTGGCGCGGGCGCCGGTGGCCGGATCCGGCTGGGCACCGGCGTGGATGGCGAGCGTGTTGAAACCCGGTTCGTTCTTCGGCATGTCTGTCTCCCTGGTCCGGTTCAAAGGCGGATGAGAGCTTATCCATCATGCGCCCGATGGCGTCAAAGTCGATTTTTGCGGGGCACCTGGTTTCAACGGTGTCGTTGTGTCGCGTGCATCAGCCCGAGACAAAAATTTCCGCCGATCAACCGCTCGTGTCCATCTGTAGTCCAAGACGCCCGGTCCTTCTAGAACCCGGTCTTTCCACAAGGAGGTGGCGATCGGATCACAAGTCAAAGTAGCTTGTCGGTTTTCTCGCACCCGGGCAGGCGAGCCAGGAGCCAGTCGGGCGACGGCCGCACCGATGCGGGCAGGTCCTGTATCACCTCGTCAACCACTTCGGCCGACAACGCGCTGATTTCACAGCCATAGTCTTCCAGGTCGCCGTCCGGGTTATCCTGTTGCCATTCGAGATAGTCTTGCCGCTCAAAGACGATTGCCGCGCCAATTCCTGCAATCGGAAGGACAACAAGGGCGCGCCGCAAACGAGCCTTGGCTTTGGTGCGCAGCACCGCTGCGGCAATGGCTTTTCGATTGGCAATGAGCGTCGCGGCGGCGGTGGCAGTCATGGCGGTCACTTGCGCCGTCAGCGAAATCGCCCACACAGCCATGCTGACGGTCGCTGTCGCCAAACTGACGCACAGGACGGCGAGGAATCCCACAGTGCGGAAAAAACTGAACAGTCGCTGCATCCAAAACCCCCCGACTGGCTTTTGCCATTGCTCCGGACGAGCCAATCGCAACCAACGCGTGGCGGATGGTCAAGTCTGCGCCACGTTCTCCAACAAGACGATGAATTGAAGGCGGTATCGGGGCGATGTGTCGGCGCGACGCAGAAACAGCGCTCAGCCGTCACCGTCGGGCTTGGCCACCCTCAACCCGTAGCTCTGGAAGCCCGTTCGCATCACCGGTTTTTTCGATGAAATCACCCGGCTGTTGACGCCGCTCCAGCCGATTTCACCTGAAAGCCGCGCATATTCGATCTTTGGACAACGGTTCATGACCACCTTGACGCCCGCTGACTCGGCCTTCGCCGCCGCCGCGTCGTTGCGCACGGTCAGCTGGGTCCAGATCACCTGCGGCCTGGACCCAAGCGCCAGCGCCTCATCGACGATCGCCGGAACCGCCTCGGAGGCGCGGAAGATGTCGACCATGTCGACGGGTTCGGGAATGTCGGAAAGCCGCCCATAGGTCATCTGTCCAAGGATATGCTTGCCAGCCTGGCCGGGATTGACCGGGATGACCCGGTAGCCCTTGTCCAGAAGATACTTCATGACAAAGTGGCTCGGCCGCACATCATTGGCTGACGCGCCCACCACGGCAATCGTCTTCACCTTGTGCAGGATGTCGGCGATATAGGCATTCTCATAGCTGTCATGGTTCATCGCGCGGGTCCGGATTTCTGTCTGCCGCTTGTGGCAATGGGCTTCTTGGCAGTCAAGTTCCGTTATAGCCCTTGATCGAAGACGGGCTTGCCCCCACCTCCCCTCGCACCGGGTTCGTGCGCACCCCGCGCGGCCCGCATCGAAGGGATAAGACGATGACGAAACTCAGTCCTACCTTGTTCAAGCCATTCCTGCTCGTACCTGTGGCAGCCCTTGCGGTTCTGGCCCAGATGCCGACAGCCCAGGCAATCAGCCGCGTGGAAACACTGTCAAAAAGCTGTGCGGCAATCAAAGAGCAGGTGGCGCGCGAAGGTGCCGTGATCCTGCGGCATCCGTCGCTAACCACGCCGGGCATCACGCTTTACGACCGCTACGTCGCCAACCCCAACGCCTGCCTGCAGGGAGAAGTCACCAGGCGCGCTTCGGTCCCCACGCGCGACGTTGAGGCCTGCCGGGTCTACATATGTTTCCGGCCCGACCCGCGCGACGATGAATTCGAGTTCCCAACACGCTATTGAGCGGGCCGGCGCGGGGTTGAGTCCGACATCTGCATTGATAGGTACGTTTGGACGTACTTTGATGTGCAAAATGTTGGCGATTTTCCATGCCCATCGTCAGTCAATCCGAATTTCGGGCCAATATGGCCAAGCTACTCGACCAGGTGGAAGCCGACGCCCAGGAAGTCTACATCTATCGCCAGGGCAAAGAGGCCATGGTGGTGATGCCGATGTCTCGATACGAGAGTTGGAAGGAGACCGACTATCTTCTGTCCAATCCTGCAAACCGCTCGCATTTGCTGTCAGCCAGGGACCGGATGGACACTGGAGACGGCGTTGAAGTCGAGTTCGGCACCGATGGTCGGCCTGTCGCAGCGCGCAACCGGACCGGGGCCGCGGAGGCCGCCGAGTAGTGAGGATCCTTTTCGATTACGATGCGTGGCGGCATTACCTTGACGTGAAGGCGACGAACCCGAATCTTGGAGCGCGAATCGAACGGCTGATTGAAGAGTGTCGCCGAACGCCTTTCTCAGGTATCGGCAAATCCGAACCCCTTCGAAACGAGCTCAAGGGCTGGTGGTCACGCCGGATCAGCGAGGAAAACCGGCTTGTTTATCGCGTCTCGGGCGCATCGCCCTCGCAAATTCTGGAAATCATGTCCTGCCGTCACCATTATCCCAGTCGGTGATTTTTGCGCCCGGACGCAATATCTGTCGCTCCTACTCTCCTGTCCATTCCGGATCGCGCTTGGCGATGAAGGCGCTGATGCCCTCCTCGGCGTCGCGGACCAGCATGTTTTCCACCATGACCCCGGCCGCATGGGCATAGGCGTCCTCAAGCGTCATTTCGGCCTGCCTGTAGAAGGCCTGCTTGCCGATCTTGAGGGTGAGGGGCGACTTGGAAGCGATAATCCCGGCATATCTGCGCACCATCTGGCCCAGATATTCGCGCGGCACGACACGGTTGACGAGACCGAATTCGCGTGCAGTGGAAGCGTCGATGGTCTCGCCGGTCAGGAGCATTTCCATCGCCTGCTTGCGGTGCACGTTGCGGGTGAGCGCCACCATCGGTGTCGAGCAGAACAGGCCGATGTTGACGCCAGGCGTGCAGAAGGTCGAGATGTCGCTGCAGACCGCAAGATCACAGGAGGCGACCAGCTGGCAGCCGGCGGCGGTGGCGAGCCCGTCCACTTCGGCGATCACCGGCTTGGGCAGGCGCACGATGGTCAGCATCAGTTCGGCGCACAGCGCCATGGTGCGGGCGAAGAAGGCCCGGCCGCCGTCCGGATCAGCCCGGTGGAGGGTCAGTTCCTTGAGATCGTGACCGGCCGAAAACACCTTGCCTGCGGCACCGATGACCACGACGCGAACGGCTGGATCCTGGGCAGAATCCTCAAGCGCCGATTTCAGACGCTCCATCATGGCAATCGACAGCGCATTGGCGGGCGGTGTGTTCAAGGTCAGGCGCAGCACGCCGTCCTCATGGCCGCTGATCAGCGGCCCGGTGTCTTCCGGATTGCGCAATGCGACGACGTCCGCCACGGCCATGTCCTCCTGCCCCGATCAACTTTCACCTTGCCATGACTTGATGTTTTCTGGCCAGCCCCCTCTTCTGGCCAATCCCTCTCCTAATTCATGTCGCGCACAAATGCATTCATTTGTGCGATAATGGACATTCATTCATTCAATGTTTTACAGCGGCATTCACGCATCCTATTGGATGCGCGGCGCTGTAGCCAAGCCAATCCGGAACGGCGGAAAGCAGAAGTGACCATGAAGCCTCAGATGGACGTGCGCGCGCTTTCCGAATTTCTCGACCGCGAGTTTCCGCAGGTCAACGCCCAGGGGCGCGTCTATCAGGTGGCGGCCGTCCGGCCAGGAGAGGCAGTGATGCGGCTCGTGCCGTCGGACGCCCATGTCCGGCCCGGGGGAACGATCTCGGGGCCCACCCTTTTCACGCTTGCCGATCTTTCAGCCTATATCGCCATCCTCGCCCATATCGGCCCGGTGGCGCTGGCGGTGACCACCAATCTGACCATCAATTTTCTGCGCAAGCCGGAGGTGGAGCCGCATCTGGGTACTTGCCGGATTCTCAAGCTCGGCCAGCGGCTGGCAGTCGTTGATGTGGGGATCGCGCCCGAACGCGGCGGAGCGATGGTGGCTCATGCCACGGCGACCTATTCGATCCCACCGCGAAAAGAATGAGGTATTTATATACCATACCACTATCCTATTGTTTTATATGCGTTATTTTTGGATATTCGTAGATTGATGCGCTTGACCGGGCAAATGACCTCGCCTATAACGCACCTGTCCTCGGTCCTCGGGCCGGAGCCCTGTTGGTACGGCCGATTTTCGGCTGGTCCAATCCAAGCAACAAGAAACGTCCGGCATCGTTCCGGATCCTGATCGAAGAGAGAAAACCATGAAAACCTTCTCGCAGAAGCCTGCAGAGGTGGAGAAGAAGTGGGTGATCATCGACGCCGAAGGTCTCGTCGTCGGTCGTCTCGCCACTGTCATCGCCAACCGTCTGCGCGGCAAGCATAAAGTCACCTACACGCCGCATGTCGACGACGGCGACAATGTCATCGTCATCAATGCCGAAAAGGCTGTGCTGACCGGCAACAAATATGCCGACAAGAAATATTACTGGCACACCGGCTATCCCGGCGGAATCAAGGAGCGCACCGCGCGCCAGATTTTCGAAGGCCGCTTCCCGGAGCGGATCGTCGAAAAGGCTGTCGAGCGCATGGTGCCGCGTGGACCGCTCGGCCGTCGCCAGATGAAGAACCTGCGCGTCTATGCCGGTTCGACCCATCCGCATGAAGCCCAGCAGCCCGTCGCGCTTGACGTTGCCGCTCTCAATTCCAAGAACAAAAGGAGCGCATGACAATGGCTGAGCTCAACTCGCTCAAGGATCTTGGTGGAACCACTGCCGCGCCGGCCACACCCGCCGCACCCGTCTATATCCGCAAGGTCGACGATCTTGGCCGCTCCTATGCGACCGGCAAGCGCAAGAACGCCGTTGCCCGCGTCTGGGTGAAGCCCGGCACCGGCAAGATCACCATCAACGGCCGTACCTTTCAGGCCTATTTCGCCCGTCCCGTGCTGCAGATGGTTGTCCAGCAGCCGATCGTCGCGGCTGCCCGCAACGGTCAGTTCGACATCGTTGCAACAGTTGCTGGCGGCGGCCTTTCCGGCCAGGCCGGCGCGGTCCGCCACGGTGTCTCCAAGGCGCTCACCTATTACGAGCCCGGCCTGCGCGCCGTTCTCAAGAAAGGCGGGTTCCTCACCCGTGACAGCCGCGTGGTCGAACGCAAGAAGTACGGCAAGGCCAAGGCCCGTCGTTCGTTCCAGTTCTCCAAGCGCTGACGGTTTGGCGGAGCACAATCGCTTCGCCCCACCCGGCTCGAACCTTTCAACGGGGCGCTTCCGGCGTCCCGTTTTTCGTTCGCCCTGGGCGTCGCAGCCACTTGTCTTCGACTACGGTTGAATTGAAACGCTTGGGTCTTGGCAGCGATGGCTTTTCTTCGCCGCGATCACTCTGCCGCCACGAGCGGGGTTTGCGGCCTCGAATGCCGGGTGAGATGCGCGCTCAGCCAGCGGTTCGCGGGTCTTTCGACAAGCTTATGGAAGAGTGCGGCAACCGACAGGCTGATCACTGTGATGGCGAAATAGTGGAACTGCCACCAGAGCCCGACATCGGGCACATGGGGCATGACGATGCGCATGTAGCCTGCCACAACGAAGAGATGGGTGAGGTAGAGGGCGTAGGACCAGTCGCCCAGAGCCGCCAGTGACGGGCTTGAAAAGCGCATCATCCGCAGGCTTCCGAACAGGATCAGCGCCACCGGAATCCCCCAAAGAGCAGCCCGCCAGGCACCCGGATCGCGCTCGAACTGGACGACGAGCAGCGCGACCCCGATCACCAACAGGGCTGCCGAGAGCGCAGAGTGCTTCTCTTGGGCGAGGCTTGAATGCAGGTGCCAGACCAGAATGCCGAATCCGAATTCGAGCAGGATCGGATCGGTGTAGAAGGCAAGCGTGGGATGCACGGGCGCGAGAATACCGCCCGCCAGCACCAGGGCCGCCAACACGACCACGGTTCGCAGCAGCGCGCGGTCTGCGAAGAAGCCGACCATCAGGGCGACGAGCGCATAGAAGAAGATCTCATAGTTGAGCGTCCAGCCGACGAGCAAAAGCGGCGCCATGGATCCATTGGCATCTGGCCAAGGGACGAACACGAGCGACAGCAGAAGCCGATCGAACTCTGCGGCAGTCGTCTGCATGGCCATCGGTGCGACCAGCGCCAGGACGAAGACGCCGATCGTGACGAGCCAATAGCTCGGCAGAACGCGCGCCATGCGCTTGAAGACGAAATCGCGCATGTCGAAGACCGGCCTGCGCGCCACAACCATGGCCATGACGAAACCGGAAATGACAAAGAACAGATCCACGCCTGCCGCCCCGACATGATCGACACGGATAAGGTCGGGGCCCCAGGTCGCATGGGCAAGCGCGGAGACATGAAAGAGAAATACGGCAAAGGCAGCCGCCCCGCGCAGGTACTGCACGGGCAGGATCGTGGCGGCAGATCGCGCGTCGGCGCCTGTTGGCATGAAGATGTCTCCGGACTGTTCAAGTTCGGGACTAACATACCCTTCTCAGTCTGGCCGGGTTCATCGTTCGTCAACCTTACCGAAACATGAACGGAATTGGTGCAATTCGAACCAATCCGGCTCCTCCCCTGTGGACGCCGCTGCCACGCCGCTTAGGGTGTCATGCGGACTTGCCAAATGGGTCACGATCCGAAACCCTACAGCGCCGCGCATCCAATCGGATGCGCGAAGGCCGCTGTAAACCTCTGAATGAATGCATGTACGTTATCGCACAAATGAATCCATTTGTGCGCGACATGCATTAGTCTGGCGCAGTTCGGGCGCAGTTCGGGCGCAGTTCGGGCGTAGTTGCGGCGCAAGTCGGCCGTGCCCAGGCTGCAGCCGCCAATTCAGGACCAGGATCATGCCTTCCAAGACCATCGACAATGCCTTCACCGCCCGTTCGCTCACGGCCGCGGCCACCGATCCAACCCACGCCGGTGCGCTGTCTTTCATGCGACGGAAATTCACCAAGATAGTCAAGGGGGCTGATGCTGTGGTCTGGGGCATACCCTTCGACGCGGCGGTCTCGAACCGGCCCGGCGCGCGCTTCGGCCCGCAGGCGATCCGCCGCGCCTCGGCGATCTTCGACAATGACCCGCAATATCCCTTCGACCGTGACCTGTTTGCGACCATGGCTGTCATCGACTACGGCGATTGCCTGCTCGATTACGGCAATCACCAGAAAACCCCGGCCGCCATCGAACGGGAAGCTTTGAGGATCGTGAAGTCCGGGGCTTTCCTGCTCACTCTGGGCGGCGACCACTTCGTGACCTGGCCGCTTCTGAAGGCCCATTCCCGCTTGCACGGTCCTCTGGCGCTTGTCCAGTTCGACGCTCACCAGGACACCTGGTTTGACGACGGGCGGCGGATCGACCACGGCTCCTTCGTGGCGCGGGCGGCACGCGACGGCGTCATCGACACGTCGCGGTCCATTCAGGTCGGCATCCGCACCCATGCACCCGAAGACTGCGGCATCCGGCTGCTTTATGGACATGAAGTGGAAGACATGAGCGCACAGGCGATCGCCGATGCGATCATCGCCCGTGTGGGCGCTGCGCCCTGTTATCTGACCTTCGACATCGACTGCCTGGATCCGGCCTTCGCACCAGGGACAGGAACGCCGGTGGCGGGCGGGCCATCGAGCGCAAAAATCCTGTCGGTGCTCAGGAAGCTCGGCGCTCTCGACATCCGGGGGGCCGACGTGGTGGAAGTGGCTCCGGCTTATGACCATGCCGACATCACGGCAATTGCAGGGGCGACGGTTGCCATGTACATGCTCGGGCTCAGAGCCGAGCGACTGGCGCGGGGCCGAGCGACTGGCACAGGGCCGAGCGGACCCGATATCGGCTTGAGAGATTGAATCAAGGAGCTGTCGGGTTGAGTCCGCCCGACGGCCCATCCACTTGACTGCAAAAGGAAAGACGGAGACGGTCATGGGGCCGAAAATCTTCATCGATGGCGAGCATGGCACCACGGGCCTGCAGATCCTGTCGCGGCTCGAAGGCCGGAGCGACATCGAGTTGATCTCGATTCCGGCTCACCAGCGCAAGGATCCGACGGCGCGGGCGGACTGTTTGCGCATGGCGGACATCGCCATCCTCTGCCTTCCCGACGATGCGGCGCGCGAAGCCGTGGCACTGGCTGCCGATCATGGCACCCGCTTCATCGATGCCTCGACCGCACACAGGACGCATCCGGACTGGGTTTTCGGTTTTGCCGAGCTTGACCACGGACAGGCGGCCCGCATCGCGTCAGCGCAATTTGTTTCAAATCCCGGCTGCTACCCGACGGGCGCCATCGCCCTCATTGCCCCCCTGGTGGCGGCCGGGCTGCTGCCTGCCGCCTATCCGCTGACCATCAATGCCGTGTCGGGTTACACCGGTGGCGGCAAACAGATGATCGCGCAGATGGAAGATCAGAGCCGCACTGACACAATCGGCGCAAATCATTTCGGCTATGCGCTGACGCTGGCTCACAAGCATGTGCAGGAAATCGAGACCCATGCCCGGCTCACCCGGCGACCGGTCTTCACGCCTGCCGTCGGACGCTTCCCGCAAGGCATGCTGGTCAATGTGCCGTTGCATTTCGATCTGATGGCTGAAGGTGTGACGCCGGAAGCCATTCAGGCCGCACTCTCCGCGCATTATGCCGGAAGCCCGGTCGTTTCGGTCATGTCGCTCGCTGACAGCGCGGCCCTTGCCCGGCTTGACGCGGAGGAGCTTGCGGGCACCGACAGGCTGGCACTGCACGTGTTTGCCAACATGTCCCATCGGCAAGCCAATCTTGTCGCCTCACTCGACAATCTCGGCAAAGGCGCGTCCGGCGCAGCGGTGCAGAATCTCGACCTGATGATCGCGGGCTGACGGCCCGATATCGGCCGCTCAGCTTCTGATCTCGACCACGGTCTCATGGTGGTACTCGCCATGCATGGCGCGCCAGTGCGCTGTCGCAAAACCCAGCACAACGAACGCCCAGCCCTGATGGGCGAGAGCCCAACCGAGCGGCACGGCGGTCACGATCGTCACGATGCCGATCATCGCCTGGACGCACATGAGCGCAAACAAGAGCACCGCGCGACGGGAATGGGTGGTTTGCGGCGCAAGCCGGAGCGCTGACACCATGTGCCACAGGGTGAGCGCAAAAAGCAGATAGCCGCCCAATCGGTGGACAAACTGCACCGTCAGCTCGTTTTCGAAGAGATTGCGCCAGGCCGGATCGATATCGAGCAATCCTGACGGAACCAGTGCGCCGTTCATCAGCGGCCAGGTGCTGGACGCATGGCCGGCGTCGAGACCTGCCACCAATCCGCCGAGATAAATCTGCACCACCACGAGGCCGGTCAGCACGCCGGCAGCCTGTCGGAAACCGTGAGACGGCACCGGATCGGCCGAATGAGGGGCAAGCCCCCGCATGACCCAGATGATGGCCGCGAAAATGGCGCTTGCCAAAGTGAGATGGGTGGCGAGCCGATACTGGCTGACGTCGACGCGGTCGACCAGACCCGAGGCGACCATCCACCAGCCGACGGCACCCTGCAGTCCGCCCAAAACCAGAAGGCCTGCCAATGGCCAGCGCAACCGCGGTTCGATGCGGCCAGCCGCCAGGAAAACAACGAGCGGCACGGCAAACAGCACACCGACAAGCCGGGCGAGGAACCGGTGTGCCCATTCCCACCAGTAGATCACCTTGAAGTCCTCAAGTGACATGCCCTTGTTGATGAGCTGATACTCCGGGATCTGCCGGTAAAGCTCCAGTTCCTCCTGCCATTCCACCTCGCTCAGCGGCGGGATCACGCCGTGGATCGGCTTCCATTCTGTGATCGACAGGCCGGAATCAGTCAGGCGTGTGGCGCCGCCCACCAGCACGAGCGTGAAAATGGCCAGGAGCACAATTCCGAGCCAGACCCGCATCATCAGCCGGTTCGCCTTGATGTCGTGCTGGCGGGCAATCGCCGTTTCCGGCGCGACTGTAGCAACTGTCATGGCGCATCTTTCTCGGTCAGCAGGGCATGCGAGCAGTTCAATGGAGGTATGTGGACCACAGGTCCCGGCGGCGCAAGCCATCGGACTTTGCGGCATGCGGTCGCGGCACAGCCCGAGCACCCGGCCTTGCGCGGGCGGAAAAACGCGTTATCTGCTCTTTCAAGCCTCACTGGAGATGTTGACCATGCCCGTCAGACTGAAAAAGCTCATCGGCACCGCGCTCCTTGTGGCGATCGTGATCGTCTACGCGCTCGTCGCCACCACAGTGGCCACCTACCGATTGGCGGAGTCGCCCTGGTATGTGCACCTTCTCTACTTCCTGTTCACAGGCGTGCTCTGGGTCGTTCCGGCAATGTTTCTCATCAAATGGATGGAAGCCAAGCCGAAAAGCCGCGACATGAATTAAGCCTTTGTTTGCCCTGTGTCGCAATTTCGGATCCGGTTGAAGGCTGCGGTGACGAAATCTTGGGTGCCTGCAGGCATGGTTGGGACTGACGCACCCAAGGGCACAGACCTTTCACCATGGCCGAAATCCAGGACATCGCGACAGGCATGCGCAAAGCGGTACGACCGCTTGCCGCAGCGCGTGTTCTCACCACCCGACTGGTCAGCGACCTGTCAGAGGTGGAAGCGTTGTGGCGCGCAATCGAGGCTGAAGACCATGTGAGCGTCCACCAGACGCGCGCCTGGTGTGCTGCCTGGCGCAGCCTGCCCGGTCTCCAATTTGCCGCTGTCGAAGTGCATCTCGACGGACAACCGGTCGGCGTGTTTCCGCTCGAAATTGCCCGGAAGGGTCCGGTTCGGGTTGCCCGCTACATCGGCACGCTGCATTCAAATGCGAATTCGGTGCTGTTTGCAAAAAGCTTTCTTGAAACTGTGGGACCGGCAGAGGCCCGCGAGCTTGCCCGCGCGCTTGCCCGCTCTGGTCTTGAAGCGGATGTGATCATGCTGGACAAGATCCGGCCGCAGATCGGTGCCCATCCCCATCCGTTGCTGCATCTGGCCCATGTTCGCAGCCAGAATCCGAGTTTCCAGCTTCCCTTGCATGCAAGCTTCGAGGCGACGCTGGCGCAGATCAACGCCAAGCGGCGGCGCAAGAAGTTCCGCGTTTCCGAGCGTCGGCTTGAAACCTATGGCGGCTACCGGCACCAGATTGCCGGGACGGACGAGGAAGCGCGCACGTTGCTCAGGGAATTCTTCCGCCAGAAGACGATCCGCTTCAAGGCGCAGGGCCTGCCCGATGTCTTTGCTGCGCCAGAAGTCCGGGCGGCAATCGAGACGCTCGCCTGCCGCGGTCCGGGGAACGCGGCACCCGCGCTGGAGCTGCATTGCGTGGTTCTTTGCGGCAGCAATGCGGGCCGGGTCATCGCCATTGCGGGGCTCACCTGCAAGGACGGTCATGTCACTTGCCAATTCGGCTCGATCGACGACACATTGGCCACCGATACCAGCGCAGGCGAGCTTCTGTTCTACCGCATGATCGAACGCGCCTGCGGCATGGGTGCCGATGTGTTTGATTTCGGGGTCGGCGACCAGCCTTACAAGCGGTCCTGGTGCAGCGTCGAGACGCCCCATGCCGATGTCTTCATTCCGCTCTCCGCCCGCGGCCGTCTGGTTGCACCGCTGATGGCGTTTTCAGTCCGGGCCAGACGCTTCATCAAGACATCGGACGGGTTGCGACGGCTCGCAAACCGGATCCGCGTCTTGGCCGGACGGTCCAACGGTCCGGCTGCGGAAGCCAACTGAACGCGGCACCCCGCAAATACCGGCATTCAGGCGACGGCGTTGCGGGTCGCGTCCGGGCTGTCGGGGTCCATGTCCGTCGTCATCAGCATCAGTTCGGGGAAACCTGCTGCGCTGAAATCGCGGATTGTGGCGGCAAGGCGCTCGGCGTCCGCCCGAACGACTGTCAGGATGAGCTCGGAACCGCGGCTGCGTGCGATCCTGGCCACGCCTTTCGCCTCGGCGGCACCACATTCGACAATGACGAGATCATAGGCTTCCGCCAGCGAATCCACGACCATCGGAAGTCGCTCGACCGCGCGCATGGCGCGGCGCGGATTGGCGTTGCCGCGCGGAATGATCTGGGCTTCCGACAGACGGTCAGCATGGATGGCGTCGGCGATGGAGATTTCCCCGCACAAGAGGTCCGTAAGGCCCGGGAGGCGGATTGACTCGGCCATCAGTTCGGTGGGGCAGCCAGATTGGGTCAGGTCGATGAGGAGCGTGCGGGCACCCTCCCCGGCCATGACGCGGGCAAGCATGACGGAAGCCGCCGATCCCTCGTCGCCCTCGGGCGAAACACAGATGGCGACCGAGGTGTGGTCGTCCATCAATTGCAGCGCCACCGCTTCGATGGAAAAGTCCGAGATGTCGGGAGGTGACGCCTGCGGTGACAGGGCGGCAGGGGTCGGGCGCATGGCGACCGGGTGTGCGATTCCAGCGACCTCGGCATCTGCCGCGCGGTCGAAGTCGATGTCGGGGGCAAAGCCCTCAGCCGGACGCAGTGCGCGGCCGCTGAACAATTCGGCAAGCATGACAAAGATGGCGCTGAGCAGGAAGGCGGAAAGCGCAGAGACGATGATGATCGGACCGGTCTTGGGGAAGAAGGATTCGGACGCGGCGACGGCGCGGGAGATCACACGGGCGTCGGCGGGCACAGAATTGAGTTCGGACCGCGAGGCTGTTTCGCGGAAGCGGGCGAGATAGGTTTCCAGGAGCGCCCGCTGGGAGGCAGCCTCGCGCTCGAGCGCGCGCAGTTCCACCGTCTCCTCGCCTTCCCGGGCGGAGCCGATCTTGAGCGTATTGAGTTGGCCGAGCAGGTCTTCCTCGCGGTTGGTGGCGAGTTTGGCATTGCTTTCCAGGCTCGAAAGCACTTTTCTCGTCTCGGCGAGCACCTGGCGCTCGATGTCGGCAAGCTGCGCCCTGAGCGCCTTCATGCGCGGATGGCCGTCAAGGAGCGTGGTCGACAGGTCGGCAAGCTGGGCGCGGATCGCCCCTTCGCTTTCGCGCAGACGCTGCACCAGGGCGGACCCGAGCACATCGCCGATCGCATCCACCGACTGGCCCGACTGGATGGCGTTGCGGACTGTGCGGGCGCGGGCTTCGGCATCGGCGCGCTCGCCCCGCACGCGGCTGAGTTCGGTGGAGATGTCGGAAAGCTGCTTGACCGAAAGCGTGTCGTTCTCGTTGACGAGCAGGAGCCCCTTTTCGGCTCGATAGCCAGCCACCCGCTGCTCCGCGTCACGCAAGGACGCCTGCAGACGGGCGATCTCCGGCTCGAGCCATGCGCCGGCATCGGAATTGTTTTCAAGCTTGACGCCCGACTTGAAGGCCAGATAGGCGTCGGCCAGGGCATCGGGCACCCGAGCTGCGAGTGCAGCATCCTCGGAATTGAACTCGATGACGATGACGCGCGACGCCGGAACCGCGTAGACCTGCAGCTTTTCGTAGAACGCCTTCAACACCCGCTCCTCGGCGGGCACATCAAGCGGATTCTTGCCAAGCCCGAGCGAAACCAGAAGTTCCGTGATCACGGACGGATCGGCCGCCGGATCAAATTCGGGGCGGGACGACAGGTCAAGCTCGCGGGCAACTGTCTTGGCGAGATCGATCGACCGCAAGATTTCCACCTGGCTGGTTACGGCCCGCTCGTCGAAAGCAGCATCGTTGACCGGCTGGCGGGTGTCACTTGAATAGAGGGGTTCGCGGGTTTCGATCAGGACCCGGGTTTCGGACTTGTAGAGTGGATCAAGCATGCCAGTCACCACAAAGGCGAAACCCGCTGCCGCTGCGGTGACGACGCCGATGGCAAGCTTGCGCTCCCAGATCGCCCTGACCAGGCGTCCGAGATCAATGTCCATGTCTGTTTGGTTGACTGCTCCGACCGACATTCCGGCTCACTCCATACTTTCCTGCGAACCCGAAGCGTAAACGAACATGGTAACGCAAGGGTTAAGCCGCACTTCATGGTTCGTTAACCCGCGCGACAGACCCACTGTGCGAGGCTCCGCTCACGTGTCGGAGCGGGATTGGAAATTTTGACGCCCGGTTTTACCAGCCGTTAACCCTAATGGATCGATAACAGATGCAGTCGCGGCATTGGCAGCGTGGAGCGCAAGCAGAATGGCATCCGGCAGCAGCAAATTGGGCATCTTCCTGGCGACAGCCATGGCCTCGGCCTTGCTGTCGGCCTGCTCCGGTTATCATCCCGCGCCCAAGGCCTTTACCGAAGCCGTCTATCAGCCCTACCGACTGGATGCCGGAGACCGGCTGCGTGTCACCGTGTTCGAACAGCCCGGGCTGACAGGCGTCTACTCGGTCGATCAGGCAGGCTATATCGCCTATCCTCTGGTCGGTGCCGTGGCGGCCCGCGGCCACACCGCGCAGGAACTCGAAGGCCTGATTGCGGGCCAGCTCCGGGAAGGCTACCTGCGCGATCCCGATGTCAGCATCGAAGTGGAGCGCTACCGCTCTTTCTACGTGTTGGGCGAAGTGGGCCAGGCCGGCCAGTACAGCTATGTCGCCGGGATGACCGTGCAGAACGCCATCGCCATCGCAGGAGGCTACACGCCCCGCGCCAACCAGCGCAATGTCGACATCACCCGGACCATCAACGGCAAGTCCATCACCGGACGGGTCTCGATTTCCGACCCGATCCTGGCCAGCGACACGATCTATGTCCGCGAACGGTTCTTCTGAAACAATGGCACAGACCGGTCCGCTGAGCATCCTGCACTGTTTCCGTTCGCCGGTCGGCGGCATCTTCCGCCATGTCCGCGATCTGGCCGAGGAACATTCCAAAGCCGGCCACCAGGTGGGAATCCTGTGTGATTCCACCACCGGCGGCGCTTATGAAGACACCTTGTTCGACGGGATCCGACCCTATCTCGCGCTCGGTCTCACGCGGCTGGCGATCACACGATCGATTGGCCTTTCCGACATGACCGGCGCCTACAGGACTTTTAACGAAATCAAGAGTATGCAGCCTGATGTCCTGCACGGTCACGGCGCCAAGGGCGGCGCCTATGTCCGGCTCATCGGCTCACGACTACGGGTATCCCAGTCTCGCGTTGCCCGTCTTTACTCGCCTCATGGGGGCAGCCTGCATTATGACAAGGCAACCATTCGCGGCCAGGTCTATTTCAGAATCGAGCGCCTGCTCGAGCGCTGGACTGACAGCCTCGTGTTCGTGTCGGATTATGAGCGGCGGACCTATGCGGAAAAGATCGGTGTGCCCACGACGGCCGCGCGGCTGATCTACAATGGCCTGCGCGCGCATGAATTTGATCCCGTCACAGCCGAGCCCGACGCGGTTGATTTTCTCTACATTGGCATGATGCGCGATCTCAAGGGACCCGATGTCTTCATCGAGGCTTTCCGGCGTGCCGAGCAGCTTGCGGGTCGCCCACTCAAGGGAGTGATGGTGGGGGACGGCGATGACAAGCCGCGCTATCAGGCCCGCATCAACACGCTCGGCCTTGGAAACCGGCTGTCCATGCACGATGCGATGCCCGCGCGCCAGGCCTTTGCGCTCGCCCGCCATGTCGTCATCCCCTCGCGGGCGGAGTCCATGCCTTACATCGTGCTTGAAGCGATCGCAGCAGGCAAGACGGTACTGGCCACCAATGTCGGCGGCATCCCGGAAATCCTCGGCTCGGATTGCCCCGCGCTGGTGCCGCCTGGAGACATCGACGCGCTCGCGGTTGCCATGGCGCAGACGATTGCGGAGCCGGCCTGGCTTGCCGCGGCGATGCCGGAGCCGGAGCGCTTCCGGCAAAGATTTTCAGCCGCTTACATGGCCGAGCAGATGCTTTCGGTCTACCGGGACTGCCTCGCCAAGCCAGTCCGGCAAACCACAGCCCGGACCGCGTCAAGTCTTTCTTAGTGCCTTCGTGCTATGCCAGCGGAGACCATATCCGCGGGAGCGTCTGGCCGTGAACAAGTTTGATCGCAACGACCGTTTGGACGCAGCCGCGATCCGCAAGGCGATGAAGGAGGTCAAACCCACCCCCGGCACCGAAACCGAGAGCACGCCAGCCGACATCAACCGCCTCGCCCAGCAGACAGCGACACGGTTGTCCCAGGAGAGCTATTCGCCAACCATGATCGTCGGCCTGCTGCGGCTCGCCGAGTGTGTCGGCTTCGCCCTCACCGGCTTCCTGGTCTACTCGATCCATGTCGGATACGGCCCGGAACTGACTTTGATCTTTTACGCGCCGACGATCCTGTTTGGCTCGATCCTGGCCGTCTTGTTGATGCAGATCGGCGACAGCTACCTGGTTCCTGCCCTGCGCTCGCCGCTCAAGACGCTGCCCAGGATGTTGACGGCCTGGACCGCCACCTTCGCCGTGATGGCGCTGTTTAGCTTCTTCATGCAATACGGCCTCTTGTTCTCGCGGTTCTGGTTTGCCGCCTGGTACGTGTTGGGTGTCGCGTTCCTGCTCGTCAGCCGCAATTTCGTCTCCTTCGCGATCCGCCGCTGGGCCCGCAATGGCATCATGGAGCGGCGCGCCGTCATCGTGGGGGGCGGCGAGCCCGCCAAGGCGCTCATCCGCTCCATCGAGCAACAGAGCGACAACGACATCCGCATCTGCGGCATCTTCGATGACCGCGACGAACGCCGCTCGCCGCCGATGGTGGCGGGCTATCCCAAGCTCGGCAATGTCAACGATCTGGTCGTCTTCGCACGCATGGCCCGCATCGACATGCTGATCATCGCGCTGCCGCTGACAGCGGAAAACCGCGTTCTCGAACTGCTCAAGAAGCTCTGGATCCTGCCGCTCGACATCCGGCTGGCGGCACATGCCAACAAACTCCGCTTCCGGCCGCGTTCCTATTCCTATGTGGGCGAAGTGCCCATGCTCGACATCTTCGACCGGCCGATCACCGACTGGGATTCGGTGGCCAAGCGCACCTTCGACATCGCCTTCAGCGGGCTGGCGATCCTCATGCTCTGGCCGGTCATGATCGCCACCATGATCGCCATCAAGCTCGATTCCAAGGGTCCGGTGATCTTCAAGCAGAAGCGTCACGGCTTCAACAACGAGACCATCGAGGTCTTCAAGTTCCGCTCAATGTACACCGAAGCCTCCGACCCGGCCGCCCGGGTGGTCGTCACCAGGGAAGACCCTCGCGTCACCCGCGTCGGCCGTTTCATCCGCAAGACCTCCATCGACGAACTGCCGCAGTTCTTCAATGTCCTGCGCGGCGACCTGTCGCTGGTCGGGCCGAGGCCCCACGCCGTCAAGGCGATCACCCGCGACCGGCTGTTCGCCGAAGTCGTTGATGGATATTTCGCCCGCCACCGGGTCAAGCCCGGGGTGACCGGCTGGGCGCAGATCAACGGCTGGCGCGGCGAGATCGACAATGACGAGAAGATCAAGCAGCGCACGGCCTGCGATCTCTATTACATCGAGAACTGGTCGCTGCTTTTCGATCTGAAAATCCTCTTCCTCACCCCGCTACGGCTCTTCAATACGGAAAACGCCTATTGACCGGCACGCCCTTCGCCCGCACCGCGCCCGGCTACTCAGCCGCTGTGTTCCCGCAGCGGGCGGCGATTGGCATCTTTGCCTCGCTCTGCGTCGCCTTCGGCGTCTTCTTGTCGGGTTTTGTCATCAACGAACCTGCCCCTTACGAACTTTTCATGGTGGCGCTGATCGGCGTCTGGGCGCTTTTCGGGCTGCGGTTGTCGCGCCACATCGCGCCGCTGATCGCGCTCTACGTGATCTTCAACATCGGCGGCATGTTTTCGATCCTGACCATGGAATCGGTCAAGGGCGCGCCGATGTACATTGCCGTCTCGCTGTTCCTTGCGTTTACGGCGATGTTCTTTGCCGCCATCATCGAGGCTGACCAGCGGCGGCTGCGGCTCATCTTCCGCGCCTATGTGGCCGCCGCCATCATCACCGCCATGCTCGGAATTCTTGGCTATTTCAACGCCATTCCGGGTGGCGCGATGTTCACGCGCTATGACCGCGCCATGGGCGCGTTCCAGGATCCGAACGTGTTCGGACCCTTTCTCGTCCTGCCCTCACTCTATCTGATGCACGGACTTCTGACCGGCACGCTGAAAGCGGCGCCGCTTCGAACCCTCGGGCTCTTGGTGCTGACACTCGGCGTCTTCCTGTCCTTTTCCCGTGCTGCCTGGGGACTGTTCGCAATCTCGATGACGATGCTGGTGCTGCTTCTGCTGCTCAAGGAGCGAACAGGCACCTTCCGGCTCAAGATTTTCGTGATGTCGCTTGTGGGCATGGCCCTGCTGATTGGCGCCGTGATCGTGGCGCTTCAATTCGACCAGGTGGCAAACCTGTTTTCCAACCGTGCCCAGTTGGTCCAGGAGTATGACGGTGCCCGGCTCGGGCGCTTCCAGCGCCATGCGATCGGTTTCCTGATGGCGCTCGATCATCCGCTCGGCATCGGTCCGCTGGAATTCGGCCTGATGTGGGGCGAGGACACGCACAACATCTGGCTCAAGGCGTTGATGGACTACGGCTGGCTCGGCTTTGTCAGCTATGTGGCGCTGATGGTCTGGACGTTTGTGCTGGGCTTTCGCTACCTGCTGCGCGACCGGCCTTGGCAGCCCTATCTGATGCTCGCGCTGATCGTGCTGTTCGGACATACGCTGATCGGTGCGGTGATCGACACCGACCACTGGCGTCACTTCTATCTCCTGATGGGCGTCGTCTGGGGCTGCTTTGCGCTCGAGATGCGCCACCAGTCGGCGCTCGCGGCACCGAAGCGGATGCGTGAACGCCGCTGTAAACCATTGAATGAATGCACGTACGTCAGCGCACAAATAAATCCATCTGTGCGCGACACGCATTAATATCGTCATCTTGAGTTATTTGAACTTTTTCCTGAACGGCGCGTTCATCGCGCAGTCATGTCCGGTCCATTACCACGGGATATCCCCGAGGACGGCCCGATAGCCCTCCCGGACGTAAAAAAAGGAAACGACCCATGAGGACACTCACTTTGAGCGCTCTGGCCCTTGTCGCGGCGGTGGCGGCACCCGGCCTTGCCAGTGCTGCAACCGCCATTTCGACAGCCAACGTCAACCTGCGTGCCGGGCCCTCGACCCAGTACCCGGTCGTCAATGTCGTGGGCAACGGCAGCGCCGTCAACGTCTATGGCTGCCTGTCGAACCGGTCCTGGTGCGACGTGGATTATTTCGGTCAGCGCGGCTGGATGTCGTCGAACTATCTCGCTTATGTGCGCGACGGGCATCGCTACACGGGAGCGCAGGTGATCACGAGCATCCGCGCGCCGATCATCACCTTTTCCTTCGGCACCTATTGGGACAACCACTACCGCAGCCGCTCCTTCTACCGAGACCGCGACCGCTGGGAACGTCCAGACTTCCGTCCGCAACGCCCGGCACTCCGTCCGATCGTGCGGGAGACTCAGGAGATCATCCTCCGGCCGGGAACACGTCCGGTGCTCAGGGAAGAGGCGCGTCCCGATCGACGTCCTGAATTCCAGCAGAATGCGCGTCCCGATCGTCGTCCTGATGTTCGACCTGATCGTCGGTCTGACCGTCGGCCCGATGTCCGGCAGGACGCCCGGCGGATCAACGAGTTGGTGCCACCTGGCAAGCGCAAGAAAGACGACCGCCGCAAGTAACGCGCGCATTGGACGAGGCGGCCGCAGCCAATTTCTGCGGCCAACCGTCCCTTCGACAGGTCCGGTCGGCGTGATGGCGATATGAAGAGTGAATTGGTCGGAGCGGCCGGATTCGAACCGACGACCCCTAGTCCCCCAGACTTAAAGAGTGTGTTTTATAGTCATTCCTGCTGTTGGATTTGGAAGCGGGCATGGCATTCAAAATACTGAAAACATGAGATAAATGAAACAAGGTACAACCTGTGCCCTCTTGACTTCTTAGCCCACCGCTTATATATTCTGGCTACAATGTGGCTATAAAGGCGGGTTGGATGGCTGTAAAACTGACGGCGGAGGTGGTTTCCGGAATTATGGGTTCGGCGTTGCCGAAAAAGATAAAATTCTATTTCGATGTCGATGTTTCAGGATTCGGGTTCTACCGGACTCCAGCCGGCACGGGTACGTTTTTTGCTGAATTTAGGCCGGTCTCGGGTGGCGGCAAAAAGCGGTTAAAACTCGGCCGAGTAGGCACTCTCAAGGCAAACGAAGCGCGCGAGGCGGCGCGCAAGGCAATCGCCCACGCCGGATTAGGAAAAGACCTCAGCAAGGACCGCAGTGACGAGCGCTCCAGCGTGACTGTAAAAGTGCTTGTTTCGGAATATATTGAAGAATTTGTCGCACCGAATCGGAAAGCTTCGTCGGCAGAGTTCTACAGAATAATAGCGCGGAAACACATCGACCCGCGGCTTGGGGCAACGAAGGCCGTTGCGTTGACCCGCACCGATGTTCAGCGTGCACATTCTGCAATGACGAAAATCGCGCGGGTTTCGGCGAACCGGTCGGTGAAACTATTGTCAGCGGCGTACGGATGGGGGGCTCGGAACGGTTACCTGCCAGACGGTTTAAATCCTGCGAGCGGCGTCGACCTGAATAAAGAGCAGGGTCGAGAACGTTTTTTAACGTCCGGGGAGATGCAGCAAATTGGCGATGCGATGCGCGAGGCAGAGACGGTCGGCCTCTCCGTGGCCGCGAGCAATTCAAAACACGCGCCAAAATACCAGCGCGTGAAAATGCACCCATCAGTCACAGGCGCGGTCCGGCTGATAATGTTGACGGGCTGCCGCTTACGCGAAGTCCTGCATCTGCGGTGGCAAGACGTCGATATTGAGCGCGGATTTTTGTTTCTTCCCGACAGTAAGACAGGGCGAAAGACGGTGGTTCTGTCAGCCGCTGCGATTGATGTGCTTTCGACCTTGCCGCGCGTCGGTATTTACGTGATCGCAGGTGAAAGTGCGGGCCAGCCCGACGAGAAACCGCGAGCCGACCTGAAGCGGCCTTGGACGGCCTTGTGTAAGCACGCCGGCCTTGCCGGGCTGCGGATCCATGATCTCCGTCATTCTTTCGCCAGTGTCGGGGCATGGTCCGGCCTTGGACTGCCGATTATCGGGAAACTCCTCGGGCACGCGGACACAAAAACCACTCAACGCTATGCCCACGTTGATGTCGATTCGTCGCGTCGGGCAGCCGACGCGATCGCGGGGCAGATCGCGGCGGCGATCGGGGTGAGGTAATGGCGAAATTGATCATTGACACCGCGGCATTCTGGGCATGCGATGCGCTGCACCGCGGAAATCGGGAGCGTGCATTGTCAATTATCGGCGCGGCCGTCGAATCCGGTAATGCCAGTCTCGAGATTCTGGCCCTGGCCGAATTTTTGCGGACCGCACGGCGCGGTCGGCAGCCATTTGGTGCCAAACACCTCTGGTATGAAATCGGGAGCGATAACGAGGAGATGCGTGATTCCGGCATGGCCGGTGCCGCAAGATACAACGCACTCGCGCTCCTATACCGAATCAATGACCACTCAAAATTGAAAACCGCTATCGCAAAATTTGAGCGGACGATGGCGGTGGTGCGCGCTATCGATGAAGACGAGCGCCGTCGATGATTTAAAGCAACAAGACCAAAAAGATGAAACCGAATATTATGCCATGCAACACTAACCAAAGAGGTGCATGCATGGCAAACATCCGCGTTCAGCAGGCCGCTGACTATATCGGCTTATCAAAATCATTTCTCGACAAATCGCGGTGTTACGGCACCGGCCCGGCGTACGTCCGGCTCGGCCGGACAATCAT
>JBBQJA010000043.1:0-31332 GCA_038325465.1 Hyphomicrobiales bacterium | reverse complement strand
CTGGAGCAAAACGGCATCACCGAACTGACCGCCACCAGCTTCAAGGACAACCTGGTGCGCGCCGACGACCTGCCGCTGGTGCTCGGCGCGATGGGCGCGCAGGGCCTGCCGCGTGGCGCGCGGGTGCGCGTCAAGCTGGGCGCGATTGATGAAATCACGCTCGACGTTTTCGGCACGGTCATCGAGCGGTTTGATACCGAAGCGCAGGACGCCAGCGGCGCGCTTGCCGCCGACGAAGGAGAAGAAGACGGCGGAGAGGAAATCGTCGCCGGACCGATTTCCATTGCCGTGGACATGGACGAGCCGCAGGCAGATGCCGAACCGGCTCCCGCTGCGGCAGCCTGAAGCCGCGCCGATGTCCAGCGCGCCACCGATGGCAGGCCTCCGGCATCGCACCTTCATGCTGGAGCCTGGCCCGCCACTGGTGAAATCCAGATCGCCCAGCACGCTGCAGATCGCCCTGGGCATTTCGCTGGCCGCGCATGCCGCGCTGCTGGCGATCCGGATCGTCGATCCGGAGCGCTTCTACCGCGTGTTCCAGGACACGCCGCTGGAGGTGATCCTGGTCAATGCCAAGTCGAGCGACCCGCCAGACGCCAACGCCAAGGCGATTGCGCAGGCTTCGCTGGCTGGCGGCGGCGCGCTTGAAAGCGGCCGGCCGACTTCGCCGCTGCCGCCTTCGCTGGCGGCGAAAACCGGCGACTCGTCCGAAGATGAAAACGAGCGCCGCCAGATCGAATCCACCAAAGAGCAGCAAAGGGCACTGCTGCTGCAAACCCGCAAGGAGCTGGCCGCCTTGGCACCGCCTGACCTGAACGTGCCGTCCAGCCTGCGCGCGCAGACCGAGCAGGAGGAAAAGCGCCGGCAACTGGTCAAGCTGCTGGCCGAAATTGAAAAAAGCATCAGCGAAGACAGCGCCCAGCCGACCCGGCGCTATATCAGCCCATCGACCCGCGAAGCGGTCTATGCGGTGTACTACGATGCGATGCGCCGCAAGATCGAGAAAAAGGGAACGCTGAACTTTCCGCAACTGGCCGGGAAAAAACTGTATGGCGAGCTGACCATGACGATGACGGTGAACGCCGACGGCCAGGTGCTGACAACCGGGGTGGTGCAAGGTTCAGGCAACCCGACGCTGGACCGCTGGGCGCAAAGCCTGGTGCAGGGAAGCGGGCCGTTCGAGCCGTTCAGCGAAGCCATGCGCAGTAAAGCCGACCAGATCGTGGTGGTGTCGAGCTTCAATTTCGGGCGCGATGACAGCCTGGAAACAAAGCTGACCAACCGCTGAGCCCAGGCGCGGCGCTTGCATTGAAAAAATAGTCTGAATGAAAGAGATTGACCCATGACCAGCGACCACGCGCTAGCAGCGCCCTGCCCGATGCCCGGCAACGATCAGGCACGGCGGGCATGAAAGCCTTTTTGCGCCTGCTGCTCCTGGCCTTGGGGGCCGGCCTGGCGCTGCAGCTGTATTTCGCGGGGCGCATTGCGCTGATGCGCTTCGTCGATCCGGAATCGACCGCCTTCCAGCGCTCGGAAGCCTGGGCAGTAGCCAGCCACACCGGCACGCTCAAATGGCGCCAGCAGTGGGTGCCGTATGCGGAAATCTCAGGCCATCTGAAACGCGCCATCATCGCCTCGGAAGACGCCGGTTTCGTGCTGCACGAGGGCATCGACATGGACGCTCTGGAAAAGGCCTGGGAGAAAAACACCCAGGCCGAGGAACGTGCCGCGCAATCCATCAGCCGGCTGGCCGAGGGCAAGTCCAAAGCGCCGCTGGCCCGGCCACCCAAAATCATCGGCGGCTCGACCATCACCCAGCAACTCGCCAAGAACCTGTTCCTGTCCAACGAGCGCACCATCGAGCGCAAGGTCAAGGAAGCTTTCCTGGCGCTGTGGCTGGAGGCCAATGTCGCCAAGAAGGAGATCCTGCGGCTCTATCTTGACCGTGCCTATATGGGTGGCGGCACCTTCGGGGTTGCGGCGGCGACACAGTTCTATTTCGGCAAGGACGTCACCGAGGTCAATCTCGCAGAGGCCGCCATGCTTGCAGGCCTGTTCAAGGCCCCGGCCCGCTATGCACCCCATATCAACCTTCCTGCCGCCCGCGCCCGCGCCAACGAGGTGCTCACCAACATGGTGCAGGCCAATTTCGTCACCGAAGGCCAGGTCATCGGCGCGCGCCGCAATCCCGCCGACGTCATCGACCGCGGGTCGGCGGATGCGCCCGACTATTTTCTCGACTGGGCGTTTGAAGAAACCGTCCGCCTGGCTGAGGCGTTTCCGCAGCATTCGCTCATCGTGCGGACCACGCTCGACACTGGTCTGCAGAAGGCGGCGGAAACCGCCGTCGAGGCGGGCTTGCGGCAATTTGGCGAAAGCTACCGTGTGAGCCAGGGTGGCACTGTCGTCATCGAGAACGGCGGCGCGGTGCGGGCCATGGTGGGCGGGCGCGACTATGGCGAAAGCCAGTTCAATCGCGCCACCCGCGCGCTGCGCCAGCCGGGCTCGTCCTTCAAGGTCTATGTCTATGCGACGGCGATGGAAAACGGATTTACGCCGGAGTCCGTCATCCCCGACAGCCCGATCACCTGGCGGGGATGGTCGCCGCGCAACTATGGACGCAGCTATGCGGGCGCGGTAAACCTGACCACCGCGCTGGTCAAATCCATCAACACCGTTCCGGTCCGGTTGGCGAAAGACCATCTCGGCACTGAAAAGATTGCCGAAACCGCCGCCGCCATGGGCGTCGAGACGCCGTTGCGCACCGACAAGACCATGCCGCTCGGCACGTCCGAGGTGACCGTTCTTGATCAGGCGACCGGCTATGCCGTGCTGCCGGCAGGCGGGCTTGCGGCCAACCGCCACGCCATTACCCAGATCCTCAACTACCAGGGCGAAGTGCTCTACGACCAAAGCCGCGACTCACCCGCTCCCGCGCGCATCCTGTCGGCTCAGGCCGCCGCCGCCATGAACCAGATCCTGGTGCAGGTTCCCGAATGGGGCACCGGTCGGCGCGCCAAGCTCGACACCATCCGCACCGCCGGGAAAACCGGGACCACCCAGTCCTACCGGGACGCCTGGTTCGTCGGCTATACCGGCAACTACACCGCCGCCGTCTGGTTCGGCAATGACGACTACACCTCCACCAACAACATGACCGGCGGCACGCTGCCCGCCATGACCTTCAAGCGGATCATGGAATATGCCCATCAGGGCATCGAGTTCAGGCCGATCCCGGGGGTCGATTATCCCTTGCCCGATCCGTCAGCCGCGCCGGTGGTGGCCGAGGCACCGCTGGACGAGAACGGCAACGCCATCGTCGCGCCGGTCCGTCCGCGCACGCTGAACCGGCAGACCACGGACCTGCTGAAGGCCTTGGGCGACAGGCTCGGCGAGGCAGCCGCCCTCACCCTTCCAGACCGGCATTTCACCGCCGCACTTCCGTCGTCCGCCCGCCTTTCCTCTGCTTCTGTCGCTCCGGTGGACGCGGCTGAGGTTCCGGCGCTGTCGCCCGTCTCCGCCCCCACCCCCGTCTTGCAGTGAGCAGTGGGCACCGAACAGGTTTGCCCGGGCGGGCGGGAATGATGGCAGAGACCGCGCGAATCGCGCATATCTGAGACAGAGCGTGGACGAAGGCCATGGCGGCGGCGGCACCCGGTCCTGCCACTCATTCTTGCGCGTCTGCAGGCGATCCGGTCACCCCGGGCCACGTGGAGACGCCCCATCATCGGAAGCGGACTGCCCTTGCTGCGCCTGCCCCTCCTTGTGCTTGTGGCTCTCGTCATCGCTTTCGGCGGTGGCGTCTGGTCAGCGCGATTGGCGCTTGAGGCAAGTTCGGGTTTCGGCGCGCTTGAGCTCGGGCCCTGGGCAGCCTTTCCGGAATTGCAGTCGCCCGGGGCCGATCCCTATGCCAAGGCGCACCGGGCCAGGAACGGCTTGCTGCTTCTGGGGCGCGCGGAAGGCCTCATCTTCACCGCGTCTGCCGATTCCGAAGGGGCGGCTCTGTCAGCGCGCTGTGCCTACCGGCTGGAAGGCGGCACACCGCTCGCCCGTTTCTGGACGCTGCGGATCGTGGACGGCAGCGGCTCGCCGTTTTCGTCCGAACCCGGTTTTCCGCGCAGTCTGAGCTCATGGCAGGCGCTCCGTTTGCCCGACGGGGCCATCTCGGTGGCGTTGACGCGGGCTCCACATGCAGGCAACTGGCTGCGATTGTCGGGGGACGGCGCCTTTCGCCTGGTCTTTACCCTCGTCGATACGCCGACGGCGGGCTCTGCCGGTCTTGCCGTCATCGACATGCCGGTGATCCGGCGCGGGGCGTGCCTTGATGCGTAGTCTCGCCCTTGCCATCGCCGTTGGTCTGGTCGGCGCGGCTGCGCTGCACATTGTCATCATTCTGGCGCTGCCTGGCTGGACCGGGAACGACGCCTGGACCCGTGTGGTGCGGTTGGGCGAGACCGACCGTTTCTACGCGCTCGCCAACGAGGCCAATTCGAGCGGTCTTCTCAACGAGGACCTGCATATCAATGTGGCCGTCTGCCGCTTCGATCTGACTGAGGGGCCCGTGCGGGTGCAGGCGTCGGGCGCGGTGCCGGTCTGGACGGCTTCAGCCTTCGATACGGACTCCAGCGAGACATTTTCCATCAACGACCGCTCCTCCATCTCGGAGGACGTCGACATCACCTTCGTCACGCCCGCGCAGATGCTGCAACTGCGCCGCGCCATGCCCGAAAGTCTGGCGAGCTCCGTGCTGGTGGCGCTGGTCCGGCCGGAAGGCTATGTGGTCCTGCGCGCCGTGGCGCCGCTGCCGAGCCTGGTTGCGGGCGCGCGCGCCTTCCTCACGGGTGCCGACTGCGCCACCCTGGTGGTTTGATTGCAACATGTGCATCCCGTTGCCGCTGCTCTCAAGCAAATGTCGGGATCAGAAAAACCACGTGCAAATGCAGGATCCGAGTGGATTTTTTCGAATTGGCCATTTGGCATCGGATATGACCCGAAGATGGGGACCAGATGTCAAATTCAATCCACGAGATGCGGAGTGGGATGAGATAAAGGTAACCCGATCGTTTCGGAGGGCCCGAAGACAAAATTTGCGGCCCTGATTGACGCTATCCGAACCGTAAATCGGGACACATTTGGTCTGAATCAGATAACGATCTTGCACTCAGCCAGTATATATTTTATTTATATTTGTATTATGCCAAATTTCAGCGCATAGTAAAATGCGCCCAAGAATGAAACTGAAACAAAGATGGCCACAATTGCCATCACCATATAAATTTTTATGCGTTCAAACGCCTCTTTCTGCTGCTGCTGTCTTTCCACCCGCACTGCTCTTTGCGAGACGGATGTGATTTGATCTTTCAGGAGACCTAATTCCTGCAAGTAGGCAGTTGACGCCATGTCCAGATCCTCAGGAGAAGTTTCGTGTGCATACCTGTCGGAACTTGCGTCAACCTGAGGAAAACTCTGATCACTCCCATCCTCGACTGAAGAATTCGTGATCCTACACCCTTTCAGAATATACGCATCAAATCTGACAGCGTCATACAACGTCAAAATCTTTAATTTTCTGTTAATATTTCGCTCTATTATTTCACGAGAATACGTGAACAAGACATCTTCAGTTTTTGTCAACGCCCCGTGGAACTGCAGATAGGAAGGCACGAAAGCTTCATCTTCGGGGGAAACGTTTGACACGTCATACAGTCGCATCAAATTTTCCCGATGAAGTGGAAAATCAGGTGCCGGCGTGAGATCCTCGCGGATGGTGAGGGCGAGTTGCTCATACTTCTCTCGCAGCTCGCGCCTTGCGTCGACGACAGAACCGGAGAATTCGCCGCGGCTGACGAACCGGTTGGTCAAGTCCTCCGCAAGATACCGAAGGACATCGAGAAATCTCCTACCATCGAGGACCGAGGCGTTGACCCACAGTCCGGCCGACAGGTACCCGCCATCACGGTACCCGCCACGTTCTCGCGTGCTTCGATACACGCCCAGCCATGTGCATCTCTCCCCCGACTGGTCGAATTGCTTTATTCGGAAAACGTCAGAGTTTGCAGCATCGGCGAGATACAACCGGGATGAATCCAGTTTGACCTGCAATTCGCTGATCCGAAATCGCTCGAACTGTTGCGGAACACAGGGGATGTCGATCCGTTCGTAACCGGCATTCATCCCCGACAATGAAAATCCGATCAACATCTCAAATAACCTAGAACGTGCCGCTCAACACACGGACGGACGTCTCAAGGAGATTTGTCCGCTTCCTCCCCAGAATATCCACATCCGGGAAAACATGGATGCGTTGACCATTCAGCGATTCTGTCGCATTTCCAATGATCCAGTTGCCCAGCGTTCGGGCAAAAAAATCGAAAAACGCAACTGCGTTCCGGTCCACTCTCTTAATCGCGCCTTCTTCTACACGACATGACGCATGCGGCATCGCGCAAAGCGAGTACCGCGACGAACGCTGCCCAGCAAACCTGTTTCTGAGAGTACCCCAAGAGTTTCCGTAATCGCCCGAATTGGACTGCAATTCATCGACAAACTTGCGATTCAAGTCCACTCCTGACATGTTCACCAGCTGCTTATTGTCAAAATGGTTGTCCCACTGCGTCAGACAAAACAATTCGTAGTCATTTTCCATCGACCCGCGCAGTGTTGTCACTTGCTCGATGACAGCAGCCATCGCCATATCACCAAACAGCTCTTGAATTGGCTTCCTTGCCGTTTCGGTTGTTTTTTCCGAAATTGAGGGAACACAATATATTATAGATATACCTTTGTCTCTATATCTCTTCAGTATTTCCTCTATTTCTGATTTGAATGCCTTTCTTTTTCGAGTATCCATGCGGTCACTTTCGTCTCCCGCCGTGCCACCTCCCACCTCGAATTGATACCATTCGCCCTCGCCTTCAAGAAAAGCCAGATTGACGCGGACCGGCTCGCTGCTTGCATCGGGCTTGAACTCGACGCGCAGCGGTATGAAGAAGGGATCGGTCTTGTCGGTACGCCTTGCGATGGTGCCTCGCTGATGCTCGCCGACAGAGTTGTCCAGAAAACTCACGCCCTCTTCGTTTCTGCTGTCTGCGTCTGCATATCTTGGAGGGATCAGCCCGGTGCCTGGGGTCAAGTTGATCGGGGAATCCGGAGACGACTTCAAATAGCTCAACAAGCTCCGGATCAGGAGGGTTTTACCTGAGGACGAAGGACCCATGATGAGGATCGGATGATATCCACCCGTCTCCAGATTGCGAACCAGTTGACCGGCTTGTTTGTCCAGAGCGGGCTGAGCGGCGCTTGCCGGATTGCTGATTTGGTTATCCTGCGGCATTGAAGGTATCCGATCTGTCATGCTTTCCTGCGCGCTTCCGGGATTGAGGGTAGAATAAAGAGAACCGGGCTTTTGCCGTCACTGATCACGGTGGAAACCCTGGACGGGCGGCGCGGCAGGCGTGCGATGGTCGCGCGGATCAGTGACACGACCCCGAAATCGATCAAAAATGGAATGACCGCATAGAATATCGTCTCAAAACCCGCCCTGCCATTCACGATGGCCGATAAAATGGTTGGCAGCGCGTTGAGGATGTTTCCGAGCTCACGGAGCGACGATGCATCGAAGCCATTTTGCGCTTGCTCGAATATTGGTGCTGCAGCCGCTTTTTCTCCCTCGTCAATGAATGGCTCGACCTCATCTGCAAGTTCCCGCACTCCTTTTTCGATCGCCTCAAGTCGCTGAATTATTGGAATGACCTCATCGGACTGCCGGTGAAACGAAAAAGATATGTTGTCAGACTTCTCGATTATCGCGTTCAGCTCGTCCCCGAATTGAGTCAGAGTTGTCGTCGCATCGCTGATCCGCACACTGCGCTCAGCCATTCGCTCTTCCCGGTAGACTGCAGATGATTTGACAAGCTCTTCTGCTTTTGTTTTGTATTGCGACACAGCCCACTGCACCGATGCTGCATCGTCACAATTGAGCTGACCGTAGCGAGTGCCGTTGAGCTCCGTGAATTGCGGCAGATATTCTCTCATTTCCGCAATCAGGCTATCGCCACTTTTCCCAATTCCACAGAATTTTTTACCATCAACGACAGTCTGGTTTACAACCTCGTCAACAATACTACTCAATTTACTGTCAACATTGTCCTGAAAAATGCGAAAATTTTCCGATTCCATTCTCGGGATCAAAATGATCTTCGCCTGATTCAGGGTCTCGCTCGCTTGCCGGGCGATCGAACGGATGACGTTCCCGGTTTCAAAATGATAAAAAGCAGCATTCGCGATGGCAAGACCACTGCAAAGAAACAACGCTGCGAATGTCACAAAAGATGCAGGCGTCCAGCCATTGTTCTTTTGCAAAAGGCGACCGTTCAACACGCAAAGCCCCCACACCATGAGAGCAAACAGCAGCGATAACAGAGACGCCCAGGTCACGCTCATGAACGGCAATGTACCGAGGAACAGAAAGGTACCATACCAGAGGATGACGATATACAAAAGGAAGACGGTAACGAACGCAACATACCAGACTTTAAGGGACATTCTACACTACCCCAAAATTTACCCCTTGTTAACATTAGGTGCTTGTCATTTTGATATCAAGCAAAAATTGCAAACTTTCATCGCACACTTGGAGTTATGTTTAGGGGTTTTTACGGCATTCCACGCATTGATGTCTGGTCTCGGGTGGCAAACACCGGCGGCGGATTCTGCGCCAGACGCATGATCGGGGCCCATGATTTTGATGCTGGTGGCGCTGGTCCGGCCGGAGGGCCATGTGGTCCTGCGCGCCGGGGCTCCCGAGCCTGGTTGCGCGCGCCTTCCTCATGGGTGCCGACTGCGCCACCCTGGATGCGGAGTGAGAGATCGCAAAGATGTCATTGGCCGACCGTGCCGTCATAGGCTAATGGTTTGATTCAAATATTTGCATCCCGCTGCCGCATGCTCTTAAGTCCATGTCGGAATCGGAAAACCACTAGCAAGTGTCTGATTCTAGAGGATTTTATGAATTTGACATCTGGCATCGGATGCGACGTGAAAATGGGGACCAAATGTCAAATTCAATCCACTAATGCATGTCGCGCACAAATGGAATCATCTGTGCGATAACGTGCATGCATTCATTCAATGTTTTACAGTGGCATTCACGCATCCGATTGGATGGGCGGCGCTGTAGGAGGGTCTCATGTTCAAAGTGGTCGTGTTTGCGATCCTGATCTGTCTCGCCGCCCCCATCGGCCTTGTGTCGGCGGCCGTGGCGGCAGCTTGTCCCGGGTCAGCGGAAGCATCGTTTTTGCCGACCTGCTGCGCTATCGACCCGTGCGACGGCATGAAACCGGCGCTGACCGCGGTGTGCGCCTCCGCCTGCACAATGGCGGTGGTGATGCCGTCTGCTCTCCACGGGCCTGCGGCGCGCAGCCATCGGGCCCTTTTGCCGGTGGCGCGCATCACCCCGTTGTCGACCATCAATTCAGAACCCGACCACCCGCCGCCACGCACTTCGTGACAGAGCGCCGAACCTTTCAATTCCATTCCACACCTTTGAGGACATATCGATGAAAAGAATGATACTCGCCGCAACCGCAGTTCTTGCCTTCACCGCATCCGCCTATGCTGGCGCGTGCTGCGTGGAAGCTTTCTGCTGCGGTTTGCCCTGCTGCCTTTGACGCAGGCTGACACCCAGGTGAACTCCTGATCAAGATGAGCGTCCGCCCTTCGGCGGGCGCTTTTTTTCTGCACCAGATGATCCGGCTTTTCGGGCAAACGGTGCCCCCCCGTGCAGGCGATCGGTGAGGCTTGACCTCGCCCTTTGTGCGCAGCCATCGGGTGGACCTCATTGAGGCCATCCACACAATTCATCAGAAAAATCGTGTCGGCTCTTGCAGTTGCGCAAATGTTGATGCAACCGTTGCGGTAATTGTGGCGGGCGTGCAGCATGACTGAAAATGTCAGTATCGACGACTGGTTGGCGATCATCGGGAACCTTCCCTCCGATTTGAAATCGATCAGAAAGGACGTCGTGTATGGCGGGGTTCGAGAAGCCCTCCTGCTGGTCTGGCTGCGCCTCAAGTCGGCACCTGGCGATACTCTGGATCTGTTCGAGAAGGTGCTGGACATCGAGGCCGGGGCCAACGATGTTCACGTCCGATCCAGCGAGCCAGAGTTTGGACTTCGGGACGTGCCGGTCATTCGGGATAATTTGCTTGAAACCATCAAAGCCCTGGCCGTCAATCTGCGCGCGCTGGAGACATTTCTGGTCGGTCAATACACTGGCCAGCCCTCCGTAAATCCGAACACGGACTGGCGCATTGAATGGGGTGAACACGTGTGGTTCCTCGTGCCGTTCCCACGGCTGGCCTGGAAACCTGAGGTGCCGGAGCCTCGGGGGAGTTTTACCCGACGCGGACTGACTTCACTTCGCATCCTGCCCACCATCGTAGATGGCAAGCCGGTCCGGTTTCACGTCGCCGATGCCCTTGTGGGCCCGACGCCGAAGTCCTTCGGGTCCGTCATCTTCAACGAACTGATTTACACGTCCCAAAAAACGCCCGGGAAATTTCTGATCACAGCGGCCGAAGGCGCAGGTGTCGATGACACGATCGACAACGCCGTCCGGTTAGCCCACGGCAGCGATTGCCTGGTATTGACCTATCCAGAACTGACCATCGACCCCACCCGGCTCGAACGGATCCGGCAGCAGTTGCTCACGAAGCCGTGGCTCGACGATGTGGCGGTTTTCAGCGCGGGTGCGCCCGTTCCCAGGGCACCGTCTCTGGTGCTGGCAGGAACATGGCATACTCTGTTGGGCGAAGCCTATGTGAACAGGCTGACGGTCTTCTCCGGGAATGGCGAGTGCTGCATGCACTATGACAAGCGCAAGATCTACACCGACCCGAAGGACGGAGATGAGGAGATCGTACCCGGCAAACATGTAGATATCTTGTGCTATGATCGGATGTTGTTCGCCTTCGCGATCTGCCTCGATTTTTGCAAGATCACCGGAACAACCAGCGCATTTGAGACGTTGGATGTTGACCTTGTATGTGTTCCTTCAAATGGAAACTCCAGCACCATGAGTAGCCACATCGAAGCTGCAAGACGACTGCACATTCTAAGGAATACCCGCGCGCACGTCGTCCAGCAGGCCGAGAAGCCGCTCGATTCAAAGACAGGCTATGTCGTTGATCCCGACGGAAACCATACGGCCCGGTCGGCGGAAAGTACACTGCGCGCGCCGGGTGTTCATTTTTGGCCGCCCCGCTGACATTTGAGGGTTGAAATTCAAGCACAAAGTACCCAATACGTTAACTGAAATGAAATGAATCAACGTTAGGTTATCACTCCATGTCCATTGCCCTTGACCTCGACCGGATCGCCACCGGTGATCTTTCTCCTTCCGAAGCACTCGGATGCTTCCGGAACCTGATAAAGCGAGAGAACGATCCCTTTCCGCGCATCGCTGCCGCAATCCAGTCGGTCGTCTGGACCCGGCTCACGACGCGGGATTTCGGTCCCGATCTCGAGGACTGGCATGAGGTTTTCAAGCAGGCCGAAGCACTCTCGCGCTCCGAGGGCGCTGACGGTGCGGCCGAGCGGATCGCCGCCTTCGCCGCGCTGACGGCGCAGTCGGTTCGCTTTGCAGACGCGCAACCTGTGGACAAGATCCTTCAACGCAAGCATGTGGTCGAGTTGCTTGAGGAACTTTCCAGGTCGAATGCACCGGTTCCGCGGGCGCGCATCGCTGACAAGCTCGGGCTGGTCGACGCCAATTTGAGCCGCATCCTCGCCATCCTCGCCAGCGCTGGATTGATCAAGAGACAAAGGGACGGCAAGGAAGCTTTGTTTGCGCTGACAGAATTTGGCCGACGGTCTTTCATTCGGCGAGGATCACCAGCACAGACCAAATCAAATGTAGTCGGGTTTAAAACGGTTCGTACATCCGTGCGACCCGATATCGCTGCGCGTCGTGAGGAAAAAAGGTCGGCGGCAGAACCTCGCGGGACGTCCTTGCCAGATCCGGATATGACAGAAATTCCGCATAAATCGGCTCGCGGAAAAAAATGGCGAATTGTTCGGCTCATAAAGAATGCAATTCACAAAAAGCAACTTAACCGCAAGACTAAAACGCATCCTCAGAGCCATGCTGGTGCAGCATCTGCGGAACGCCGGTCTGGTTCAGTCAAGCAACAGTCGCAATCTTCATCAAGATGAGGCCCAAAACGATCAAGCCTGCGGCCACGAGGCGCATCGGCGTCACTGCCTCGCGCACAGCGCCGCGCGTCTTTTCAGACGCGCGAAGGACGCTGTAACTCTTTGAATGGATGCATGTCCGTTCCGTTCAATCGACTCCGATTGAAAGCGACATGCATTAGCATCATGATGCCGACCAGGAATGCACCCACCGCGCCGATGCCGGTCCAGATCATGTAAGCCGTGCCAAGCGGCAGGCTGCGCATCGCCATGGCGAGCAGAACAATGCTGCCGGTCATGGCGACCACCATGATCGCCGTCGGCCAGGGCCGCGTGAAGCCATGGGATTGCTTCATTGCGACCGCCCAGACAATTTCGAGAAGCCCTGCGGAGAAGAGTTGCAGCCAGGCCATTGGAGCGACCTTTCCTTGTTCGGGTCGTCCCGCTTGAGGTGAACCGTGTCCCGGGCACCGTGCCCTGACCGGAGAAGTCGTCGCTCTGGCTTTCGATTGCGCTTGCCGCCGGCAGGAAACACGGCCGCTACCTTGAATGACTGCATGGGCGTCAAGGCGCGGTCATCAGCAGCCGTGTTGCCTTGGCGCGTGGGCCTCAGTCGGGTATCTGCGCCACCCGCTCGAAGACGGTGAGAAAATCCGTCGTCGTCGCCCTGTCGAGCGCACCGTCATTGATCTCCTCGAGCGTCCAGACCCAGCCCTCAGCCGGATCATCGCGCATCGCCCAGCCCGGGAACAGCCGCGTCTCGGTTTCGCGCATCAACCGGCGCACCATCCCGATATGCCGATCGTCAGCCATGATCCTGCCGTAGGCCGATGCCACCGCAGCCGCCGGCCCTTCCAGAAGCTGGAGATAAAGATCGCCACGACAGATGAGTGCGCCGGTGATGTCGTCGCGGACATTGTTCCGGCGTGCCCTTTCAAGAATCGAACTCAAAATGTCCATGTCAAAGCCGAAAGGCTGTGAGGAATAGATGATCTGCAGATGGGACATGAACAATGCGCTCCGGCGGTGATCCCAATCCTACAGCATCTGCGCTGGAACGACAGCGAAATCGCGCTCGCTGGTTCCGGTGCGAAGCGCGCTCCGCTCGGGAGCCAGACCCCATGGTCTGCAGGATACCAAGACCGGACCGCTTTGCGATTGATGCCACAGACGCGCAATCACGAAGGCGTGAGCGCCTCACTGTTTGGCCAACCGGATGAAACTTGTTGCGCGCGGCCGCCGTAAACTTCCCTGTAAGCAACACAGACCGAAGAATGGAACTCTGGAGAACAGACCACAATCGCTGGATTTTTTCGGCGCTTCCAACCGAATGCAAACATACGGAGTGTTCCGTTACAATACATCGCAGGACTGTAGCCATGCACGACGCGGAATGCGCGTGACGGGATGACATTTTCAGAAATGTGGTGTGCTGAAGTCTGGAAGCAACGGGGAGAAGATCGAATTTCTTCTTTTTTATTGCTTCAAAGTGAATTTCCATCAAACCGGCCGAATCGGCTTCATGCAGCGAAACCCGACGGTCACAACACGATACCCTTGAAAGGACTGACACATGACCAAGATCCTCCTCGCCCTCGGCCTCACCTTCGCCGCATCCTCCGCCGCTTTCGCCGACTCCAGCGCGCTCGACACCTATTGGGCGTCGCCGTCCGTGTCGTCGATGTCGGTCGATTACACCGCCACCGCCTCCACAGGCGCTGAGAACGAGTTTGAAATGCGTGCCAAGCTTGGCGACGGTTCGCCCATGTACAGCGCGGAAGCCGGCGGCGCGGTCGATTTTGCCCCCACCGCTTCGACCGGCACAACCAACGAATTCGTTACGCGCAACAAGCTCGGCGATGGTTCGCCGATGTACAACTGATATCGGAACCGCTGGCGGGCTTCGGCCTGCCAGGCTTTCCACGGCCTCCAGCCGCAGGGCGCACCCGAAAGGATGCGCCCTTTTCGCGTGTCCGCTCAGGCGCTGATGCATGTCGCGTTCAATAGAGTACGAATGAACGGAACGCACACGCATTCATTCAAAGGGTTACAGCTACATTGACGCGTCTCACAAGACGCGCGGCGCTGTAGCCCCGCCGACGTCGCCGCGCGCGATGGCGACCGACTTGATGATCGCATAGACTTCGACACCCGGTTTCAGGTCAAGTGCCAGCGCGGAGCGGCGGGTGATCCGCGCCAGCACCCGCTCGGAGCCGATGGCCAGTTGCACGAGCGCACCGGGACCTTCCGTCATCTTGATGACGAGAACCGTCGCGGCCAAAATGTTGAGCGCTGACAGGCCTTCGGGCCGCACACGCGCAAGCAGGATATCATGAGCGGGGATCCTGAGACGCACCAGGTCGTCGGGTCGGGCCTCCATGCGCGGCAGGAACAGCGGTCCGGCCTCGGTCACCAGTTCGCTCAGCCCGTCTTCATGCTGGCGCACCATGCGGGCGGAGAGGATGGATCCAGCGTCGCGGCGACCGATCAACGCCACCGCTTCCGGATCAGACAACAAATCCACAGCCGACCCGCTGAGCGCCACCCTGCCCGCCTTGAGCACGACAATACGATGGGCAAGCCGGGCCACTTCCGCCACCGAATGGCTCACATAGACGATCGGAACCCTTGAAACCGCCGTCAACCGCTCGAGATAGGGCAGGATTTCGGCCTTGCGCGCATCGTCGAGCGCTGCCAGCGGCTCGTCCATCAGCAGCACCTTTGGCGCTGTCAGCAGCGCCCTGCAGATGGCCACGCGCTGGCGTTCGCCACCCGACAGCGCTGCGGTGCGGCGGGTCATCAGCGGTGCCAAATCAAGCGCGGCGACGACCTCGGCAACCGTTGGGCCGGAAAGGCCACGGGCGCGGTGGGCTGCATAGGCGAGATTGCCCGCCACTGTGAGATGGGGAAACAGCCGCGCGTCCTGGAAGACATAGCCGACACCGCGCAGATGGGCGGGGCGCAAATGGCGGCCGTCCTGCCAGGTCTCCCCGCCGCAGCACACCCGGCCTTGCGCCTGACGGTCGAGGCCGGCAATGATCCTGAGCAGCGTGCTCTTGCCCGAGCCGGAAGGGCCGAACAGGGCGGTCACGCCCTCAAGCGGCACCTCTGCGGCCACCGAAAGATCAAAGCCGGGCCAGGACCGGGTCACGTCGATGGAGAGCGTTTCAGGCACCTTGTGGAACGGGTTCGACATGCGCACCATTAGCTCCCGCCCACCGGGTAGCGACGGTTGACGGTGTAGACCATCACCAGGACCACGAACGAAAAGACAAGCATCATCGCAGACAGACTGTGGGCATCGGCGTAGTTGATCGTCTCCACATGCTCGTAGATGGCAATCGAGATCACCTTGGTCTTTCCCGGAATATTGCCACCCACCATCAGCACGACGCCGAATTCTCCCACAGTATGGGCGAATGTGAGCACCCCGGCGGTGAGAAACCCCCGCGCTGCCATGGGGGCGGCTACCGTGCGGAAGCGATCGAACGGCCCGGCGCGCAAGGTCGCTGCTGCCTCCAGCGGGCCGCGCCCGAGCGCCTCGAACGCTGCCTGCAACGGCTGGACGGTGAACGGCAGCGAATAGACCACCGAAGCGATCACCAATCCGACGAAGGAAAAGGTGAGCGTGGTGCCGGTGACGTCGAGAAAGGCACCGCCAATGGGCGACCGCGGACTCATGATCACCAGAAGGTAGAACCCGAGAACTGTCGGCGGCAGCACCAGCGGCAAGGCGGTCAGGGCCTCGACAACGGGCTTGAAACGGTTTGCGGTGAAGGCGAGCCACCAGGCTATCGGCGTACCGATCAGCATCAGCACCAGTGTGGTCACTGCGGCCAGCTGCAGCGTCAGCCAGACCGGACCGAGATCCGGCAGCGTCATGCTTCACTCGGTCCCGTAACCGAAGGAACGGGCAATGTCTTTGGCCTTGTCACTCCCGAGAAACTCCA
This sequence comes from Hyphomicrobiales bacterium, assembly GCA_038325465.1. GTDB lineage: Bacteria > Pseudomonadota > Alphaproteobacteria > Rhizobiales > Rhizobiaceae > Hoeflea. The sequence goes on along the minus strand of JBBQJA010000043.1, from coordinate 15,190 downwards.
TGAAGGCCAGGGCGGCAGGATTGTCCTTGCCCGGCAGAAGCAGGACTGCGTCCTGCCGGATCGGATCGATCATAGCCTGCGGCACGTCCCAGCGCGAGCCCCTCGGTTGGGTGCCCGGGGCATCAATGGCGGAGGTCGCGATGAAGCCCATCTGTGCGGCACCCGTATCGACCATCGAAAAGGTCTGGCCGATGTTCTGTCCCATCACGATCTTCGGCTGGACGGTGTCCCAGAGACCCAGCCCGGTCAGCGCCTGGCGCGCGGCCACGCCGTAGGGAGCGAGATCGGGATTGGCGATGGCGATGTTGAGTGTGCCGGGTGCCGTCAGTGCCGGGTTCGGATCGAGGCCGATCCGGTCCGCGTCGGACGACCAGAGTGTGAGCCGACCGATGGCATAGGTGAAGCGGGAGCCTGAGACGCCAAGACCTTCCGCCTCGATCCTCGCAGGCGTTTTGGCATCCGCCGACATCAGCACCGCGAAGGGGGCGCCTTGCACGATCTGGGCGTAGAGCTTGCCCGTCGCACCGGTGGTGATCTTGAGGGTGTGACCGGTCGCTTGCGTAAATTGGGTCGAGATCGCCTCGGCAGCGCCTGCAAAATTGGCGGCCACCGCCACCAGCGCCTCCTCGGCGCGGGCACCTGACGCGGTGGCAAGGGCGACCAGGATCGCGGCTATGCGGATGAAACCGGCTGAAAGCATGCATCTGTCTCCAGGAAAGCGTTACGTTCGATGGGACATATTGACCAAGCCTGCGCTTCTTTGGCAAGCGTGCGCCCTGCAGCGCCGCGCATCCAATCGGATGCGCAAAGGCCGCTGTAGTATGAAACGCGGTATGAAACGCGGTGTGGAACGGGTGTGAGACGGGACATCTGGGGCTTTCCGGCTTCGATCGGCTCCTGCTTGTAGCCTCGCCGGGGCGGCCGTGCTACCGGGATGGGCTTGTTGCGAGTTGACGGGAGCCCGATCCGAATTGCGCCTGACCGCCGATCTCTTCGTCTCCGCGCTGCTGCGTCGCATCTTTGCCGATGGCGGCACGGGCGTCATCGAAGCCCGTGGGGCAGCACAGGCGGGGGCTGTCTTTATCCGGGTGCGCCACCGCGACGGCGCGGAATCCTTGCTCGCCCCGGCCCCGCAAAGCCTGTTTGATACCGCCCGGCCGGAGGACCGGATGTTTGAACTGCGGCTCACCCGCAGCGATGCACCCACGGTGTCCGATCTCCTGGCGCGCGAGCGGCGCTTTGATGCTGACATCTGGATCGTGGAGATCGAGACAGACGCGCCAGACCGCTACGTGACGCTGGCTGCGCCCTGAGCGTCAGGCGGGGCGCGCGCGCACGATCAGCCGAGGCGGCATTGCGGGTGCCGGGGTCTGCTCGGTGGTTCCAGTCCAGGTCGGTGGATTGCCAGCGGTGGGGTGGACGATCAGGGGTCGGGCACCGCCTTTGCCGCGCACCGGCCGGGTTTCGGCCAGTTGCGGCACATGCACGGGCATCCGGCGGGTGTAGGCGTCGGCGCGCTGCCAGGCGGCAAGACGGGCCGCACAGGTTTCGTGATCGAGCGACAAGATCAGATCGTCGGCGCAGGTCGCCTGGCGCGACGGCGCGGCAAGATGGGGGAAATGGGCCTCAAGAGCCGTGCGGATGAGGCCATGATCGGCTCCCAGCGCAATCAGCGCGGTGGCGAGTTGTGTGCCGGAAATGTCGAGCATGATCCGTTCGGCGAGATCGAAACTTGCGGCCATGGCATCGGCCAGAGCGGTGGCGAACCACTGCGCCTCATCGCTGCGGGCATGGCGCGCGAGCCGTGCCAAATGGCCGACGCCTGCCCGATGGGGGCGCATCTCCACCTGCGCGCGGGCGTCCTCGTCCAGGGTCCGGCTTTGCGCTACGGCAAGACCGGCCAGCGAGCCGACGCCGGGGGCGCGAGAGCTTCCGCGTGAGGCGAGCCGCCGCAGATCCTCACGCAGCGCTTCCGATCCATCAACGACGGGCCGGTTGGCAGCGGTTGAGCCCGTGCGCTCAGCCACGAAAGCCGGCCAAGAGCGGTCGACCATGTCACCAACCGGCGCAACGACCTCAACGCCTGTCTGTGTGTGGACCGCGTCCGCCGACAGTCCGCGCAACATCAGTGCCCGGTCAACACTCGGCTCGCGCAGCGCCGAGAGCGCGGCGAGGCCTGCCGCCGACAGGTTCGGCCTGCGGGCGGCGGCGCGGGCGTGGCCAGGCCCCTTGTGGGCGATGGCGCGCGCCAGCGCCGATTCCGGAAGGGCCGTGTGGTGGGCTATAAAGGGTGCAGCAATTTCAATCGGCTCGAAGATCAGCCGCTCCACGATATCGTCCGGCACGGTGGCAAGCCGGGACAAAGCCGCCGAAGCCGTGCGCCGGGCCTGCGGGCTGGCCACCGCATAGAGGGGCAGGAACAGGCGGGAAAATTGCCTGAGATCCTGGCGGGTGGGGTGGGCGAGGCTTTCAAATCCGCTGACCGCTGCCATCAGCACGATATCTTTGCGGTTGCCCTCGTCGGGCGCTTCAAGATCACGGAATCGATCAGACACAGGGACACCTATCCATACGCAACAGAACTCGATCTTCAAATTATCGCCAAACCGTTAGCAAGCTGTTAACTATGTCATGGCTTGATGCAAATTGTCCCCCGGGAGAAAGTTTTGCGCGTGTTTCCCGTTCCCTGATGGCGGAGCGATCAATGGCAACCATACTTCGGTTTGAACCCAGCTCGACACGACCCACGCCACGCCGTGGTGCTGACGGAATTCCGGCCAAACCTGCAGGCCCCGCCACCATCCTGTTCTTTACCGGTGTGCGCTACGAGCGGCAGCCCAATGGACCGGTCTCCACACAGCCCGACGGCGCGCCAGGCCCAGCCCGCGTCCGCCGCAAGCGCAGTTGATGCATGTACGTTATCGCACACATGAATCCATTTGTGCGCGACATGCATCAGAGACAGTCCTTGAAAAGTACGGATGAGTTTCAGACGAACAACTTTTCAAACACCTGAAATCAGAGCGCGCCGATTTCGCGCAGCTTGTCGAGCACCGCGCGGTTGGGTGCCCCGGTTTCGGGGAGACGGTAGTGCCTCTCGAAGGCGCGAATGGCGGAACGGGTCTGCGTGCCGATGACGCCGTCGACGTCGATATCGGCATAGGCGATATTGGACAGGCCGGTCTGGATCTGGCGAACCAGATCGGACGCCGGATCGGCCAGCGCAGGTTCTGTGACCGGGCCAGAAGGACGGGCATCAGCGGCGAGCACCGGCTGGACGACACCGCCAGAAGGGCGAGGCGTGGGCGTTGCGACAGCGGCGCTGTCAACCGGTGCGGCCCTTGGTGCTTCCCTTGGTACAGCCTTAGGTACAGCCTTTTGTGCGGCAGTACCGCCTTGGGTGAGCACGTTGGCCAGCGCAGTGGAAGGAAGGCCGGTCTGCGGCAGGCCCGCCTGTTTTTCAAATGCAAGGATCGCAGCCGCACTTCTGGGTCCCATCAGCCCATCGACAGTGCCGGAGTAGAGCCTGCGGTCAACAAGCGCTGCCTGGATTTGGGCCACCAGCGGATCGGCGCTCGGTCGGGTGGGCGCGCGGCCATCAGCTTCCACCGTCGCGCCCGGCACCGGAATGCTCGCCGTCGAGGTGTCGTCGCCACGTTCGATGCGGTAGGTCGTCACCCGCCGGGCCGGAACACCGCTGATTACCGCGCGGATGGCATCGGAATCGGGATCGGTGGCCACCTGAGTGGCGGCGGCGGGATTGTTGGAAGACGTTTCGGCCGGCCGCAAGTCGGCAGCGTCCCGGGTTTTCAGAATCGGGGCTGGATGAGCCCCCGGCTGATACCAGACCGCATTGGCCGAGACGAAACCGAAAATGACTGCAAAGGCTGCCGCACCGCCGGCAAGCGAGGGATGATTGGCGATCAAGGCACCCAGGCTGCCCAGAAGGCCAGCCGACGTGCTGTCGTCATCAAACGGATCAGGCTGTGCGCGCCGTCGCGTCATGGGCTTTGTTCCTGCTTTGGGGCTGTTTGAGGGGTGCCACGGGCAGCCGCGGCGGAAAGGCGACCGGGCCACCCAGACCTTCGGTCTCGGGTTCGCGCACGCCGGAGCCATCAATGGGCAGCTCGATGGTGACGGTGGTGCCCTCGCCTTCACGGCTTTCGATGCGGAAGGAGCCGCCATGAAGGTCGACGAGACCTTTGACGAGCGAGAGGCCGAGGCCGGTCCCTTCGTAATTGCGGGCCAGCGAATTCTGCACCTGCATGAAGGGCTCGCCAATGCGGGCGAGCTTGTCGGAGGGTATCCCCACGCCAGTATCGCTGACCGCGAGCCGGAGCACGGTGTCGACCCGGTCGGCATCTAGGGTGATGACGCCGCCTGCTTCGGTGAACTTGATGGCGTTGCCGAGAAGGTTGATCAGGATCTGCTGGACGGCGCGGCGGTCGGCCACCACCTCCTCAAGACCGCGCGCCACCCGACGGGTGAGCGTGACGCCCTTGCGGGAGGCCTGCAACGCGAGCATGGCGTCGCAGCATTCGACGACTTCGGCGATGCGGAAGGCCTCCGCAAACAGCTCATAGCGACCCGATTCGATCTTCGACATGTCGAGCATGGTGTTGACCAGCGACAGCAGATGCTCGCCCGATTGGTGGATCAGACCCACATATTCGCGCTGGCGCTCGTCGCTGAAGGTGCCAAAATACTCCCGCGCCAGGATGTCGGAGAAGCCGATGATGGCGTTGAGCGGGGTGCGCAGCTCGTGGCTGACGGCTGCGAGGAAACGGGTCTTGGCGGCATTGGCGCTTTCGGCCTGGGCAGCGATCTCGCTTTCGCGGGCCCGAACGGCGACTTGCTCGGAGATATCCCGGGTCTGGGCGATAGCACCGATGAAGCAGCCGTGGCCGTCGTGCTCGGCGATGAGGTCGATTGCGACATGGGCGAACTGGCGCTCCAGCGACGGGGCGGCGTGCTCCATGCGGACTTCGACATGGGCGCTCGGCGCGCCCAGGCGCATGGCGTCGAAGGCCTCCAGAAAGGCGATCCGGTCGGAGACATGGATGCGGGTGACGAAGCCGTGGCCGGTGGCGTCCCCCATCCAGGCGGCGAAGGCGTTCTGCGCAGCACCGGTGACGCGGCTGACCTCGCCACGCGGGCCGTGCAGGGTGACGAGACCGGGCAGGCGGTCAAGCATGTCGGGCAAGGCGATGCGCTCGAAAACCGGTTCATGCGCCTTGGCATCTGGCAGCAAGGCTTTACTCCGCGCGGGGCTGATGGCGACATGCAGGAAGCCGCGGGTGGCGGCATGGACGACGAGGGCGGCAAGTGCGGCCCCCTCCACGCCCGCGGGCACGGGAGCAGCCAGTCCAGCGCGCGTGGCAAGCCAGACGGTGACATAGGCGGTTGCGGCGGCGCCGCAGCCGGCGATGAAGCCCGTGCGGCTGCGCGCGGCGAGTGCCGCTTCGAGCGGAATGAGGGCGAGCAGCACCAGGAAGGCCGACTGAGCGCCGCCCGCCATCAGCGCAAGTGCCGCAAGCGCGGCTGCGGCAAACGCAAGGGCCGCATGGCCCGCCACCATGACCGAGCCGGTGGCAGACAGGACGCCCGCGACGGCCAGCGGCAGGGCAGCGAGCGAGAGCGCGGCGGCGACCGAATGGGCAAATGGAAAGGCGATGGCCAGCACCGGGACCGACAGCACGAACACCAGAACGGCAGACAGCAGGCACGCAAGCATCCCTGCTACGGCCGGCGCGCGGTCCTCGCCGACCGGTACGCTGTCGCCGAGCCAGGCGTCGGCCGCATCGGCCAGAGCCTGTGTCCGGTCTTCAAGTGAGATAGCGTTGCGCTTCACTGCCGATTCCAAACACGCTGCAGTTTGTTCTTCCCAGTCGCGAACGGAGCGTCCCCCTCATGGAGAAGTCACTCCGCACCGTCGATGTCGTGGCCGTTTCCAGCCCTTGTCGCGAGCCCTGACCCTGTCGGGACACGGTCCTCGCCTGCGTTTGAAACTCGCATCGCGAACTTAAGGAAAGGATAAGGAGAGGCCTTGAAAACACACTGGCAAGGCCCGAAACCCTGGAACAGGCAAGTCAAATCCGCGCGCTTTGATTGATGTGGTTAACGTGGAGTGTCCGCCGCCACTGACAAGGCTTTCAAAGGCCCGGAAGGCTAATGCATGTCACGCTCAGATGGATTCATGTGTGCAATGACATACATGCATTCATTCAATGTTTTACAGCGGCCTTCACGCATCCGATCGGATGCGCGGCGCTGTAATTTCCAGGGGTCTGGAGCTCAACAACCAAGGGGACGCAAGGGCGTTTTCCGTCTGGTTTCGGCACAGGCCGGCCGATCGATAAAATTGTCGGCAAATTTGACTTAAATGCCGGTGCCCGTCTCAAATCCGTTTTCGGCTTTCTCTGTCAGGGTCGCAGTGAGGCCAACAGGGATCGGCCGGGATGACAAGCGCAGTGCTGGGTCAGACGAAATCCAGCGAGAGCGTCAGCCGTTTTGCTGGAACTGCATGAAAACAGATGGATCGAGTATTTCCGCAACTCGAAGACGGCGGAAAATTCCCAACGACGGGGACGGACAGAGCAATGTGGTTCATGATTAAGACGGGGTTCTGGTTCTCGCTGGTGCTTGTCGCCCTGCCCTTCCTTGACCCCGGGTCGCGCGACACACTTGCCGATGCGCCGCCGGTCGAAGTGGGCGTCAGCGTCGCCGCCGCCATCGAGGCCTTCGAGGACATTCGCCAGATCTGCGCGCGCAAGCCCGATGTGTGTGAAACCGGCGGCCAGACCTTTGCAGCGCTCGGCGTCCGCGCCAAGGAAGGTGCCCGCATCGCTTACCAATTTCTCGATGCCCGCTTCGACGACGGCAAGGACGGCTCAGGAGCAACCGATGCGACCAAGGCTTCGGCAGACGCGGGCGGGCTGACGATCACCGTGACCGAAGCCGAAGGCGCGGATGACGACGCTTTCGCCGGGCTCGGCAACGCGGCGGAAGACAGGCTGGTGACCGGGTCGCTGACGCTCGGCACGATCCCGGTTCCGACCCCCGCGCCGGCGCAATAGATATTGACCTCAGGTCTCCGGAAGTTTTCGGACCTGACGCAATCCGACTGTCTGCAGCAACGAGACGAGTCGGGCGTCCGCTCCAAAAACCCGCAAAAAACAGTCTCCACATTCACCCTGCGGTGCCGGTCGCGGGGCTCGCTGCGGAGTGAGCGGGGCAGATGTCTGACCAATTGGGCTTCAAACCAGGGGGAATTTGCCGCAGATGATGAAACGACCCCGGATCCTTGGGCAGCACCAAAGTGTCCATGGATCGATCAAGTTCGTTGATGGCGGCAACGCGACCCGAGGCAGAATCGCTGTTTACCAACGAAAAAATGCGACTACGCGCTTCACCGCCACCGCTCACCGCACCATCGAAAACAGCGAGAAGAACGCGCCCTGAGGATCGATGGCGTTGAGTGCCCAGCCGCCGCCCGGAACCTCCATGGGCCCGTTAACCATCTGGCCGCCGCCCGCGCGCAGCCGCTCGGCCGCGGCGTCGAGCGCATCCACGGCGATATAGGCGTTCCAGAACGGCACCGGCATGTCGGGCATCCGGGTCATCATGCCGCCATGCTGGTTGCCGCCATGGGCATACATCCGGTAGCTGCCCATGGTGCCCATGTCCATGACTTCGTCGGGCGTCCAGCCGAACAGCTTGCCGTAGAAATCAAGGGCTTCCTCCGCGTTGCCGGCGTAAAGCTCGTGCCAGGCAAAGGATCCGCCCGCCCCCATCGGTGGCTCTTCGGGACGCGGGCCCTCCGGCATGACCGGCGTCAACAGGCAGAAGACCGCACCGTGCGGATCAGCAACCACGGCGAAGCGGCCGACACCGGGAATGTCGGCGGGTGCGCGATGCACCGCACCGCCCAGGCTCTCAAGCCGCTCGGTCGCGGCGTTCACATCGTCGGCACCGATATAGACCAGCCAGTGCGGCGGCATGTCGCCCATGTCGCCGGTCATTTCCATGAGGCCAGCGGCACCCATCGGAAAGCCGGGCACTTCAAAAATCGTGTAATCCATTCCGGGCATACCGGCAGGCCTGGCGGTCCAGCCAGTGACAGACCTGTAGAATGCGGCGGCGGCGGCCGTGTCATGGGTCATCAGTTCGTGCCAGAGATACATGCCGTGCATGGGATATCCTTTCCTGCGAGCGGGAGACCAAAGCGGCCAGGGGGCAAAGCGGCACCTGCGCGGCTGAAACCGGGCGGCTTGCGACCGTTTCCTGCTTCGCGGGCCCTGCCCGGATCGCGATGCGGCGAGAGGCGGGCCGGGCACCTGTGGCAGAGCGTCGCACTTTTCTGTCTGATCAGAGCAAGGATTGCTTTTCTTGTTGATATCAACATGATGAGCGCATGTCAAACTCGGGCGTGATTGCTTTTGAAACCACACTGAAGATCCACGACACCTGTTTGTGCCTGCATGCGCAGCGCGCGGCGCGGGCGCTGGCACGGCGCTTCGATGTGGCGCTCAGGCCTGCAGGGCTGACCAATGGTCAATTCTCGCTGCTGATGTTGCTCAACCGGCCGGAACCGCCGTCCATGGGGCCGGTCGCGAAACTGCTCGCCATGGACAGGACAACGTTGACGGCGGCACTCAAGCCGCTCAAGCGCCGCGGGCTCGTTGTCGTGCTCAAATGTGCGGACGACCGGCGCGCGAGCCTGCTTGAACTCACCGACGCGGGACGCGCAGCACTTGGCAAGGCACTGCCGATCTGGACCGGGCTGCATGAAGACATCGAGGCCGGGCTTGCGGGCAGCAGTGACGCGCTCAGGACGGGTCTTGCAAACCTTGCCCGGATCGACTGACAGCGCCGCCTGTCACGTCACTCGGCATGCCATCTCACCTTGCCGGCATCGAGAAAATCGACCGAGTGAATGACCGTGGAGCGGTCGTTCAAGAAGCAGACATTGTAATTGGGCGAAAGATCGCCGTACCCCGTGCGGTTGACGGTGCCGGTAAAATCCGGCCAGCAGGCGTGATTGGTCGAGCGCGGCGCCGAATAGGGCACACCACAGACGACACCGCTCAGCGAATAGTGGCAATGGCCGAAAAAAATATGGGCAATGACATCCCGGTAGCCTTCGATCAGCGCTTGCAGATCGCTCTCGTCGACAAAGCCGATGATGTCGGCATTGGCCACATGCACGGCGACCGGATTGTGATGCATGAACAGAAACGCGCGCTGGCCGGCGGCGCGGGCCTTGCCCAGCACACTTTCGAGCCAAGCCCGGCGGGGGGCGCAGTAACGGCCCGAATGCAGGCCCTCGTCGACGGAATCCATGTAGACGAACAGCCCGGCAGGCGTCGTCTCGGTCCATTGCAGGAAGCCGTCCGGACCTGCGGGATGGTCGGCGAAAACGGAGCGGAAGGTGGCGCGGTGGTCGTGGTTGCCGATCAGCAGGCGTGGCCCGAGAAGGCCTTGAAGCGGGCTTTCGGCAAGGATGGAAGCGAGGATGCGGTAGCTTTCCTCCTGGCCGTAGTGGGTGAGGTCGCCGGTGATGACGACACGATCGGCGTCGGAGTCATGAGCTTCCACACAGGCCAGGCACGCCTTGAAATTGGCCACCGGATCAAGGCCCAGAACAGGCGCGGGATTGATGTGAATATCGGAGATATGGACGAGTTTCATCTCAACCCCTCTGAAGGTCCGGCCAACGCCCGATTGCCACCCAAACACCTTGCGCCTGCCCGCATCGGCGCGCCTTTCCGGACGAGCCGCAGCACCTCTGATCGACGCAGAAATGTCGCGTTTTCGAGCCTCGCCCCTATGCCATAAGAACTCGATCATGTCGCGTTCAATCGGTCTCGATTGGACCAATCGCACATGCTTATAGACACAGCGTGACAGTGACTGTTGCGCGTAGAATTGAGGCCGAACTGACCAGATTCTGGCCAGAGTCCGGCCAGAGTCCGGCCAGATTCTGGCCAGGCTCCAGTCACATCCCGGCTTGCAAGCAGGGCCGGAAACCGGCAAAGCCTTGGCGCACAGGCAGACCCTCGCCGGTCCCCCCTGCCCGGCCGCTTCGAGGTTCAGCCCCATGACCGCCAGCCCACGCTTCCAGATCACCTCGATCTTTGCCGCCTATGGGGCTGCGGGCGTGTGCTGGGGCGCCTTCGTGACGACGCTGCCGCCTCTGCAGACCATCAGCGGCCTTTCGGAAGCGGGTTTCGGTCTGCTTTTGAGCATGATCACCATTGGCGGGATCGTGACCATGCAGGCGATGGGGAAAGTGCTCCACCGCGTTCAGGCGGTGGCCATCCCGCTCTGCCTTGTGGGATTTGCGATCGGCCTGGCGATCATGGGGTTTTCCAGCGGTCCGGTCAGCCTCGGCATGGCAATGTTCATTGCAGGCGGGGCGTCGGGCGCGCTCGACATCTCGCTCAACATGCGGGCGGCGCGCATCGAGACAGATCTCGGCGTCCACCTGTTCAACCGCGTTCATGCGCTGTTTCCCTTCGCCATGCTTGTCACATCGGCCATCGTCGGCCTCTTGCGCGAGGGCGGTGCGACGCCCCAGACCATCCTGCCGCCGATTGCCGTCATCCTGTTTTCAACGGCGTGGTTTGAATGGCGGGCAGGCCGCCACCAGGCACCGGGTGTGGCGGCTCAGAGCGGAGAAGGCCGGGTGCGGCTCAGGGGCGTGCTGCTCATGCTGGGCGGACTCGCGGGCATCGGCGCGGTGATGGAAGGCGGAGCGCATACCTGGTCGGCCCTCTTTGTCGAGCGCGGGCTTGGGTCCGGGCCGGCGATGGGCGGGTTCGCCGCTGCCAGCATCACGCTCGGGCTGACCACCGGACGCCTGATGGCTCACCGGCTCGAGCACCAACTGCGCGACATGGCGATCGTAAGGCTGGCGGCGCTTCTGGCGCTGCCCGCTTTCCTGCTGCTTGCCTTCAGTTCCACAGCCGGAATGGCGCTGGCGGGTTTCTTTCTCGCCGGCGTCGCCATCGGCCCGGTGGAACCTGCCGTCTACCGGTCGGTCGCCAAGCGCCATTCGGAAGCCGACCGCGGCCGGGCGTTGGCGCTTGCCACAGGTCTTGCCTATGTGGGCTATCTTGCAGGCCCACCGATGCTCGGACAGGTGATCGAGCGCGCCGGCTGGGGACCGATGTGGGCCGTCCTCGGCATTGTCAGCCTTGCGGCCTGCGCGCTCACCCTGCGGATCCCGCCGGCAAAGACTGCGACGTAACTGGATGTTGCATGCGGCGAATCGGCGATGATGATTTTTTCGCCCCGATGGCCTATATGCAGTCGTGAGAGGATGCCCCATGACCGACCTTCAGACGATCATCGACGACTTCGCCTATCTCGACGACTGGGAAGACCGTTACCGCTATGTCATCGAGCTTGGAAAGGTGTTGCCGGACCTGCCACTGACCGAGCGTACGGAAGAGACCAAGGTGAAAGGTTGCGTGAGCCAGGTCTGGCTTGTGTCGGAGACGGTGCCGGGTGATCCGGGTGATCCGGTGATGGTGTACCGTGGGGATTCCGACGCCCATATCGTGCGCGGCCTGGTGGCGATCGTGCTGGCGGCCAGTTCCGGCAAGAAGGCGTCCGACGTGGGGGCGCTCGACGAAGGCGCGCTGCTGTCGCGCCTTGGACTGGGCGAAAACCTGACGCCACAGCGGGCCAACGGGCTGCGCTCGATGGTGCTGCGCATCAAGACCCATGCGGCAGCAGCCCGCGGAACTGCGACCGCGCCTGCTTGAGACCGGTGCCTGACGCATGTCGTGCACACATGGAGTCATGTGTGCGATAACGGACATGCATTCATTCAATGTTTTACAGCGGCATTCGCGCATCCGATTGGATGCGCGGCGCTGTAACGATCACGCCAGCTCGCGATTGCAAAGCGGATCGGTTACTCCGCCGTCGGGCCGAGGTCTGGACGGTAGCCCTCTCCGCCCCAGCTTCGCAGCCTGCCGGCGTTCGTTCGGGCGGGCGGTTGATAATGGCGGGCGAGGATGGACAGTCCGGTCCTGAGCATCAATTTGGCAGAGCGCTGCGGCCACTGCCGTTCGCGCTCAACCTGCTCGATCCCCTTGAGAAAGCAGCACACATCCACAAGCAGACCCGAAAGCTCAGGGCCCACGGCGGCAAAAGCCGCCTCGAACCGGCGCCGCGCGGAGAGCGCCGCATCGGTCAGATCGGCAATGCCGCCAGCGCCGCCGCGACCCCGGTCGACCAACTCGCTCCAACGGGAAGATATTCCGGGTGCAAGCTGGCCTCGGGTGAAATCCGAGCGCAGACGGTCCCCGGCGATCACCAAGTCGGCCGACAACCAGGGCGCGCCATGCCGGTCGCGGATTCGGGCAAGGGCTGCGAGCGGAGATTCGAGATCGTTGACGCGCAGCACTTGTGCGCCGAGACCTGCCTCGCTCCCGTCCGGATCGGCGCAGCGCCGAGACAGACTGCGATGCTGGTCCTGGAAAGCGCTTTCAGGATCGGCCAACAGACGACGCAGGGCCGCACGGCCGGCATCCAAGGCGATGAGCCGGTCGCCCTTGCGAACAACGAGCCCGCGGGCGCAAAGCGCCGCCAGAATGGCGTCGGCCACCACCAGGTTTGCGCCGTCAGTGCCGCCGAGGCGGCTGAGGCCACGGGCTTCCGGTCGAACCGGCAGACCACCGGACCCGGCCCGTATCAGCAGGGTCAAGAGCGCAACAAGCGACTTGCGGGCCGGCATGCCAGATGCCGCATCGGCGCGGGAAGATGGGTCGGGCTTCAAGGGAGGATTATGCCCGGTCATCAGCGCCTCCGACCGGTGCGAAAACCGCCTCCAGGCTGCGACTCAAGCGCTCGATGCTTCCATCATAGGCGCGGCTGTCGCGCCGGTTCTCCACCACTGCGCAGGCATGAATGACCGTCGTGGGATCGCGGTCGAACCCCTCGCCGATCGAGCGGTAGGAGAGCGACAGCACAACGCGGCAGAGATACATCGCGATTTGCCGCTCATGGCAGCCGGGATGACGCCGGGCCGCCAGGCGCGCCGCCGCATCGAGAACGTCGGGATCAAACAAGGCACTCACCAGGTGACCGGTCATCCGGCAACACACCCCATCCTGATGGCTCTTTTGGGCAAGCCCTGCCCGCCACGACGGGAACGGGCCATCGGGTTGCCCCACCCGTGCGTCACCCGGCAACCGCTGTCGGGGTGCCAGCGGGCGAGCGCGACCGGGAGACAGCATCGTGGCAGGTGGCACGAACCGGTCGACCACCGGACCGGCTGGTTGCCGCGCGGGCGGCTCTGCGGAGGCGGAAACGACATCACTGAGCGGCGTCATCATCGGAAAATCTCCTTGATAGGATTTATTTCTCATGATCAATGCCACACTTTAAATGACGTTTCTACCTCTGAGATACAACTTGACCGGGAATTTTACCGGGCACGAGAGGAGAGGCTGTACAATCGGGCGTGAGCTCCGGCGCCGCCGACCACATTGCCGCCGCCGAGGCTGGCGACGCGCCGCTGTCGGCGGCGGCCCGTACCCTTCTTCTGGCGTCAGCGACGGGAAAAACCGGGTGCCCTGCAGAATAAGCGATGCTATAGAGCCGGATCATGTGGTGAGGGAGAGGACCAGTCATGAGCATCTACGAAAAGCGCACCTATTCGATCATCGTTGGCCAAATGCCGGAGGTGTTGAGGCTCTACCGGGAGATCGGGTATCCGGTGCAGGAAGCGGAGGGCTTTGCCGGGAAATTGGCCGGGGCATTCGTCTCCGACACCGGCGCGCTGCACCAGCTGGTCCATCTGTGGCGCTTTGACGACGACGCCGACCGGCGCGCCTTCTGGAAGCGCCTGTATGCGTCGCAGGCCTTTACTGCGTTTGCCGCACAGGTGCGGCCGCTGATGCTGGCCCAGGACGTGCAACTGCTCAATCCCGCCCCCTGGGGTCCGTCGCTCTGACGGCCAGCCTCGCACGTCATTTCGCACAACCAAAAAACCGTGCCTGATCGGGGCACCAATTTTTCATCCGGATGCATGTACGTTCCGTCCAATCGAACCCGATTGACCGCGACATGCTTCAGCTCAAAACCGAGCCGGGCGTTGGCGGCCGCGTGGAATCTGCCCCTGACGATGCCAAGGCCACTGCCTGGCCCTGGCGGTGTCGAAGTTGCCCAAGACGTCCTGGCGGAAACCCGATCCGCCATCCTGCCGCTGGCGCCCTACCTCGACACCCTTTGCAGGATGTTCATCGCCGTGGCCCTGATCGGCATCGCCGTCACCATCCACGCACGGATCGACGACTGGAAGCGGGGGCAGCGATGGTGGGCTGGATCACAGCAATCCTCGCCAGCGGCCCCGCGCGCAAAGCGCCGGGCTTATTTTTGGCGGCCACCACCATCGCCCTGTCCTGTCTCAATCTTCGCCGCGCCGGGGAACGCACTGGGCGGTTGGCCGAGCGCCTTTCAAATTCGGAGAGAGCCCATGAAATTCAACGCCAGATGCTGGACGCCGCCAGCCGTCGTCCCCCTGATCGCGATGCTTTGGCTCAGCGGATGCGCGACGGCCAATCCTGACGCACGCGCGCCATGTCCGCCCGTGGTGCTCTACAGCGCCACCGAGCAGGCGCGCGCCAAATCCGAAGTGGCTGCCCTGCCAGAGAGCGCGGTCGCGGTCCGGATGCCAAGCGATTACGCCGTTTTGCGGGATCAGGTACGGGCGTGTATGTGACCGCCGGGCCGGGCGCCGAACCGCCAAGAAATACAGGGCGTCTGGATAATTGGATAACCGACGCAGTGGGCGGTTTGTGGACTTTCGCTGCGATTTGCACGAGTGACCGCAGTGCCGGACGGAGCGGACACAAATCGACAAGAAGTGAATGTCAGCTTTGGGTTCAAGATTTGGGCGCCTCCTACCTACATGCGCCACAAAAAATTTTATAGGTTAGGGTTTTAAAGCGAGCCTGAATTTAATTCAGGCGGCTATAGTCAATCTGAACTCACCAACTAAATCAAACTCAACATTCAGCTCCCCGATATTTGGTATCGCAAACGAGTAGTCGGCCGACGCCCGATACTCGCCTAGAATTTCACTGCCCAGTTTGTGCATCCGCGCGGTAATGAACATGTCGCCGGTTGAGTCGACTCCGGCAGGAACCGCATGACCAAACAAAGGCGGTAACAT
>JBBQJA010000042.1:0-31624 GCA_038325465.1 Hyphomicrobiales bacterium | reverse complement strand
CACGACGGACGTGACGGGCGTGGTGACACTTCCGGAAGGCACGGAAATGGTGATGCCGGGCGACAACATCTCGGTCGACGTGACGCTGATCGTGCCGATCGCCATGGAAGAAAAGCTGCGCTTCGCCATTCGCGAAGGCGGACGCACAGTCGGCGCCGGTATCGTCGCCTCGATCATCGAATAACAAATTGGGTCAGGGCGCGCGTTTCCGGGTCATCCGGGCGCGCGCTTCTCACACAAGCAAGGACAAGTCGAATGAACGGCCAAAACATCCGCATCCGCCTCAAGGCGTTTGACCACCGGATTCTCGATGCCTCCACGCGCGAAATCGTCTCGACCGCCAAGCGGACGGGCGCAAGCGTGCGCGGCCCGGTTCCGCTGCCGACCCGGATCGAAAAGTTCACGGTCAACCGGTCGCCGCACATCGACAAGAAGAGCCGTGAGCAGTTCGAGATGCGCACCCACAAGCGCCTGCTCGACATTGTCGATCCGACTCCGCAGACGGTGGACGCGCTGATGAAGCTCGATCTTGCTGCCGGTGTCGATGTGGAAATCAAGCTTTAAGGCGTCAAGCACTTAAGCAGGTTATGAGGCGTGAAGGGGCGGGGCTCCGACAGGCCACTCGAGAGGAATGAACCGATGCGTTCAGGTGTGATTGCACAGAAGGTTGGGATGACGCGGGTCTACAATGACGCCGGCGAGCACGTCCCTGTGACCGTCCTGCGTCTGGAAAACTGCCAGGTGGTAGCCCAGCGGACCGAGGAGAAGAACGGCTACACCGCCGTGCAGCTCGGCTCGGGAATGGCGAAGGTCAAGAATACATCGAAGGCCATGCGCGGAAACTTCGCTGTCGCCAACGTCGAGCCCAAGGCCAAGGTCGTCGAATTCCGCGTGACCTCCGACAACCTCATTGATGTCGGCGCGGAAATCACCGCCAGCCACTTCATCGCCGGTCAACTCGTCGATGTGTCCGGCGTCACCCAGGGCAAGGGCTTTGCCGGCGCCATGAAGCGCCATGGTTTTGGGGGTCTGCGCGCCACTCACGGCGTTTCGGTCTCCCACCGGTCCCATGGCTCGACCGGTTCCAACCAGGACCCGGGTCGCGTCTGGAAGGGCAAGCGCATGGCAGGCCACATGGGCCAGACCAAGATCACCACGCAGAATCTCGAGATCGTCTCGACTGACGCCGATCGCGGCCTCATCCTCGTCAAGGGTGCCGTTCCCGGCTCCAAGGGCGCCTGGATTATGGTCCGTGACGCGGTCAAGGCAGGCATTCCGGCTGATGCACCCCGTCCGGCAGCGCTTCGCGCGGCTGCAACCGCTTCGAATGAGGGAGCCGAATAATGGACTTCACCGTCACCACTCTGGGGGGCGAGGATGCCGGAAAGATTACGCTTTCCGACGCGATCTTCGGTCTTGAACCGCGTGAGGATCTGATCGCGCGCATCGTTCGCTGGCAGCTTGCCAAGCGGCAGCAGGGCACCCACAAGGCGCTCGGCCGGTCGGAAGTCGCCCGTACTGGCGCCAAGATGTTCAAACAGAAGGGCACAGGTCGCGCCCGTCACCATTCGGCCCGCGCTCCGCAGTTCCGCGGCGGTGGTCAGGCCCATGGTCCGGTTGTGCGCAGTCATGCCCATGATCTGCCCAAGAAGGTCCGCGCTCTCGCCCTCCGCCATGCGCTGTCGGCCAAGGCGCGTGCCTCCGATATCGTCGTGATCGACACCCTTTCGGCTTCCGATCCGAAGACCAAGGCGCTCGCCATGTCGCTGTCGGCGCTGGGGCTGACCAATGCGCTGTTCATCGGCGGCGCGGAAGTCGACCAGAATTTCCGCCTTGCCGCACAGAACATCCCGAACATGGATGTCCTGCCGGTTCAGGGCATAAACGTCTACGATATCCTGCGCCGCGGCAAGCTCGTCTTGTCCAAGGACGCCGTCCATGCTCTTGAGGAGCGGTTCAAATGACTGATCTTCGCCACTACGATGTGATCGTCTCCCCGGCGATTACGGAAAAGTCGACCCTGGTCTCCGATCAGAACCAGGTGGTTTTCAATGTCGCGCGGCGCGCGACCAAACCGCAAATCAAGTCTGCGGTCGAGGCGCTGTTCGGTGTCAAGGTCATGGCGGTCAACACGCTTCTGCGCAAGGGCAAGACCAAGCGCTTTCGCGGGTTCTCGGGTCGTCAGCAAGATGTGAAAAAGGCGTATGTGACGCTGGCCGACGGTCAGTCGATCGACGTTTCCACCGGTCTGTAAGACTGCGCGGAACAAGCCCTCAAAGGGAACAGGAAAATGGCACTTAAAAGCTACAATCCGACGACCCCGAGCCAGCGTCAGCTGGTCATCGTGGATCGCTCGGGCCTCCACCGCGGAAAGCCCGTCAAGGCGCTTACCGTCGGACTGACGAACAAGGGCGGGCGCAACAATCTCGGCCGCATCACCGCGCGCTCGATCGGTGGCGGACACAAGCGCACCTACCGTATGGTCGATTTCAAGCGCCGCAAGTTTGACATCGAGGCAACGGTCGAGCGTCTGGAGTATGACCCGAACCGCACGGCTTTTATCGCGCTCGTCACCTATGCCGACGGCGTGCAGTCCTACATCATCGCTCCTCAGCGTCTGGCGATCGGTGACAAGGTACTTTCGTCGGCTGGCGCGATCGACGTCAAGCCCGGCAATGCGATGCCGCTGCAGTTCATGCCGGTCGGCACGATCATCCACAACATCGAGATGAAGCCGGAAAAGGGCGGTCAGATCGCCCGGTCTGCGGGCGGGTACGCCCAACTCGTTGGCCGTGACCAGGGCATGGCGATCCTGCGTCTGAATTCAGGTGAGCAGCGGCTGGTGCAGGGCACATGCCTGGCCACCGTCGGTGCGGTGTCCAATGCCGACCACGTCAACATCAACGACGGCAAGGCCGGCCGCACCCGCTGGAGGGGCAAGCGTCCCCATGTTCGCGGTGTGGCCATGAACCCGGTCGACCACCCGCACGGCGGCGGCGAAGGCCGTACCTCCGGTGGCCGTCATCCGGTCAGCCCCTGGGGCAAGCCGACCAAGGGCAAGCGTACGCGTTCGAACAAGTCGACCGACAAGTTCATCATGCGCTCGCGCCATCAGCGCAAGAAGTAAGAGAGGAAGTCTCCAATGACCCGTTCAGTTTGGAAAGGTCCGTTTGTTGACGGCTATCTTCTCAAGAAGGCTGAGAAGGTGCGCGAAGGCGGCCGCAACGAAGTGATCAAGACGTGGAGCCGCCGCTCCACCATCATGCCGCAGTTCGTCGGGCTCACTTTCGGCGTCTACAATGGCAGCAAGCATATTCCGGTCAACGTTTCGGAGGAAATGGTTGGCCAGAAGCTTGGTGAGTATTCGCCGACCCGGACCTATTACGGCCACGGCGCTGACAAGAAAGCGAAGAGGAAGTAACAATGGGCAAGGCAAAAACCGAACGCCGGCTCAAGGTGAATGAAGCGCAGGCTGTTGCACGCACGTTGCGCGTCAGCCCTCAGAAGCTCAACCTGGTTGCCGCGCTGATTCGCGGCAAGAAGGTGGACCGCGCGCTCGCCGATCTGGAGTTTTCCCGCAAACGTATCGCGGGCACCGTCCGCAAGACGCTTCAGTCAGCCATCGCCAATGCCGAGAACAATCACGACCTCGACGTCGATTCGCTTGTCGTCGCCGAGGCCTATGTGGGCAAGTCGATCGTCATGAAACGCTTTCATGCCCGCGGCCGTGGCCGTGCATCGCGTATCGAGAAGCCCTTCGCGCATCTGACCATCGTCGTGCGTGCAGTTGAAGCCGCAGGGGAGGCCGCATAATGGGTCAGAAAATCAATCCGATCGGTTTCCGTCTGGGGATCAACCGGACCTGGGACAGCCGCTGGTTCGCAGACAATGCCGAATATGGCCGTCTGCTGCACGAAGACATCAAGATCCGCGCCTATCTGATGAACGAGCTGAAGCAGGCCGGCATCGCCAAGGTGGTGATCGAGCGGCCCCACAAGAAGTGCCGGGTGACGATCCACTCGGCCCGTCCCGGCCTGATCATCGGCAAGAAGGGCGCCGACATCGAGAAGCTCCGCAAGAAGCTTTCAGAGATGACTCGCTCGGAAACCCATCTCAACATTGTTGAGGTGCGCAAGCCGGAAATCGACGCGACGCTCGTCGCCCAGTCGATCGCCCAGCAGCTTGAGCGCCGAATTGCTTTCCGCCGCGCCATGAAGCGTTCGGTGCAGTCGGCCATGCGTCTGGGTGCAGAGGGCATCAAGATCACCTGCGGCGGACGTCTCGGCGGTGCCGAAATCGCGCGGACGGAGTGGTATCGCGAAGGTCGCGTGCCGCTTCACACGCTGCGCGCCGACATCGACTACGGCACGGCCGAAGCGAAGACCGCCTACGGTATCTGCGGCGTCAAGGTCTGGATCTTCAAGGGCGAAATCCTTGAGCACGATCCGATGGCTTCCGAGCGCCGCTCGCTGGAAGGCGACGCATCGGGTGGCAACCGTCGCCGCGAGAACGCCTAAGATCCTGCGGGACCCGGATTGGCACCGAATTGCCGATCCGGAACCTGCAAAAAACGCAAAAAAATGGTGATCCCTGTCTCTCTCGGTTTGGGGCCGGGTCATGGATCGCAGCCGGGTTCGGCAATTCGGAGAATTAGACAATGTTGCAGCCAAAGCGTACAAAGTACCGCAAGCAGTTCAAGGGCCGCATCAAGGGCGTCGCCAAGGGCGGCTCGGATTTGAACTTCGGTGCATTCGGTTTGAAGGCACAGGAGCCTGATCGGGTCACCGCGCGCCAGATCGAGGCTGCCCGCCGCGCCATCACGCGTCACATGAAGCGTGCCGGACGTGTGTGGATCCGTGTGTTCCCCGACGTTCCGGTCACATCCAAGCCGACCGAAGTCCGCATGGGCAAGGGCAAGGGCTCGGTCGAATATTGGGCATGCAAGGTCAAGCCAGGCCGTATCATGTTCGAGATCGATGGCGTCAGCGAGGGCCTCGCCCGTGAGGCATTGACCCTTGGAGCCGCCAAGCTTTCGGTCAAGACGCGCTTCGTCCAGCGCACTGCAGAGTAAGGAGACGCATCATGAAAGCCGCAGAAGTTCGCGCCTTGAGCGTCGACCAGCTCACTGATGAGCTTGGAAAACTGAAGAAAGAACAGTTCAACCTGCGTTTCCAGGGGGCCACAGGCCAGCTGGAAAAGGTATCGCGCGTGAAGGAAGTTCGCCGCGACATCGCACGCATCAAGACAATCGCCCGCCAGAAGGCGGCGGAAGCCAAGGCTTAAGGATCAGATACAATGCCAAAACGCATTCTGCAGGGCACTGTCGTCAGCGACAAGAACGAGAAGACCGTGGTTGTCCGGGTGGAACGCCGTTTCGCACATCCGGTCATGCAGAAAATCGTTCGCCGCACGAAGAAGTACAAGGCGCACGACGAAAGCAACCAGTACAAGGTGGGCGACGAGGTTTCCATTCAGGAATGCGCCCCCATCTCCAAGGACAAGCGTTGGACGGTTATCTCGTCCAGCCAGGCTTGAGCACCATTGCAAGGACAGGGCCGACGGTATATTCCGCGCGGCTGACAAAGAAGAAGGCGGCCTGATATGATTCAGATGCAAACAAACCTCGACGTCGCGGACAACTCCGGTGCCCGTCGTGTCATGTGCATCAAGGTTCTGGGTGGCTCGAAGCGGAAATATGCGTCCATCGGCGACATCATCGTGGTGTCGATCAAGGAAGCCATTCCGCGCGGCCGCGTCAAGAAGGGTGATGTGATGAAGGCCGTGGTGGTTCGCACGGCCAAGGATATCCGGCGCGCCGACGGCAGTGTCATCCGGTTTGACCGGAATGCCGCCGTCCTCATCGACAACAAGAAAGAGCCGATCGGCACCCGTATCTTCGGCCCGGTTCCGCGCGAGCTGCGCGCCAAGAGCCATATGAAGATCATCTCGCTGGCGCCTGAAGTGCTGTAAGGAACGAACCGATGCAAAAGATCCGCAAAGGCGACAAGGTCGTCGTTCTGGCTGGCAAGGACAAGGGCCGTACCGGCGAAGTCGTCGCTGTCATGCCCAAGGAAGACCGCGCGGTTGTCCGTGGCGTCAATATGGTCAAGCGTCACCAGCGCCAGACCCAGACCCAGGAAGCCGGCATCATCAACAAGGAAGCCTCGCTTCATCTGTCCAATCTCGCGATTGCTGACCCGAAGGACGGCAAGCCGACCCGCGTCGGCTTCAAGTTCGAGGGCGACAAGAAGGTGCGTGTGGCGAAGCGTTCGGGAGTGGTCATCGATGGCTGACACCAAGTATGAGCCGCGGCTCAAGGTCGAATATCTGGAACGCATCCGCAGCTCGCTGCAGGAGCAGTTCTCCTATGCCAATGGGATGCAGATCCCGCGCATGGACAAGATCGTGATCAACATGGGCGTTGGCGAGGCGACCGGTGATTCCAAGAAACCCGCCGTGGCCGCCGAAGATCTGGCCGCAATCGCTGGCCAGAAGCCGGTGATCACCAAGGCCCGCACATCAATCGCTGGCTTCAAGCTGCGCGAGTTCATGCCGATTGGCGCGAAGGTGACTTTGCGCGGGACCCGCATGTATGAATTTCTGGACCGGCTGATCACGATTGCGCTGCCGCGCGTTCGCGACTTTCGCGGCCTGAACCCGAAAAGCTTTGATGGCCGCGGCAACTTTGCCATGGGCATCAAGGAGCACATCGTGTTCCCGGAGATCAACTATGACAAGGTTGATCAGATCTGGGGCATGGACATCATCGTTTGCACGACGGCAAAGACGGACGACGAAGCTCGCGCTCTTCTCAAAGAGTTCAACTTCCCGTTCCGCCAGTAACCGTTACGGCTTTCGTAGAGAGGATTTGAGACATGGCGAAAACGAGCGCGATCGAAAAGAACAAGCGCCGCCGCAAGCTGGTTGCCCGGGATATGTCCAAGCGCACGTCGCTCAAGGCTATCACCCAGAACCAGGCACTGCCCATCGAGGAGCGCTTCCGCGCGACTTTGAAGCTGGCCGAGATGCCGCGCAACGGCGCCAAGGTGCGTATTCGCAACCGCTGCGAAATCACCGGTCGGCCACGCGCCTTTTATCGCAAGCTTCAGATGTCGCGTATCGCATTGCGTGACTTCGGCGCGCTCGGCAAGGTGCCGGGCCTCGTCAAGTCGAGCTGGTAAGGAGCGTCCAAGATGGCAATGACAGATCCTCTGGGCGATATGCTCACCCGCATCCGCAACGGCATGGCCCGCCGGAAGTCGTCGGTGTCGACACCGGCGTCCAAGCTGCGCGCACGCGTTCTCGATGTGATGCAGGCCGAAGGCTACATTCGTGGTTATTCGGAGGTGTCGTTCGACAACGGCATGGCCGAAATCAATATCGAGCTGAAGTACCATGAAGGCACTCCGGTGATCCGCGAAATCGCTCGCGTGTCCAAGCCGGGCCGTCGGGTCTATGTCTCGGTTAAGTCCATTCCGCAGGTTGCCAATGGTCTCGGCATCACCATCCTTTCGACTCCGAAGGGTGTGTTGGCTGATCATCAGGCCCGTGAGCAGAATGTTGGTGGCGAGGTCCTCTGCTCGATCTTCTGATCGGGCAGACCCTCAAACTCGAACAGACAGGTTGAACAATGTCTCGTATCGGTAAAAAACCCGTCCCGGTTCCCGCTGGCGTGACCGTAACGGTCGATGGTCAGAAGGTTGTCGCCAAGGGCCCAAAGGGTGAGCTGTTCTTCGTCGCCAATGACGATGTTTCGGTCACGCTCGAGAACAACGAAATCGTCGTCAAGCCCATCGGCGCGTCCAACGGTGCGCGTGCGAAGTGGGGCATGTCGCGGACGATGATCGCCAACATCGTCCAGGGCGTCCATGTCGGATACGAGCGCAAGCTCGAAATCAATGGCGTCGGGTATCGCGCTTCGCTTCAAGGCCGCAATCTGCAGCTCGCGCTCGGCTTCAGCCATGACGTGATCTATCATCCGCCGGAAGGGGTCAACATCGTTTGCCCCAAGCCGACGGAAATCGTGCTGACCGGCATTGACAAGCAGGTTCTCGGCCAGGTGGCTGCCGAGATCCGCGGCTATCGCGGTCCTGAGCCCTACAAGGGCAAGGGTGTCAAGTATGCCGGCGAGCGGATTGTCCGCAAAGAAGGCAAGAAGAAGTAAGGAAGACGCGAAATGGCTAGCAGGAAAGACTCTCTCACGCGCCGCGCCTCTCGCGTGCGTCGCCAGCTCAAAGCGGTGGCCAATGGCCGTCCGCGCCTGTCGGTTCATCGCTCGTCGAAGAACATCTACGTCCAGGTCATCGATGACGCTGCAGGCCGTACGCTTGCTGCGGCTTCGACGCTGGATGTTGATCTGCGTGGTTCGCTCAAGACCGGCGCCGATGTTGCTGCGGCTGCGGCTGTCGGCAAGCTGATTGCCGAGCGTGCCTCAAAAGCGGGCGTCACCGACGTCGTCTTCGATCGCGGTGCCTTCATCTATCACGGCCGTATCAAGGCCCTCGCCGAAGCAGCCCGCGAAGGCGGTCTGAACTTCTGATATCAACCAGCCGATTGATTCCGGAAAAAAATAAGGAAAAGGACAATGGCCAAGGAAGCCCGCCGCGACAATCGCGGCAAGGAAGAAGAGCGCGACAGCGAATTCGTCGACAAGCTCGTCCACATCAACCGTGTTGCCAAAGTCGTCAAGGGTGGCCGTCGGTTTGGTTTTGCTGCACTCGTCGTTGTTGGCGACCAGAAGGGCCGTGTCGGCTTTGGCCATGGCAAGGCGCGCGAAGTGCCGGAAGCCATCCGCAAGGCCACTGAATCGGCCAAGCGCGACCTGATCTTCGTGCCTTTGCGGTCCGGTCGCACGCTGCATCACGATGTGCATGGCCGCCACGGCGCGGGCAAGGTGTTGCTTCGCGCCGCCAAGCCCGGCACCGGTATCATCGCTGGCGGTCCGATGCGCGCTGTCTTCGAGACACTCGGCATGCAGGACGTGGTCGCCAAGTCGACGGGATCTTCCAACCCCTACAACATGGTCCGCGCCACTTTCGATGCGCTCAAGAACCAGGTGCATCCGAAGGACATCGCCGCCCAGCGTGGGATGAAGTTCGCAACCCTCCAGGGTCGCCGCGCCTCGTTCGTTGGCACCGAAGAATAACCGGGCGTATCGTTCACGTCGTTTCAGGGAGCCAGAACCATGGCTGATACCAAGAAGGGCAAGATGGTCACGGTCGAGCAGACCGGCAGCCCGTCGCGCCGCCCAAACGTTCAGCGTCAGACGCTGATCGGCCTGGGCCTCAACAAGATGCACCGCCGCCGGACCCTCGAGGACACCCCGTCCGTTCGTGGAATGATCCGTTCGGTCAGCCACCTCGTCCGCGTCGTCGACGAGAAGTGAACCGGGAGACAGGGTCATGAAACTCAATGAAATCACCGATAAAGAAGGCGCAACCAAGAACCGCAAGCGCGTCGGCCGCGGCATCGGTTCCGGCTCGGGCAAGACGGCCGGACGTGGTGTGAAGGGTCAGAAGGCCCGGTCCGGTGTGGCCATCAACGGTTTTGAAGGCGGCCAGATGCCGATCTATCGGCGTCTGCCGAAGCGCGGCTTCAACAACATCTTTTCCACCGATTACAATGTCGTGTCGCTGGCGCGCATTCAGACGGCCATCGATGCCAAGAAACTCGATGCGGGCAAGACCGTCGATGCCTTGGCGCTGAAGGCTGCCGGTGTGATCCGTCGGATCAAGGATGGCGTGCGCATTCTGGCGGACGGAGACGTGACAGCCAAGCTGGATTTCGAAGTTGCCGGCGCCTCCAAGAGCGCGGTCGACAAGGTCGAGAAGGTCGGCGGCTCGGTCAAGATGTTGGCCGGCGCCAAGGCTGCCGAGTAAGACGATTTTGACCGCCCGGTGCTTCACATCGGGCGGTTTTTCTCCCATATGGAGGAGCGGCCCGGGCGTTTGACGCGCCGGCCGGGACAGCGCAGGTCCAGACCGATCCGGATTGGACATGCGCCGCCCATCAAACCTGGAAAGTCCCTCCCGCGATGAGCCGATCGTCAGGCGCCGGTAGGGCCGCGCGGAGAATTCAATGGCATCTGCAGCCGAACAGCTCGCCTCCAACCTCAATTTCGCTGCCTTTGCGAAGGCAGAAGACCTCAAGAAGCGCATCTGGTTCACGCTGGGTGCGCTTTTGGTCTATCGGATCGGCACCTATGTGCCGCTTCCGGGTATAAATCCGGATGCCTTTGCGCAGGCGTTCCAAGGCCAGGCGGGCGGCATTCTCGGGCTGTTCAACATGTTCGCCGGCGGTGCCGTGGAGCGCATGGCGATCTTTGCACTCGGCATCATGCCCTACATTTCCGCCTCGATCATCATGCAGCTCATGACCTCGGTCGTTCCGACGCTCGAGCAGTTGAAGAAAGAAGGCGAACAGGGTCGCAAGGTCATCAATCAGTACACCCGCTACGGCACCGTCCTGCTTGGCACCTTGCAGGCCTATGGCATCGCGGTCGGTCTCGAATCGGGCAATGGCATCGTCACCGATCCGGGCTGGTTCTTCCGCATCGCCACGGTCATCACGCTGGTGGGCGGAACCATGTTCCTGATGTGGCTTGGCGAGCAGATCACCGCTCGCGGCATCGGCAATGGCATTTCCCTGATCATTTTCGCGGGCATCGTGGCGGCATTGCCGACAGCGGTCGCCGGAACACTCGAACTCGGCCGTACCGGTGCCCTGTCGACAACCCTCATCATTGCCGTGCTGGTCGTGGCCTTGGCCTGCATTGCGCTCATCGTGTTCGTCGAGCGGGCGCAGCGGCGAATCCTCATCCAGTATCCCAAGCGTCAGGTTGGCTCCCGGATGTTCCAGGGCGACACGTCGCATCTGCCGCTCAAGCTCAACACGGCAGGCGTGATCCCGGCCATCTTCGCCTCCTCGCTGTTGCTGCTGCCGGCGACGCTTGCGGGGTTCTCGACGAGCGGAAACCTTCCCGAATGGGCGACCGCGCTTCTGGCTTCGCTCGGCCATGGCCAGCCGTCCTACATGATCCTTTATGGTCTCATGATCGCGTTTTTCGCCTTCTTCTATACCGCCATCGTTTTCAATCCCAAGGACACCGCCGACAATCTGAAGAAGCACGGCGGCTTCATCCCCGGCATCCGTCCAGGCGAGCGCACTGCGGAATATATCGATTTCGTGTTGACCCGCGTGACTGTGATTGGTGCGATCTATCTTGTTTTTGTCTGCCTCTTGCCGGAATTTCTCATCGCGCAAACCGGCGTTCCGTTCTATCTGGGTGGGACGTCCTTGTTGATCGTGGTTTCGGTCACACTCGACACGGTCGCGCAGATTCAGGGACACCTGGTTGCCCAGCAATATGAGGGGTTGATCAAGAAGTCCAAACTTCGGGGAGGAAAGAGGGGACGATGAGGCTGATACTTCTGGGGCCGCCGGGGGCGGGCAAGGGAACGCAGGCGCAGCGGCTGGTCGAGACATACGGCATTCCGCAACTCTCAACCGGCGACATGCTGCGAGCCGCCGTCAAGGCCGGCACGGACGTGGGCAATCGGGCCAAAGCGATCATGGATGCGGGCGAACTCGTCTCCGACTCGATCGTCAATGATATTGTCTCTGAGCGGATTGATGCGGCCGATTGCGCCAAGGGTTTCATCCTCGACGGGTATCCGCGCACATTGGTGCAGGCCGATTGGGTGGAGGAGATGCTCGCAGGCAAGGACAAGAAGCTCGACATGGTCATCGAACTCGCAGTCGATGACAGGGCGCTCGTGGGCCGCATTGTCAGGCGGGCTGAAGAAGCCGAGGCGGCGGGCCATCCGGTGCGCAAGGATGACAATCCCGATGTCTTCGAGGAGCGGCTTCGCGAATATTACAAGAAGACTGCGCCGCTCATCGGCTATTTTCACGCCAAAGGCCTGCTCCGGCATGTCGACGGCATGGCGAGCATCGACGACGTCACCGCTGCCATTGGAAAACTGATCGGAAATATCAGGTAAGCGCGCGCTTCCACCCTCTTTGACAGACGGGGTGATCGCTTATTGCATGACGACGAAAG
Organism: Hyphomicrobiales bacterium; assembly: GCA_038325465.1. Lineage (GTDB taxonomy): Bacteria > Pseudomonadota > Alphaproteobacteria > Rhizobiales > Rhizobiaceae > Hoeflea. The sequence goes on along the minus strand of JBBQJA010000042.1, from coordinate 19,563 downwards.
GGCAGCCACTTCTTCTGGTTGCCCTTTGTTGAGAATAGATGGTTGACTCGTCGCGCGCGCGCCACTATAGCCACTCAATTCCCAATCAGGCATGCGGCTGGTCGGTCCCGGAAGGGCTTGGCTGGTTTTTTGGTACGGAATACCCGCAAGGGCCGGCCTCCACCGGACGCGGGGTCAACGATAACCCGCCGGCCAGACACTGGTCTGTCCCGGCCCACATGGAGACGCACATGGCCCGCATAGCAGGCGTGAATATTCCGACCAACAAGCGCGTGATCATTGCGCTGACCTACATTCATGGCATTGGCAACAAGTTTGCCGCCCAGATCGTCGAGAAGGTCGGCATCCCGGTCGAGCGCCGCGTCAACCAGCTCACCGATTCCGAGGTTCTACAGATCCGCGAAGCCATTGACCGCGACTACCAGGTCGAGGGCGATCTGCGCCGCGAGAATTCGTTGAACATCAAGCGTCTGATGGATCTGGGCTGCTACCGCGGCCTGCGCCACCGTCGTGGCCTGCCGGTTCGTGGCCAGCGCACCCACACCAATGCCCGCACCCGCAAGGGCCCGGCAAAGGCAATTGCTGGGAAGAAGAAGTAACAGGGTGACGTGGTGAAGGGTGAAAAGTGAATGGGTCTCCATTCACCATTCGCCTTTTCTCCATTTACCCGTGTGGTGTAGCCGCTGGCATTACGGCGGCGTTGATATCTGAAAAAAGGAAGTCATATGGCCAAGGAAGCCGCACGCGTCCGCCGTCGCGAACGCAAGAACATTTCGTCGGGCGTCGCCCACGTCAATTCGACCTTCAACAACACCATGATCACGATCACCGATGCGCAGGGCAACACGATCTCTTGGTCGTCTGCCGGTGCGAAGGGGTTCAAGGGCTCGCGCAAGTCGACCCCGTTTGCAGCCCAGATGGCTGCAGAAGATGCCGCCAAGAAGGCGCAGGAACACGGCATGCGGTCGCTGGAAGTTGAAGTCTGTGGTCCAGGCTCGGGCCGTGAGTCGGCGCTTCGCGCGCTGCAGGCATCCGGTTTCACCATCACCTCGATCCGTGACGTGACCCCGATCCCGCACAATGGCTGCCGGCCGCGCAAGAAGCGTCGCGTCTAAGCCACAGCATGCATTCAGGCCCGGCTCCGCGGTACGCGTGGCCGGGCGCTTCTCATTTGGCCGGCACGATTGGATGGTGTCGGCAACAGGAAGGCGGATCCTCATGATTCAGAAAAACTGGCAGGAATTGATCAAGCCGAGCAAGGTCGAGTTTATCTCGTCGGGCCGGACCAAGGCGACCGTGATCGCCGAACCTCTTGAGCGCGGCTTCGGCCTGACACTCGGCAACGCGCTGCGCCGCGTACTTTTGTCCTCGCTGCGCGGGGCTGCCGTCACAGCCGTTCAGATTGACGGCGTGCTGCATGAATTCTCGTCCATCCCGGGCGTGCGCGAAGATGTCACCGACATCATCCTCAACATCAAGGAAATCGCCATCCGCATGGAAGGTGATGATTCCAAGCGTATGGTTGTGCGCAAGCAGGGCCCTGGCGTCGTCAAGGCCGGCGACATCCAGACCGTTGGCGACATCGAGATCCTGAACCCGGATCACGTGCTCTGCACGCTTGACGAGGGTGCCGAGATCCGCATGGAATTCACCGTCTACAACGGCAAGGGCTATGTGCCGGCCGACCGCAACCGCGCCGAAGATGCGCCGATCGGGCTGATCCCGGTCGACAGCTTGTATTCGCCGGTCAAGAAGGTGTCCTACAAGGTCGAAAATACCCGCGAAGGCCAGGTGCTCGACTATGACAAGCTGACGCTGACCATCGAGACCAACGGGTCTGTGACCGGTGAAGACGCCGTGGCCTATGCCGCGCGGATCATCCAGGACCAACTCGGCGTCTTCGTCAACTTCGACGAGCCGCAGAAGGAAGTCCATGAAGAGACCGTGGCCGAGCTCGCCTTCAATCCGTCACTGCTCAAGAAGGTCGACGAACTGGAGCTTTCGGTTCGTTCGGCCAATTGCCTGAAGAACGACAACATCGTCTATATCGGCGACCTTATTCAAAAGACCGAGGCCGAAATGCTTCGCACCCCGAATTTTGGCCGCAAGTCGCTCAACGAGATCAAGGAAGTGCTCGCGTCCATGGGTCTCCATCTCGGCATGGAAGTGCCGTCCTGGCCGCCTGAAAACATTGAAGATCTCGCCAAGCGTTACGAAGACCAGTACTGAGGTCGCGTGCGCCCTTCGGGGCGCATGAAGCGGGCCTTGGAATATTATAACTGCGCAAGTACTTTTGTCCCGCGGAGCGGGACGGACATGCGCCCTATCAAACGGCGGGCTGACCGCCTGCATGTGAAGGAGACAAGCCATGCGCCATGGAGTTGCAGGCCGCAAGCTGAACCGTACGTCGAGCCACCGCAAGGCGATGTTCGCCAATATGGCGGCTTCGCTCATCGAACATGAGCAGATCGTGACAACCTTGCCCAAGGCCAAGGAAATTCGCCCCATCGTCGAGAAGCTTGTCACGCTTGGCAAGCGCGGTGATCTGCATGCCCGCCGCCAGGCGGTGTCCCAGATCCGGGACAACGACGCGGTGCGCAAACTTTTTGATTCCATTGCGATCCGCTATGCCAATCGGAACGGCGGCTACATCCGGATCATGAAGGCAGGCTTCCGCCAGGGCGACAATGCGCCGATGGCGGTTGTTGAATTCGTGGAGCGCGATGTCGACGCCAAGGGCGCCAAGGACCGCGCCCGCGTTGCGGCTGAAGCTGCCAACGACGAAGCGGCCTGATCTCTGTCAGAGCAAGTCCAGACGCGAAAGTGGCACCGCTTTCGCGTCTGGACTTGCGTCAAAACAAGAGGAGAGAGCTACTCCGGCGATTCTGACAACGCCGAGACAACTCTAGTCCACCAAGAGTGCAAAAGCCGGGTTGTCTTGCCCGGTTTTTTCATGTTCGGGAGTTGGACAGGCGGCAGCAGCGCGATCTGCCACAGTTTGGCCGTGCTGTTTTCAGACACGATATCGGCGGCAAACGCGGCGGTCTGGCGCTGCGTCTGGTGGTCCTTGTCCTTGGCAACCGATTGTGACCGGATATGGCTCCGCCGGTCCAACTGCGTCATACTGAGGAAACGTCCAACTGATGATGAGGCTGTCCATGTCCAATCGTAAGCGCTGTGCTGCCACTCAAGGTCTGGCGTGCGTTCTCATGGCCCTGATGATGACGCTTTCCCCGCCTCAGGCAGCCATCGCCCAGGAAACTGGCGGCGCGCTCGGTGAATTTTTCCGCGATGTTTTACGCAAGTCCGAACCCGTTCCCGCCCCCGGGACGTTGGACCAAGGCGCGACCGTCCCGGTGCCGGCGCCGCGCGCGCCAAGGCAAGACATCGCCGTCACGCGGGCTGTGCCGCAATCGCGCGGCGACATGATGCAGAGTTTCTCACCGCTGGTGAAGGCGACAGCGCCGGCGGTGGTCAATGTGTATGCGGAGCGCCAGGTGGAGCGTGCGTCACCTTTTGGCGGTGATCCGTTCTTCGAGCAGTTTTTCGGCCAGCGCATGCCCAACCGCACCGAAACCCAATCATCGCTGGGATCAGGCGTCATTGTGGCACCGGGCGGCATCATCATCACCAACAACCACGTCATCGAAGGTGCCGACGGCATCCGTGTGGCGCTCGCCGACGGACGCGAATTTCAAAGTGAAGTGCTGCTCAAGGATGACCGCTTCGACATTGCGATCCTGAAGATCGACGGTCCCGGCGATTTCCCGGCCATCGAATTTGGTGATTCCGATTCGCTCGAGGTTGGAGACCTCGTTCTTGCCATCGGCAATCCCTTCGGCGTCGGCCAGACGGTGACCAGCGGCATAATCTCCGCGCTCGCCCGCAACCGGGTGGGTGTGTCTGATTTCGGCTTCTTCATCCAGACCGATGCGGCCATCAATCCGGGCAATTCCGGAGGGGCACTGATCGACATGAACGGTCGGCTCATCGGGATCAACACGGCCATCTTCTCCCGCTCGGGGGGCTCCAATGGCATCGGCTTTGCTATCCCGGCCAATCTGGTGCGTGCTGTCACGCTGACCGCTGAAGCCGGTGGAGACCGTTTCGAGCGGCCTTATATAGGCGCAACCTTCGAGCCGGTAACAGCCGACATCGCCGAGGCGCTCGGTCTCGACCGTGCGTTCGGCGCGCTCGTGTCGGCGGTGGAACTCAGGGGACCTGCCGCTGCGGCCGGGTTGAGGCCCGGCGACATCGTGGTCGGGTTCAACGGCCAGCGGATCGAGCATCCTGATGCGCTGGGCTACCGGCTGGCCACGACCGGTGTCGGCGTGATTGCCCGCATTGATGTCATCGGCCGTGACGGACGCAGATCCGTCAACGTAACGCTCAAGGCCTTGCCACAGGATGCGCCGTCAAGCCGGGTGCTGCTCGAAGGCCGCAATCCCTTCGCCGGTGCCACCGTGTCGACGATCTCGCCGCGCATTGCCGACGAGATGCGTATTCCAACAGATACGGCAGGCGTCGTGGTGCTGGAGGTCTCGCGCCAGTCGCTTGCCGCACGCTACGGCATGCGTCCGCGCGATATCATCTCCGTGGTCAACGGGATGGACATTAAAACAGTGGAGGACCTTTCCGCCATCCTTCAGGACGGGGCCGGTCTCTGGCGTTTCGAGCTCATCCGCAACGGCCAACGCCTGCGACAGCTGATCCGCTGAGCGCCATGGCAGACCTGTTCGCCGAAACGACGCCTGCCGCAGGCCCTCCGCGCCCCCTGGCTGACCGCCTGCGGCCGCACACCCTCGCCGAGGTGAGCGGCCAGCCACACCTGACCGGGCAGGACGGTGCGCTGACGCGGATGATCGCGTCAGGCGGCCTCGGATCAATGATCTTCTGGGGACCGCCCGGAACCGGCAAGACCACGGTCGCCCGCCTGCTCGCTGGTGAGACCGATCTGGCCTTCGAGCAGGTCTCGGCCATCTTCACCGGTGTCGCCGATCTCAAGAAGGTGTTCGAGACGGCCCGGTTGCGGCGCATGGGTGGACGCCAGACGCTGCTGTTTGTTGACGAGATCCACCGTTTCAACCGCGCCCAGCAGGACAGTTTTCTGCCCGTGATGGAGGACGGCACCCTTGTGCTGGTGGGGGCGACCACCGAAAACCCTTCCTTCGAGCTCAACGCGGCGCTTTTGTCCCGGGCCCGCGTGCTCACATTCATCCCCCACGATGCCGCCAGCCTTGAAGGTCTGCTGGCCCGCGCCGAAGCCGATCTCGGCCGGCCGCTGCCGCTTGATCCCGATGCGCGGGAAACGCTCGTGCGCATGGCCGACGGGGACGGTCGAGCGGTTCTCACGCTTGCAGAGGAAGTCTGGCGTGCGGCGCGCTCTGGTGAGGTGTTCGACCCTGAGGCACTCGCCCGCGTGGTCCAGCGCCGCGCTCCGATTTACGACAAAGGCCAGGACGGGCATTACAATCTTGTCTCCGCGCTTCACAAATCGGTGCGGGGCTCGGACCCGGACGCCGCACTTTACTATCTTTGCCGCATGTTCGACGCCGGTGAGGACCCGCTCTTCATCGGCCGCAGGCTGGTTCGAATGGCATCCGAGGACATCGGGCTCGCTGACCCCCAGGCGCTGGTGATCGCCAACGCAGCCAAGGATGCCTACGATTATCTGGGCTCGCCTGAGGGTGAGCTGGCGCTGGCCCAGGCCTGCGTCTACCTTGCCACCGCGCCGAAATCCAACGCGCTTTATACCGCCTTCAAGTCCGCCATGCGAACGGCCAAGGACCATGGATCGCTCGCACCCCCCAAGCACATTCTCAATGCGCCGACCAAGCTGATGAAGGGCGAAGGCTACGGCGATGGCTACCGCTACGACCATGACGAGCCGGATGCGTTCTCGGGCCAGGACTATTTTCCCCAATCGCTCGGACGCCAGACGTTCTACGACCCGCCCGAGCGCGGCTTTGAACGCGATATCCGCAAGCGTCTCGATTTCTGGGCGCGGCTGAGGAAAGAGCGGGGAGGGGATTGAGCGCGCGCCTCCGGCTTGGCGACCAAACGCAGCGCCGCCCTTGGAATGTCAGGATCAATCGTCTATCACCTGACAGCATGAACCATCTCTTCCTTGTTGCTGCCGGCGGTGCCATGGGTGCTTCGTTGCGCCATCTTGTCAATCTGGCGACGTTGAGGCTGTTTGGCCCGCAGTTTCCGTGGGCAACACTTGCCGTCAATATTGTGGGCTGTTTTGCCATGGGTCTGGTGATCGAACTGGTGGCGCGCAAATTCGGAGCCTCCGAGGCGCTGCGGCTGTTTCTTGCAACCGGCGTGCTTGGCGGGTTCACCACATTCTCCGCCTTTTCGCTCGATGCGCTCACCCTTTATGAGCGTGCGGGCGCGATGCTCGCGGGAATTTATGTCGCGGCCAGCGTCGCCGGTGCGATTGCCGCCTTGTTTGCGGGCCTCGCGCTTGCCCGCACCCTGGCTTGAGGAGACGACCATGGCGGGCGTGCAACTGATCCTGGTAGAGGCTGAGGAATCCGGCATGCGGCTTGACCGCTGGTTCAAGGTGCATTTCCCCGGGCTTGGGTTTGCCCCGCTGCAGAAGCTCTTGCGCAGCGGCCAGATCCGGGTGGATGGCGGTCGGGTGAAATCGGAAACAAGGATCCTGCCGGGACAGACAGTGCGGGTGCCGCCGCTTGGTGTCGACGAGAAGGTGCACGGCCCGCTCACCAGCAACACTATGCGCAACCGGGACGACGACGACGTCCTTCGGCAAATGCTGCTGCACGAGGACGACAAGGTTCTTGTCTTCAACAAGCCCGCCGGTCTTGCCGTTCAGGGTGGTTCGGGGGTCACCCGCAATGTTGATGACATGCTGGAAGCCTGGCGCAACAAGAAGGGCGAAAAACCCCGCCTCGTCCACCGGCTCGACCGCGACACCGCCGGCGTCCTCGTTGTCGCCCGTACCCGTTCTGCCGCCCAATCACTGACCACGGCGTTCCGCGAACGCACGACGCGGAAAACCTACTGGGCGCTGGTCAAGGGCATTCCGCGCCAGAAGGAAGGCAAGATTTCGACCTGGCTGGTCAAGGAAACCACCGATGACGGCGATCGCATGCGAATAGCCAGCCACGGGGAGGAAGGGGCTGACCACGCGGTCTCCTATTATCGCGTGCTCGAGCAGGCAGGCCAGACGCTCTGCTGGCTGGAGATGGAACCCTATACCGGTCGGACCCACCAACTGCGCATCCATGCACTGCATCTGGGGCATCCGATTCTGGGTGATCCGAAATACTTCGACCGCGATCCGAATTGGGACTTTCCGGGCGGAATGCAGAAGCGACTGCATCTGCTGGCCCGCCGCATCATCGTTCCCCACCCCTCAGGCGGCAAACTTGACGTCACCGCGCCGCTGCCGCCGCATATGGTCCAGAGCTGGAACCTTATCGGCTTCGACATGGAAAGCGGCGAGCCCCAGGAGTGATGAGCAGAACCATGGCAGGAATTCTCACCCGCAAGCTTCTCCTGTTTGACTGCGACGGCACGCTCGTCGACAGTGCAGACATCATCCACCGCTGCATGGAACTGACCTTTGCCGATTTCGGCAAACCTGCGCCTGCGCTTGCCGTTACCAAGTCGATCATCGGCCTCACGCTGCATCTTGCCATCGCCCGGATGCTCGCTGTTGGTGTCGATGACGAGATCCATGCCATGACCACCCGCTACAAACTGCATTTCATGGCCCATCGGGAAAGTGGCGGCAGGCTCGAACCCGCTTATGACGGCATGCTGGCCGCAGTCGAAACACTGGCTTGCCGACCCGATACTGTCCTGGGCATCGTTACCGGCAAGTCCCGTCGCGGTCTCGACGCGATCCTCGCCCACCATTCCCTGACCGGGCGGTTTGCGCCAATCCGGACGTCGGACGACTGCCCGTCCAAGCCGCATCCCGCCATGGTGCTCGAATGTTGCGGGGAAGCTGGTATCGCGCCCGCTGACACCTATGTGATCGGCGACGCGGTTTTCGACATGCAGATGGCCCGAAGTGCCGGGGCAACCGCCATCGGCGTGTCCTGGGGGTATGGAGCCAGCGCTGAGCTCAGAGCCGCTGGAGCCCACCATGTGGTCGACCATGCCAGCGCCCTTGCTGGCTTGATACGAGCCGACGGAGGATCTGATGCGCGACATTCTGAGTGATCTGGAAGACGGCACGCCCGAAGAAAAGGATCCTGTGCGCCGCGCCCAGGCCAAAATGCACAAGCCGTTGCCCAAGCGCTTCTACAGTCAGGTGTCTGTCGGCCCGCATGCGTCCGGATTTGCCATTCTGCTTGATGGCAAACCGGTGCGCACACCGGCGCGGGCCGATTTCGTTGTTCCCGCGCAGGATCTCGCCCTTGATCTTGCCGCCGAATGGGACGCGCAGATCAAGGAGATCAATCCCGCCGCCATGCCGCTCACCCGCATGGTCAACACCGCCATAGACGGCGTGGCCTCAGCCAGTGATGCCGTGATTGCGGAGGTGCTTGCCTATGCAGGGTCCGATCTTTTGTGCTACCGCGCCGCCACGCCTGCTGGACTCGCGGCGCGCCAGGCCGCGCTGTGGGATCCCTACCTCGACTGGGCGGCCAACTCGCTTGGCGCGCGCTTCATCCTTTCGGAGGGGGTTGTGCATGTGACCCAGCCGCCCGAAGCGATCGCTGCGACGGGAGCTGCGCTGCGCCGCCATGCCAGCCCGCTGGCAATCACCGGTCTGCATACGCTCACCACCATGACCGGCTCCGTCATCCTTGCGCTGGCCCTTTTGGCGGGACACCGCAGCATCGACGATATCTGGTCTGCGGCCCATGTGGATGAAGACTGGAATATCGCCCATTGGGGCGAGGACCACGAGGCGGCAGCCCGGCGCGCCCACCGCCGCAAGGATGCCCTCGCCGCCGCACGGCTTATCGAGGCGGTTTCACGTCAAGCGACGGCATTTCGGTGACCTGACCGTCATCTTAACCGTCCGGTAACCATAAACTGCAAAATTCCGGGAACTGCACCCAGCCTCCGGAGTCCTGTCGTGACCTTCGCGCCAATTTCCCCCGCTCGTCTGTTCCATGCGCTTTTGCTCGTCGCGCTGGCAACGCTTCTGTCGGCATGCGCGACCCGAACCAGGCCGGTCGAGCCCGCGGTCGCGGTAACGGTGAGCTCGGTGGTTGTTGCTGCCGATCTTTCCCACGATGACGCTTTTGGCCGAGACCTCGAGGCACGGCTTCTGAACACCGCCGGACGCTCCAACGCCGACATCGGCCGGGCGTCCCATCTCGCTGTCTTCATCCGTTCACGCGGCCATTGGCGGGGACCGGCTTTTTGGCTTCCCGATGGATCCCTCTATACCGAGGTTGCGGTCACGCTGACGGACGCGTTTTCAGGCCGGATCATCTACGCCACTACCGTGCGCAGCGTGGTGGACGGTCGCAATCAGGTGGTCGGAGACGAGGAGCGGCTCGCCCGCCTGGTCGCCGATATCCGTCAGGTGCTGGGCTTGTCGGGCCTTGAGATTCATCCCGTGGGTGGCCTGAAGCGTCCGGTCGTGCGCCCGGCGCGGAAGCCTGTCCTCCTGGTCGAACCGACGGTGATCCCGGGCGCTGTCCTCTCCGATCCGCTGCTCAACGGCGAGGTTACGCCCACAACCGTGCTGACCGACGAGGATCCCGAACCAGCTCCAGTGCTTGACACCTCGCGTCCGCTGCTGGCCCCCGAACCCGCAACCCCCGAGCCGGCAACCCCAGAGCCTGCAACCCCGGAGCCTGCAACCCCAGAGCCTGCGGCAGGTCCGGCAGCACCATCAGACCCTCAGTCCGCCCCGGCAACCGCTTTGCCAGTCCCAGCGGCACCCGTTCCAGTCGCCCCGACTGCACCGGCTGACCTTGCTGCGCCCGGATCGGCCGAGGACGAGCCGTGCGTGGTCACCGTCGACAACGACTGCTCAGACCCGGACGCAAACTGACAAAAGCCGGAGACCGCCTCAGCCGAGCCGTTCGGCATGCCAGCGCAGGTGATCATCCATGAAAGTGGAGACGAAATTGTAGGAATGATCGTAGCCTTCGTGCATCCGCAATACGAGCGGAATGCCAGCGGTCCGGCAGGCCTCGTCCAGAAGCCAGGGGCGCAACCCGCTGTCGAGATAGCTGTCTGCCTTGCCTTGATCGACCAGCAAGTCTGAAAACCGCGCGCCGTCCGCAATCAGGCAGGTGGCGTCATGGGCGCGCCAGGCCGCCATGTCGTCGCCGAGATAGTGTCGAAACGCGGGTGCGGACCAGTCAGCCGTCGAGGGTTGGACGATCGGGGCGAAGGCTGAACAGCTTTGAAAACGGTCAGGATTTCGCAGCGCGAAGGTGAGTGCGCCATGGCCGCCCATGGAATGGCCGAAGACGCCCTGACGGCTCATGTCGGCTGCAAAATGGCTGCCCACGACGTTCGGCAGCTCCGACAGAATGTGGGTTTCCATGCGGTAGTGCGTCGACCAGGGCGGCTGCGTGGCATCGAGATAGAACCCAGCCCCCTTGCCGACCTGCCAGGTGTCCGGCTCGTCGGGCGCGTCGTCGCCTCGCGGGCTTGTGTCGGGGCAGACCACGATCAGTCCCAGCTCGGCCGCCAGACGCCGGTATTCACCCTTGTCCATCACATTGGCATGGGTGCAGGTTAGGCCTGAAAGATACCAAAGAACCGGACAGAGCTTCTCCTTGGCTTGTGGCGGGGAGAAGACCGCGAAGGTCATTTCGCCGCCGCAGGCCGAGGAGTTGATGGTGTACACACCTTGCGTCCCGCCGTGCGCCTTGGCCAGCGAAACGATCTTCACGGGGCTCAGTCCGGCGGAATTCGTCAATAGAGCACCACGCTGCGGATGCTTTCGCCCGAATGCATGAGATCAAAGGCCCTGTTGATGTCTTCAAGCCCCATCGTGTGAGTGATCATCGGATCAATCTCGATCAGGCCCTGCATGTACCAGTCCACGATCTTGGGAACGTCGGTTCTGCCGCGGGCACCTCCGAAAGCCGATCCGCGCCAGGACCGCCCTGTCACGAGCTGGAACGGGCGGGTGGAGATTTCCTGACCCGCACCCGCCACTCCGATGATGATCGATTGCCCCCAGCCCTTGTGGGCGCATTCCAATGCCTGGCGCATCACCTTGGTATTGCCGATGCATTCGAACGAATAGTCGGCACCGCCCTTGGTGAGATTGACGAGATAGGCAACGAGATCGCCTTCAACTTCGTCCGGATTGACGAAATGGGTCATGCCGAAGCGCTCGCCCCATTCCTTCTTGGACGTGTTGAGATCAACGCCGACGATCATCTCCGCGCCAATCATCCTGAGACCCTGAATGACGTTCAGCCCGATACCGCCCAGACCGAAGACCACCGCCCGGCAACCAGGTTCCGCCTTGGCCGTGTTGATGACGGCACCGATACCCGTGGTGACCCCGCAGCCGATATAGCAGACCTTGTCGAATGGGGCGTCGGGCCGGATCTTGGCGAGCGCGATCTCCGGCAGGACGGTGAAATTGGCGAATGTCGAGGTTCCCATATAGTGGAAGATCGGCTTGCCGTTGATCGAAAAACGCGAGCTGCCGTCCGGCATCAGCCCCTGGCCCTGGGTCGAGCGGATCTGCTGGCACAGGTTGGTTTTCGGGTTCAGACAATAATCGCACTGACGGCATTCGGGGGTGTAAAGCGGAATGACGTGGTCGCCTTTCCTGAGCGATGTCACGCCCGGACCGACGTCGACCACGATGCCTGCGCCCTCATGTCCGAGGATGGCCGGAAAGATGCCTTCCGGATCTGCGCCCGATCTGGTGAATTCGTCGGTATGGCAGACGCCCGTCGCCTTTATTTCCACCAGCACTTCGCCAGCACGCGGGCCGTCCAGATGCACTGTCGTGATTTCGAGCGGTTTTCCGGCCTCAAAGGCCACGGCTGCGCGGACGTCCATCCTGATGCTCCTGAATTCGACGACGATTCATCAGGCGGCACAGTGTCAGAGGGCGGCTTGAGGCTCAACCCCGGCCTTTTGCGAAAACCGTGTCCGCCCGCAGGCGTTGGCGGTGCGCCTGAGCCGCGCAGCGTCCGTGCAAGACCGGCGAGCTTTGCTTCGGGCAAGGTCATGATTCGAGTGGATTTTCCGAAGTTGACATTTGGTATCGGACCCACCCCGAAAATGGAAAACAGGTGCCAAATTCAATCCATTCGAAGGGCTGTCCATCTCGCATCTGTGACGCCTGTTCGAAACGAGCGCTCGAAAATCTCCAGGTCAATGCGTTGAAGTGCGAATTTAAAGACCACGTTAACTTTGCCGATTTCTCATTCGGAAACAGATTTATGTCAGAAAGACAGCCGACATTTCATGATGAGATGGAGGAAGAACATGAGCGAACTGCGCCTTTCTTATCCGGCATGCGTGCTGATGGAAAAATCCAGGATCACAGCCGCCGACGTCAACCTGCTCAAGACCCGTATCTTCGCCGATGGCCTGAACCGCCGCGATGATGTGGCGATGCTGCTGGCGATCCAGCATTCCCTTGCGGAAAAATGCGTGGAATGGAACCACTTTTTCGTCGAGATTCTTTCCGACCACGTCGTCGACAGACTTTCGCCGTTTGGGACCATGACCGAGGCCAAGGCCGACTGGTTGCGGCGGACTGTTTCTCGCGGCGGTATCGTGGCGAGCCGCAACGAATTTGACGTTCTCGTCCGCATCATCGAGCGAACCGGATGCGCCAGCCCGTCCGTCGCCGCCTTCGCGCTCGAACAGGTCCGAATGGCGGTGGTAGACGGGGAGGGACCTCTGGCCACGCGCCGCAAGGGGCTATGGGCGATGCTCGGGATGGATCACCTGGGCGTGCTCAACAGGATCCTGGCTGCACTTGGCAGCCGTGATCCCTTCTCCATCGCCGATGCCGAAGCCCTCTTTGATCCGACCCAGAATCTTGTGCCCGACCGGTCGGCCACACCCTGGGGTCAGTTCGTGTCGACGCTTGTGAGACCGGTGCCGGCCGAACGCCTGACCGCAGCCTGATCGGGCCTCAGGCGCCGTCCTTCCGGGTCGCTCCGAACAGCGTCTCAAACGCGTCACGCAGCCTGATGTCGACCTCATGCATGGGCACCGGCAGGCCGAGATCGACGAGGCTCGTCACGCCATGGTCGCGGATTCCGCAGGGCACGATTCCGGAAAAATGGCCGAGATCCGGGTCGACGTTGATCGAAAGTCCGTGGAAGCTCACCCAGCGGCGCAGCCTTATGCCGAGAGCGGCGATCTTGTCCTCGGCCTCGCCGCCGTCGGCGCGCCGCGGTTTGTCGGGCCGGCGCACCCACACGCCAACCCGGTCCTCGCGTCGCTCGCCGCGCACAGTCATCAGTGCAAGCGTGTCGATCACCAACTGCTCGAGGCTTGCGACGAAAACGCGCACGTCCTGACGCCGTCGCTTGAGGTCCAGCATCACATAGGCGACCCGCTGTCCAGGACCGTGATAGGTGTATTCGCCGCCGCGACCGCTCGGGTAGACCGGAAACCGGTCGGGGTCGACAAGGTCGGCCGCATCGGCGCTGGTTCCAGCCGTGTAAAGCGGCGGATGCTCAAGCAGCCAGACGAGTTCATCGGCTTGTCCCGACCCGATGGCGGCCACTTCCCGCTCCATTTCCGCCACCGCGAACCGGTAGTCGACCAAGTCGTCGGAGACCCGCCACCGCACCGGCGGCGTTCCGGGCAGGGGGTGAAAGCTGGTCGACAGGTCTCTGCGGGCGGTCATGGCGGTTGAGTACACTATTGTGCGCCGCCCCGGAACCCGTGCGGCAGGCAGCACCGTCTGCAGGGGTCGATCCTTCCCCAAAGCCTGAGGCCAGTGCGGCGGGATCGCCCGCAAGCTGTCATGCATGTCGCGCACAAATGGAGTCATTTGTGCGATAACGGACATGCATTCATTCAAAGTTTTACAGCGGCATTTGCGCATCCGATTGGATGCGCGGCGCTGTAGGGCATGTCGCGCACAAATGGAGTCATGTGTGCGATAACGTACATGCATTCATTCAAAGTTTTACAGCGGCATTTGCGCATCCGATTGGATGCGCGGCGCTGTGGTGCATGTCGCGCACAAATGGAGTCATTTCTGCGATAACGGACATGCATTCATTTAATGTCTTACAGCGGCATTTGCGCATCCGATTGGATGCGCGGCGCTGTAGGGCATGTCGCGCACACATGGAGTCATTTGCGCGATAACGGACATGCATTCATTCAATGTCTTACAGCGGTCTTCACGCATCCGATTGGATGCGCGGCGCTGTAGGGCATGTCGCACAAGCCGATCCCCAAAACACTTTCCCGTTTCGCCTGAAATGCGCTTGTGCACCCCAAGGGCTTTTGCTACATGCAGCGCGCCGACACGCTTCGGCTCTACCACGTGCGGTCGTGGCGGAATTGGTAGACGCGCAGCGTTGAGGTCGCTGTGGGGCAACCCGTGGAAGTTCGAGTCTTCTCGACCGCACCATTTCATTTTTTGGCAACCGATGTGGTTTGCTGCAGTCCCCCACTCGCAATTCAGGCAGTCGGTGTCCGATAGCCGAACCGGGCTGTCGGGCCTCACATGACCCAGACATGCAGACGCGTCCGGCGTCCGTCACCCACCTCATGAACCTGTTGCGGTGGATGACCCGGTACCCCGAAACTGTTGGAGACCAGCCGCGTTCCCGGCCGCATTTCGGCTTTTGCCTTCGCATGGAGGCGCGCCATCGGTGCGGGCGACAAAAAGCAGTAGGCGAGGTCGTGACCTGACAAATCCTCCGCCCAGATCGAGCGGTAACGGATTGAGCAGTTGGGATGGCGCGAAAGCAGGCTGCGCAGCTTTGCCAGCACATAGATGAGCGGCGCCGTCTCGACGCCAAGACAGCGCATCTCCGGATTTTGCTTGGCGAGATGAAGCACGACCCCGCCTGTCCCGCAGCCGAGATCGACGAAAGAGGTCGCTTTGGACGCGCGCGCGATTTGGTTTATCGCCGCAAAGGTCGTCTTGTTGGTGAGATAAAACGGCACCTGTTCGAGCGCGGTGTTCCAGTAGACCAGCACCGAAATCGCAAAAGCGACCAGATAGGCCCAGGCCGGCACCATGTCCGCATAGGCGATGGCGAACGGAATGACGATCTGGATCGGGGCGAACAAGACCGGCAACCGCAGAACCCGGCCCGCTCCCGCAGCGAGCAGGCCCGTTGCAAGCAGCAGCACTGGCGCTGCGGTCATCTCAGGCAATGGCGTGAGGCTGACGAGAGACACCGCCAGAAGATGGCAGACGATCACCTTGAGCCAGGCCGTCAGCTGCGACTTGAATGCGAAAATGGGCATGGGCACCGTGTCCTGTCCGGGGCAGGCCGTAGAAGCCTCACACCAGGATGGACCAGGATGGGGAGGCAGCGCGTCAAATGCAACGGATTGCCTGCGCCCGTCCACAGATGCTCAAAGCGACCCTGGGCCATTGCGGGCGCTTGGCAAGACCGGAATCTGTCGCAGTGGTGCGCAGAAATCCCGATCGTCGCGGGTGCGGCGCGCTTTGCTGCCAAGGCCGTGCAATGCCGCTTGAAAACCGTGGTCAACTCACTGTAACACATCGGAGAGTTGCGCGTCGGCACCGTCTGACCCTGCGGTCATTCTCCGGTCGGTTATCTTTGTATGGGCCCTCTGTCCGTCTCTCTACCGGCATGGCATTGTCCGTTACCGGTCCCGAAATTTCCAGGCGCGAGGCTAGGCCATGACGACAGACGCCGACTTCGATGCCAAGACGAAGGCCGCTGCCGCCGCAATGGCCAAGATCATGGATGCCGATGACATCTATGACGAGGACGGCTCGATCCGCCAGGATTTCCTGAGCGCCATCGAGGCGGCCATCGCCTCCCGAGATACGGCGTTCCTGCGCGAGCACGTAGGCCGCATGCACGAATCCGAGCTCGGTGACCTGCTCGAATCGATCAACCGGGCGCAGCGCCAGGCGCTTGTGGGCTTGCTGGGCGAGGATTTCGACTTTGCGGCCCTGACGGAGGTCGATGAGGCGATTCGCCTTGAGATCATCGACGCCATGCCGAATGCGCAGATCGCCCAGGCCCTGGGCGAGCTCGATTCCGACGACGCCGTCTATATCCTTGAAGATCTTGACGAGGAGGACCAGGCCGAGATCCTGGCGCAGCTGCCCTTCACGGAACGCATCCGGTTGCGCCGGGCGCTCGACTATCCCGAAGACACCGCCGGCCGCCGCATGCAGACCGAGTTCGTCGCCGTGCCGCCATTCTGGAGCGTGGGCCAGACCATCGATTACATGCGCGAGGAAGAGAACCTCCCCGACCGCTTCAGCCAGATCTTTGTCATCGACCCCACATTCAAGCTGGTGGGTTCGATCGATCTTGACCGAATTCTGCGAACACCACGCAAGGCGCGTATCGAAGAGATCATGGACGAAACCCGCCATGCGATTCCGGCGGAAACTGACCAGGAGGAAGCCGCGCAGCTCTTCGAGCAGTACGACCTCCTGTCGGCAGCGGTCGTCGATGAGAACCAGCGGCTGGTCGGCGTTCTGACCATCGACGACGTTGTCGACGTCATCCACGAGGAGGCGGAAGAAGACATCTTGCGGATGGGTGGCGTGGGTGACGAGGAGCTGTCTGACAGCGTCATTTCCACCGTGAAGTCACGTTTTGCCTGGTTGCTGATCAACCTGGGGACCGCCATCCTTGCATCGGCTGTCATTTCGCTTTTTGACGCCACCATCGAGCAGATGGTTGCCTTGGCTGTCCTCATGCCGATCGTCGCCTCGATGGGCGGAAACGCAGGCACCCAGACCATGACAGTGACTGTGCGCGCGCTCGCGACCCGCGACATCGATATTTACAATGCTGGCCGCATCATTCGGCGCGAAGCGGTGGTCGGGCTGATCAACGGGGTCTTGTTCGCGGTCATCATCGGACTGGTTGCCGCTTTTTGGTTCTCAAGCCAGGGGCTCGGCATGGTGATTGCCGCTGCGATGATCGTCAACATGCTCGCCGCAGCGCTGGCGGGAATTCTCCTGCCGCTGCTCCTCGACAAGCTCGGCTCTGACCCTGCGATTTCGTCAGCCGTCTTCGTCACCACGGTCACCGACGTGGTGGGCTTCTTCGCGTTTCTCGGGCTGGCAGGGTGGTGGCTTTCCCTAGGGTGACGGGCGAATGCCAGAACAGGCACTTCGGAAATTGACGGAAGGTCCGGCATTGACCTACACGTAAGCGTAAGAGTCCCCCAAGATGGGATGCTTCCGCAAGCAGGAATGACCGCCGTGCACAAGTTCTACACCATCACCGAGCTGACCCGGGAGTTTGGCGTTTCAACGCGCACGCTGCGCTACTATGAGGATGAGGGGCTGATCCAGCCCGAACGTCGCGGCCGGACGCGGCTGTTTCGTGCCGCTGACCGTCGTCTTATCCAGGAAATCCTGCGCGGCCGGCGCATTGGGTTTTCGATCTCCGAAATCCGCGAAATAATTCAGGTTTACAAGGACCCGCCGGGGGAAGCGGGTCAGCTGCGGCTGCTCATGCGCAAGGTCGAGGAGAAACGGGATGATCTGCGCCAGAAGCGCAAGGACATCGAGGACACTTTGGCCGAGCTCGACAATATCGAGGAATCCTGCCTGACGCGCCTCGCCGAGATCGGTGTCAACACCTAGGGTTCACGCATGTCGCGCACAAATGGATTCACTTGGGCGATACCGTACATGCATTCATTCAATGTTTTACGGCGGCATTCACGCATCCGATTGGATGCGCGGCGCTATAATGAATGCATGTGCGTTTTGTTCAATCAAATCCGATTGAACGCGACATGCATCAGATCCAGCGCCGCACCTTTCGGCGATAGACCTCGTAGGTGTAACCAAACAGCGCGACGAGATGGTTTTCCTCCCGCCTTATCGCCAGTATCTCCGTGAGGATGGCAGCCACCGGCGCCAGCGCCAGAAACCAGCCATTGCCACTCGCCAGACCCGCACCGACAAGCAGGACAACATTGGCGACATAGATCGGGTTGCGGCTGAAGCGGAACGGCCCACCGGTCACCAGATGGCTGCTGCCCCGATTGGGCAGGATGGTGGTCTTGCCGTCATGCAGCGTTTTCATCGCCCAGATATCCAGGCCGAGCGCAGCGGCCAGACAGAGGGCGCCCAGGATGGGTGAAAACGCAAACGACGCTGGCAGCGGATAAACCTGCCCGAGGCCAAAAGCGGCAATGGCCGACATCACCAGCAGAATCGGCGGCCACGGGATGCGATTCGGGCGCGAGCGATATGCGTTCATCGGGCAACCACCCGGTCGGTCCTGACCGGACCAGCGTCCGCTTCCGTTACGGCTCGAGCGAGGATATCGTGCATGTCTTGGCGATCTCCGAAACGCGGCTGTCACTCGTCGGGTCGATCCGGCCGGTCTGGAGGTCGTTAAACAGATTGCGTGCCAGAAGCTCATCCATGACGCAGCCGCAAAATCGTTCGCACATCTCCGCACCGTTGGACTGCCTGCAACTGGTCTCGCAACTTTGGACATGAACCGCCACCGGATCGGCGGACGTCGGCGGGACAACGAGGGTTGCAGCCCAGACGAAGGCAAGCAGCACCGGTTGATGGACCAGATAGACGGCAAGACTGTGGCGGCCGAGAAAGACGAGCCCGCCCACGATGCGGTTGTCCATGGGTTCGGCTCGGGCAAGCCGGTTTGCCGCGCCTGCCGCGAGCCCGATCCGCGCCACGGCAATTCCGGCGAGCACCAGCGCGAACCACGGAAACAGCGGCACATAATCGTTGGAGCGTGGAACCGCTGCCGACAGGCCGACCCACCAGAGCCAAGGCGCGTCGAAGACAGCTGAACGGTACACCTGCGGCAGAGCCAGAACGATTGCCGCCACGAGCAGGGTTACGGTCACTGGCAGCCGGACGAAGGCCAGACCGAGAACGCTGAACAGGGCGATGGCATGCAGGATCCCGAAAAAGATGAAGCTGTCGGGAAAAATGATCAGTGTCGCAAGCGTGATCAGTGCTGCGGCACCTGTAACCAGCCCCAAACGCCGCAAAAACCCGTCTCGGCGCAGAACCGGGTACTGGGCGAGCACCAGGCTCACACCGGCAAGCAACAGAAATGTGCCTGCAATAGAGCGGGCATACCATTTGAACATGCCCGTTCCCGCAGTCCCCGGGCCAAGGTAGCCGAAGATCTCGAGATCCCACGTGAAATGATAGCTCGCCATGGCCACCAGCGCTGCGCCGCGGACGAGGTCGATCGTCTGGATGCGGTTTCGTGAAGCGGTGGAGGCCAAGTCTGCCAAATCGATGTCTTCTCTGCTTTGTTTTCGGCTGTGCGGCTGCCGATGGGTCCAACGCACCGATAGGCCTACTCGTAACCGATTGAGGCGTGATCGAAAACCCGATTGTACCTTTGGGTCGATCAATGGCGCGGCGAGGTGTCCCACGAGCGAAATGGGGATGCTGTGGCGCTACAGCGCCGCGCATCTTTTCAGACGCGCGAA
>JBBQJA010000041.1:0-33556 GCA_038325465.1 Hyphomicrobiales bacterium | reverse complement strand
CACACTTGTCAATCCGGGCACCGAGGGCCGCGTGCGCCGCTGCCTGTTTTCCGATGGCGGGTTGTCGAGCAATTTCCCGCTGCACTTCTTCGACAATTTCCTGCCTCAAAGACCGACATTCGGCATTTCGCTCGGTGAACTCGACCCGCAGCGGATCAAAGCTGGCGCGGAGCATTCGCCTGACATGGGGCGCATCCACCTGCCGCTCAAGCCAGGCGACGGCCAACTTCTGCCGACCACGGGCTTTGCTGGATTGATTGGTTTCATCATGGCCATGTTCAACAGCGCCAAGGATTGGCAGGATTCGCTGCAATCCATTCTGCCTGGGTATCGGGAGCGCATCGTGACCGTCAGCCTGAAACCGGACGAAGGCGGTCTCAATCTCGAGATGCCCCGTGAGACCATCGAATTTCTGGGCAGTTTGGGCGAGGCCGCAGGCCAACGCATCGTTGCTGATTTCAATTTCGATGAGCACCGCTGGCGTCGGTATCTGGTCGAGTTGCGGGCAATTGAAGACATGCTCCTGCGCTTCAATCAATCCTGGAACGCGCCGGGAAAAGGGCCCTCGGGCCTCAGCTATCGGGAAATCGCAACCGACTACATGCCGAAATCCTACAAGGCTCTGACCGAAACTGATCGGCTGGCCCTCAAGGAAAAGGCTGATCTGATCGCCGCGTTGGGCGCAACTCCCAACGTCAGCGCATCGAGCTTAATACGCGAAAAGCTGCCCGCGAGCCATTCGCGGCTGCGCAACATCGCCTCGATGGACTGACGCGGGGCAAGGACAGGACCTAATGCATGTCGCGCACAAATGGATTCATTTGTGCGATAACGTACATGCATTCATTCAAGGTTTTACAGCGGCCTTTGCGCATCCGATCGGATGCGCGGCGCTGTCATGCATGTCGCGCACGAATGGACTCATTCGTGCGGTAACGGACCTGCATTCATTCAATGTTTTACAGCGGCGTTCACGCATCCGATTGAATGCGCAAAGGCCGCTGCAGGACAGCACCCTGTCCCCCCGCATTGATCCCTATCTGATGACCGCCGCACCGTTCACGATGTCGATCGTTTCCGAGCCCGACAGCGTCTCGCGGTCGCCGCTCGGCATGGTGAGGAAGCAGCCGCCCGGGCAGATTTCGGCGGTGCCACCCGCCTCGACGACGATTTCGGACTGGCTGCCGTCTTCGGTGATCATCAGCACCTGCGGCTCGGCGTCCTTGTTGACAACGGTTGCCGCGAATGTGCCGCTGGCGGTTGCCAGGGTGACTGCGATTGCTATCAGCACTGTTTTCATCTCGATATCCGGCGCTCACGCGCCGCTCCTTGTTGTAATGCATGTCGCGTTCAGTCGGGTTCGATTGAACAGACCGCGCATGCATTCATTCAAAATGGTACAGCGTCCTTTGTGCGTCTGGAAAGACGCGCGGCGTTGTAGGTGTCGGGCGCTCACGCGCCGCTTCTTGTGTTGCCTGCCAGCGGGCCGCAAGGCCCTCCGTCCTGCGTCTTTGTCTAGCAGCCCGAAACTGAATGCAAACTGAACGGGTCAGAACCCGTCCCGCTCGGTGTCAGCCCTGGAGTCCGGCGGTGGTCCGGGTTCCGCCGATGCCGTTTCGCGCGTCGCCATCCGGATCGTCGTCCCCGGTCCCGATATGGCCTCGGCCAGCCGCGCCAGCGGTTCGGCGGATGGGTCGAGATGCACATTGAGATCACGCTGCGGGAAAGGAATGCTGATACCATCCGCCTTCAGCCGGTCAAAGATGGCGAGCCGGAGGTCGTTCTTCACCCCCATCCCGCTCAGCACGTCGGCGATGAAGACCTTGAGTTCGAAATTCAGGGACGAATCGCCGAAACTGACGAAATGCACCAGCGGCTCCGGAGTGCGCAGCACCTTGTCATGGGCGAGCGCGATTTCCATCAGGATCGCCATCACCTTGCGCGGATCACTTTCATACCCCACGCCGATGGCGATATCGGCGCGGCCCAGATTGTTGCGATGCGTCCAGTTGCCCACCGATGCATTGATCAGCTCGGAATTCGGCACGATGATGGTCTGCCGCTGGAAGGTCTCGATTTCGGTGGCGCGCACGGAGATCTTCTTGACAAACCCTTCGGTCGTGCCGGTCACCACCCAATCGCCGACCTTGAACGGGCGTTCGGCCAGCAGAATCAGCCCCGAGACGAAGTTGGACACAATGTTCTGAAGACCGAAGCCGATGCCGAGCGACAGGGCACCGGCCACAAGCGCCAGGCTCGACAGATCTATCCCCGCCGCCGAAATCGCAATCAGCGCCGCCACGCCGATGCCGAGATAGCCGATGCCGGTGCGCACGGAGTTGCGCACACCCATATCCACGCGGCCACGCGCCATCACGTTGCCGTCGAGCCATTTCTGGAACCAGCGGGTGGCGAACAGACCACCTATAAACATCAACACGCCAATCAGAATCCCGGTCAACGAGATCGTGATGCCACCGACCCGAATATCGGTGAGAACCCGCACCAGCCAGAGCCGGATATCGGCAATCTGGAAACCCCATTGCATGAAGATGAGCGGCAGGCCCACCAGCAGCACACCGAAATAGATAAGCAATCCCGCTGCCAGCCCCGCCTGGTCAAGTGCAATCTGGCCCGGATCCATCTTGCGGTCGATGTAGCGCCCCATGGACGTGCGCGCGAAGGCACCGGGCTGGAGCACCGCATGGCCAGACAGAAAGCCGATATACATGGCGGCGAGCACCGCGCCGGTGACGATGATCTGGGTGGAGGCGAAGCGGGCAAGGCCCACATATCCCATCAGCGCCATCACGGGCAGTGCCAGCCCCGACAGGAGCAGCGAGACGGAAATGAGGCGCGGCCAGGCTGTTCCGGGCTCTTTCGGATCGCCGGAGCTCGCCAGCATGGGCTTGAGCCGCGAGATCAAGACAAGGATGAGGCCGATGATGATGGCGGCGACGAAGCTCTTGGCAACCGTGAGCACCACGGGCGAACCGAGCGCCCGGCTCACGCTGCCCAGAACGTAATCTGCGCCGTTGACCAGCGCCATCAACGCAATCATCGCCACGAGGTGGCGGGCACCCGCATTGGAGACCTTGAGCAGGCGCCAGTCCGGATGCCGCGGCGCGAGGATGGCCCGGGCAAGCTGGATGACGAAAGACACGACCACGCTGACCGCAAGCAGGGTCATGATCATCGGCGCGATGTCGCCGCGAAGCACTGCAAACGAAGTCAGCAGCGAACTTGTGGAAATGGCGACCGCCAGCATTCCCATCGTCGGGATCGCCGTCGACCAGAAGGCAACCGAGAGGCGATTGATATATGGCGGATCGGTCAACACGGGATCACGGACAATGAGCCCGCCGAAAAGCCGGTAGCCGCCCGCCACGAAAAACAGCGCCGCAAGCAGTGACAGGAACAGCGAGGCCAGCAGCGCTTGCGCCTTGAACGACCAGACGAACTTGAACCAGCTTCCGAGCGTGCGGTTGAAGTCGACCAATTCCGCTCGGTACGCAGCAGCCGATTCCACGAAGAATTTTGTGTCGATCTCGGTCCGGTTGAACAGGGTGCTGGTGAAGAGGTCACGGCGGATATCGGTGATGCGGTCACCGAGAGTGCCCGCCTGCACGGAAATGGCTTCGGCGCGGCCGGTCAGGGCATTGATGAGCGCGCGCTCGGCGGCCAGCGATTTCCGCTGCTCAGCCACCGAAGCCGGTTCGGCGGGCTCGCCCTCAGCCGGTGCCGGCCCCAAGGCATCAATCCGCGCCTTGACGTCATTGAGCACCGGCCTGAACGAGACCCCCACATCAAGAAGCATGCGGGTCATACCTTCCGCCGACACCTTGAGATCGGCCAGCGCGTCGTCGTCACCCGCCTTGTCGGTGACGCCCCTGGTCAGCCGTTCGATTTCAGCCTGCGCCTCGTCAAGCGCGATTTCAGCCGAAGCGACCGCGGTTGGCGCGGCGGGCGCAGCATTTTGGGACGCGGCCTGCCCCGAGGCAGCCACGAGGATGACAAGACACAGGACAGGAAGAAGACCTTGTAACGAGCGCATGACTATCCCGACTTCTACATTTGCCGATCCACCCTTAGCCGAAGTCCGCCCGGAGGGGAATTCGCTGGCGGTCCGCAGTGCCGATGAAAGCAACGATCAGAAACCGGCACCGGGTTTGGCGAGATAGGCTTCCTCGGCGGCGCTTGATGGCCGACCAAGGATGGCGTTGCGATGCGGAAACCGCCCGAATTCGACGATTACATCGCGGTGCTTGATCGCATGGTCGAGATAGGTTGCATCCCCCAGTTCGGTATGAAGCGCCACCGAGCGGTCCTGCTCGGCCAGCTCCTCAGTATGCTCGAACGGCAGGTAGAAGAACAGTCGCCAGGCCGGATCGACCGCCCGGTCAGCACCCGTGGCAAGCGCCAGCTTGGCCTCCCGCAGCGCAAGACCGTCTGTGGCAAACGACAACGCGCTGCCGCGATAGATGTTGCGGGGAAACTGGTCATAAGCGATCAAAAGCGCAAGCCTTGCTTGGGGAGAAGCGCGCCAGGCGGCCTTTGCACCCCGGGACAGATCGAGATGGAGGGACGTAAACCGCGTGGCGATCTCCCGGTCAAGCACCTCGTTCTTGGTGAACCAGTCCTTGGGTGTCAGTTTTTCAAACCAGAAGGAGAAAACGGTTTCAGGAGTCTCTGTCATGCTGCATTCCATTGTGTGACAAGTCGCCCCCTACTTGGAGAGGCGGGCCGCCGATTTCAATGCGAACCCGGCCGCTGGCAGCTCTACAGGAAGTCCAGCGAAAGTGGCACCGCTTTCGCGTCCGGAATTGCGTCAAACCAGAGGAGAGAGCAAGTCCAGCGAAAGTGGCACCGCCGGAATAGCTCTTAAGGCTGCCTCGAAAGACGACGGGAATAGCTCCATGACTGCAGGCCCGCTGACAACGATCGGCTTTGATGCCGATGACACGCTCTGGCAGAACGAACAGTTCTACCGGTTGACCGAGGCACATTTCGCCACGCTGTTGGCCGATCACGGCAACCACGACGTCATTTCGACCCGGCTGCTTGAAGCCGAGCGGCGCAACCTCGCCCATTACGGCTTCGGCATCAAGGGCTTCACCCTGTCGATGATCGAGACGGCGATCGAGGTCACCGGCGGTCACGCGCCCGCCTCGGTGATCAAGAAGATCCTCGACATCGGCCGTGATCTTCTTGCCCATCCGGTGGAAACCCTGCCCGGTACCCGGGAAACTTTGGAACAGATTGTCGGTCGCTTCACGCTGGTGCTGATCACAAAGGGTGATCTGTTTGACCAGGAACGAAAGCTCGCGCAGTCGGGGCTCGGAGAGCTGTTTGATGCTGTCGAGATCGTCTCGGACAAGCAGGCGCACACCTATCGAACAGTCTTTTCCCGCCATGGCGAGGGTGCAGAGAGCGCAATGATGGTTGGAAATTCGATCAGATCCGACATCATCCCGGCGCTTGAGGCGGGAAGCTGGGGCGTTCATGTCCCCCATGATCTCACCTGGACGCTCGAAAGTGCCGAACCACCTCGCTTCCGTGATCGATTTCGGGAAATCCCCGCGACCGCCGATCTGCCCTCGCTTTTGTCTTATATCGGTGCCTGGCGCTGACTGAGATGCGAGACTTCGTCAACAAGGGCGTTAGACCCTGTTCCATAGACCTCGGAGAAACTTTCACCACAGCGTCTCGCGGATTTTACGAATTTGACACTTGGCATCGAATGCGACGTGAAAATGGGGACCAGATGTCAAATTCAGTCCGCCAGCGCCACCAGCACCGCGCCGTCACTGACCTGCGACCCGGTGGTCACTGTCACCGTCGCCACCTTGCCGTCGCGGGGTGCGGCAAGCGTCAGCTCCATCTTCATGGCTTCCATGATCACCATCGGATCGCCTTTGCTGACCATTTGCCCCGGTTTGACCAGCACCTCCTTGATAAAGCCCGGCATCGGCGAGGTCACGGTGTCGCCGCCGCTGGCCTCGCCCCCGCGTTTTTCGCTCAGCGGTCGCTCGAAGGTGAATGCCAGTTCGCCTGAAAAAGCCGTCACACTCCGTTCAAGCAGCACAATCCGCAGCTGCTGACGCCGGCCATCGGCCAGGACGCTCCAGTCAAGCCCGTCGGCCGAGCGTCTGAGGCCAGACACGTCGACCTGTGCTGACGGCCGATCCGCGCGGCAAGGCAGCCCGATGGTCCAGTCATCGGTGCCGGTGCGCGCCACTTTTGTGTCGAAGGCAACACCGGCTTCCACCAGACGAACGGTCCGCAATGGGTGCCCCCAGCCTTCAAAGGGGCCGATGGCGGCGGCCGGGTCGTCCACACAGTCTGTCTCGGGCAGCATGCCCGAGGCCGCAAGCGCTACCAGCGCGGCAACGTCGGCCGGGGCCGTGGCACTCTTTGCCAAAGCCTCGAGATTGCGGTCGATGAGCCCGGTATCGAGGCGACCGGCCGCAAAGTCTGCCTGGCGGCACAGGCGTGCGAGAAAGGCCGTATTCGTGGTGGTGCCGGCGATCTCGGTGCGCGCGAGCGCCCGGGCGAGTGTATCGAGCGCTTCGGCACGGGTTTCCCCATGGGCGATCATCTTGGCGATCATCGGATCATAATACGGGGTGATCATGTCTCCTGCCCTGACGCCCGAATCCACCCGGACATCCATGGCGGGAAAGGCGAGATGCCCGATCCGGCCAACTGCCGGCAGGAAGCCCTTGGCGGGATCTTCCGCATAGATCCGTGCTTCCACGGCATGGCCGCACAGGGAAATCTCGTCCTGTGCTTTGGGCAGAGCTTCGCCGCGGGCCACCCGGATCTGCCATTCGACAAGATCGAGCCCGGTGATCGCCTCCGTCACCGGGTGTTCGACCTGAAGCCGCGTGTTCATCTCCATGAACCAGAAACGGTCTGGCCTGAGGCCCTCGGAGGCATCAACGATGAACTCGACCGTTCCGGCACCGCAATAGCTGATCGCCTTGGCCGCCTGCACCGCTGCAGCTCCCATCGCGTCCCGCATCTCGACCGTCATCCCCGGCGCAGGTGCTTCCTCGATCACCTTTTGGTGGCGACGCTGGGCCGAACAGTCGCGCTCGAAAAGATGCACGACGTTGCCGTGGGTGTCACCGAAGACCTGGATTTCGATATGGCGCGGGCTCGACACATATTTCTCCACCAGCACCCGGTCATCGCCGAAGGACGCCTTGGCTTCCCGTCGCGCTGACGAAAGCGCTGCGGAAAAATCCGCCTGGGTCTCCACCTTGCGCATGCCCTTGCCGCCGCCGCCGGCACGCGCCTTGATCAGCACGGGAAATCCGATCTCATTGGCCTTGCCCGCCAGGATGATGAGGTCCTGGGCTTCGCCGTGGTAGCCCGGCACCACCGGGACCTTGGCCTTTTCCATCAGTTGCTTGGCGGCGTCCTTCAGACCCATCGCCCGGATCGCCGACGCCGAGGGGCCGATGAAGATGAGGCCTGCGCCGATCACCGCTTCCACGAAATCCGGATTTTCCGACAGAAATCCGTAACCCGGATGAATGGCGTCGGCACCGGTGATCCGTGCTGCTTCCAGGATGCGATCGATCCTGAGATAGCTTTCGCTCGCCGGTGCAGACCCGATCGCTACGGCCTCATCGGCCATCTCGACATGAAGCGCGTCGCGGTCGGCCTCCGAATGGACCGCAACCGTCGCAATGCCCATCTTGCGCGCGGTGCGGATGACGCGGACTGCAATCTCGCCGCGGTTGGCGATGAGGATTTTAGTGATCATGGTCATCGTTCCTTACCAGCCAGGTTCGCCGTGGGACTTAGCCGCAACAGCAAGATGCTCAGTTGCCCCATTCGTGTGGTTTTCTCTGCCCGCTGCTTGAGCGCCTCAAGTACCGCGTCATCCAGATCGATCAGAACCGTGGACATGTCCCTCGCGCCTTTCGTCGCAACAGCGTCCACCGCCGCTAAAGTGTGTCACAGCATACCGTCAATCACATTCTGAACACGCCAAACCGCGTCTCTTCGACTTTCGCATTGAGCGCTGCCGACAGGCTGAGCGCCAATATCTCGCGCGATTTGAGCGGATTGATGATGCCGTCGTCCCAGAGCCGCGCCGAGGCGTAGAGCGGGTGCGACTGGGTCTCGAACATCTCGATAGTGGGGCGTTTGAAGGCTGCCTCCTCCTCCGTCGACCACGTTCCGCCCGACCGTTCGATGGCCTCGCGCTTGACGGTCGCCAGCACGCCCGCCGCCTGTTCGCCACCCATCACCGCGATGCGGCTGTTGGGCCAGGTCCAGAGAAATCTCGGGCTGTAGGCACGGCCGCACATGCCGTAATTGCCTGCGCCGAACGAGCCCCCGACGATCATGGTAATCTTCGGAACCTTGGTGGTCGCCACCGCGGTCACCATCTTGGCGCCGTCCTTGGCGATGCCGCCAGCCTCGTATTTCTGCCCGACCATGAAGCCGGTGATATTCTGCAAGAAGACGAGCGGCACCTTGCGCTGGGAGCAGAGCTGCACGAAATGCGCCGCCTTCAGCGCGCTTTCGGAAAACAGCACGCCGTTGTTGGCGACGATGCCCACCGGCATGCCCATCACATGGGCAAAACCGCAGACAATCGTGACGCCATAGCGCGCCTTGAACTCATCAAAACGCGAGCCATCGACGATGCGGGCGATCACCTCGCGGATGTCGAAAGGCTGGCGCGGATCAGCTGGAATGACACCTGCGAGTTCGGCCGGGTCGTAGAGCGGCGCTTCCGGGCTTTCGAGTTTGAGAAAGGACAGCCCCTCCCGGCCGCGACTGTTCAAGTTGGTGACCGCCCGGCGGGCAAGTTCGAGCGCGTGGGCGTCATCGTCGGCGAGATGGTCGGCCACACCTGACATCCGCGTGTGAACATCGCCGCCGCCCAGATCCTCCGCGCTTACCACCTCGCCGGTCGCAGCCTTGACGAGCGGCGGCCCGGCCAGAAAAATCGTGCCCTGCCCGCGCACGATGATCGTCTCGTCGCTCATCGCCGGCACATAGGCCCCGCCGGCCGTGCAGGACCCCATGACAACGGCGATCTGGGCGATGCCTCTGGCGCTCATGGTCGCCTGGTTGAAAAAGATGCGGCCAAAATGGTCCCGGTCGGGAAAGACCTCGTCCTGGTTGGGCAGATTGGCACCACCGGAATCCACCAGATACACGCAGGGCAGATTGTTCTCGAGCGCGATTTCCTGGGCGCGCAGATGCTTCTTGACCGTCATCGGGAAATAGGTGCCGCCCTTCACGGTGGCGTCGTTGCAGACGACCATGACGTCGCGACCCTGGACCCGACCGATGCCCGCGATCACCCCCGCGCTGGCGATATCGCCACCGTAAAGCCCATGCGCAGCAAAGCGGCCGATTTCGAGAAACGGCGAACTCGCATCGAGAAGCGTGCGCACACGGTCGCGCGGCAGAAGCTTGCCACGCGAGACATGCCGTGTTCGCGACGCTTCCGGCCCACCGAGTGCCGCCGCCTCAGCCACAGCCGCAGTCTCGGCAATCAGCCTTTCCATCCGCGCCGCATTGGCGAGAAACGGTTCCGACGTGGTGGAGATTTTGGACTGGATGATGGTCATCAGCGGATCAACTCTACTTTGCATGGAAGATCGAGATCGACCCAGGCGCGATCGGCCGTAAGTGCGGTGGCGCTTTCGCGGATTGCCAATGCCAGGCAGGCCCGGTCGCCCAACGACAAGCCACGGTGACGCGTGTCAGCGCGCAGACGTCCCGCCAGTAGTGCAGTTTCCCTATCAAAAGGCACGACATCGAGACGAAGAGCAGACACATCTTGCAAGGCCGTGTCTGGATCGCTCCCCAGATCAATGAGTTTTGAAACAATTTCAGAAAGATTGACCGAACTAATGCGCGCGCCAGCCAATCGCGCCCAAAGGGCTTGTCCGCCCGGCTCCGATCTCAGAGCAGCCAGCACCGTCGACGCATCGAGTATCACCATCACTTGTCATCGCTGCGCATGGCCATTCCTTCACTATGCAAGCGTTCAAAACGGCCCTCCGATCTCCGCTGCTCTTTGCGACGTTCGGCCAGAAAGTCTTCAACGATATCGACCCCTGGAGGAACGAGCGCTTTGACACGCGCTTGAATGTCCTTGATCACCGAAATGTACGACTTAACCCGCAATTCGCCATCAACGATTTCCAAAGCAATATCGTCGCCCGGCTTCACTCCTAATGCCTCCCGCATTGCTGCTGGGATGACCAGCCGCCCACCTTCGCCAAGTTTCACCCTGTCCAAAAGAGGCTTTTTCCAGGGACCGAATGCAGTTTCATAAGCCGACTGACCGCCCTCTTCGAACCCGGATTTAGTGGTGCGCTTTCTCATCATGCCACCTTTCAGTATGGTGCCGACAATTCCATATCTGGCAAAATATCACACTAATGCATATCGCGCACGAATGGATTCATTTGTGCGATAACGTACATGCATTCTTCCAATGTTTTACAGCGACCTTCGCGCGTCTGAAAAGACGCGCGGCGCCATAATGCTACCCCGTCTCTGCCATCATCTCGCGGCCGATCAGCATGCGGCGGATTTCGCTGGTGCCGGCGCCGATCTCGTAGAGCTTGGCGTCGCGCAGCAGTCGGCCGGTCGGGTAATCGTTGATATAGCCGTTGCCGCCGAGCGCCTGAATTGCCTCCAGCGCCACCTGTGTGGCCTTTTCGGCCGCATAGAGGATGCAGCCGGCCGCGTCCTTGCGCGTGGTTTCGCCCCGGTCGCAAGCCGCCGCCACCGCGTAGACATAGGCCCGGCAGGCGTTCATCGTCGTGTACATGTCGGAAAGCTTGCCTTGCATGAGCTGGAATTCGCCGATCGGCTGGCCGAACTGTTTGCGCTCATGGCAATAGGGCACCACGACATCCATGGCCGCCGCCATGATCCCCAGCGGCCCGCCCGCCAACACCACCCGCTCATAATCGAGACCCGACATCAGGATCGCAGCCCCCTGCCCTTCCTGGCCAAGCACGTTTTCGAACGGCACCTCGCAGCCTTCAAAGACCAGTTCGCAAGTGTTGGAGCCGCGCATGCCGAGCTTGTCGAGCTTCTGCGCAGTCGAAAATCCCGCCATGCCCTTTTCGATGAGAAAGGCCGTGATGCCGCGCGATTTGGCCTCCGGATCGGTCTTGGCATAGACCACCAGGGTGCTGGCGTCGGGGCCGTTGGTGATCCACATCTTGGTGCCGTTGAGCATGTAACTGTCGTTGCGCTTCTCCGCGCGCAATGTCATCGATATGACGTCAGAGCCTGATCCGGGCTCGCTCATGGCCAGCGCGCCGATATGCTCGCCCGAACAAAGCTTCGGCAGGTAGCGCTCTTTCTGGCCCGATGTGCCCCAGCGGTTGATCTGGTTGACGCAGAGATTGGAATGGGCGCCATAGGACAGGCCGACGGACGCAGACGCGCGGCTGATTTCCTCCATAGCGACCGTATGGGCGAGATAGCCCATCCCGGAGCCTCCATAATCCGGACTGGCGGTCACGCCGAGAAGGCCTAGCGCACCCATTTCCCGCCAAAGATGCATGGGAAACTGGTTGCTCTTGTCGGTGTCGTCGGCCACCGGGGCCACACGCTCGCGTGCGAACCGCCCCACCATGGTTCTCAGCGCATCGATTTCCTCGCCAAGGCCGAAATTCATGCTTGCGGTGAACATGCGTCCTGTCCTCTCTCCTGTTCGTCTCTCACCGAAGACACGGCCGTCTTCGCGTCCTGTCGGTCCTGTCGGTCCTGTCCGTCCTGCCCGTCCTGTCCGTCCTGTCCGCTGCGGCGGTGGCCAACCACGCGGCCGGCAAGCCTTGCATCAATGGCTTCGATCTCCGCGAGCGACAGCCCCCCTTCATGCCGATACCAGGTGGTCATGCCGCTGAGCAGGGCGATGCGGGTCACCGATGGCGAAGGAGCCGTCGCGGATGCCTTTTTCGAGAACGCCGCGCGGAATGTGCTGATCTTGACGCCTGAGTGCCTCGATGGTGCCAAACGCGTCGTCATCGAGATTTCGAGGTTCCATGCAGGAGATGAAATCCTCCGGCGATCGATCAGGGTGATAGCGGATGCGGGACCGCACGAAGGCTTTCAGCGCCTCAGACGCGGACGCATCCGGCTGCTTTTCCGCCCGCCGGGCTGCCAACAGCGTGGGAATGTGCAAGCTCGAGAGATCCATGAGCAGATCCTGCCTGGCGGCGAAGTGCTTGCGGATCGCGCCAGCCTCGCCCCCCGTTTCCGCCGTAATCGCGCGCATGGGCACTGCCGCATGGCCCGAACGTACAAAAAGCGCGAGAGCCAGCTTATGCAGCCTTTGCGCGGTCGCGGCTCCGGTTGATCCTGCCCTGCGTGCCATACATCCCACATGCAAATGAACGTCTGTTGGATTTTAGAGGATGCCGACAGGCGTAGCAAGCATCCACCACGCAAGATGCAGGTGCGTCAGGGACGTTGCAACTCAGGCAAGCCAGCGTTTGCGCCGCTTGTAATGCTTGACGTTCTTGAACGACCGGCGTCCCTCGCCGCCCACACCAAGGTAGAATTCCTTCACATCCTGGTTCTCGCGCAGGTCCTTGGCCTCTCCATCCATGACGATCCGGCCAGATTCGAGAATATAGCCATAGGTGGCATAGCGCAGCGCGACATTTGTGTTCTGTTCCGCCAGAAGAAACGAGACGCCTTCGTTCTGGTTGAGCTTGCGGACGATCTCGAAGATCTCCTCCTGCAGCTGCGGCGCAAGTCCCATGGAGGGCTCGTCGAGAAGGATCATCTTCGGGCGGCTCATGAGCGCCCGACCGATGGCCGTCATCTGCTGCTCGCCGCCGGATGTGTAGCCGGCCTGGCTCGTCCGCCGCTCCTTGAGCGGCGGGAAATAGCCATAGACCATCTCCAAATCGCGCTTGATCGCCGCATGGCCGTCCCGGCGGGTAAACGCACCGGTCAACAGGTTTTCCTCCACCGTCAGATGACCGAAGCAATGGCGGCCTTCCATCACCTGAATGCAGCCGCGCCGCACCAGTTCATTGGCGGTCAGCGCCTCGATCCGCGCACCTTCAAACTCGATGGACCCTTTGGTCACCTCGCCGCGTTCCGAGCGCAGAAGGTTCGAGATCGCCTTGAGCGTGGTTGACTTGCCAGCGCCATTGGCACCCAGCAGCGCCACGATGCCACCTTCGGGCACCACCAGCGACACACCTTTGAGCACCAGAATGACGTGATCGTAGATGACTTCGATATTGTTGACCGACAAGATCGGCTTGGCGGCCGCAGGCTCAGGGCTTGGCTGGGTCATGGCACGGTCTCGACGGGACATTCATTCGGTGTCGGACGCCGCAGATTGCTGCGGCGTCCGGTCTTTCTGACACGATGTCAGTTGGTGCAGGCTTCCGTCCGGGCCGGCCAGGGCGCGTTGGAGACCTTGTACTCCTCGGCCGCACGGGCAAGCACGGGCGCGACCTTCTCCGTCATCGGCTCAAACCAGTCAGACGCCTTGACCCACTTTTCGCCGTCCCATTCCGAGATGTACATCTTGGTGGTGCCGGAATGGTTGGCGCAGGTCACGTTGAGCGGCGCGATGAAGCCGGGCAGGCCGATGGCCGCCAGGCGAGCATCGTCGATAACCAGGTTTTCAAGGCCAACCCGCATATCCTCGGATGTGATCACGGTCTTGCCGGTCTTTTCCTGAGCGATGCGGATGGCCTCCGTCATCAGCATCGCGTTGAGGACGCCGCGGTTGTAGAGGTTCTCGCCGACCTTGGCGGGCTCGGTCTGGCTCTTGCCGGCATCCACGACATACTTCTTGATGTCTTGGAAAGCGGCAAGGTCAGCACCCACCAGGTTGAAGTTGAGCGTCTTGTAGCCCTTGGCTTCCGCGCCGCCGGCGCGGGCATCGTCCTCGCCGCCTGCCCACCACACGCCGATGAACTTGTCCATCGGATAGCGGATCTTGATCGCCTCCTTGATGGCGGTCGGGTTCATCGCACCCCAGCCCCACATCACCATGTAATCCGGCTTGTCACGGCGGACATTGAGCCATTGCGAGGCCTGGTTCTGCATTTCCTTGCCGGCCACGGGATACTGGACGATTTCGAAGCCGTATTCCTTGGCCATATTCTCAAGCAGCGGGATCGGCTCGCGGCCGTAGCCGGCGTCAAGGAAGATATAGCCGATCTTTTTGCCCTTGAGCTTGTCGAGCCCGCCCTCCTGCTCGCCGATATATTTGATGACACCCGAGGCACCGTCCCAGTAGGTCATCGGCGGATTGAAGACCCAGGGGAACGTCTGGCCGTCCGAAGCGGCTGACAGACCATAGGCCATCGACAGAACCGGGATCTTGTCAACCGAGGCCTTCGGAATCACCTGCAGGGTGATACCCGTTGACCAGGGATTGAACACGAGCGTGCCCTTGGCCTTGGCCTGTTCATAGCATTCCACGCCCTTCTGGGTGTCGTAGCCGGTTTCGCACTCGTCAAAATTGATCTTGACGCCGTTGATGCCGCCATCACGCTCGTTGAGCATGGTGAGATAATCGGTCATTCCGTTGGCAATCGGAATGCCCGACCCGGCAAAAGCTCCGGTCCGGTAGGTCGGCAACTGGATATAGACCGAATCCTCGGCCAGAGCAGGCAAGGCAAAGCTGGCGGAAAGAGCCAGGGCAAAAGCGCCGGCGGTCAGTGTGTGCAATCTCATGATGTCCTCCCATATGATCGCGACAGTCTTCAGAGCCTCTGCGGGGCAACCGGACCAGGCTCGATTGCCCGGTGCCTCTGGTAATGCCCGATAGTGCGGGCATGGCTAGCGCGGTCAGGCGTAGGGGAACGGCCAGACCCGCAATTTCTCCTTTGCGATGGACCACAGGCGGGCAAGCCCGTGGGGCTCGACGATGAGGAACACGATGATCAGCGCGCCGACAATCATCTGGGCGATGTGAAACACGACTTCCGCCCCGACATTGACGCCGATGGCCGGCAACCCGACGCGGAGCAGGATCGGCAGGATCCAGATGAAGGCCGCACCGAAGAAGGACCCCACCAGTGATCCCAGTCCGCCCAGGATCGCCATGAACAGGATCTGGAACGACAGCGAGATGGAGAAGGAAGAGGGCTCGGAAGCGCCGAGATAGAAAAAGACGAACATCGCGCCCGCCACGCCCGCAAGATAGGACGAGACCGCAAATGCCGACAGCTTGGCCGTCAGCGGCCTCACGCCCATCAGCTCGGCTGCGATGTCCATGTCACGGATCATCATCCATTGCCGGCCGATCCGCCCGCGCACGATGTTCTTGACCACCAGCGTCACCGCGATGACGATGGCAAGCACGACATAGTAGCGCGTGATCGGCGAGGCGGATGGTCCAGTCAGGATGATATCGCCGAAACCCCGCCTCTCCGGCACTTCGATGGCACCGGAAGAATTGTAATTGTAGAGCCACGGGATACGGATGAAGCACCATTCAAGAAAGAACTGCGCCGCAAGCGTGGTGACGGCCAGATAGAGCCCCTTGATCCTGAGCGACGGCAGCCCGAACAGGATGCCGACCCCCGCCGAGAACAAGCCCGACGCGAAGATCATCACGATCACGTTGACGTCCGGAAAGATGGTCGTGAGCTTGTAACAGGCATAGGCACCCACACCCATGAAGGCCCCGGTGCCGAGCGAGAGCTGGCCCGCATACCCGGTCAGAACGTTGAGACCGATGGTGGCGAGCGCCAGGATGAGAAACGGGATCATGATCGAGGTGATCATGAAATCACTCGCCACGAGCGGAACGACAAAGACCGCGATCGCCAGAATCATGGCGAACCCGATGCGGTCCTCGCGGATTGGAAAGATCGCCTGGTCGGCGTCGTAACTGGTCTTGTACTGGCCGGATTCGCGGTAGAGCATCAGTCCTCTCCCCACAAGACACCGCCAGCGGGCATGATGTTGTTGCGAGCGGCGGTCAGCCGGAATCGGTGCCCGGTCGGCGCCTCCATGATGACGGCATGGTCGACGACGGCGATCTTGCGCCCGCCGATGCCTTCGATCCGCAGGATCTCGGCGCTCAGATCATCCGTCTCCATGTCGAAGTGAATCCGGGACTCGTCTGCCACCGCTTCGATCACGAGCCTTACACCGCCTTCGCCGGTCATCACGGTCGCCCGGCGGCCGTCATCAGCCTGGGACGGAAAGCCCAGTAGCTGCGACCAGAATCCGGCCGCCTGTTCCACATGGTCGGTATGGCAGTCGATGACGATGCAGGAAAGTCGGCTTTTGTGCATGGCGTCACACCCTCTCGATGATGCGTTCGCCGAACAGGCCCTGCGGCCTGAACAGCAGGAAAATCAGCGCGATCATGTAGGCGAGCCAGCTCTCGATGCCGCCGCCCACCAGTGGCCCCCAGTAGATCTCGCCAACCTTCTCGCCGATTCCGATGATCAATCCACCGACAATTGCGCCCGGAATGGAGGTGAAGCCCCCCAGGATCAGCACCGGCAGCGCCTTGAGCGCGATAACCTCGAGCGCGAAGGACACATCCGACCGCGCCCCCCACATGATGCCGGTGGCCAGCGCCACGATCCCGGCCGCAAACCAGACGATCACCCAGATCTGGTTGAGCGAGATGCCCACCGACAGCGCCGCCTGGTGGTCATCAGCCACCGCCCGGAGCGCCCGTCCGATACGGGTCTTGTTGAAGAAGATGCCAAGCGAGGCGACCATGATGATGGCAATGACGGCGGCTGCGATATCGATGTGCTGAAGGATCAGCAAGCCGTTCTCGCCGATGTCGATCGAAGTCGAGCCGGTCGGCAGACCGAGCTCCTCGGTGATCATCTGCTTGGGCTCGCCGCCGAAGACGAATTCGCCAAAACCGACCAGGAAAAAGGTGAGCCCGATGGTCGCCATCAGCAGGATGATGTCTGGCTGGTTGACAAGCGGCCGCATGACGAAGCGCTCGACGCCAAGCGCGAGCAGCCCCATCACGCCGATCGAAAGCACCAGCGCGAGATAGGCCGGAATGCCCATCTCGTGCAGGCCGACAAGCGTCAACCCGGCAAAGACCACCATGATCCCCTGCGCGAAGTTGAAGACGCCAGATGCCTTGAAGATGAGCACGAAGCCGAGCGCAATGAGCGCATAGAGGATACCCGCGACGAAACCTTCCCAGAGCACCTGCAGGAAGAAATCCGGCAGGTCCGCCATCTGCACAAAGGGATCGACGAAAACCAAATAGAGAAGATCCATCAGCGCGACACTCCGAGATAGGCGTCGATGACGTCCTGATTGGCCTTGACCTCGTCGGGCGTGCCATCGCCGATCTTGCGGCCGTAGTCGAGCACGACGACCCGGTCGGAAATGTCCATCACCACGCCCATGTCATGCTCGATGAGCGCGATTGTCGTCCCCATCTGGCTGTTGACGTCGAGGATGAAGCGGCTCATGTCCTCCTTCTCCTCCACATTCATGCCGGCCATCGGCTCATCAAGCAGCAGCAGATCCGGCTCCATCGCCAGCGCCCGGCCAAGTTCCACCCGCTTTTGCAGGCCATAGGGGAGTTTGCCGACTGGCGTCTTGCGAATGTGCTGGATCTCGAGAAAATCGATGATTTCTTCCACCTTCATGCGGTGCTCGATCTCCTCGCGGCGCGCCGGGCCGACATGCAGCATCTGCCAGAAGAAGTTTGCGTGCATCTTCAGCGTCCGGCCCGACATGATGTTGTCGAGCGTCGACATGCCCTTGAACAGAGCCACGTTCTGGAAGGTGCGCGCGATGCCAGATTGCGCCGCCTCGTGCGGCTGCATCCTCGATCGCGCCTTGCCACGGAAGGTGATCGTGCCTTCCTGGGGGTGATAAAAGCCGTTGATGACATTGAGCATTGACGTCTTGCCCGCGCCGTTCGGGCCGATAATCGCGCGGATTTCGCCCTTGCGGATGTCAAATGAGACGTTCGTAATCGCCTTGACCCCGCCAAACGACAGCGAAACCTTGTCAACCATGAGCATTGTCTCGCCCGGCTTGAGCCCGTCATCGGCCGCATGCAGTTGCACAGGTTGGATCCGGGCATTCATTCAGCAGCCTCCCGGTGAAGTGTGGCGGTTGGATAGGTGACAGCGTCGGCAATCCGGACCGTTGCCCGGATGATGCCTTTCCGCCCGTCCTCGAAGGTGACTTCGGTTTCGATGAACTTCTCCGTCGAGCCGTCGTAAAGCGCATCGATCAGCGGCTGATACCGCTCCGCCACGAAGCTGCGCCGGACTTTCTGCGTGCGGGTCAACTCGCCATCATCGGCGTCCAGCTCCTTGTGCAGCACCAGGAAACGGCTCACCTGTGCGCCTGCCATCAGTGGTTCGGCGGCAAGATCGCGGTTTACCTGCTCCACGTGCCTGGCCATCATCTCGTAGACTTGCGGCAGAGAGGCCAGTTCCTGGTAAGAGCCATAGGAAATGTTGTTGCGCTCGGCCCAGTTGCCCACAGCCGTCAGGTCGATGTTGAGAAACACCGCGCTGTAGTCGCGCCCGTCGCCAAACGCCACCACTTCCTTGATATTGGGAAAGAACTTGAGCTTGTTTTCTATGTACTTGGGAGCAAACAGCGCCCCTGTCGTCAGCTTTCCCACATCCTTGGCCCGGTCGATGATCTTGAGATGGCCGCGCGTGTCAAAAATGCCCGCGTCCCCTGTCATTACCCAGCCGTCGGGCGTCAGCGTCTCTTTCGTCTTCTCCGGGGCATCATGGTACCCCATGAACATTCCCGGCGAGCGGAACTGGACCTCACCGCTGTCGGCGATGCGGATGTCGACGTCGGGTGCCGCCGGGCCCACCGTATCGGGGCGCACATCCCCGTCTTTCTGGCATGTGACATAGAGAAAGGCTTCGGTCTGCCCGTAGAGTTGCTTGAGGTTGATGCCGAGCGACCGGAAAAACGAAAACAGGTCCGGACCGATCGCCTCGCCCGCCGTGTAGGCGGTGCGGGTGCGCGTAAAACCGAGCACGTTGCGCAACGGGCCATAGACCAGCTTGTCGCAGATCCAATAGGAAATCCGGCCGGACGGCGACACAGGACGTCCCTCAAGGATGTCCTCGCCGTATGTCTTTGCAACCGCGAGGGAGGCGTGAAACAGCTTCTTCTTGATCCGGCCGGCATCCTCCATCCGGATCATGACGCTGGTCAGCAGGCCTTCAAACACCCGCGGCGGCGCGAAGTAGAAGGTTGGCCCGATCTCGCGCAGGTTCTGCGACACCGTGTCCGGGCTTTCCGGGCAACTCATGCACAGCCCCGCCACATAGCCTTGCGCATAATTGAGATAGTGATCGCCCACCCAGGCCAAAGGCAGGTAGGCGAGCACCTCGTCGTGCTCGTCGAGATGATCAAAGCGCGCCGTGTCCTCCGCCGCCTTCACGGAGGCCGAGGCTCGCAACATCACGCCCTTGGAGCGTCCGGTGGTGCCGGAGGTGTAGAGAATGGCCGAGCACTCGCTTCCATCAGACGCCATGATCGCCTCTTCCCACGCGGCGACCGCATCGCGGTCTGTCTCGGCGATGGAACGACCCAGTTGCTGGACCGCGCCAAATTCATGCAACATGCGGTGGTCGTAATCCCTCAGCCCGCGCGGCTCGTCATAGATGATGGTCGTGAGCGCTGGTGTCGTCTGAGCCATCGCCTGGATCTTGTCGACCTGCTCCTGGTCCTGCACCACGGCGAAGCGGGCACCGGCGTTGTCGAGGACGTAAGCCATCTCGTCGGCTACCGCATCCGCATAGACGGGAACCGGAACCGCACCCAGGGATTGCGCCGCGCAGAAAGTCCAGTAGAGCCGCGGCCGGTTGGACCCGGCAATGGCCACCCGTTCGCCCTTGGTGAGCCCCATTGCCTTCAGGCCCAGCGCCAGGTCGCGGATCTCGTCGCGCTGCTCGGACCAGGTCCAGGTCTGCCAGATGCCATAGTCCTTGAAGCGCATCGCGGGCCGCCCCCCGAAACGTTTGGCGTTGAGCAACAAATATTGCGGAAACGTCACCGGCTTGCTGACGGCGCGCGCACCTGTGGCGTCCATTTCCTCCAACCCTCCCTGGTCCGGGCGGTATTCAGTCTTGCCATGGCGGAGGGCATCGGCACCCAGTCGCCGGTCGTTCCCGGACCGTTTCTGCCCTTGGTGTCGGCCGCATCCGTCCTCCCGGATGCCGCCTGGAGCTTGAGCGTCCAGCCAAATGGACACCCGTCAAGGTTAGTCCTCCCAACCTGAAGCGCAAGTGCTACTTTCGATCAAACCATCGCGCCTTTGCCTATCTCCTGGAGAGCATCGACCAGCGAGGCCACGCCGAACCGGATCGGATCGGTCGCCGGAACGCCATATTCCGCCGTGTATCCCGCCAGCAGGTCACGCGCGTCGGCCTCGTTGAGCTTCTGGGTGTTGACGGCAATGCCGGTACAGCGGATGGCTGGATTGGTGAGCCTGCCACAGGTGATCGTCAGATCGATCACCTCTCCGATCGTTGGCAACGGGTGGCTGACACCGCGCATCGTCTTGCGCGTTGGTTCGTGGCAAACCACGAAGGCGTCAGGCTGGGTGCCGTGCAGAAGGCCGAGCGACACACCCGCAAAGCTTGGATGAAACAGCGAGCCCTGACCTTCCACGAGATCCCAATGGACAGGATCGGCCGCCGGGCAAATCCATTCCACCGCGCCTGAGATGAAATCGGCGACCACCGCGTCAATGGCCGCGCCGCGCCCGGAGATGAAAATGCCAGTCTGCCCCGTGGCGCGGAAATCAGCGTCCATGCCGCGGGCGCGCATCTCGCGTTCGAGCGCGAGAGCGGTGTATTTCTTGCCGGCCGAACAATCCGTTCCCACCGTCAACAGCCGCAGACCGGGCCGCTTGGTCCCCTTGCCAGTGGCAAATTTCTGGTCCGTGAAGCGCACGTCGTGCAGCCGGGCTCCGGTGCGGGACGCCGCAGAGGCGATTTCCGGGATCGAAGAGAGCCGGACATGCAGCCCGGTCGCCACGTCGATGCCTGCGTGGAGGGCTTCGACGATGGGGGCGATCCAGTGCGGGGGCAGGACACCGCCAGCGTTCGCCGCGCCCACCACCATGGTCTTGACGCCCACAGCCTTCGCCGCGTCGATGGTCATGTCGGCCAGTCCCGCATCCGCCTCGCATCCGGGCAGGCGGTACTGGCCAAGGCACCATTCCGGCCGCCAGTCGACGATGCCGAGCCCGGTCTTTGCGGCCAGCGCATCAGGCACGTCGCCCAGGAAGATGAGATAGGGGTGGTCGATGATCATCACAA
Source organism: Hyphomicrobiales bacterium (assembly GCA_038325465.1). Lineage (GTDB taxonomy): Bacteria > Pseudomonadota > Alphaproteobacteria > Rhizobiales > Rhizobiaceae > Hoeflea. The sequence continues at coordinate 12,272 of JBBQJA010000041.1, read as the reverse complement.
GACTCCATGTCGGCACGGGGCGGAAGGCTCTCTCCGGGAAGACCGCGCGGGCGGCGCGGATACTCACTTTCCCGCACGCCCCATGGACCCGTCAAGCCGTTGATTGCAGGTGTGTCAGGCGAAACTGCCCCCCTCCCCGACGACCCCGCAGGTCTTGTGGCCCGCCTTGCAATCCTTGCAGGGGGGATCGAAACAGGGGGTCACCAGGCGGCCTCATAAATGGCGAGCGCGTCGGCTTCGCGCACCGGACGGGGATTGTTGACGAGAAGGCGGGTCTGCTTCATCGCATCTTCGGCAAGACGTGGCAGAACCGCCCGGGGAATGGCCATATCGCGCAGACGCTGCTTAAGGCCGCAGGCGGCGGAAAACTCGGCAAGCCGGTCGCAGAATGCCTCCGCCCGCGCACAGCCTTCAAGTCGGGCGAGATCGGGAAAGGCATGCGGCGCAAGCTCGATATAGGCTTGCGGCGCCGTCTCGACATTGAACCTGAGCACATGCGGCAGCACCAGGGCGTTGGACAACCCGTGCGGGATGTGGAAATGCCCGCCCAGCGGATAGGCGAGCGCATGCACGGCCGCCACGGGCGAATTTGCGAAGGCCTGGCCAGCCAGCATCGATCCCAGCAGCATGTCTGACCGGGCGGCAAGATCATGGCCAGTGCGCACCGCAGCCAGAAGCGCTCCGCCCATGAGAGCGAGCGCCTTGGTCGCCAGTGTCCGTGAGAGAGGATTGTTGTTGGCATTGGCCGAGGCATAGGCTTCAATGGCATGAACCATGGCGTCGATGCCGGTCGCCGCCGTCACATGCGCAGGTAGCCCGAGCGTGAGCTCCGGATCAAGCAATGCGACATCGGGCAGGATGAGCGGGGAGACGACGCCCATTTTCTCGTGGGTTCCGGTGGTGAGGATGGATATGGGGGTCACCTCCGAGCCGGTTCCCGCCGTCGTCGGAACCAGGATCAACGGCAGCCGCGGCCCATTCGCCTTGCCGACGCCGTAGATGTCGGCCAAGCGCTCGCCGCTTGCGGCAAGAAGCGCCACGAGTTTGGCGACGTCGAGCGAGGAGCCTCCGCCCAGACCGACAACGCCGTCCACGTCCATGATCTTCGCCATCTCGGTGGCGCGCAGCACCACAGCCTCAGGCGGGTCTGCTTCCACATCCTTGAACAGTTCGACAGCCACGCCGGCCGCCGCAAGGCTCGCCATCGCCCGCACGACAATGCCAGTCTCCAGAAGGCCCGGGTCTGTGACAAGGAGGACGCGAGCGCCGATCCGCGCCTTGGCGAGCGCGCCGAGCTGGTCGAGACGTCCTGCACCAAACTGGATGCTGGCCGACGTATTGAAGGTAAACGGCGTCATGACGGTCTCCGGTAGGGCTGGCGGGCCCGCGCTTCATGGCGGGGTCAGCGGGCAGACGCTGCACGCACGTCAACCCGCTCTTTGTCTTTTAGGCAAAGCCGTCGCCGCTGCCTACCCGTCATCAGACAGGGCCCGTGCCGAGTGGGTAACGCCAGTGCGCGCGGAAGGATGCAGGCCTTGATGTCAAAGCGTGTCCGGTCCTGTCACCATCGACGCCGATCGCGGTCCGCGCTCCGATCTCGCCCGGCCGGATGCACCATTCTGCTTGCGCTGGTTGGGATGCGCCAAATGTCCCCGATTGATCTGGCGCACAGGCGTGCCTACAACGGCATGAGCCTTGTGTCGAACCGGACCTCGCCATGACCGAACCCTGCATCATCTGCGTCGCCATCACCGGCTCGCTTCCCACCAAGGCGAACAATCCGGCGGTGCCGATTGCGATCACTGAGCAGATCGAATCCACTCAGGAGGCTTTTGAGGCCGGTGCCTCCATCGCCCATTGCCATGTCCGTGATGACGAAGGTCGACCAACGTCGGATCCCGAGCGCTTCGCCCGGCTGTTGGATGGCCTTCACCACCATTGCCCTGGGATGATCGTCCAGTTGTCGACCGGTGGTCGCTCCGGTGCCGGCGCAGCTCGCGGCGGCATGTTGCCGCTCAGGCCAGACATGGCTTCGCTGTCGGTGGGTTCGAACAATTTCCCCACCCGTGTCTATGAAAACCCGCCTGATCTCGTCGACTGGCTGGCGGCTGAAATGCGCGTCAACGGGGTCAAGCCAGAGATCGAAGCCTTCGACCTGTCCCACATCGTCCAGGCAACGCGGATGGCAAATGACGGCAGGCTCGCCTCGCCGCTCTATGTCCAGTTCGTCATGGGCGTGAAGAACGCCATGCCCGCCGACGAGGCTATACTCGATTTCTACATTGCAACCCTGGCAAGGCTGGCCCCAACTGCAAGATGGTGCGCCGCAGGCATCGGTGCCGACCAGTTCACCGTCAATGACTGGGCCATCCGAAAGGGCGGCCACACCCGCACCGGGCTCGAGGACAATGTCCGGCTTGACCGCGACCGCCTCGCTCCCTCCAATGCCGCGCTGGTGGCTCGCACCGTCGAGCTCTGCAAGCGGCATGGGCGTCCGGTGGCGACCTGGCGGGACGCGCGCGGGATGCTGGGTCTGAAAAGCCCCTCCTGACCGGACGCGAGAGCCGCATTCGAAGAAATCTCTATCCGTTTTCGGTTGGGATCGAAGTCTAAATTGTCAGGACAATGGATGTGGAGATGTAAGCCCAGGCGGAGTTGCGCGTCCTCGGCCTGTTTATCGACTACGCGGCCCACTCGCCTTTTCTGGCGCGGGACGGCGAAGACCTCTTCTTCCTGGTTTTCAATTCCGGCGGCGGGATCGCGTTCACCCTCCCCGCAGTGAACCGCATCACCGCCTGGATCCGCGTGCTCGATACCGCGGCTGACGACCCGTTCACAGCCATCGCCATCAGGGGCTCGAGCGCCGAAATAGCGCCGGCGAGCGTCAGCGTCTTCGTCGCGGCTGTGGTGGAAGCGGATGGCTCTCGATGATCGGCTGTCTCTGTCGCCGGTTCAGGCTTTGAGGCGCGCCACGGCACCTGGCAGACGGCTCCAGTCCGCATACCACGCGTTGAAAAGCGCAAACTGGGACTGGACATAGCCGCGCTGGCTTGCGGTCAACTCATCAGTTTCGTTGAAATGGAGCGCATACGCCATCTCGCCTTTGAGGGTGAGCATATACTTGAAATAAAGCACCAGATCCGGGCCTTCATCAAAGGAGGACAGCACCGCCAGTGCCGCCTCAAGTTCGAGCGCACGCATCCGGGCCTCCGCGTCGCCGGCCGCTGCGGCCTGGCACAGGTTGCTGAGCGTGATCACCTCGCGCGGCAGCACGCAACCGATGCCGGTAATGGCGCCGGACGCGCCGCAATTGACAAAGCCGTGGAAAACCCCGGTGTCGACGCCGATCATCAGCGTCACATCCGCATCCCCCGAGGTGATGAACTCGGCCGCGTAGCGCATGTCATCCTTGCCGCCGAATTCCTTGAAGCCGACGAGATTGGGGTGCTCGGCGCGCAGCGCGAAGAACAGGTCGGCTTTGGTCGCAAATCCGTAATAGGGACTGTTGTAGATCACCGCCGGCAAATCCGGCGCGGCCGACAGCACCGCCTTGAAATGATGTCGCTGAGCTGTGAGCGAGGGACCCCGTGAAAGCACCCTGGGAATGACCATCAAGCCATGGGCACCCACTTCGGCGGCATGGCGGGCATGGGCGACTGCGCTGGCGGTATTGACCGCGCCAGTGCCCACAATCACCCTGACCCCGGCCTCGACCAGACGGCTCACACCCTCCATGCGCTCGGCATCGCTCAGAAGCGGCCAATCCCCCATGGAGCCGCAATAGACGACGGCCGACATGCCGGCGGCCACGAGTTCCTTGGCCTTGCTGACCAGAGCATCGAAATCGGGCGTGCGGTCAGGCTTTGCAGGCGTCATCAACGCAGGAATCACGCCTGAAAAAATGCTCGAAGTCATGTCGGCCCCCACGAGTGGATTGAATTTGACACTTGGTTCTCATTTTCGGCGTGTCAGATGCCACCTGTCAAATTCGTAAAATCCACTCGATCCAAAAAGTCGCTGGTGGATTGAATTTGACACTTGGTTCTCATTTTCGGCGTGTCTTTTCGACCGAAGCCGGTCCCGGTACCGCAACCGCTTCTTACTTCCTTTTACACCTTGCATTTTATTTGTCTACAAACTTTATGCAAGCGCCAGAACCGCTCTCGAAGACGCCTCACCCCATTCAGGACAGATCTATCTCCGGCCGTGTCTCGGAGGCGAAGAACCGGCTGATCTGCGCAACGATCTGCTCTGCATGAGCGCGGGAGATCCGGTCTGCCGCATTTGCGTCCCCAGCCTCGATCACCGCGATCAACGCTTCGTGCTCCTCCACATAGCGCTGCGGCAGCCGGTCCTCAAACGACCGGTAGTAGAGCCGCAGCAGCCGCCGCCCTTCATCTAACAGCCGGTTGAAAAGCTGCGTGAAATAGATGTTCCGCCCGGCTTCGGCGATCGCCGTGTGAAAGTCCCGGTTGGTTGCAATCATCGCCAACACATCGCCACGCTCCACCGCTGCGGCGAAGTCCGCCTGCCGTGCACGCAGCGTGACCAGATCCTCGGCCCGTCGGTTGTCGGCGGCCAGCCGTCCGGTCACGCGGTACATGAGGGTGAGCGCATCGAAAAAGGCATTCAGATTGAGAAAATCGATGGCCGCGACCATGGTCGAGCGATTTGGCAGAGTCTGGACAAGCCCCTCACTCTCCAGCCGCACCAGCGCTTCACGGACGGGCGTGCGCGACATCGCGAAACGCTCAGCAAGCTGCGCCTCGTCGATCGGGCTGCCCGGCACAAGCGTCAGATCAAGGATCTCGTCGCGCAACAGCTCATAGGCCATCTTGCTGCCCGTGCCGCGCTTGCGCTCGGAGGGAAACGGGCTGGTCGGATCGGTCATGGCGGCCACCTTCTGTGTCGACACGATGCATACAGCCAAGCCGCAAGTCGGGCAACCGCAGAAAGTCCGGCAATGCGTGTCCTTGCAGGCGTGCCTCGGGCTTGACGAAGATGCCGGGCGATGCACCTTCAGCCATGGTGACAGAGCGTGTGCGACCGATTCCCTATCCGCCGCTCTCGTCGGCACACCGCCAGTCTGTCCGTCGCGGGGCTTGTGCATGAGACTTGTCATCGTCAGCGACGCCTGGACTCCACAGGTCAATGGCGTGGTGCGGACGTTCATCGAGGTAAGCCAGCGGCTGCGCGCCGCAGGGCACGATGTCCTCATCATCGAACCCGGAATGTTCCGTACATTTCCCTGTCCGGGCTACCCGGAAATCCGGCTGGTGCGCAATCCGGGCCAATTGGACGACATTCTTGACGACGCGGATTTCGAAACCGTTCACATCGCCACCGAGGGTCCGCTGGGGTGGCGTGCGCGGCGCTATTGCCTGCGGCGCGGTCTTGTTTTCACCACATCTTATCATACGAAATTCCCGGAATACCTGCATGAGCGGTTCCGCATTCCGGTCGCCCTCACCTACGCGTTCGTTCGGCGCTTCCACGCCCCCGCCGAGATGGTGCTGGTGCCCACGCAAAGCAGCCGCGCCGATCTTGCTGCGCACGGCTTCGGCGAGATGACGGTCTGGGGCGGCGGCGTCGACTCCAGCCGGTTTTCGCCGCCTGTCCCGCCCCACGAACCGGGACGACCCCCGGTTTTCCTCAATGTCGGCCGGGTGGCCAAGGAGAAGAACCTCGAAGCCTTCTACCGGCTCGAGCTGCCAGGACGGAAAGTGCAGGTCGGGGACGGCCCCGAACTTGAGACCTATCGGAAGAGGTATCCGGAGGTGGAATTTCTCGGCCTCAAGTGCGGCGACGACCTCGTGGCAGCCTACCAGTCTGCCGACGTCTTCGTCTTTCCCAGCCGCACCGATACTTTCGGTCTGGTGCTTGTCGAAGCGATGGCCGCCGGACTCCCCGTTGCCGCGTTCGACGTGACCGGCCCGCGCGACATCGTGGTTGACGGGGTCAGCGGCTTTCTCAGTGAAGACCTCAAATCCAGTTGTCTGAAGGCGCTCGACCTTGATCAAGCCGCATGCGTTCAAAGAGCCCGCGATTTTAGCTGGGAGCGTGTGGTCGACGGGTTTGTCGCCCAACTCGTGACGGCGCGCCGCCAAGGGTACCGGCTGGTGGCAGAAATTTAATCATTGAGCGCGTAAAATCCGGAAAATTTCAGGGGGAACCTTCTCATGCCCGTATCGTGCGATGGATGCCGCGATGGCAATGCGTTTGATGTGCCGTTTTCAATGGCGTTTCAGCCTATAGTCGATATCAGCACTGGCGCGATCTACGCACACGAAGCGCTCGTGCGTGGACCGAACGGAGAGGGTGCAGCGTCTATTCTGGGGCAAATCAGCGATAAGAACCGCTACGCCTTCGACCAGAAATGCCGGGTCAAAGCCATCGAGCTTGCATCCAAACTTTACGACCCTTGCGACACGGCAAAGCTCTCCATCAACTTCATGCCCAATGCCGTCTACGAACCGCGCGCCTGTATTCGCGTCACACTCGCGGCCGCCATGAAGACTGGGTTTCCGCTCAACCGCATCATCTTCGAGTTTACAGAAAACGAGCGGCTCGATACCACGCATCTCCTTCATATCCTGCGCACTTACAGAGACATGGGCTTCCAAACGGCGATTGACGACTTCGGCGCGGGCCATGCCGGACTTGCACTGCTCGCACATTTCCAACCCGACATCGTCAAGCTGGATATGGACATGATCCGCGGGATTGATATCGATCCCGTCAAGCGAACCATCGTCCGGCACATACTGCGGATGCTTGAAGACCTTTCCATTACGCCTCTTTGCGAGGGCGTTGAAACCGCCGACGAACTCAACGTCCTGCGCGACCTCGGCGTCTCCCTCATCCAGGGCTATGTTCTGGCCAGGCCGAGTTTTGAAGCTTTGGCAGTTCCGGTCGCCGTTCAAACCCTCCTCGCCAAGGCCGCATGACAGATCGGTCTGCCGCATGGATCAGATTTGCGGAGGGGCTTGAGACGGACGTTTGAGCTGAACCCGACCAGAACGGACGGGAGCTCACCCCCTATGAGAGAAGCTTCGCAAGCGCGTCACTCAAATCGGCGTCCTGGAACGGCTTGCGAAGCACTGCGTGGTGACGAAAGCCTTCCGGCATGTCGCTTTTGTCGTTTCCCGTGCAGTAGATGAAGGGGACACCCTTTTCCGACAGCGCGTCGGCTATCCTGCTGCTGTCCTCTCCACCCAGGTTCATGTCCAGCATCGCTGCGTCGAACACCTCGGAGTCGATGAGAGAAACTGCATTTGTGACCGTAGCGGCGCTGCTCACCGACGTGCATCCGAGGTCTTCCAGAATGCCCTCGATCATCAGGAGGATCAACATCTCGTCCTCGACGACGAGGATGTTGCGACCAGCAAGAAGGTCATTCATGATCGGGCACGGACGCTGGAATATTCATCGTGCAGACCACTCCTGAAGGGCGATAGTCCAACTCCACCGTGCCTTCCAACTCGTGCGCAAGGCCCCGCTCGAGCACGTTCGAGCCAAACCCCTTTCGCAACGGCGGCACCACGAGCGGTCCATCCCTTTCCGTCCAGATCAGAAGCAGCCGCCAGCCCGTCGGGGCGGGCTCGAGTGTCCACTCGATCCGGATCAATCCATTGTCGTCGGAAAAAGCGCCGTACTTCATCGCGTTGGTTGCCAGTTCATGGAAAGCGATGCCAAGCGCCAATGCCGCCTTTGGTGCAAACCGGATGTTCTCGCCACTGACCTCGATGCGTCGCGACCGTTCGTCAAGACCACCAAACGGCGCGAGTGCATCGTGAAGCACATCCAGAAGACCTGCGCTGCGCCATTTCTCGCGCGTCAGAAGATCGTGCGACCGGGAAAGCGCAAACAGACGGCTTTCCACGGCTTTCCGCATCGCCTGCGGGTCGGCATTAGATCGCGCCGCCTGCGAGACGATCGACTGAACTGTCGTCAAAGTGTTTTTCACGCGGTGGTTCAGTTCGCCAATGAGCATCTGCGACTGCGCCTGCTCCTCCTTGTATGCAGTCAGATCGACGAAGGAGGCGAAGTTCTGGATAATGCCGCCATCGTCGTCCCTGACCGGACTGACGAAGAGGGCCGCCCAGAATTCACTTCCGTCCTTGCGGCGGTAAAGAATCTCGCAATCGGTTTCAGACTGTCCTTCCAAGGCCTCTCGGATCAACGCCAGCGCCGCCTCATCAGTGATGTGGGCCATGAAGAAGTTGAAGCTTTGACCCAAAACCTCTTCGCGGGTGTAGCCTGTCAATTCGAGAAAGGCGTCGTTTGCGAAGATGATCGGATTGTCCGTTTCGCAGGCATCTGCGAACACCATCGCCATCCGTGTTGTTTCAGCGGCAACGACAAAGGGCCCCAAGTCCTCCTGGAAGCTCTTGACCTCGCCCTCGGCCTCCGTCTGGTCGTCGGATTTTCTGACGATCTTCATCATGCGACGACACCTTTCAGGAGTTCAGGCGACAGAATCCGCGACGATGCAAGATCTGCACGAACGCAAATTGTTCGCGTCGATTATATTTGCACAGGCGATCAGCCAAAACAACCCGACAACGACAGCCGCTCCGTCGAGCCTCAACGCGGTCAACCTGGCCACCCAAGACCGGGCTGCCCAGTAAAGATCTTCACCAGGCGCTTTGTAGAACCTATTCGAGCGACCGCGGACGTGACGTACTTCCGCGTACAATCAAATCAATTGGAAGTTGCTCGCCGATAGCCTGAGCACCCGTCCTGATCGCGTCGAACAATCGCGTTGCTGCCAGTTCGCCCATCTTCTGTGCGGGAACGCGAATCGTCGTCAGTCTCGGCTTTGTATATTGTGCGACGGGCAGGTCATCAAAACCGACAATCGAAATATCCTCAGGCACCCTCAGTCCCTGGTCTTCGCACTCTGAAAGCGCGCCGATTGCCTGAATGTCATTGGCACAGAACACCGCTGTCAGTGACTTGTCTTGCAAAAGCAATTCCCGCATTGCCACGCGTCCCTGGTCAAACTCGAAGTCCGCCTCCCGTATCGCTGCCAAGTCGGCAATGCCATTGATCTCGATCATCGTGTCAACGTAAGCGCGACGCCGTTCTCGCGCGCGATCGTTGACTTCTGTCCGTCCGCAGATCAGCGCAATCTTGCGATGACCAAGGTCCTTGAGGTGTTGCATCGCCATGCAACCACCTTTGTAATTGTCGAACGAGACGCTCGGCCGACGACTGCTTTCTTCAACCAGTTTCCAGGTGACCACAAACGGAATGCCATGACCGTCTATCAGGTCATACAATGTCGGATGTCTTTCGCCACCCGTGAGGATAAGCCCGTCCACCCGGCGTGCCAGCAACTGGCGGATGAGCTTCTCCTCAAGCGCCGGGGAAAATTCCGATACACCCAGAAGCACGGTGTAGCCGGCGGACTGGGCAATACCTTGAATTGCCTGGGTGGATGAGGCGTAGATGGAATTGGTAATAGACGGGATGACAAGCCCGATGCTGAGCGAACGAGAAGACGCGAGTGACACTGCGATAGCGTGCGAGAGATACCCATGTCGCTCTATGACGCGCTCAACGGCCAATCTCGTGCTGGGTAGGACACTTGCCGGATTGTTCATGACCCGCGATACCGTGGCAATCGACACGCCCGCCTCGTGAGCGATTTCTCTGATGGTATGGCGCTTGCGAGATTGCACTGATTTCTCCGTTGCCACTGGGGGACGCATGATGTGTAGACCCCGCAGAATAAAAATGAAATCCACCTGAAAAACCATATTGACTGGTCAATCGGAAGGCCATACGTTTTTGTAACCGGTTACATATGAGTTTGGCGGAGGAAAGCTCAGGCATGAGCTGAGGACAGCCATTGAAGACCGGAAGAGCAGGCCCGTGTTGAATCTGGTTTCCGGGGAGGTCGAATTGACGGTTCAGTCGCATCGGTTCTTGAAAACGTCCCGCGCCTTGGAGCGCTCGGACAGGACCCAGCTTGAGGCTGTTGTCGGCGATATGCTTCGCCGCATCGAAGGTGAGCGCGACAGTGCGGTCAGGCACTATGCTGCGAAGCTTGATCAATGGGACGGGCTGGAATTCCGGGTCACGGACGACAAGATCCGCGAGGTCGCGCGTCGCCTGCCTGAGACATTCAAGGAGGATCTCGCAGTCTGCCTGCGTAACGTGACGAAATTTGCGAAGTTGCAGCGCGAGTCCATGACGGAGTTTGAAAGCGAAGTATCGCCAGGGGTTTTTCTTGGGCAGAAATTGATCCCGGTGACCGCAGCTGGATGCTACATTCCCGGCGGAAAATATCCTCTGATCTCTGCTGCAATCATGAGTGTCGCCACGGCAAAAGTCGCTGGTGTCGATTATGTGGTCGGTTGCGCGCCGCCTCGAAATCAGGATGGGATCTTTCCAGCCACCCTCTACGCGCTTCACGTATCCGGCGCGACCGAGATCTATTGCCTGGGCGGTGTGCAGGCAATGGCCGCGATGGCGCATGGGTGCCTCGGAATGCGCGCCGTCGATATCATCACCGGACCTGGCAATGCTTATGTGGCGGAGGCCAAGAGGCAGCTGTTTGGCATGGTCGGGATCGACCTGCCGGCGGGTCCCACCGAAATCATGATCATTGCCGACGACAGTGCTGATCCCGATTTGGTGGCGATCGACCTGCTCGGTCAGGCCGAGCATGGACCAGACAGCCCGGCATGGCTCGTTACCACCTCGGAAAAACTGGGACAGGAGGTGTTGGTCTCGGTCGAGAGACTGCTGAAGACGTTGCCCACGCGCGATATCGCGGCTGTATCCTGGGGCAACCTGGGTGAAATCATCATCGTTGAAAGCGATGACGCAGCAATCGCCCTGAGTGACGAATACGCGCCGGAGCATCTGGAGGTCCAGACTTCACGCAATGACTACTACCTGAAAAACCTGCGCAACTACGGCAGTATTTTCGTCGGTGAAGAGAGCACAGTAGCTTACGGAGACAAGGGAGTGGGAACAAACCACACTCTCCCGACAGGTCGCGCTGCGCGCTACACTGGCGGGCTGTCGGTTGGTAAATTCATCAAGACGGTGACGTACCAGAGGCTCACTCCAAAAGCGAGCCGCGAGATCGCGCCGGTCATGGCTCGGATGTGCGAGGCGGAGGGAATGCTGGCGCATGCGGCGACTTGCGATGCGCGCTTCGGCCGGTATGCACCCGATAACGAAGTCCTGTCGGGAGGTGGCGTGTCATGATTTTCTTTTGGGCGGAAACTCCTGATGGATGGGCAATTCCCGGAATCCACGGACCGATGGCAGAGGACGAACTGGATGGCTACGTTCAGAGCGGCGTCTATCTGATCCGCGGCCGCGGCGAAAACATGCTCGTCGACACTGGAAACTGGACGCTGCCGGAACACGGCAACGGCATGGGCGAGTTTCTCGTCAAGCTTCTCGACAAGGAGAAGAACGATCTGAAGTACATCTTTATTACTCATTTTCATTATGACCACACCGGCAACGCCGCAATGCTTCGAAAACGCTACGGTGCTCAAGTGGTGGCCCACCCTCTTGATCGACCCGTGATCGAAGATCCCATGATCGTCACGCGAGCCGAGAACCTCACGCGTTTCGGCACAACCCCGGAAGAGGTTCTGGCTGATTTCAATCTGCGCGACGGGGAAAGTCTTGGGCTTTCAGATCCTGAGATCGTGCGTCGCTACTGGAATTGTCCGGTCGAAGTCGATCTGGAAGTCAATGACGGCGATATACTCGATGTTGGCGGCCTCAAGCTCAGTGTCATCCATCTTCCCGGACATTGCCCTGGCATGGTGGGCATTTACAATGAAGCCACGGGTTCGCTCTACAGCGCGGATGTACTGCACTATCCGACCCCGCTTGGGCCGTCCCCGATTGGCGATGCAAAAGCTCACTGGACTTCGATCCAGCGCTGCCTCGATCTCAAGCCGAAACTGCTTCTTGAGGGTCATGGGTTGTCTGCCTATTCGCTCGACAGTTCCCGCCGACGTCTTCTGCACATGCAGCGGCAACAGGAAGACACCCACGATCAGGTCCTCCATGTTCTGACGCGCGAAAGACGACCAATGACGACGCTGGACCTCGTTCCCGAGGTGCTGCCGGTCAAGAGCGATCTCGACTACTCGGTGTTCACGGGAATTGGAATGCGGCGCTGTTACGCGGAATGCTGCATGCAGACCCACCTGCGCTGGCATGCCGAGAAGGGCACGGTCGAACGTGTCCGGGAGAAGGGGAAAGTGATGTTCGTTGCAACAGAGGCGGGG
>JBBQJA010000040.1:0-34321 GCA_038325465.1 Hyphomicrobiales bacterium | reverse complement strand
AGAACCGGTCTTGAGCGAGGATCCGGTCGTATCTTGAGCGGCGTTGCGGCCGCGCGTCTGACTACGGCCGCTTTGAGCCGCCTTTGCCGAAGGTAAAGCCGGTCTCCAGGCTGTCGCGGCCAAATTTCGCCCTGACCTTGTCGATTGCCGTCTCTGCCTTGGCGCGCTGAGCCGCTTCCCGGTCGACGAGATCGGGCGGATCAGCAAGCGCCTTGTCCACGAGATCGGTCACTCCGATCCCGATCAGCCGGAATCTCGTTCCGTCCAGCTCGCGCGTCAAAAGGTGGCGCCCGGTCCGGAAAATGCGGTCGGCAAGCAGGGTGGGATCGTCCAGCCGGTGGTTGCGGGTCCGGCTCTTGAAATCAGTTGTCTTGAGCTTGAGCACTACCGTTGTGCCCGCATGGCCGGACGCCTTCAGGCGTGCCGAGACCTTCTCCGACAGCTGTCGCAGGATCGGCACCAGATCCTCGGAGCGGGACAGATCGGTGGTGAATGTGGTTTCCGCCGAAACGCTCTTGGCGGAGTCATGGGGATGGACGCTGCGATCATCTTCGCCACGGGCGAGGTAATAGAGCCGTCTACCCATGCTGCCATAACGGCGCATCAGCGTCTCGATGTCCATGGTCTGGAGCTGCCCGATCGTGCGGATCCCGTCGCGCTCCAGGGTGGCCGCAAAGGCCTTGCCCACGCCCCAGATCAGGGAGACCGGGCGTGGCGCGAGAAACGACATCGCTTCAGCTTCGCCGATGACCGAATAGCCGCGCGGCTTGTCCAGGTCAGAGGCTACTTTGGCGAGAAACTTGCAATAGGACAGACCCACCGACAGGGTGATGCCGATTTCCCGTTCGACACGCGCGGCAAAACCGGCGAGCGTGCGCGCCGGCGATTGCCTGTGCAGCCGCTCTGTGCCCGACAGATCCAGGAAGGCCTCGTCGATGGAAATCGGCTGAACCAGCGGCGTCAATTCTTCCATCAATTGGCGCACTTGTCGGCTGACACGGACATATTTCTCCATGTCCGGGCGGACGACCACGGCGTGCGGGCAAGCTTCCAACGCCTTGAACATCGGCATCGCCGAGCGCACGCCATGAATGCGCGCGATGTAGCAGCAGGTTGACACCACACCACGCGTGCCACCGCCGATGATCACCGGCTTGTCGATGAGGGCCGGATTGTCGCGCTTTTCAACGGTGGCATAAAAGGCGTCACAATCCACATGAGCAATGGAGAGTTGCCCGAGTTCCGGGTGATGGATCAGTCGCGGACTGCCACAGGCGCTGCAGCGGCGTCGGCCTTGCTCGGCCGTGGCCAGACAATCCCGGCAGAAGCCCGGTCCGAGCGCATCCGCGTCCATCAAGATGGCTCCCTTGACGTTTGGAACAAAAAAGGAACATCAGCGACTTGTTAATCCAATACCGGCGAAACTGCAAGCCCTTACTCCAAGGTCACATAGAGGACGAAACGGCAGTCTGCCACTGGCGAACCGCAACCGGCGCCGAGATTGACAAAGCCAGGTGCGGCCAATAAAGAGAGCGCAATTGGTAGCCCTGCCGTTGGCCGCTTGATCGCGGCCATGATTTTCACGTTCGACAGATTGCGTCGCTTCGGTGTGACCGAAAAGGGAGCTTTTCACCTTGTCTCTGCTTTTTTGTGCAGTTCATTTCGGTCAAATGCCCAACGCTCGAGAGCAATTCGAAAAGCGCGCCTATCTGCTAGCCATGCATTACAAGATTTCCGATGTGCCACAGCTTACGCGCCGGTCTTGGTTCTTCGAAAGAGCCAATATGGGTGTGTATGCTGCGTGGCAGACCCATGAGCAGATGCTGTTTGAGCATGCGTCCGAGCGACCCGGTGGGATGGATCTTATTTCCCATCCGCCGTTCGGTGCCAAGGCTGTTGCCCCGGGGGTCCCAGTAGACCGTCTGCCAACCGCAATCGCCCGCGCCATTGACGCCAATCCGTCCAATCTGCTCAAGATCAATCCGCCTCTGACCGTGTATTCGGTCAATGAGGATGACGAGAGCGTCATTATCAGAAATGACTTGCTTGGCCTTGGAAAGACCTTCCTGCTTCGGCGGGAAGGCGTCACGGCCGTCTCAAGCCGACCCCTTGCAGCCCATCTTCTGTCGGGGCTTTTGCCAGAGCCGTCGTCAGTCGGTTGGGCGGCTGAACAGCTCCATGGCTGGTTTGTCGGAGATAACTCTCCCTTTCGCGATATGCGTCGGGTGCTGGGCGGCACAAGCATCACATTCAACAGGCAACAGGTTGAGGAGACGCGGCACAATCTCGTGGGCCGCTGGTTCACAGAGCCGGCCGAAGGCAGCGCCTTCCAGGGTTTCGAGCGTTATGCCTCGGAATTCGCCGAGTTCACCAATACACCCAACATCGATGTTGCGTTGAGTGGCGGCCGTGACTCACGCGCCTCCGGTGCCATCGCATCGTGTTTCTTTCCGGACAAAGTCGGCTTCCGCACCAACGAGCCCCCCGTCCTTGAGGGTCTTGTGGCGCGGCAACTGATCGAACGGCTGCCGTTTTTCGCGTCTTTCGCCGACGGCGAGAAGATGGCCTACAACGCTGCTGGCAAGCGGATCTGGAAGGCCAGCACACCCGAGATCAATGAAGTGAAGGTGCATGCCCGAGCCAAGGCCTGGGCTCTGGTGGGCGAGGGCGTCGTTGCTGCAGCTTCCATCTATTCCAATGCGCCATCAAGCGGCGTGTTCCGGATGCAGGGCAATCCAGCCATTTCCTTCAGCGGTGTCGCGGGAGAAAGTGCAAAGGCTTACTATTGGAGCCCGCGCATGGTGTCGGGAACATATGCCCGCAACATGTCTCAGTTTTATGAGGATGTCCGGCTTCCTGTCAGTGAGCGTATCAAAACGCATCCGCTGACCACACAGAGCAAGTGGCCGTTCATTCGGGCCGACTACCGCGAAAAGCTGCGCGGCATGATCTGGGAGGGACAGCGCGAGGCCACTGGTCTTGGAATCCACGGCTACCGGTTTCTGGATTACTGGTGGTTCTCCAACCGCATGGCGGGTGCGACAACGGTGGCCTATTCGGGCGACGCGACCATGATTCCCTTGCTGACACCCGAATTCACGGCCCAGGCCATGCAAGGAACTCCGACGGAACGAGCCCAGGCACTGCTTCTGCGCGAAATCGTCGGCCACTTCCGGCCCGAGTGGAAGGACGTGAAATACTTCGACGAACTCCAGCTCGACGCGCCCAAGGAGCATGTGCGGTCCTATCGAGAGCGCAGCCTTGTCTGGGAGGGCGATCTGGCCGCCGACTTCCTTGCCATGATCGATGGGTCGGAAGCTTTCGAAGAACCCTATGACCGTGCCGCAATGATCGATCTGTTTCACTCAGCCGATATTGCGCAGAACGTGAAGGCGGGCCTTAATCATAAGGCCTTGGGGCTTGTTCATCGCCATGCTTTCCATGCCATGTGCAAGGATATATCCGACCTGATCCGGTCCCGCGATCTCCAGATTCCCCCTGGCGGACCCGCCGCTCGGATGCTTGGGACGGCCGCAACGGGTGGGGCGGCCACGGCAACCTGAGCCGCAGCCGAGCGGCAAGTTCGCATTGTTCAAAGCGCTCCCCGCACCTGCCCACTCCCCGCATCCGCTGACTGCCCTCCACGTCCGACCTGATTTGTCGCGTCATGTGGCATGCCGTTGGCTCGGGCGGTCAGCTGCGTGCATCGGCGGCGAAATGCGCCCTGATCAACCGCTCAGCCTCCGGCCAGCTGTCCGTGATCGCGATACCTTCCCCGGGATCAGGGGCGAGCGCGCGAAATGTCTGATTGGCCATCAGATTGATCAGCAGCGCCTGCGGCGCATGTTTCTTCACCGAATGCAGATTGGTGAAGATATCGTCCACAAATGCGAGCGGCAGCGGCCGGTCGCCATGGATCGCCCTGACCAGCGGCCCTTTGGACTGTTCGGAGGCAATCATCGGATGCTGCATGCCGAGAACGTCCAGAAGGGCGCGGCGAATGCCGTGATGACGCGGCGGCATGGCTGTCAGAAATACCACGTCAGCCTCCAGCGCCAGCCGTTCAAGCGCGTCGGCAGCATCGGCCACCGGTGTCTGCCAGTCGTGCTGCACCACGAAGAAGTCCTGCACGAAGGCTTCCACCGCCTCCTGCGCAGTTTCCGTACCGTCGATGCGCGAAAACACATTGCCGGTCAGCCGGAAGGATGCCGGGCGCAGTTCATGATCGCGGCTTTCCAGATAGGTCTGGAAGGGGGAGATGAATTCGAGCACCACTTCGTCGATATCGCAGACCACCAGCGGCCGGTCTTTGAGGCGGATCGAGCTCAGGTCGGTCATGGATTTTCTCGCAAGCTGTGTTCATCAGTGCCGCCGAGCGCATTAAACGCGCGTGCGACGGTCTCGGGGCGGGTGCCGGTGGCAGCTGAAAAGGCCATCAGCGTCGGCTCATGGTTCATCAGAAATGCGAGCACCCCCGGCAGGAAGCCCGGGTCGGAGGCTGCAGTGCGCAGCTGCGCCAGTTCGAGACCCGACAGGGCCAGAAACCGGTTGAGAAGCTGCGGCTCGCTTGCAAGCCATCCGAGCACGGCGATCGCCGTATTTTCGGCGTCATGCATGGAACAATCTCCTTGTCTGGGCCATCGGGCGAATTCGACGGGTCCGATTGAGAGTTTTTTTATACAATGAACTTATGATCTGGCGAATGGGTCTCTCAATCCTGCTCCGCCTGTTATGCAGAAACGCGCGCAGATTGACAGTCCTTCCTTGAGGCCGACACCTTGGGGTGCATAAACAGGGATGCCACTCGGGTGGACTTGGACCACCGGGTGGACTTGGGTAAGCGAGCGGACTTGGGTAAGCGAGCGGACTTGGGTAAACAGGTGGACTTGGGCAATCAGGCCCTTGCTGCCGAGGGATGGACAACGACATGGTAAAGCAGGTGATGATTGTTGAGGACAACGAACTCAACATGAAGCTGTTCCGGGACCTCATCGAAGCCTCCGGTTACAAGACCATCCAGACCCGCAACGGCATGGAAGCGATGGACCTGGCGCGCAAGCACCGCCCCGATCTCATCCTGATGGACATCCAGTTGCCGGAGGTCTCCGGGTTGGAGATCACCAAATGGCTCAAGCAGGATGACGACCTGCACATGATCCCGGTGATCGCGGTTACCGCCTTCGCCATGAAGGGAGACGAGGAGCGTATCCGCCAAGGCGGCTGCGAGGCCTACATCTCCAAGCCAATCTCGGTTCCGAAGTTCATCGAAACCATAAAGACCTATCTCGGCGACGCCTGAGAAGAGGACCAAGGCATGACCGCGCGTATCCTTGTGGTGGACGACATACCGGCCAATGTGAAGCTGTTGGAAGCCCGGCTGCTGGCCGAGTATTTCGAAGTCCTGACCGCAGCCGATGGCATGACCGCACTGTCGATCTGCAACCAGACACCGGTGGATCTCATTCTGCTCGACATCATGATGCCGGGCATTGATGGCTTTGAAGTCTGCGGCAGGCTCAAGGCCAATCCCCGCACCTCCCACATTCCCGTCGTCATGGTCACAGCCCTTGACCAACCGTCCGACCGGGTGCGCGGACTGAAAGCAGGCGCCGACGATTTCCTGACCAAGCCCGTCAATGACCTGCAACTGATGACCCGGGTGAAAAGCCTGGTCCGGTTCAAGGCGTTGACCGACGAATTGCGTCTGCGGGCCGAATCAGCCCAGTCGATCGGCTCGGAGGACCCAGGCTCGGTCATCAACACCCACCTTGAAGAGCCGGGTCTTGTGCTGATGGTGGAGCCACGCGCCAATACCCAGGATCGGATGATCCGGGCGCTGCGCGGCGTGGCCAACGTCACCGCCATCGCTGACCCGCAGGCGGCTCTTTTCGAAGCGGCCGACAAGCCTTACGAGTTGGTGGTGGTCTCCTCCGTCCAGCAGGATTACGATCCGCTGCGTTTGTGCTCGCAACTTCGCTCGCTCGAGCGGACTCGGTTCATCCCCATGCTGGTGGTGGCCGAGCAGGGCGAGGACGATCTGGTGATCCGCGCGCTTGAACTGGGCGTCAACGACTATCTCGTTCGTCCACTCGACCCCAACGAGCTTGTCGCCCGCTGCATCACCCAGATCCGCCGCAAGCGCTACACCGAGAAACTGCGCCAGAGCCTGACCCAGTCGGTCGAACTGGCAGTCACCGATGCGTTGACCGGGCTCAACAACCGCCGTTATCTCGACACGCATCTCTCTGCGCTGGTCGAACGCTCGGCGCGTCGGGAGCGGTCGCTCTCGGTGCTGATCACCGACATCGATCATTTCAAGGCCATCAACGACGTTCATGGACATGAGGGCGGCGATGATGTGCTGCGCGAGTTCGCCCGCCGCATCCGGGGCGCTGTCCGCGGCGCCGATCTCGCCTGTCGGTTCGGCGGGGAGGAATTCGTGGTCGTCATGCCCGATACGCCCGCTGAAGTCGCCGTGCAGGTCGCCGAGCGGCTCCGCGCGGCCATAGAGGCCGATCCGTTCTGCATCGCCGCCACCGACGTGAGGGCGTCGGTTACCACCTCTGTCGGCATCGCCACACTCGACGGACAGGGAGATACTGCCATGGCACTGCTGCGCCGCGCTGACCAGGCGCTCTACCAGGCCAAGCATGCCGGCCGGAACCGGGTCGTCGCCCGGGCGGCCTGATCGGTCACTCAGGGCCACGGCTGGATCAGGAACTTTGCTCGATCAGGGACTTTGCCCGATCGCTTGGCAGACACGTTCGGCACCAACCTGAAGGCGACGGGCTTGAACCCGAAAAACCGTCCCGGCTCCAGCCGCTTCAACCGTCGCATACCGGCATCCAATCGGATGCGCAAAGGCCGCTGTAAAACATTGAATGAATGCATGTACGTAAGCGCACAAATGAATCCATTTGTGAGAGACATGCATCGGCTGCACGTCCACCGCGTCCTTACTTGATCTTGGCTTACTTGATCTTGGCTTACTTGATCTTGGCTTCCTTGAAGTCGACGTGCTTCCTGGCGACCGGATCGTACTTGGTCTTGACCATCTTTTCGGTATAGGTGCGGCTGTTCTTCGTCGTCACGTAGAAAAAGCCGGTGTCAGCCGTCGACAGGAGCTTGATCTTGATGGTGGTCGCCTTGGCCATGGGTATTTGCCTTTGTTCAAAACTATCTTCGCGGTCGGCGAGATGCCCCACGACGAAACGTGGCCGGAAATTACAAAACGCGAACTGAATGTCAAGTCCGGTTTGGGCCCAAGACGATCCGACCGAAGCTGAGAGCGACATAAAGCGCGAAAAAGAAGGCAAGCGACCAGGCAAAGCCGTCATTGCTCCAGACGTCCATGGCGACACCGATTGTCTGCGGTCCGATCAGCATGCCGAGTGCGTAGCAGAAGACGAAGGCGGCATTTGCCGAGGCGAGGTCGGCACCGTGCAGGCGATCGCCCAGATGGGCGAGACCAACGGTGTAGAGGCCAGCGACACTGCCGCCCCAGACCAGAAGGACGGCTGCGGCCATCCGCCAGTCATGGATCAGGAAGGGCAGCGCCAGCGAACCGATGAGCCCGATGACGGCGAACAGAGACAGCAGCACGCGTCGGTCGCCGATCCGGTCGGCGACCAGGCCGATCGGAATCTGGAACAGCACATTGCCAAGACCGATCGAAGTCAGCAGCAGCGCTGCCTGCGATTCGGTGAATCCGGTGCGGCTCGCATAGACCACGAAAAACGAAAGTCCTCCCGATTCCACCGCGCCGAAGACGAAGACCGCCGCTGTGGCCGTGGGCACGAGGAAGATGTAGCGCATGAAAGGATGGTTGGGCGAGGACGAGATCGGGGGGTTCTCGTGCCGCGCGATCAGTATCGGGATGGCTGCGGCGAGAATGGCAGCCGAACCGATGGCGAAAGGCAGGATGCCCTCGCTGCCGACGGCGGCAAAGATCAACGGACCGGCTGCGAAGCCGAGCGACAGGACCGTGGCATAGATGCCGAGCACGAATCCCCGTCGGGAGGGCGGGGCTGCCGTGTTGATCCAGAATTCCGACAGCACGAACAAGATGGTGATGGCGCCGTAAAAGACGACCCGCAGCGGAAACCACATCCAGAGTTGGTCGGCAAAATAAAACCCGAAAGCGCTGATGGCGGCCACCAGGATGGCAAGCAACATCGTGGTGACGACCGTCAGTCGACGGGCGAGCCAGGTTGCTGCGGGTGCCGCCGCCATGGCCGCCACGCCCGCCATGGCGGAGTTCAGGCCGATCATCGTTGACGACACGCCGCGCTTCTCGAGGATTACGCTCAACAGCGGCAGCCCAAGCCCGATGGCGATCCCGACTGCGGTAATCGCCGAAATGGCAGCAATCAGCGCGGGCCAATGGATCGTCTCGCGAATCTCAAAGCCCTCGGCAGACCCGTTATCCATCAATCCTGCCTCAGATGAGCGCGCGGGCAAACTGACCGCGGCGATAGAAATAGAAGGGAACCGGCCTCTCGTAGGGCAAGGTCCCGTCTTCGTCGAGGGCCTCGGCAAGATCGGCCAGGATGACCTGTGTAATTCGCGGCAGCGCCACCTGGTCGGGCGCATTGACCGGCAGCCAGGTCAGGTCGTGCAGTTCGTCGCTGTCGCGCGCGCTGGCCGGATCCGCTCCGATCTCATCGGTGAAGCAGGTGAAGAACCGCGTGTCGAACCGCCGCGACCGACCGGGCGGCGTGATCGCACGTGCGAGAAAGCGAAACCGCGAGACATCGGGCATCAGCGGCACGGTCAGACCGGGCGGTGTGAGCGACACCGATGCTTCCTCCATCATCTCGCGGGCTGCGGTAACGGCGAGCGCCCGGGCGGTGGCAGTGCGGAAGCGGGCGGGGGTGTTGCGGATCAGCCGCGCCTCGACCTCGGGCAGAAGCGGTGCAGCCAATGGCACGCGCCAGTCGGTTGCGTCGCGTCGTCCGCCCGGGAAGACGTACATGTCCGGCATGAAGGCGTGGCGCTTGCCGCGCTTTCCGACCAGCACCTTCGGCACCGAACCGCTGCGGTCAATCAGAAGCAGCGCCGCAGCGTCCAGCGGCCTGCGGGGCGGAAACCTGCGTTCGTCCTCCGTCAACTCCCGTTCGAGATGCCGAAGCCGTTCGATGTCGCCTGAGATCATGCGGAATTTTTGTCCAGCGGAAAGTCGAAAGCGGCCTCGTCCGGGGTGCCGCCGAAGCCATGCATACGCAGCGCCCATTGCAACCCGATGACGCCACCCTTGAGCGGTTGCAGAAGAACGAGTGACATGACGATCGTGAGCGGGATCCAGATCATCAGGTGCTGCCAGCTTTCAAGCACCAGCCATGTGTCGGTTGCCAGGTATCCCGCCACCACAATATGGCCGACGATGAAGATGGTCAGGTAGGGCGGCAGATCATCAGCGCGATGGTGGTGGATTTCTTCGCCGCACGCAGCGCAAGCATCCACTGGTTTCAGGAAAGCACCAAACAGCTTGCCCTCGCCGCAGTTAGGGCATCTGTTTGCAAGGCCTCGTCGTATCGCCGGCCAGACGGGTCGGGCGCTCCGGGCTGCTTCGATATCCTTGGGCTTTGTTCCGAACTGTTCCATCTCATCGTCCTCTTGTCGTGCCCGCAGGGATATCCGATCCGCACCAACATCGAGCGGATCGGTCGCGCGGGCGCGTCGGTGTGCGAAGAAGCTCAATCAGCGCCGACCACGAGGTGGCCTGGTTCCGGGTTTATGCGCTCCTGCGCGACGGCTTTGGCCGGATTTGTGAAAAGACCGCATGCCAGTGGGCATTTTGCGCCCTTCTCCGAGAATTTCAAAGCGCAAAGCGCCCGCCAGCGGGACCGCTTCAACAAGCCGCACTTCTACGCTGTCTCCGAGGCGGAAGCCCAGCCCGGTCTTGTCGCCCACCAGCGCCTGATGCGCTTCGTCATAATGAAAATAGTCCGAGCCCAAGGTCGAGATTGGCACGAAACCATCCGCGCCAAACCGGGGCAGGCTGATGAACAGGCCGGACTTGGTCACGCCCGAGACTTGACCGTCAAAGAATTCGCCGATGCGGGACACAAGATGGTGGGCAATCAGGCGATCGACGGTCTCCCGCTCGGCCGCCATGGCGCGCCGCTCGGCGGTGGATATCTCGGAGGCGATGGCTTCGAGCACAGCTTCTTCCGCTGGCGTGATTGCGCCCTCGCCAAGACCAAGTGCACCCACCAGGGCGCGATGGACGATGAGGTCCGCATACCGGCGGATCGGCGAGGTGAAATGGGCGTACTTGATCAGGTTCAGACCGAAATGGCCGATATTGTCGGGCGCGTAGATCGCCTGGCTTTGGGTCCTGAGCACCATCTGGTTGACCATGATCTGGAACGGCTGGTCGACCGCGCGGGCGAGGATGCCGTTGAAAGCGTTGGCGCGCATCGCCCCGCCCCTGGCGAGGGACAAGCCGAGGGTGGCGAGAAACTCGCGCAGCACTTCCTGCTTGGCCAGTGTCGGCGCATCGTGAATCCGGTAGATCAGCGGCTGCTTGCGCGTCTCCAGCGTTTCTGCGGCCGCCACATTGGCCTGGATCATGAATTCCTCGATCAGCTTGTGGGCGTCGAGCCGGTCCGGGATGATGACCTTGGCAACCTTGCCTTCGCTGTCGAGGATGATCTTGCGCTCGGGCATGTCCAGCTCAAGCGGCTGGCGCCGGTCACGACCGCACTTGACCACCTGATAGGCGTTCCAGAGCGGTCTGAGCACGGGTTCAAGCAACGGGCCCGCCTTGTCGTCGGGCTGCCCGTCAATGGCGGCCTGCGCCTGCTGGTAGGAGAGCTTGGCAGCACTCTTCATCATGATGCGGTGAAAGCGGTGGCCGGTCTTGCGCCCGTCCGGCGCAAAAGTCATCTGCACCGCAATGGCTGGCCGGTCTTCGCCTTCGCGCAGGGAACACAGGTCGTTGGAGATCCGCTCGGGCAGCATCGGCACCACCCGGTCGGGGAAATAGGCCGAGTTGCCGCGCTTGAGCGCCTCGCGGTCGAGCGCCGAAGCCGACCGCACATAGAAGGACACGTCGGCAATGGCGACCGTCACGATGACACCACCGGCATTGGCGGGCGAGGGGTCGGGTGTCGCATGGACCGCATCATCGTGGTCCTTGGCGTCGGCCGGATCGATGGTGATCAGTGGCAGGCTGCGCCAGTCTTCCCTGCCCTTGAGCGGCGCGGGCCGTGCCGCCTCAGCAGCGGCGATCACGTCTGCGGGAAAGATGTGCGGGATCCCGTGGGCATGGATTGCGATCATCGAGATCGCTTTCTCACCTGCCACGTTGCCGATCACCTGCAGCACGCGCGCGCGCGGGAGGCCGATGCGCGAAATCCGGCTGACCTCCACCTCGACAAGATCGCCGTCCCTGGCTTCGCCGCGACCATCAAGATCAATCGCGAATTCCTCGCCACGCTTCTCGATCGGCATCAACCGCGCCGCACCGTCCTGCATGTCGCGGAACACGCCGAGAACCGCCCCGGCGCGCCGGTCGAGGATCTTCATGATCCGCGCACTGTAAGCGGGACCCTTGCCGGGATTTTTTCCAGCGTGCTGCATCGGAAAGATCCGGGCGAGCACCCTGTCGCCGATGGCGGCGGCCTGGGATGGCGTCCTCACCTTCGGCCGACCGGACTCGCGCCCCGTGTTGGCCTGCCTGACAATCACCGCCGGTGCCACCCCGTGGGCTTCAAGCCATTCTGCAGGCCGGGCGACCAGATCGCCATCAGCCCCACGCATGGTGATTTCCAGAACCGTCACGGCGGGCAGGGCACCGGGCCGCCGAAGGTCCTTGCGATGCCGCTCGATCAGGCCTTCCTGCTCCAGGTCCTGAAGCAACTGCTTGAGACCGATGCGGCTGTCACCCTTGAGCCCGAAGGCTTTGGCGATGTCCCGCTTTGTGGCGCGGTCGGGGTTTTCCGACAGAAACGCCAAAACCGCCGCGCGGTCGGGCAGGTCCCCGCGCCGAATGGATGGCCCGGCGCTGTCGGGGGCCTGGTCCTTGCCGCTTCGGGGTGGCTTGGGCGGTTTGGCCAAGGATCAGCCCTTCTTCGCCTTGGCCACGGCGGCAGGAGATTTGGCGGGCTTCCTGGTGGCGGCCTTCGCGCCTGCCGCCTTGGCAGGTTTCTTGGCGGACTTCGTGGCGGCCCCGGCAACCTTGGGCTTGGCGGCCTTTGTGGTCTTGGCTTTCTTGCCTGTGCCGCCCTTGGCCGCAATCAGTTCGATGGCTTTCTCGAGCGTGACTGAGGCCGGGTCGACATCCTTGGCCAGCGTGGCGTTGACTTTGCCCCAATTGACATAAGGTCCATATTTTCCGTCGCGCACGGTGATGGCACCGCCGTCGGGATGGGCACCAAGCTCCTTGAGAGCCGCCGGTGTGCCGCGACCGCGACCAGGACCTTTGGCGACTTTCTCGGCAATCACCGCGACTGCGCGGTTGAGCCCGATGGAAAACACATCCTCCACCGATTCCAGATTGGCGTAGCCGCCGTCATGGAGCAGAAACGGGCCATAGCGGCCAATCCCGCTTGAGATCATCTTGCTGGTTTCGGGATGCTGACCAACGTCCCGAGGCAGCGAGAGCAGCGCGAGCGCCTTCTCGTGGTCGATGGAAGCTGGCGTCCACCCCTTCGGAAGACTTGCGCGCTTGGCGTCCTTGCCGTCTCCCCGTTGCACGTAAGGACCAAACCGGCCGTTGCGCAGGGTGATGGGCTCGCTGGTGAGCGGATCCTTGCCCAGGTCCACCGGTTCGTTGGACATGGCGGAATCACCGTCAGCCTGGTTTTCTGCCGAGAGTTGTCGGGTAAAATTGCAGTCGGGATAGTTCGAGCAGCCGACGAAAGCACCGTATTTGCCGAGCTTCAGCGACAGGTTGCCGGTGCCGCAGGTGGGGCAGATGCGCGGGTTGGAGCCATCCTCGCGCTTGGGGAAGACGAGCGGTGCCAGCGCTTCGTTGAGTGCATCGAGAACTTCGGTCACGCGCAATTCGCGCGTATCCTCGATATGGGCGGTGAATTCCTTCCAGAAGTCACGCAGGACATCCTTCCAGGCGAGTTCGCCGGCGGAAATCTTGTCGAGCTTCTCCTCAAGATCGGCGGTGAAATCAAATTCCACATAGCGCTCGAAGAAGCTTTCGAGGAAAGCGGTCACGAGCCGACCCTTGGGCTCGGGGATCAGTTTGCGTTTGTCGATGACCACATACTCCCGGTCGCGCAAGGTCGCCAGTGTCGAAGCGTAGGTGGATGGCCTGCCGATGCCGAGCTCTTCCATCTTCTTGATCAGCGTCGCTTCCGAATAGCGCGGTGGCGGTTCGGTGAAATGCTGCGTGGCGTTGACCTTCTGGCGACCGAGCTTCTCCTGCGGATTGATCTCGGGCAGCCGGGTGGTCTCGTCGTCGTCGCCGTCGGGCTGCTCGCCGTCTTCCTTGGCGTCGGTGTAGGCGGCGATGAAGCCGTCAAAACGGATGACCGAGCCGGTCGCCCGCAGGCTTGCGCGGGTCGCGCCGTTGATCGCCGTAATCTCGACGGTCGTCCGTTCGATCTCCGCCGAGGCCATCTGGCTCGCCGTTGCCCGCTTCCAGACAAGGTCATAGAGCTTCAACTGGTCGGCATCGAGAAAGCGCCGGACGTCCTCAGGCGCCCTGTCAAAGCCGGTCGGGCGAATTGCCTCATGGGCCTCCTGGGCATTCTTGGCCTTGGTCGAATAGAAGCGCGGCTTTTCCGGCAGGTAGCGCGCCCCGAAACGGTCGCCGATGGCAGCCCTTGCCGCGTCGATCGCCTCAGGTGCCATCTGCACGCCGTCGGTCCGCATGTAGGTAATGAGGCCGAGCGTCTCCCCGCCGATGTCGATGCCCTCATAGAGCCGTTGTGCAACCTGCATCGTGCGCGACGCGCTGAAGCCGAGCTTGGAGGACGCTGCCTGCTGCAACGTCGAGGTGGTAAAGGGCGGCAAAGGGTTGCGCCGCATCGGCTTGGCTTCAACGCTGTCGACCGAATAGGACGCACCTTCAAGCATCTGCCGGATCGTGCCGGCGGTTCCGCCATCGGTCACGGTCATTTTCTGGATCCGCTTGCCCTCGTGGCCGGTCAGCCGGGCGTTGAAGACATCTCCGCGCGGCGTCTTGAGATCTGCCGAGATGTTCCAGTATTCCTCACTGAGGAAGCGCTCGATCTCGCTTTCCCGGTCACAGACCAGGCGCAATGCCACCGACTGGACGCGGCCTGCCGAGCGGGCTCCGGGCAGCTTGCGCCAGAGCACGGGCGAAAGGTTGAACCCCACCAGATAGTCGAGCGCCCGGCGGGCGAGATAAGCGTCTACCAGCGGCGTGTCGATCTCGCGAGGGGAGTTCATCGCGTCCAGAACAGACTTCCGGGTGATCGCGTTGAAGACCACACGCGAGACCGTCTTGCCGGTAAGCGCCTTCTTTTTCTGCAGCACTTCAAGCACATGCCAGGAAATGGCCTCGCCCTCGCGATCCGGGTCGGTGGCAAGGATCAGGCCGTCGGCGCCCTTCAAGGCATCGGAAATGTCCTTGAGCCGCTTGCTGGAGGCCGCGTCCACTTCCCAGGACATGGAGAAGTCGTCGTCGGGCAGCACCGATCCGTCCTTGGCGGGAAGATCGCGAACATGGCCGAACGAGGCCAGAACTTTGTAGCCCGAGCCGAGGTATTTGTTAATGGTCTTGGCCTTTGCAGGCGATTCCACAACTACGACTTCCATTCCATCACTCGCACTCCGGAGCGCCGCGCATTCGAAAGGAACACGCCAAGGACACTCCGATTGTCTGTCTTACAGGAAACTCGCCAGTGCGGATCGATCGGTCCGGTAGAGCGTGGTTTCCCGGCATAGAGGCGCTGTTCAGGCCCACGGGGCATGTGCGCATGTCGGGGCAACGAAATGGACAGGGAAAACGGGTTGGTCAAGTGGCAGTTGACAAAAGGAAGCATTTCACACCCGAATACAACCCAAAGCTGTTTGCAACTGTATTGCAATTCTAGATGAATGCGCTATCGTGATCTGCAGTGCGAAATTGCCTGCGGCGATGCCTGCCGCCACGAGTTTGAGCGAGGAACCAAAAATGGCCACCCGTCCCACAGCCGGTTCTTTGGAAAGCGCCAAGACAGAGCAGAACATAACATATATCCGGCAAATGCTCGGCGAACTTCGGTTCGTGGCGGAATCGGAAAACGCCGATATGCTGTGTTATCTCATCGAGATGGCCTATCTCGAGGCCGGTGACGTGCTCACCGGGCTCCGGTCCCCGTCAGTCCGGAAAACCGATTGAGACCATCCCGCCCGGGTGCCGGTGCAGCCGACCCGCAAGATCAAGCTCGAGCAGAACCACATAGACAGTCGGCGGTGCAACACCGGTGTGTCGGATGATGTCGTCGATCTCGACTGGTGAAGGCCCCAATGCCTCAATGATGGCTGCTCGGTCGCCGTCTTCGGGCGGCAGGTAAGGCTGTCGATCGTCACCCGGCGGCTCCTCCATGATCGGGTCATCGTCGGCGACGATCCGGCTCAGGGGTGCCAAAGCGTCCAGAACGTCGCGTGATTCGGTCGTCAGGATTGCGCCTTCCTTGATGAGCGCGTTTGTGCCGGCTGCGCGCGGATCGAGCGGGGAACCCGGCACGGCGAAGACCAGGCGGCCGAAGTCCGCCGCCCGTCGTGCGGTGATCAGCGATCCGGATCGCTCCGCCGCCTCAATGACGACAAGGCCAAGCGCCACGCCCGCGATCAGACGGTTGCGCCTCGGAAAATCCCGCGCCCTGGGCTCCCAGCCCATCGGCATCTCACTGATTGCGAGCCCTTGGCCGTTCTTTATCTCGGTGTAGAGGGCCTGGTTTTCGGGGGGATAAGGCTGATCGAGCCCACCGGCCAGGGCTGCGATCGTCCCGGTCTCGAGGCTCGCGCGGTGGGCGGCCGCATCGATGCCGCGGGCGAGCCCTGAAACGATCGCATAACCAGCTGCGCCGAGTTCACGTGCAAGCCGGGCGGCCATCTTGGCACCGGAGACCGAAGCGTTGCGCGATCCCACGATTCCCACAGCATGCTGTGTGGCGAGTGCGAGGTCCCCGGCGGCTGCGATGATTGGCGGTGCGCCGTCGATCCGCCTGAGCGCAGGTGGATAGTCCGGCTCGCCGATTCCCACGAACACCGCCCCGAACCGCCGTGCCGATTCCAGTTCCGCTTCCGCCTCTGAAACCGTGGCGATGCGGATATCGCGCCCCGCTCCGCCCCGTCGCGACAGTTCGGGCAGATGGTCGATGGCAGCTTCCGCAGAGCCGAAATGGTTGATCAGATCGCGGAAGGTGGATGGCCCGACATTGTCACTGCGTATGAGGCGAAGCCAGGCCAGCCGCTGGCGATCGGTGAGCGCAACCCCGCGTCTTCCGGCGCCCGACGCCATCAGCTCTTGTCTCCGATCCGGCTCTCCGTTCCCGACAAAAGGCGACGGATGTTTTGATGATGCTTGACGATGAGAATGGCTGAGAGAACCGCAAACAGATGAGCAATCTGGACATGGCCCGACAGGTACAGCGCCGGAGGAACCACGGCTGCCGCCGTCAGCGCAGCCAGCGACGAGTAGCGCAGGAGTTTGGCCATGCCGAGCCAGACCGCGGCGAAGATGAGTGCAAACAGCGGTGCCAGACCAAGAAGCACGCCGAGAAAGGTTGCCACGCCCTTGCCGCCTTTAAAGCCGAGCCAGACCGGAAACAGATGGCCGATGAACGCGCCCAGTCCCGCTGTCACCGCCGCGTCAGGACTGTGGAGCGCGGCGAGACCGACCGCTGCCGTCCCCTTCAAGGCGTCAAGCATCAGCGTGGCGGCAGCCAGCTTGCGGTTGCCGGTCCTGAGCACATTGGTCGCCCCGATATTGCCCGAGCCGATCTTGCGCACGTCGCCGAGCCCGGCCATGCGGGTCAGGATCAGGCCAAAGGGAATGGAACCGAGCAGATAGCCGAAGGCGAGGGCGGCACCGAGCCAGGGCAGCGATTGGGACCAGCTTGTGGGGTCGGGCACGGCGCAACTTTCTCCTCGGTCAAACGCGTAAAGGTTGTGCAAACGGGTCGTTCATGCGCGATAGACTGTTACACCTGCAACCATGGTTTGCAAGACCTTTCCGCTGAAGCGGGCGCCTTCGAACGCGCTGTTCTTTGATTTCGACACGATGTCGTCCTTGGACAGGACCCACGGATACTCGGGATCGACAACAGCCAGATCCGCCCGCGCTCCGACCCGCAAGCTGCCGGCGTCGAGCCCGAAAATCCGTGCCGGTCGTGTCGACATCGCATCCACAAGCCGTCCGAGCGACACGTCGCCGGAATGGTAGAGGCGCAGGGCGGCGGCCAGCATCGTTTCAAGCCCGATGGCACCGTTCTCTGCGTCTTCGAACGGCAGGCGTTTGGTGTCGACATCCTGCGGGTCATGGGACGACACGATGATATCAAGGGTTCCGTCTGCGAGCGCTGCGACCATCGCCCGGCGATCATCTTCAGTCCGCAGCGGCGGCGAGAGCCGGAAAAACGTCCGGTATTGGCCCACATCCGTCTCGTTGAGCGTGAGGTGATTGATCGAGATCCCGGCAGTCACCGCCAGATCGCGGGCCTTGGCCGCACGGATGGCGTCCGCCGAATCAAGCACGGACAGCTTCATGGCATGGTAGCGCGCCCCCGTCAGGGCCGCGAGCCGGAGATCGCGCTCGAGCGGGATCAGTTCGGCTTCTCGGGGAATACCCGGCAGGCCAAGCCAGCTGGCAAACAGGCCTTCGTTCATGACGCCCCCGGCACCCAGATGCCGGTCGCGGGTCTCGCAGGCGACGACGGCGCCGAAGTCCCGGGCATAGGTCATGGCGCTGCGCAACACCTGGCTGTTGGCGACTGTGCGGCGTCCGTCGGTCAGCATGACTGCGCCCGCTTCCAGCAGCAAGCCGAACTCGGTCATCTGTTCACCGTTCAACCCTTTCGTCAGCGCGGCAGCCGGGTGCACACGGACGATCGCCTCATCGCGCGCTGCGCGCTGGACGAAATCCACCAGCGCCACATCGTCGATCACCGGATCGGTGTCTGGCATCATGATCAGAGTGGTGATCCCGCCCTTGGCCGCCGCCCGGCTCGCCGAGGCGATGGTTTCGCGGTGCTCGGCACCGGGTTCGCCGATGTGAACGCAGGCGTCCACCAGACCCGGCATGATGATCCGGCCGGTGCAGTCCTCCACTGCCACATTGCCCGGTGCGCCCATCCGGGCAGCCTTTTCGCCCACAGCGGCGATCTTGCCGTCGATGATGATGACCGAACCGGTCTCATCCATCCCCTGGGAGGGGTCGATGATGCGGGCATGGGCGAGGATGCGCGGCTTCATCGCTTGACGTCTCCGTCGAGCATCAGCGTTTCCATCACCGCCATCCGCACCGCAACCCCCATTTCGACCTGGCTTTCGATCCCGCTCTGCGGCCCGTCGGCGATCTCGGAGGCGATCTCCACGCCGCGGTTCATCGGACCCGGATGCAAGACCAGCGCATCGTCCTTGGCGACCTTGAGCTTGTCGGCATCAAGGCCGAAGTAGCGGAAATACTCCCGCACGGAGGGGACCAGCGCGGCTGTCATCCGCTCGCGCTGCAGGCGGAGCATCATGACGACGTCGGCGTCCTTCAGGCCTTCAGCCATCGAGTGGAAGACCTCGACCCCCATGTTTGCGATACCGGACGGCAGCAGCGTGGAGGGGGCGACGACCCTGACCCGGGCGCCGAGCGCGCTCAAAAGCAGGATATTGGACCGCGCCACCCGCGAATGCAGGATATCGCCGCAGATGGTCACGATCAGGCGGCTGATCCGGCCTTTTGCGCGACGGATGGTGAGCGCGTCGAGAAGCGCCTGAGTGGGATGCTCGTGGGCTCCGTCGCCAGCATTGACGACAGGGCAACCAACCTTCTGCGCCAAAAGCGCCACCGCCCCCGCCGAGGAATGGCGCACGATGAGAATGTCGGGCCGCATGGCATTGAGCGTCATGGCGGTATCGATGAGCGTTTCGCCCTTCTTCACGCTTGAATTGGCCACCGCCATGTTCATCACGTCGGCACCGAGGCGCTTTCCGGCGAGTTCGAAGGAGGCTTGCGTCCGTGTCGAGGCTTCAAAAAAGAGATTGATCTGAGTAAGGCCGCGCAGCGTCGACGTCTTTTTCTCCCGCTGCCGCGAGATCTTCACGGCCTCGTCGGCCCGGTCCAGCAAATGGAGGATATCGAATTCCGACAGACCGTTGATGCCCAGAAGATGCCGGTGGGAAAAGGACATGGATCGGCCGCGATGCTCCCTGTTCACCTGGCGTCTATAGAAAGGTTCGGGTGTAGGAGCAAGGATGCTGACCGCCGATTTCGCCAATGTCCCCATTCAAATGGGGCCGAATCCGGTTATGCTCAAACCATGACCATTTCAGCCGACCAGGGCCGTGACCACGGCACCACAAACCAGAGCCCCGCCTTTTCCGGGCACAACGCCTTCGGGTCCGATCCGCTGCTCAAGGACATCGCAGCCGCGTTGCCGCGTGAACTGAAAGCGGATTTCGAGACCACGGGCCGTTTCGTGGCCTCCGCCGAAGCCCATGATCTGGCGCGGATCGCAAACCGCGCCACTCCGGAATTGCGCACCCACAGCCCGTCGGGCGACCGCATCGATCAGGTCGATTTTCACCCCGCCTGGCACGCCCTCATGCGCCGCTCCGTCTCGGTCGGGCTGCAGGGTTCGATCTGGGAAGGGCTCAAGGAGGAAGCCGGGTGCGCCCACCAGGCGCGCGCCATCCGCTTCTATCTCACCGCCGGGCTTGAGAGCGGCCATCTCTGCCCGCTCACCATGACGAGCGCGTCCGTCGCCGCCATCATGGCTTCGCCGCAGGTCGAGAAAACCTGGGCACCGCTGATCGTCGCCCGCCGCTACGACCAGGGCAACCGGTCGGCGATGCAGAAATCCGGCATCACCATCGGCATGGGCGTGACCGAGAAGCAGGGCGGAACCGACGTGCGCGCCAACCAGAGCCGTGCCGAACGGGTGGGCGAGGGGATCTATCGCCTGTCGGGCCACAAGTGGTTTCTGTCCGCCCCGATGTCGGACGCCTTCGTGATGCTGGCCTGCACGGGCGAGACGATGAGCTGTTTTCTCGTCCCGCGTTTCCTCGAGGACGGGACGCTCAACGGCTTAAGGCTGCAGCGGCTCAAGGACAAGCTCGGCAATCGCTCCAACGCCTCCTCCGAAGTGGAGTTTTCCAACACGTTCGGCTTTCTGCTTGGACGCGAGGGTGAGGGCATCCGGACCATTCTCGACATGGTGACGCTCACCCGGCTTGATTGCGCGCTCGCCTCCGCCGGGATGATGCGGGCAAGCCTCGCCGAAGCGGTTCACCACTGCCGCCACCGCAAGGTGTTCGGGACTGTGCTTATCGATCAACCGCTGATGACACGGGTGCTCGCCGACCTCGCGCTCGATGTCGCTGCCGCCACAGCCCTTTCGATGCGCCTGGCGCGGGCCTTCGACAAGGCGCGCGAGGATCCCGCCGAGGCGGCCTTCGCCCGGCTGATGACGCCGGTGGTCAAGTACTGGGTCTGCAAGATCGCCCCCGCGCTCATCTGCGAAGTGATGGAATGCCTGGGCGGCAACGGCTATGTCGAGGAACGGGCCATCGCCCGGCATTACCGAGAGGCACCTGTCAACGCGATCTGGGAAGGGTCGGGCAATGTCATGGCGCTCGATGTGCTGCGCGTGCTCACCCGCGGACCCGATCTGTTCGAAGTCGTTCTCGACGGGCTGTCAGCCGATCTCGGTCGGGTTGGCGGGCGGACGCTCGATGTGTTGCGCGCCTGCATGGCCGTTTGCGAACGCGACGAGGGATCGGGCCGTCTTCTGGCCGAACAGCTTGCATTTGCCGCCGCCGCCGCCGAACTGAACCGGATGGGTGCAGGTCAGGTGGCCGAAGCTTTCATCGAAACGCGGCTGGGAGGCGCCTGGCGCACCACCTACGGCATGCTCGACGCCCGCTTTGACGCCCGCCAGATCGTCGAGATGCTCTGCCCGCCAGTCAACTGACTTTTCTGCCAGTTACTGGCCAAGCCGTGTGGCAATTGCCACAACTGCCGGGATGGTCACGAAGGACGCCACTGTCTGAAGCGTCGCCACGGCTGCATAGAGCGGCGCATCTCCGCCCATCTGCCGCGCCAGCAGATAGCCGTTCATGGCGGTCGGCACGGACGCGCAGAGCGCCAGCAGCACCAATGTGTCGCCGCGGATGCCGGCCAGCAGGCAAAGTCCCATCATGATGGCGGGGAACAGCACCAGTTTGAGGCCTGTCGCCAGCAGCGCCGCCGGTCGCGGCTTGAGCGCATCTGCCACCCGCAGTCCCGCGCCCACCATGATGAGCCCGAGACCGAGCGAGGCGCGCGCAACGAGATCGATGGTTTCCTCGATCGGACCGTAGAGGCCGTAGGGAAGGGCACCCACCACAAGCCCCGCAGCGCAGCCGATGACGAGCGGATTGCCCGCTATGCGCTTCAGGAAGGAGCCCAGAGAGCGCCTGCCACCGCCAAACCACACCAGCACGCCCACGTTGACAAGGTTGAGGGGAAGGATGATGAGCGCCATTACCAGCGCCACAAGCGCAAGCCCGGTGGCACCCGACAGCCGTTCGGCGATGGCCAGCGCTATGAAGGCATTCCAGCGCGACGCGGTCTGGAAAACGGACGTGTAGGACGAATTGCTGACCCCGCGGGCGCTGAGCGCCGGATAGAGCGCGATCAGCACCACAGTCATCACCATCACTGCGGAAATGGCAACGAGCCCGATCAGGCCGAGATCGAGGCCGATGAAATCCGCTTTCGCCAGCGTGAGAAACAGAAGAGATGGAAACAGCACATAGTAGCCCAGCGTCTCCAGGCCCGGCCACAGCCCCTCGTCCATCAGGTGCGATCGCTTGAGCGCAGCCCCAAATGCCACCAGCAGGAAGATCGGCAGGATGCTTTCAAAAATCGGAACCATGGGAGAGGCCTGCCTTCGCGCGCGTGGCCTCCTCATAGGATGGACGACCGAGACAGACAACCCGAAGCGTTAACCTTAACAAATGGTTTACATTGCGCAGGCTCGTTAACCTTGCCATGCTGGCTCAAGTCTCATCATGCCGTTCCTTGCAATTTATTGGATTTT
This sequence comes from Hyphomicrobiales bacterium, assembly GCA_038325465.1. Classification (GTDB taxonomy): domain Bacteria; phylum Pseudomonadota; class Alphaproteobacteria; order Rhizobiales; family Rhizobiaceae; genus Hoeflea. Next base: position 12,113 of record JBBQJA010000040.1, on the reverse strand, counting down.
CAATGCCTTCGAGCCGTCTGTTCCACGCTGTCATGCTCATGTTCTGGGTCGGTTTCCTGGTGCTGATGGCGTTGGTCTTCGTCTATGTGCCGCGCGGCGGAACGAGCTTGGGTGGGCTTGTTCTGTTCGCCCATTCCGGGCTCACAGGATCCACTTCGCTCGCCATGATGACCATGGGGATAGACCAGGCGAGCCAGATTGCCTTCTACGGCTTCCTGGCTGCGGCCAATCTGGCTGCGGCGGGTCTTTTGCTGTTTGCCATGCTGTTCTTCGTCTTTGGCGAGTTGGACGAGCAGCACGAGGCGCGGCCCATGGCCGAAGGTGCTGCGGCCATATCTGCGATCGCCGCCTTCCTGGTGGTCTGCGTGAGCTTGGCGGGCGGGCAGGCGGGGTCGTTGCTGTTTCTGTCCCTTGTCGTGTCGACCGGCCTGATGCTGAGTGTCCGCACCCTTGTCCCGATGGTCCGCCAACCCGAACCCGACGCGATCGAAGCTGCCGAACTCGATGAGCTTGTCAACCGCCACGCAGCCAGCCATGCCGCTTTCAGCGCCCGGCTCGCCTCGATCTCCCGCAAAGGACCAAGCTCTTGAAATGGTTCCTCATCCTGTGGGCAATTCCGCTTTGTCTCCTGGGGTCCTGGTACGGATTGTCCTACCATGACATCAACTTCGGCTACCGGATTCTGAGCCGGGACCTCCATGACCTCGTGTTTATGATCTATGGTGACATTCTCGGCATGCCGCCAGAGGATGTTCCCGGTCTGGCCCTCAAGGCGATCCTCCTCGACACGGTGCTTGTGATAGGGATCGTCGTGCTGCGCTACCGCTGGCGCCAGATCCGGGACGGTGTCGTGCGTCTGTTCGGCAAAGCTGAACCTGCAATCGTTCTACGCGCCGATCAACCTGCCGAGTAGCTGCCCGCCAGACCGGTCAGCCGATCAAGCGCGCCTTGGAGAATGAAGGCAGCGGCGGCGGAATCGATCCGGTCGGCGCGCTTTTTCCGCGACACGTCCATTTCGATCAAAGTCCGTTCGGCCGCGACCGTGGACAGTCGCTCGTCCCAGAAGATGAAGGGCACGGGTGTCTTTGATCCCATGTTGCGCACGAAGGCGCGGGTCGCCTGGGCGCGTGGGCCTTCCGTGCCGTCCATGTTGACTGGCAGGCCGATAACAGCGGCACCGACGTGGTTGTCGACAAAAGCCGCCAGCAACATGTCGGCATCCAGGGTAAACTTCCTGCGCCGGATGACGGCTCGCGGCGTTGAAAGCCGGTGACCGAGATCCGAGATGGCAAGCCCGATGGTTTGTGTCCCGAGATCAAGCCCGGCGATGGTGGTTCCGGGTGCAATCTGCCCGGCGATGTCCTCGATACGAATGACAGCCATGAACTCGCCTTCTCCTGTCCGGCCGGACTGCGCCTTCAACCGCTTCCGGCCGACCGCGAAAGTCTTTAGACTTCCCCCATCGGAAAAGCGAGCGTCGAGGAGACTGCCTCATGAAAATCACCTGGTTTGGCCATTCCGCATTCCGTCTTGAGACCGGATCATCCGTCATCCTGCTCGATCCCTTCCTGACCGGGAATCCCGGATTTGCCGGCCAGGACATGAAGGACGCCGCCAAGGGCGTCACCCACATCGTTCTCACCCATGGCCATGGCGACCATGTCGGAGACACGGCCGCGATCGCGCGGGAAACCGGCGCCACTGTGGTGGCCAATTTCGATCTGTGCATGTGGCTTGGCCATCACCACAAGCTCGGGCGGCTCGAGCCGGGCAACACCGGCGGGACGATCTCGACCGGCGATTTCTCCGTGACCTTCGTCAACGCGCTGCATTCCTCGGCGCAAATCACCACCGATGGCGTGTCGCACGCGCTCGGCAACGCCAATGGCGTGGTCCTGCATTCGGCGGGCGGGCCGACCGTGCTGCACATGGGCGACACGGACATCTTTTCCGACATGGCACTCATCAACGAACTGCACCGTCCGGAGGTGGGCCTGGTGCCGATCGGCGACCGCTTCACCATGGGCGGTGCGGTGGCGGCCCTTGCCTGCCGGCGGTACTTCTCGTTTGCAAAGGTTCTGCCCTGCCACTACGGCTCATTCGGGATCATTGACCAGACCCCGGCCGCTTTCCTTGAAGCCATGGAGGATGACGCCTCCCTTGTGGCCACGCCCAGGGCGGGGGAGACCGTCGAAGTTTCCTGACCGGGCCGTGGCGGCTCAGCACCAAGCCTTGCCCTTCCGGGCGGCGCTCGCTATAGCGGGCGTCACTTTCCCCTGCTCCGAGAGGCCCCGATGTCCGTTGACCTGAAGACCGTCAAGCGTGTGGCGCGGCTAGCCCGCATCGCCGTGAGCGAGGAGGAGGCCAAACAGATGGAAGGCGAACTCAACACCATCCTGGGATTCGTCGAACAGCTCTCGGAAGTCAACGTGACCGGTGTCGAGCCGATGACGTCGGTCACCCCGATGCGCATGAAGACGCGCGACGATGTCGTGTCTGATGGCTCCAAGGCCGCCGACATCCTCGCCAATGCGCCTGAAAGCGCCGACAATTTCTTTCTGGTCCCGAAAGTAGTGGAATGATGCCAGGCTGACCGCCTGCACCATGTGCCAACCAGAACGCCCATATTTCCTGTGAGAAGACATTGCCCATGACGAACCTCACCAGCCTGACCATTTCCCAAGCCTTGAAGGCGCTCGCGGCTGGAGAGACCACGTCCGTCGACCTCACCAGCGCCTATCTTGAGGCAATAGCTGTCGCAAATCCGGCGCTCAATGCCTATGTTGCGGTGACCAGTGACCGCGCGCTTGAGATGGCGCGAGCCTCCGACACCCGTCGCGCATCAGGCAGCGTCGGCGCGCTCGAGGGCATTCCGCTCGGCATCAAGGACCTGTTCGCCACTGAAGGTGTCCACACCCAGGCCTGCTCGAAGATCCTCGACGGATTTGAGCCACGCTACGAATCCACTGTGACGGCCAATCTGTGGAAGGACGGCGCGGTGATGCTCGGCAAGCTCAACATGGACGAGTTTGCCATGGGCTCATCCAACGAAAGTTCCTGCTACGGCGCGGTGATCAATCCTTGGCGCGCCACCGGATCGAACCAGAATCTTGTCCCCGGCGGTTCGTCGGGTGGCTCGGCGGCTGCGGTCGCGGCCCATCTCTGCGCCGGGGCGACTGCCACCGACACCGGCGGTTCGATCCGACAGCCGGCGGCCTTTACCGGCACCGTCGGCATCAAGCCGACCTACGGGCGCTGCTCGCGCTGGGGCATCGTCGCCTTCGCCTCCTCGCTCGACCAGGCCGGACCGATCACCCGCGACGTCCGCGACGCGGCGATCATGCTGCGCTCGATGGCGTCGGTGGATGCCAAGGACACCACCTCGGTCGATCTTCCGGTGCCCGATTACGAAGCCGCGCTCGGCGGCTCGGTCAAAGGCCTCAAGATCGGCATTCCCAAGGAATACCGGGTCGATGGCATGCCGGCAGAGATCGAGGCGCTCTGGCAGCAAGGCATTGCCTGGCTCAGGGATGCGGGTGCCGAGGTCATCGACATCGAGTTGCCGCACACAAAGTATGCGCTTCCCGCCTATTACATTGTCGCACCGGCGGAAGCCTCGTCCAACCTCGCCCGGTATGACGGAGTGCGCTACGGCCTGCGGGTGCCGGGCCGGGATATCACCGACATGTACGAGAAGACCCGCGCGGCAGGCTTCGGGGCAGAGGTCAAGCGCCGCATCATGATCGGCACCTATGTGCTGTCAGCCGGCTACTATGACGCCTATTACCTGCAGGCGCAGAAGGTCCGGACCTCGATCAAGCGCGATTTCGAGCTGGCCTTCGAGGCGGGCGTGGACGCCATCCTCGCGCCGGCCACCCCGTCCTCGGCTTTCGGCATCGCAGATGAGGACATGGCGTCCGATCCGGTCAAGATGTATCTCAATGACATCTTCACCGTCACCGTGAACATGGCGGGGTTGCCGGGACTGTCGGTGCCGGCGGGATTGTGCGCACGCGGGCTGCCGCTCGGCCTGCAGTTGATCGGTCGGCCCTTTGAGGAGGAGACGCTGTTCAAGGTCGCCCATGTCATCGAACAGGCCGCCGGCCGGTTCGCGCCCACCAGGTGGTGGTGATCCGACCGTCTCAGCCTGCCACGGATGCATCCGTATCGCCTTGGCGTCATACCGGAAGTCAAGATGAAGCGCCGCCAATCGCGCGACGCGGAATGGCCGCGCAATTGCCACCCAATCGCCTTGATCCGTTCAGACCCGGTTCATGCTTTTGGCGCTAGGTTCTGCTCCACGGGGCGTCTGATGCCCTTCAAGGAGCAGAACGATGGCAACGATAGTTGGAACGAATTCGTCGGAAACAATCTACGGCACCGTCGGCAACGATGTCCTCTATGGCTACGGCGGCAATGACAATCTCATCGGCCGCGCCGGCTACAACGACTACTTCGGTGGTGCTGGTTACGACTGGTTCGTCATGAGCGCGCGCACCGCGACCAGCGGTTTCAGTGACGACCTCATCCAGGATTTCACCTTCGGCGTTGACCGCGTCGACGTCACCGCCTGGGGTGTTTCCGATTTCAGCCAGATCCTGGCGCTGCTGTCGACCGACGCCTATGGCGACGCGACGCTGAACGCCATTTACGCAGGCTTTGATCACGCGCTGACCCTCAACGGTGTTGCACCCGGCCAGCTCGTGGCGAGTGACTTCGTCTACGCGACGACCGGTGCCAAGAACGAAGTGGGCACCGCCTATTCCGACGTTCTGTTCGGCAGTGCATACAACGACTTTCTCTACGGTGCCAACGGCAACGACACGCTCCTGGGCGGTTTCGGCAACGACAGCCTCATCGGAGGCCTTGGTGCTGACCGGCTGAATGGCGGCGCAGGCACGGATACGGCGAGCTATGCCGGGGCGGCTGCGGGCGTCACCGCTGATCTGCTCTATGCGTCCGCCAACACCAATGAAGCGCGCGGCGACAGCTATGTGTCGATCGAGAACCTCACGGGCACCAGCTTCAGCGACAGCCTGCGGGGAACGAACGGCGCCAATGTCATCTTCGGCGGGGCCGGCTCGGACTTTCTTTACGGCCGCGCGGGCAATGACCGGATCGATGGAGGCACGGGCAACGACCGGATCGACGGTGGCACGGGCAACGACATCATCACCGGCGGTGCGGGACGCGATGTCCTTATCGGTGGCGCAGGCTATGACGGCTTCATCTATACCAACGCGACCGACAGCGGACCCGGAACAAGCCGTGACCGGATCTCGGACTTCCAGGAGGACTTCGATTACATCGACATCTCCCGGATCGACGCCAACCCCTATCTGGCCGGCGACCAGGCCTTCGCCTTCCGCTACGGCTCCGCCTTCACTGGGCCTGGCCAGATCAATTATGCCTTTTCGGGAGGCTCGACGATCGTCTCCGGAAACACCGACTACGACGCCACGCCTGAGTTCCAGATCGAGATTGCGGGCATCCACTACCTGGTCCCGAGCGACTTCGACCTCTGATCCGCTGATGCAGGGGTGGGAGACCCCTGGCATCGTCCAGTCGAGAGCGCATTCGGTGAAATCCGTTTCACCCCATGCGCTCTCACTTCGTGAAGGTTTGAAGGTCCCAAGGCCAAGGTCGAAAACCTCCCGGAGGCCATTGTCAGACGGGCGATTTGCGGCGAAAGTTGCTCTCATCCGGCCCATCTGTGCCGGGAACTGGGAGGTTCAATCAATTGCTGACGGTCCGGCCGGCCAGATCCGCAGAAGCCGGTGCACTCGCCCGGATCGGACTTTTTGCCTGGGAGGTTGCCATTGCGTCCTGGGGCGAGGATGTCGAGCGTTTGCGCGCCAACGCCACGGCCGCCTACACCGATTTCTGCAATCGCTGCTGGCCCGACATCGTGGTGGCCGAGTGGGACGGTGCGATGGCAGGCTGGGGCGCCAGCGAGAATGCCGATGACGAGATCACCGACCTCTGGGTGCTGCCGACCTTTCAAGGCCGTGGCATCGGCACCCGTCTCATCGGCGAGCTCGAAACAGCCATCCGCGCCCGCGGCCACCAGCAGGCGCGCCTGGGAACCCATGCCCGAAATCTCGGCGCGATCCGGCTGTGCAAAGAACTGGGTTATCATGTCAGCGCCTATATGGTGGCCTATGCGCCATCACTCGACACTGACATTGACAAGGTGGAGATGGTCAAGTCCTTTGCGGCGGATGGTGACGGCGGGCCTGAAGGCGACGCCGACCGATTGCCGGGCGATGGCCTCTATGGAGATGTCTGAGACAAGTGGTTTTTATCGAAGGCCGAGTTCAACTCAGTCCGGGCGCGCAGTGAGCTCAACGCGCGCCAGCACGCGCTCGAAAAGATCGTGGTTCCCGCAGAAGTCAGGAGCGCTTGCCGGGGACGGCTCGTGGGTCAACCAATGGCGACAGGCATCGGTATGGGTGCAGTCGGCGCACCGTGCGGACGCACGCTCGCGCACGGCCGCATGGTCAGGCAGCGTCGCCATCTGTTGCGCGATGTCGAGCTTGTTGGTCATCTCGTCCATCAGCCGCCCGGGCCGCAGCATACGCGTGAGCAGGTCCAAAACACTCATCAGATCCTCCTTGCCTTGGTCGGGATCAGCAATCCCACGAACGGGGAGGCGGTGCCTTGACCTGGATCAAACGCAACAGCGGGCCGATCCTTCTGTTCGCTGGCAATCGGCATGGACCTTGCAGTCGGCGACGCTTTGTTTTACCGCACCATCACCCATTTCCTTCTCAGGAAGAAGAGCCTGCCATGAGCCTCGTCGACACCCGCACGCCCGATCCGAAGCGCTTTATCCCCGGAGCCACAGGAGACTGGGAGATCATCATCGGGCTTGAGGTGCATGCCCAGATCACCAGCCACTCGAAACTGTTTTCCGGCGCATCGACCACCTTCGGCAACGCCGCCAATTCCAACGTAAGCCTTGTCGATGCCGCCATGCCGGGCATGCTGCCAGTCATCAACGAGGAATGCATCCGGCAGGCGGTCCGCACCGGTCTCGGGCTGAAGGCGAAAATCAACAAGCGCTCGGTCTTCGACCGCAAGAACTATTTCTACCCCGATCTGCCGCAGGGTTACCAGATATCCCAATTCAAGGACCCGGTGGTGGGCGAGGGCAAGATCATCATTTCGGTCGGACCTGATCGCCAAGGCCAGTTCGAGGACATCGAAATCGGCATCGAGCGGCTGCATCTCGAGCAGGATGCGGGCAAGTCCATGCACGACCAGCACCCGACGATGTCCTATGTCGATCTCAATCGCTCGGGCGTCGCGCTGATGGAAATCGTCTCCAGGCCCGACATGCGTTCGGCCGACGAGGCCAAAGCATATGTGACCAAGCTGCGCTCGATCCTGCGGTATCTCGGCACATGCGATGGCAACATGGACGAGGGCTCCATGCGCGCCGATGTCAACGTTTCGGTACGCAAGCCCGGCGGCGCGTTCGGGACCCGCTGCGAGATCAAGAATGTGAACTCGATCCGCTTCGTCGGCCAGGCGATCGACTACGAGGCGCGCCGTCAGATCGCCATCATTGAGGACGGCGGCACGATCGACCAAGAGACCCGGCTGTATGATCCGGGCAAGGGCGAGACCCGCTCCATGCGCTCGAAGGAGGACGCCCACGACTACCGCTATTTCCCCGATCCCGATCTGTTGCCGCTCGAGTTCGATGACGCCTTCGTCGAGGCACTGAAAGCCGACCTTCCGGAACTGCCCGACGAGAAGAAGCAGCGCTTCGTCGGCGAACTTGGCCTGAGCGTCTATGACGCTTCCATTCTGGTCTCGGAAAAGGCGATTGCCGATTATTTCGAGGCCGTGGCAAGCAGCAGAGACGGCAAGACGGCGGCAAACTGGATTATCAACGACCTGCTGGGCGCATTGAACAAATCCGGCAAAGCCATTGAGGAGACTCCGGTTTCTCCTGCCCAGCTTGGCGGCATTCTCGATCTGATCAAGGATGGAACCATATCCGGCAAGATCGCAAAAGATCTCTTCGAGATTGTCTGGAGCGAAGGCGGAGATCCGGCCGAAGTCGTCGAAAACCGCGGCATGAAGCAGGTCACCGACACCGGTGCCATCGAACGCGCTGTCGACGAGGTGATCGCCGCCAATCCCGACCAGGTCGCCAAGGCGCTCGCCAAGCCGTCACTGGCCGGATGGTTCGTCGGCCAGGTCATGAAGGCCACGGGCGGCAAGGCCAATCCTCAGGCCGTGCAGGACCTGGTCAAGGTCAAGCTGGGACTTTCGGAATGAGCATGTTCTTCGTGAGAACCGCGTCCACCCGTGACACCGCCGCCGTGCGTGATCTGCTGGTCGCCAGCTGGCGGGACACCTACGCGCGGCTCGACAACCAGGAGCGGGTCGAGAAAATCATCGAGGAATGGCATTCGCCGACTGCCGTCTCCGAGCGCATCACGCGGCCCGACGGCGAGTTTCTCGTCGCCGACAACGGCAGCAAGCTTGGCGGCATGGCTTTCGCCACGCTGGTCGACGACGCGGACGGCACTGTCACGCTGCACGAACTTTACGTTCATCCCGATTGCCTGCGCCAGGGGATCGGCCGCGACCTGTTCGCCGAGATCGAGAGCTGCTTTCCGGACGCAAAGCTGATCCAGCTCGAAGTCGATCCGGGCAATGCGCCGGCCATTGCATTCTATCTCGCGCATGGGTTCTCCGAGGTCGGCCGGACCGACAACGCGCTCCCGGAGCAATCCGGAATTCCGGCGCTGGTCATGGAAAAGCCGCTCGACCAGCCATGATCGAGGCGACCCCTGTCCGCCGGGCCGTCCGGACGTGAAGGGTCCCGGAGTCTCGAGATCCCGTATCGGTATGACGATGGAATTGGGCCGGGCGGCAACCGTCCGGCTCTGGACTTCCGCCGCACGAGGGGTCATAAGGCAACCACAATCCAATCGCGAAAGAGCTTTGGCGCAATGAAGACGTTTCTTCTGCAGTTCTTCACCTGGTGGAGCGGCCAGACCATCGGCACCCGGTTTCATACTTGGCGGCATGGCGCGCGCGTGGGCGAAGACCAAAGCGGCAATGTCTATTATGAAGGTGGCACCGATTCCGAAGGCCGAACCCGGCGCTGGGTGATCTACAACGGCGCTTCCGAGCCTTCCACCATCCCGCCCGGCTGGCATGGATGGATGCACCATTGCACAGACGTCGCCCCGTCCGCCGAGACCTATGCTGGCCATGACTGGGAGCGGCCGCACGAAGCCAACCACACCGGCAGTGCCCGCGCCTATCGGCCGAAGGGTTCGCTGCTCAATCAGGGTGCTCGCCCGACTGTGACCGGCGACTATGACGCCTGGACGCCGAAATCCTGAGACCTTCAGCGGGATCGGCCTGCCGCCGCCACAATTGACAGATACCGCCACCTGCAGCGCAGCGCATTCCATCGGATGTGAAAAGGTCGCTGTAAAACATTGAATAAATGCATGGACGTTGTCGCACAAATGAAACCATATGCGCGCGACATGCATGAACGGCAACCTTCAAAGACGCCGATTGCGCTCGGGCGACGGGACGGACCAAGAGACCATGCACGCCAGGATCCTGAGTTTCCTCACACTCGCTTCTTTCGCACTTGCGACCGGAGTGTCAGTCCTGCCAGTTCGTCTTGCTGAGGCTGCCCGCATCGAAAACAGGGTGGCCGAGTTTTCAGGCATCGACAAGATCACCGGTCGCATCACGACGTTTGACGTGTATATCAATGAGACCGTCCAGTTCGGTGCCCTGCAGGTGACCCCCCGGGTCTGCTATTCCCGCGACGAAACGGAGGCACCGAAAACGACAACTTTCGTGGAGGTCGACGAGATCACGCTTGACCGCAAGATCCGCCGTCTTTTCACCGGTTGGATGTTTGCAGACTCCCCGGGTCTCAACGCGGTCGATCATGCGGTCTACGACGTGTGGCTCAAGAGCTGCAAGATGGACTCCGACGTCGCGCCACCCGCCGACACTCCCAGCAACTAGAGCAATTGCAGCGAAAGTGGCACCGCTTTCGCGTCCGGAATTGCGTCAAAACAAGAGGATAGAGCTATTCCGGCGATTCTGACCACACCGGAACAGCTTTAGATGTGGCCGTTGCATTCGGCAACGATTGGACGGCCCGCACATGCACATGTGAAAGGCCGACTGTCGTGGTCAACCACCCTTCCGGACGCTGCAATGTCTGCTCGCCTTGCGCCGTTGTCATGATATGAAACCGCCCGCAGCGGAGGACTGCGGGCGGTTTTCCGTTTGACGGGGGTGTCGGGCCTCAGCGAGACGCGATAGGTGTCACCAGCGCCGTGATCCGGCGGATGGCCACGCGCCTGTTCTCGCGCTCCGGCGCATCGGTGCGGATCTTCAGATACCGCTCGCCATAGCCCTGGGTGGCAAGATTCTCCGGCGGAATGCCAAAGACGTTGGTGAGCGCGATGGCCACTGATTCCGCCCGTTTGTCCGACAGGATCAGGTTGGATTCGTTGGAGCCGACGGCGTCCGTATGCCCTTCAAGCAGGAAGGTCTCGGCCGGGTTGGCCTTCAGGATCTCGACCATCGCATTGGCAACCGTTTCGAGGCGCTGGACTTCCCCTTCCGGGATCGCGGCGCTGCCGAGTTCAAATGTCAGCGTATCGAGGTCGATACGGCGCACCTTGTCTCGAATACGAGCCGACTGCTGCACTTCCTGAATGGTGTAGATGCGCTCGACGCGTTCAACCGGCGGCTCGCTGAGGAACTCGAGATAATCGCTATCCCGGGCCACTCTGGCGTCAAGGATGTACTCCTCGATCGGAATGGTGAGCTGCAACGGGGGCAGTCCGAAGCCCGGATCGACATACACGCGCCGCTCCTGCACGTCGTTCTCCGGCGTGTAGGCAAGCAGGATCTCGCGGCCGTCGGGTGTGATCCGCGAGCGCTGGATGATGTCGCCCCAGCGGTTGCGGATGGTGATCACCTGGGCACCATTGGGGCGTTCGATCACCTCGCGGGTGCGCCCGCCGGAAAGATCCTCATAGTAGATCTGGTCTTCCGCCTGCCGAAGTCGGCTGGTGTCATAGTTCTGGATCACGATCTGGTTGTTGATCTCGAAAATGATCCGATTGTCGACTTCCCGGACCACTTCGGCGTCAAGCGGACGTTCGCGGGCCGGTGCCGCATCCACACGTTGACCCTGTTCGGCAAGCGGATCAGGGGCGGGGGCGATGGGCGCACTCTGCGTTATCGCGGCCTGGGCTTCGGCGTCGGTGGTCGGTGGAGGGCCTGCCGGGGCAACGGGTGCGACCGGAGCGGCTGCCTCGCCTTCTGCGGGAGCGACGGGCTCTTCCTTGGCGCTGTCGAGCACCGGTGCGCCGTTTTCAACAGGCAGGACGACTGGCGCAGGCGCTTCTGTCGCAGATTGGTCGGGCGCCGGTGCGGGCACAGGCGTTCCCTCAGGGGCTGGCGCTGTTTCCGGAACCGGCGTTCCCTCAGGGGCTGGCGCTGGCGTCGGGACCGGCTGTTCTGCGGCTGGAGCTTCAGGAGCCGGTGCTTCGACAGGCGGGGCCTCAGGTGCAGGAGCTTCGACAGACGGAGCTTCGGGTGCAGGAGCTTCGACAGGCGGGGCTTCGGGTGCAGGTGCTTCGACAGGCGGGGCTTCGGGTGCGGGTTGCTCGGCGGCTGGTGCTTCGACAGGCGGAGCTTCGGGTGCCGGTGCTTCCACAGGCGGAGCTTCGGGTGCCGGTGCTTCCACAGGCGGAGCCTCGGGTGCAGGAGCTTCCACAGGCGGCGCCTCGGGTGCCGGTGCTTCGCCAGGCGGCGCCTCCGGTGCCGGCGCTTCCCCAGGCGGCGCCACCGGTGCCGGTGCTTCGACAGGCGGAGCCTCGGGTGCCGGTGCTTCCACAGGCGGGGCCTCAGGTGCCGGTTCTTCGCCAGGCGGGGCCCCAGGTGCCGGTGCTTCGACAGGCGGGGCATCGGGTGCAGGTGCTTCGACAGGCGGGGCTTCGGGTGCGGGATGCTCGGAGGCTGGTGCAACGACAGGCGGAGCATCGGGAGCCGGTGCTACCACAGGCGGAGCATCGGGTGCAGGAGCTTAGAGAGGCGGA